>CAYGSO010000134.1:0-1068 GCA_964352445.1 uncultured Pseudohongiella sp. | reverse complement strand
AAAGTCGGCGAAGGTCCCTATGCACTCGACAACTACCGTCTTCACCTCATGGATGAAAGGAACTTTAGTGCGTTCAGAATGAACCGAATGGAACAGCTATTCATCGATGGAGTCGACGCAACTGCGTATGACGCCCAGGCTTGGTATGGGACTGGCTACAACCGCCTAGTTATGAAAGCTGAGGGGGAGGTACAGGACGGTTCGCTAGAGGAAAGCAATACTGAACTGCTTTGGACTCATGGTATAAGCAGTTTCTGGAACACCCAGATCGGCATGTTGCATCAGACCGGCGTCGGACCAGATAGGAATTGGCTGGCCCTTGGAATACAGGGACTAGCGCCCTACTGGTTTGAAGTGGATGCGACTTTTTATGTGGGCGATGGTGGGAGATCGGCATTTAATATGGAGGCAGAATACGATTTGCTTCTCACTCAGCGTGCAATAATTCAGCCGCGAATAGAAATGAACTTATATGGCCAAAATGATCAGGCAGCTGCAATAGGTAGCGGTCTGTCGGATTTTTCCGCTGGGATAAGGCTGCAATATCAAATTAATAGGCAGCTCGTGCCCTATGTGGGAGTAGAGCAAGTTCGACTTTTCGGTCAGACAACCAGGATTTCCGGCGCTTCCAGCGGTGATTCCGAAACGCGTTGGCTTGCAGGCCTGCGCTTCTGGTTCTAGGCAACTGTTTCAAACCGGAGAAACAAGTGAGTAGTTTGTTTCTCTATTTTACTTAATGCACGTGTTAGATCTTATGGTGATGATTATGAATAGAATGAAACTGATTTCGATCCTTGGCTTACTGGGCATTGTCATGTTGCATCCAGTTAGCGCGTTCGCGCATGTGGCGCTTACTGATTCGATGCCCAAAGCAGATTCCACAGTAAATGTAGCACCGGAAAGTCTGATGCTAATGTTCACTGAGGAAGTGAAATTACTGAAGGCGGCCATCGCTCCTCAGGGCGGCAAGGAAATGGATATAGGCTTCAAGCCTATGTCCATGGCAATGAAACATTTCAACGTGGCGTTGCCCTCGCTGAGCGAAGGCGTGTATCAAGTCAACTGGAC
>CAYGSO010000133.1:0-1143 GCA_964352445.1 uncultured Pseudohongiella sp. | reverse complement strand
CTGTGAAGCTACTTTTCTCTTCGCGGTATTCAACACCGGCTGCCCAACCAATAGGACCACCAGGAAGTTCGAAGAAGCTAGAAGTACTGCCAGCCAATGAGCCAAAGATGACATTCTGCTCTAGCTTGGAAGAGTCCACTACGTCTTGATAAGCAAACGCCGCATTCTCTGGCGAAGTCGAGTTCAGACCAAAGGGGTTAAAGGGCGCACAAGGGCTGCCCGCACCTGGTGTGAACGAGGTGATGTCTACCGTTCTGCCATTGCCAGCCGCATTCACTGATGTAAACGCAGGAACAGGGAACGTATCTGTGCTTAGCCGACCGTTAGTTCTTAGTCTAGTAGCCAGAGGAGGAGCAGCGGTTGGATCCAGCGTGGAACGACAGACGATGTCGCCAGTAGCAGGATCGATTACTGAGTCCATGGCCGCGTAGAAGCGGTCTTCGATACGCTTGTTCAGGTTGAGGTTATCAACAGTGGTCTCACCGTAGTTGTAAGACAGCTCATACTCAATGCCATCTAGCACATCGAGCTGACCTTCGATACCGGCAACAATACGCACAGTCTCACGCTCAACATCGAAACCGGTCAGTACCAAATCATCGTCACTGTCTCGGCTAGAACCAAAGCCCCAGAAACTGCCATCGTTCGGGTTTGTTGCAGGGATAACGCCGGCATTAGCAAGTTCGGTAATCTGAGCCCGCAGCGCCGCTGGAATGTACGGGTTGTCGTACTGAATAGGAATCGCGTCATTGAAATCCACGCCTGCGATGTCGGTGTTGTTCGAGTAGTTGTACTTCGACTCGACGAAGAAGCTCATGCTGTCAGTGATTTCAAAACTGCCGTTCAGGTTGATCGAGTAACGTTCCTGCTCTGGTAAGATGGTCTGCTTAGTAGACTGTAGACCGTCACCAATGCCGAAGGCCTGATTCACGTTTGAAACGAAACCAGGGTTGTAGGGGCGAGGAATACCGTTAAACGGCGTCTCAATCACCTGCACCAGCGGGACATTAGTACCCGGAATAAACTGCTGGGGTAGTCCATCACGGGCGTTCGCGGCCGCAGCAGCGACCGCGCCGAATCCATTGGGTGACGCCAGATTGAATACACCGTAAGGCGAAGAAATCGGGTTAGTAGTTGGTCGAA
>CAYGSO010000132.1:0-1170 GCA_964352445.1 uncultured Pseudohongiella sp. | reverse complement strand
CACTAATTAAAGGCTAGATCTCTAGGAGAGCAATATGTGCGATCAAGATACGCAAAATGATGTTGAAGAATTTCTGGGAAAGAAGAAAGAGCTAAGCCGCCGTGATTTCACCAAGATGACAGCGACTGTCGGCTTAGCAATGATGCTGCCACCGGTGGCGAATGCTCAGTCAGTGACTGAAACAGATGTTGAGATTACTACCTCAGATGGGGTGGCGGATTGTTATTTTGTGCACCCAGCCAGTGGTTCCCACGCGGCTGTGATTGTTTGGCCGGATATTTTGGGGCTGCGGCCGGCGTTTAGAGAAATGGGTAAGCGCTTAGCGCAATCGGGTTATTCGGTGCTGGTGGTGAATCCTTTTTACCGAGACGCGCGCTCGCCGGTGGTTGAATTGGGTGCCAGTTTTGGTGACCCTGAAACCCGAGCGATTGTGCTGCCCATGGCTAGAAATCTTAATGCCCAGACTCATTTTACGGACGCCAGGGCAATGGTTGCGTGGCTTGATGATCAACCAGCGGTTGACACTTCACGGCGTATTGGTACTACTGGCTACTGTATGGGCGGGCCAATGGTGATGCGCACTGTGGCAGCGGTACCGAATCGTCTTGGTGCTGGCGGTACGTTTCATGGCGGCGGTTTGGCGACAGACCAGCCAGATAGCCCTCACCTTTTGATCCCGCAGACGCAGTCGGCAATGTTGCACTGTGTGGCGGCCAATGACGATGCCACTAATCCGGTAGCCAAGGAGACGCTGCGGGAAGCCTACAGCGCTGCCGATATTGCTGCTGAGATTGAGGTCTACACGGACACACTGCATGGCTGGTGTCCTCCAGATTCTCAGGTGTATGACGAAGCGCAGGCTGAGCGCGCTTGGAGTCGCTTGTTGAATTTATTCGGCATGGCATTGGCATAGGTCTGAAAATGGGCGCTAAATTTAATTTTGGGTTTAGCGCCAGAGGCTACCTTTTATGATTCGGAAAATTGCGGCGGCTGTCTTGGTGCTTTTGGGGGTGGCAATGGTGTTTATTGGGGTCAGAGCGGGAATAGCAGCGCCGGTGGTGACTGGGGTCGGTTTTTTTGTTATCGCCTTGGTATTTGGAGTTGACTCTCTAGGGTAGTTGGCTTTTTGGCTGATTGGTTTGGTTTGGAGATAGCGCGGCAGCGCGCTAC
>CAYGSO010000131.1:0-1195 GCA_964352445.1 uncultured Pseudohongiella sp. | reverse complement strand
TAGGATTAACAGACTGCTAAGTAACTCGATGAAGTGACGTGATCGCATTGGCTGAGCGCCTCTGTAGTAGGAGATACAGAAGGTATCCCTAGACTGGCCAGTTGTCTAGGTCAAAGCATAGGAGCACTCACAGCTTAGACTTTGGGGATAGGTTCTAGCCAGGTTTTTGAAATCCATAAGGACAATGGCGGCAACCGTTTTTGCAGCAGTGGCCTCTATCTCGGAGATACTTTTCTGTGAAGACGTAAGAGCCATTTTCAATAGTGTAATCAACGTTTTCAACAAGCGGATGAGATTGATTGTTTGTTTGCTTATCCATTATGTCAGTATATCTGGAATAAATAGGATCAGCCCAGTAACCATTACTTTGCCAATTCAGCTTAGAGCTTATCCGTACAGCCCGGGCAAACAGAATGAGGAATATTTGGGATCGGAGTAAAATACAGTAATTTGAGTTTCCCCTATTGGTTTTAAGGTACAGCTACTAATCCCGCACCCTGCGCTGAGATTCCCCACTAATCAGGATGCACGATATAGACCTGAGTAAGCGTCACCTCAACAGCCCCAGACATTGCAGAATAAATCAAAGGTATCGGGGTGGTTTGAATGCCCCCTTTGATTGGCCCTATTTGCAATAGACGCGAGGCAAGAGCAATATGACAGTTACTAGTTTGCCAAAAACTCTATTAGGGTCTCCTACCATGTTAAAAAACATCTCGGCATTACTGATTTTTTCCTTGCTTGCCCTGGTCAGCTCCGCCGCCCTTGCCCAAGGAGCGAATCCCTTCTTAGGCACCTGGGACATTGACATAAGACAGTCGAATTTCGGCAGTGCTAACGCACCGGCCAACATATCCCGGACCTATTTCGATCACGGTGATGAAACCTACACCTATATGGTGATTACCACCGCGCAGAATGGCACTCTGAGTGGCACTACTGCTCGTTACTCCTTTAGTGGCGAGCGATACCCCATTGCCAGCTTCAACCAGAACCAAAGAGCAACAATTTCGTACAATAAGATCGGTGAGACGACTGTGGAATATACGGTCTATTTGAATGGTGAAGTGCAGCAAATAGGGGCTAAGGTTGTCACCCCAAACTACCAGCAGCTCAGAATCATAATTCAGTTTCCAAATTCTGAGCAGGAAGACCAGATTCTCGTATTCAACAAGCGCAGCCAATAGCGCTGACG
>CAYGSO010000130.1:0-1232 GCA_964352445.1 uncultured Pseudohongiella sp. | reverse complement strand
GGGCGAGACAGGCTGCCCAGGTACGGCTCTTGATCGAATGCATTGTTCAAACCACCGTACATGTTGATTTTTTCGGTGAAGATGTACGCGAAATTGAAATCGTGCGTCCACGAGTCGCCAGTCTGTGAAGGATCAGCAAAGATTGGGTTGTTGGCAAACTGCTGGTTGGCTAGGCCAGGCAGCAATTGGGATTCTTCCCAACGACCCTGCCAGCTCAGAGTTAGCTCACCAATCATCCAGTTTGCGCGGGCATTAATAATCCACTCAGGAAAGCCAAACTCGCCTACACGGGTCTCGAAGATAGATGCGTCAAGCGGATCTTGGAACTCGTTAAAGTCCATCATATGCGTGCCCTGAAGACCGAAGTTCAGACCACCCCAGTTGTCGAGCCCAAGAGCAGACAGTTCGAAACCATAGTCCACACCAAAGTCCACACCAGACACTTCAAAAGAGCCAAGGTTTACCTGACCTGAGGCGTGACCAGTGATGAAGCCTTCTGGAGCGCGCTGGATCAAGCCGCAGTAAACATTGCTAACTGACGCCAAATCCACACATAGCTCGGAAACCGCTACGGCAGACAGCGTATCAATCGCTCCTTCAATCTCAGTTTCATAGTAATCAATGATGAAAGTCAGATTGTCGATGAAGGTAGGCTCATACACGATACCAGCAGTAATAGTAGTAGCTTCTTCCTGATTTAGGTCGGGGTTACCACCTTCAACACCCGGAATACCCGCAGTGATGAAGTTGTTAACATCGTACCCGGCGGGAATTCCAAGAGCCGCACAGTTGCCAGGTCGGTTCACAGAGCCGTTGTTTATGTTGTCGACAGAGCAGGGGTCGTCTTGGAACGCATAGAATGCAGGCTGCTGTGGCGAGAACAACTCGTTAATGTTCGGCGCACGTACCGCTTCTGCATGAGTTCCACGTAGAGTCAGTCCAAAGCCAGGCGAATAGCGCAGACCGGTTGACCATGCTTCGTTGCTACCCACGGTGCTGTAGTCGGCAAAACGAATCGCAGCGGTCACTTCTAGCAATTCAACTAGCGGCGCATCGGCAATGATTGGAGCCTGACCTTCGAAGAAGTATTCGAAGACATCAAATTCACCCTGGATAGGCAGCGGCGCGTTGCCGTTTGAGCCGTCCCAAGTAACTAGATCTAAATCGAACTGGTTAACTGTGAAGCTACTTTTCTCTTCGCGGTATTCAACACCGGCTGCCCAACCAATAGG
>CAYGSO010000129.1:0-1236 GCA_964352445.1 uncultured Pseudohongiella sp. | reverse complement strand
GAGACTGTAAATATTTCTGTGTAACTGCCTGAGTTAAACATAATCAATCAAACGGTCTTCGAACTCGATCATAAAACGATTTAGGGCCGCTTTCCAGTTTCTAATAGGCATGGTCCAGTTTTTGGATGCCTCTTGAATTGCCAAGTAAACCACCTTTTTTGCTGAGTCATCGCTAGGAAATAATTTCCTCTTTTTGATCGCCTTACGAACGACACTGTTCAGCGACTCAATTGCATTGGTGGTGTAGATCACCTTGCGAATGTCCTCAGGGTAGTTAAACAAGGTGTTGAGATTGTGCCAATGACTGCGCCATGAACGGCTGATCTGCGGGTATTTCCCATCCCAACTGTCGGCAAATTGGTCCAACGCTAATAGGGCCTCTTCTTCCGTCACAGACTGATAAATTCGCTTCAAACCGGCCGCAATAACCTTGTAGTCTTTCCACGGCACATAGCGCATGGAGTTGCGAATCATGTGAACAATACACAGCTGAATCTGAGTGCCGGGAAACGCCGTGTTAATGGCGTCGGGAAATCCTTTCAAGCCATCAACACAGGCGATGAGAATGTCCTTCAATCCCCGGTTTTGAAGCTCTGTCAGCACATTTAACCAGAACTTGGCGCCTTCATTCTCAGACAGCCACATGCCGAGTAATTCCTTGTGGCCTTCCATATTCACGCCCAGAGCTAGGTAGATCGATTTGCTGATAACCTGCTTGTCCTGACGGATCTTCAGTACGATGCAGTCCAGATACACGATAGGGTAAATCGCATCTAAAGGCCGAGATTGCCAGTCAATAACCTGCTCAATGACCGCATCGGTGACTTTCGAGATCAGGGCGGCAGAAACATCGGCGCCGTACATTTCTTTGAAGGTCTTGACGATCTCACGGGTAGACATGCCCTGGGCATACAGGAACAGAATCTTGTCATCCATTGAGGTGAAACGGCGCTGGTGCTTTTTAACCAGCTGGGGTTCGAAGCTGCCTTCTCTGTCACGCGGGGTGGCCACATCGAACTGGCCCTCTTCGGTCTGCAGGGTCTTGCTGGTATAGCCGTTACGGCTGTTGGAGGAGTCGGAGTGCTCGTTCTTGCCAAAGCCCAGATGGTGGTCCATCTCGCCATTTAGCGCTGCCTCAACAGTGATTTTGGTTAGCATCTGCCGGAACTCATTGAGGTCAGCTTCGGTTTTGATACTTTGAGCAGCCGTCTGGGCCAGTGATTGTAGTTCTTTCTT
>CAYGSO010000128.1:0-1247 GCA_964352445.1 uncultured Pseudohongiella sp. | reverse complement strand
CATTTGACGCGGTTACCACCGAACACGATAAAAAGCCCGCTCCGGCGGGCTTTTTATGGTTTGCTACTAAGGATAAGAAATCACCAAGCGGTATCTTGAGCTGTTTGTTCGAGAGTTCCAGTAAGGTCATGTTATTGCTTGTATAATTAATGCAGCATTAAATTGACCAAATACATAAAAACGACTAAAAATAATATGCACAAGAGTGCCACGGCTTGGAATCCGTGACACTCTTGCTCCTTACCCCTTGTGGAAGGGGGCAGGTTGGCCTCCGGTAACTAACCGGTCACCGGTAATCTACTGGTGGTTTGCCAAACCATCGCTCTCTCCTTTCTCATCGGGAACGGATGCATCTGCCTCTTGATCATTGTCAGATGCATCACTGGATTGCTGATCGGTGGCTGGTTTATCGCTAGCCGCCGATTTGCCTTCATCTGCTCCATCAGAATTTGTGCCTTTGGAAACTTTAGCGTTTGGATACCAAGCTAGAAGCCCATATTGCCCATTCGGAAGCCGATGAAATGTCTTGGAATTTTTACGCAGCGTATTACTCAAGCTAATTTGCGCGTTTGTCTCGCTTGCAGTATCGAACTGAAGTCCACCTTCTACTAGAGCGTCATAAATATCCCGTGATGACGTTGGCCCTAGATTAGAAGCCTTCCTCATTTCTAGATATTCCCGTGCAGCAGTACCTATAGTTTTACCGTAAAATGTATCAGCTCGTATGGAGGCCAGCGAACTTTCTGAATTCTCTTGAATTGCATACATTTCCTCCATGCCGGCATGTTTGCACAGAGTATTTATAGCTCGTTTTATTTCTGCCGACTTACTTTCCAGATCCTCTAGATCTTTCTGCAGAGCCGCTATAGCTGGGGCAAATGCATCGTTCATTCTGCGCCTCCTTTGGTTACAACTAATTTTTATACAAACTGTTGCCGGATTGGGCAACAAATTAGATTTGTTGATGTTATGTTTGTCCGCAAAGCCATTATTTTATTTTCTGAAAAAGTATATAACTCTTTGATTATAAACAATAATAAAGTTTTAATGGGCGGTTAATCTGTGCAGAAAAAATTTTTCTGAAAAATCTTTGTGGTTTCTCTTGATGCGCTTCTTTTTAAATACTGATTCGGACGTGGTCGGATTTCTATTCGGATAGCATGTTTCTCTACCCTAGATTTTATTTTGTTTTGCCCGCTCCGGCGGGCTTTTTTGTTGTCAGAACCCCACAGGCAGGCTTTGGATTG
>CAYGSO010000127.1:0-1293 GCA_964352445.1 uncultured Pseudohongiella sp. | reverse complement strand
TCTTCATGCTCAAGAATATGGCAGTGGTACATATAGGGAAACTCATCAGTAGCCTTGTGATTAAATCGCACAATAAACTCGGCACTGTCATCGACTCGTACGGTATCTTTCCAGCCAGCATCCTCTGCGGCAACAGGCTGTTCGTTTTGTGAGACTACGAGAAACGAACATCCATGGACGTGAAAAGGGTGGCTGCCATCAAATGAATTGATTACCCAGCGTTCCCACTGTCCTAATCTTACTCGTTCATTGATCACTTGCATGTCCATCGACTGTCGGTTTATTCCCATGGACATCTCGGCATTGTCTTGAAACGCACCCAAGACACCTCTGCGTCTGTTGTCTCTCATGAACAAATCAAATCGTCGAACTGGCCAACTCCTTTGAACCGTAGGTCGACTGATCGAATTCAATTGGCGTGGTAAAGATCCGCGCACCGCAGGCAAGTCGGGATTAACAGTTAATTGCAATATTTCGAATGAGTCCCCCAGTCTACCTGGCTCCCGGTTGCGTCTTCTGTCGCGTTCGTCTTCATCTCGCCTTCGATCATCATTAGTAGTCTGAAGTCGGGGGCCGCTTACTAACATGGCAGGACTGCCATTGGAGAAATCGACGACAACTTCGTTTCTCTCCCCTGGGGACATTATCAATTCACGAATGGGCACAGGCTCTTCAAGGAAGCCACCGTCGGTTGCAATCTTGTGAAATTCCCGATTATCCGAGAAACGAAAACGAAAGTAGCGGGTATTGGCGCCATTCAGCAAACGTAGTCGAACTAACCCTGCGGGCACACTGCGGGTCGCATTGGCAAGCCCATTTACAGTGATTGTGTCGCCAAGCATTCCATCCTCAGCATCTTCGATGGAGTAATCGAGCCGGCCCTGATCATCGAAGGTCCGGTCCTGAACAATGACTGGAATGTCGTCGATACCGTAGGTCTTGGGCAGGGGCAAGGCATCACTATTTTCATCGTCAATGATGAACAGGCCAGCCAAGCCATTGTAGGTTTGCGGACCTGTTTTGTGATGGGTGTGGGGATGATACCAAGAAGTAGAAGCTTGTTGTCGAACTGGCAACTCAAGCGACCAACTGCCGCCAGGTTCAATTTCTCTCTGCGGACCACCATCTACTTCGCCGGAGACATGCAGGCCGTGACCATGGATTGCGACTGCTTCTGCGAGTGTATTTCTGTAAGTGATTGGGACATTCTGTCCATCACGCACCCTGACAGTAGGGCCGAGATAGGGGCCATTGAATCCCCATGTCGGGGTTTTAATTCCCGGCAGCAGTTCG
>CAYGSO010000126.1:0-1300 GCA_964352445.1 uncultured Pseudohongiella sp. | reverse complement strand
CGGGATAGGCCGCTTTGCTGCAAGTGTGGGTGGGTTAGTGACGCCACCGGTCTTATAGGCCCGTTGGCTAATAATCAACGTGCTGCGGGCCAGCTGGTTAATCACCATGTGCTTCCGATCCTATGGCTTTTTTTTGGGGTGAGTGCCGACAGCTTTCTATGTACAGCGCCACTCGGGCGGCTAGCTTTCTACAGTGACAATCGCAGAAAGTTAGTTTATTAGGTGTGGTTTTTCCTTCTTAAGCCAAACATCGACCTCACTAACAAGTAATTCTGCCATGCGGATGCATTCGGCTACCGCGCTTGTGGGCACCAAATCCCCTGAGTAATCGGCAACGTTGCGTTGCTTGCGAAGTGCATCAAGCACGATTAGGGTTTCTCTGTCGGTACCCAAGGTTTGACCTAAGCTTTGCAGCATAGTGGCGTGATGACCAGGCTTGCTTGTCAGGGTGCGGTAGCCACTTGCTTGGAGTGCAAGATTCGCGATCTGCATAATTGCCTTGTAGGCAACATCAAACTGGTTCTCAGCGCTTATGCCCTTTATCTTTGAGTCGGCAATGTTTCGGCGTGCGGCCGCCAGCAAACGCATAATTGAGTTGGCGTCTGGCTCAATGACTTCAAGGCTAATCCCTACCAAATTATCTAAACTCACTTAGCTATTTGCTCTCCTCGCCAATGTGCCCTATTACATTCAAGCGCGGACTTTGCAGTATCGCTTTAACAAAGTTGTCACCAGTTTTCTGCAGCTGAGCCCACTCGCTTTTTCGATAGACCTTTGGATTGATCTCGCGGCCCAGCGCTGCTTGTGTCGGATACAGTGCCTTCACCAAGGACGCAAAAGTCACGTCGCCAATTACCATCAGATCGATATCGCTCTCATTGGATTCCTTGCCGCTAGCCAATGAGCCAAACACAAACGCTGTGTCGATTCTCTCCGCCAAGGGTTCAAGTGCTTTAGCGAGAGGGCCGACTAGGCCAACCGTTTTCTTGATGATGGCAAGAAGTTCATTATAGATGGGGCATGCCGAATTTGCCTGATAATGGTGTTGATTACCGGTTTTACGCAGGGTCACAATGCCAGCCGCAAGCAGGCGGTCTAGTTCTCGTTTGACTGTGCCGACCCCCATGCCACTATGACGGAGGATTTCTTTCAGGAAAAAACTTCGTCCCGGCTGGCCGTAGAGCAGCCCCAACACCTGTTGGCGTGTTTCGGTAAATAATGCACTCGCTAGCTGGCTCATTGTGTCGATTCCAATAGTTCCTATTTAGGGAACTATAGTTCCTTATATGGGAACTTTCAA
>CAYGSO010000125.1:0-1346 GCA_964352445.1 uncultured Pseudohongiella sp. | reverse complement strand
CTGTTCACTCACACAAACTTTTTCCAAGTCAAATTTGCCAATCCCCTCTAGCTCTATGCGAGGATCTTCAAGTCATTGAAGATCCGAGAAGAAAACAAGCTGTTCGACATCCTCT
Source organism: uncultured Pseudohongiella sp. (assembly GCA_964352445.1). Taxonomy (GTDB): domain Bacteria; phylum Pseudomonadota; class Gammaproteobacteria; order Pseudomonadales; family Pseudohongiellaceae; genus UBA9145. The sequence continues at coordinate 1,231 of CAYGSO010000125.1, read as the reverse complement.
TATTGGCATAATGATAATGGCTCTTTGTGCCATAGCTGCTGGAGCAGATGGTTGGGATGATATTGCCGATACTGCAAAACTTCATTTCGAATGGTTTAAAGAAGTGACTGTATGTGCTAAACAACCCCCTTCTTCAGATACTTTTCGTAGGGTCATCCAATCTCTTAAACCACAGTGTCTTCAAAAAGCTCTTGAGGCATGGTTAAAAAGGTCGGGGTTAGAAAAACGATCAGGAAGGCAAATTTGCTTTGATGGCAAAGCATTAAGAGGCTCAAAGAGCGTCCATATTGTAAATGCTTTTGATCCAGAAGATCGAGTCACTCTAGGACAAATTTCAGTAGGGGAAAAACAAAATGAAATAACGGCCCTTCCATCCCTTCAAGAGGTTTTAGACCTATCTGGCACAACCTGCAGCGGAGATGCAATGTTTACACAAAAACAGATTGTTAAAGATTTACAAAGTAGTGAAGCTGATTATGTGTTAGCTCTCAAAGCTAATCAGCCTAAGCTACTTGAAAGAGTGCAAAAAGAGTTTGCAGGAAACTATACATCGATATTGCGTAGAGAAATGGTTGAGAAAAATAGAGGTTGGGTAGAAGAAAGGATTCTGCGATGTAGCACAAGAGTAGGGAAAGTAGATCCGAAATCAGAGTGGAAAGGACTGCAGGCTGTAATAGAGCTGGAAACGAAAAAAACTAAGGGAGAAGAATTTTCTATTGAGGCTCGCTACTATTTAACCTCACTTGATCCAGATCTTGACGTTGTGATGAAGATTATACGCTCCCATTGGGGAATCGAAAATATTTTGCATAGGAGCTTAGATGTGTTTTTTAAAGAAGATGCGTGCCAGGTACGTGAAAAAATAGGAGCAGAGAATCTATCAATGTTAAGAAAGCTGGCAGGGTCAATCCTTCAAAGGATAGACCCTCAAAAAACTTTAAAGTCAAAAATGAAAGCCATGTTAGGATCAAGAGCTTTTAGAATGAGGTTCTTAACTTGTGACTGGTAAGTTTATTTTTGAATGCGCTGGCTCTGAATATCAACCTCGGCTTAGATAAAGTAGCCGAGGTTGTCAATGAGCGATCTAAGTGACTGAACTAGAATTTATATCCTAAACCAGCACCAAATGAAAACCCACTTAGGTCTCCCTTATGATGGACAGTTTTTTTGCTTCCATGATGAAAACTCATTCTAATAAATGAATAATCCGCAAAGAAGTCAAAGAACAGTG
>CAYGSO010000124.1:0-1384 GCA_964352445.1 uncultured Pseudohongiella sp. | reverse complement strand
TGACCCGTCCTAAATAAGCGTTACAGTTTCACAAGGATAAATAATTAAGTAGCATCGAAGTTAACTTCGATGCTACTTTTTGTTTTATATGTTTTTACTTTAATGATTTTCTGTTGATGCATCACTTCAGGAGTATTCATTTGACAACTTAAGTGAGGCCTTTCATTGTTATAAATACCAATTGACTGCTTAATAAGTTTATCCATCAATGCTAAGTCTTTTGTGGTAATACCAAGGATAAATTCATGTTTAAGTATTCCGTTGACTCTTTCGGCCACTGCATTTTGGTAAGGATCATAACTTTCCGTCATACTGCAAGTTATTTTATGATGGTTAAGTAAGTGTTGATATTGATCACAGCAATACTGTAACCCTCTGTCTGAATGATGAATAAGTGCAGTTTTTGGGTACTTACGACTTTTGAGAGCTAACTTCATTGCTGCAATAGCTCCTGAAGCACTCAAGCTAATTGAGACATTGAAGCCCATGATTTTCTTAGAGTAAGCGTCTGTAACCAATGATAAATACATTGGGTTTTCTCGGGTACCTATATAGGTAATATCTGATACCCAAGCCTGTTCTGGCCGCTCAACTGTTAATCCTTCAAGTAGGTTTTTGTGTTTTCTAAACCTGTGATGAGAGTTAGTGGTAATATGATATTGCCTCTTAGGGATAATCTCAAGATGGTTGGCTTTCATTATAGCAAACAATCTATCTCTACCCACGCCCAGCCCCTTGAGCTTCTCATATAGTAAATAATACAATTTACGAGTACCAATGCGAGGCATTCTCATACGTAGTTCCCCTACTAGGTCTACTACCCGACTAGCTATTTGTTGTTTCTGTTTAGCCCTTCCAATAGCTCGATAATAAACCTGTCTATTCATCCCCAACAGTCTACAGGTAAAGGTTATCCCTTCTTTTTGTTCCATCTTGAATCGATCAACTGTTGAGGTAAGGACTTTTTTCTAATCGGAATGTTTAGCTCTTCTTCGGCTATATCGATCATCATATCAAAGATGATCACTTTCTTATCTGTTTCTTCCAGCTTCTTCTCTAGGGATGCTTTCTGCTTCTCAAGCAAAAGGACTTTTGCTTCCAGTTCTAATAACTTTTATTCTGGTGACTTCTCCAAGGTTAAATAAGATTTATTCTCCCAATCTAAGCTACCGTACTTTCTTAACCAAGTCCGAACCGTTGCGTCTCCTTGGATTCCATATTTACGCTGTGCTGCTTTTATGCCAATCAGCCCCGACTCAACTTCCCCAATAACCTGCATTTTAAAAGCATAGCTGTAATCTCTTTGAGTACGCTTAACATACTGAGTATCATTCTTCTTCTTCATAACATTACTTTTTGTGTAACGCTATTTCAGGACGAGACA
>CAYGSO010000123.1:0-1448 GCA_964352445.1 uncultured Pseudohongiella sp. | reverse complement strand
AGCTAATCGACTAGAGCTGATCCCAGGCGGTCCATTCAATGGATCGCCAGGGACATATATGGACGCTCCACTAATGTCAAACAATACTCCGCCTTGATCCTGATTTTATCCTTCAGAATCGATTTACACTTCGCTTTGTCTGCCTCAGCGGTGGCGCATGAGAAAAGGCAGTGCTGACATATATCCGGACTCTAGTTGAAGTGCTTTTCACTTCAGGTCCTTGATGAGATCCGCACCTAGCCGCCTACAACACTGAAACGGTCTTATCGACCTTGTCCCCACCAGGCTTGAGCTAGGGCGGGTAACCCGTTTAATTCATCATGCCGATGACTGCTCAGACAGAAGTAACACCCTTATTTATTCATCGCAAACGGCTCGTTACGTTGCAGTAGAATCCAACAAAGTCTGGCCATTTTATGCGCTAACGCCACACACGCTTTGTTTAATCCACGACGAGCAATTAGGTCATTCACCCAAAGGCTCAGACGATCATCTCGCCCACGGCAAGTGCGCATAGCCGCTCTTGCCCCGTGAATCAATTGCTTTCTTAAATACCGATCACCGCGTTTAGTAATTCCGAGCATGATAGAGCGATTTCCACTACTGGATTGCTTGGGGGTAAGCCCCAACCACACCGCAAACTCTCGAGCGGATTGAAAATGGTTTTTTACATCTACACTGCTCAACATTGCAGTCGCAATAATGGGACCTATTCCAGGGATGCTCATCAATAGTTGGCACTCAGGTGACTGCTTGGCCATGGCACCAATCTGCTTGTTCAAGTTCAATAGCCGCACGCTCGTTTGGTCAAACTCTTGGTAAATGAGCTGGAGCTGTTCTTTAAATACGCTGGACAACAAAGGGTTGTCTAATGCGGTTGGCAATGCTTTTTTAAAGGGGCCGTAACCCTTCGGGAAGACTATGCCATATTCACTCAATAGGCCTCGGGTCTGGTTCGATAACTTACGCCGGGAATCTGTCAGTCTTTCTCGAAGTCGATGGAGAGACTGCAGATCCTGTTGCTGGCAAGTCTTCACTGGAACAAACCGCAGTTTAGGCCGTCTTGAGGCTTCGGCGATGGCTAAGGCATCGTTCGCATCATTCTTGTTGCCACGTAGAAAAGGCTTTACGTGCTGAGCAGGTATTAACTTAGGCTCGTGACCTAGCTCTTGGCACACTCGCCCCCAATAGTGGGACGAATAACAGGCTTCCATTACAATAGTGCTTGGTTCTTGTTGCACTAAAAATTTGCTCAGACTAGAGCGAGAAAGTTGTTTGTTCAACAGGACACTATTATGAGGATCAAGCACACAAACCTGAAAAACAGACTTTGCCAAATCAATGGCGATTAAATTACTATTATTCATGATGGACGCTCCTGTAACTTAGTGGTTGAAACTCAAGTTTGGCGCATTGTGACGCCGATTGGGAGCGTCCATCTCATCACT
>CAYGSO010000122.1:0-1482 GCA_964352445.1 uncultured Pseudohongiella sp. | reverse complement strand
GTGATGAGATGGACACTCCAGCATTCGGCATCACAATGTGCCAAGCTTGAGTTTCAACAAACAAGCACTGGAGTGTCCAAATGAACAATAGCGTAATTAGTATCGATCTTGCAAAAAATGTTTTTCAAGTTTGCGTCTTGAACGAGCACCGTATTACTGTGCTCAATCGGAAAGTTAAAAGGCATGATTTACTTAAAACCGTTGCCAAACTCGAACCCAATCGCGTCGTTATGGAGGCTTGTTACAGCTCAAACTATTGGGGCCGTGAGTTTCAAGCTATTGGTAAAAGTGTTGGCCTGATTCCAGCACATCATGTTAAGCCGTTTGTTGTTGGTAATAAAAATGATGCCAATGATGCACTGGCCATAGCCGAGGCATCGTTCCGGCCAAAGACAGTTTTTGCAGCGGTCAAAACATTAGATCAACAAGATTTGCAGTCCTTACATCGCATTCGCGATCGGCTAGTTAAATCACGCACTGCCTTGTCTAACCAGATTCGCGGTCTACTCGCTGAATATGGCGTTGTGCTACCAAAAAGTGTTTCATTACTGCGTAAAGAGCTGCCGTTTATATTGGAAGACGCGGAGAATGGATTAACTACTATAGCGCGATCTTTTATCAGTGAAATGAACGAAGAAATGATTTTTGTTGAGAAACAAATACAGACTAAAAACAGCGCGCTGACAGCTGTTCTCAAATTGAACGACGATTATCAAAGATTGAAAGAAATGCCTGGCATAGGACCGATTGTTGGTAGTGAACTCATCGCAGCCGTCGGAGATGCAAAACAATTTCAGTCAGGTCGCCAGATGGCAGCATGGGTAGGGCTTACGCCAAAGCTTTATGCGAGCGGTGACAGTATGAGGATGGGCGGGATAACTAAACGTGGCAATAGCCGGTTACGCAAACTGATGATTGACGGAGCGAGAGCGATAGTTCTCTGGGTTAAAGACAAAACAGATCGCTTAAGCCAATGGATTAAAGGCCTGCTGACGAGAATGCATTACTCAAAAGTACTGATTGCAGTGGCGAACAAACTAACGCGTATGGCATGGGCCATTCTGTCGAAAAATGAAAACTATGTTGCTGCGTAAGCAGTAGACAAGAAGAAACAGAACATTAGCAGCTAACAATAAGAGGTTCCCGCCAACGGTAAAGCAGTGATGATTTAAACGGAATTGACGCGACCTAAACCTGGAGGGGACACAGGCCTTAGAGGCCACATAAGTGTAGAGGTGGTGGCGTCATCTTGAAGCTCATCAGGGCTCAGTGCGGCAAAGTTCAATCGCACTTGAAGCCGAATATATGTCAGAAACCGTACATTGCTTCTGAAGCCGAATGGCATAGTAGATATGGGTGGCGATGCCACCACGAACAAAGAAAAACTGGTGCCAATAGCAGTCGATTATCTTGCCGAGGATTGCTGTTGCCAAAAAAATGGAAATAGCGCCTTGACTAGGGTGGAGTGTCCATATATGTCCC
>CAYGSO010000121.1:0-1515 GCA_964352445.1 uncultured Pseudohongiella sp. | reverse complement strand
TCTCTTGAATGAAGTCTAGGAGTGCCTTTTTCTTCAAATTTCTAGACTTAATGCCTACTTTGGACCCATATTGAGAGGTGCTAGGCATGGGTAGATCATTTGAAACTCTAAGGTAAGTTACTAGACCAAGCTCCTCCCCTGAATTATACTCTTCACCCTATAGGTGAAGAGTATAAGATGAAAAAGGATGTTCATCCCCACCATTAAATACATATGCTTATAGTTGTATTCCGAACAAGGAAGCTGGAGAGATGTTTTTCTCAATCGAAACAAGCGGCCAGAGAGTTTGGAGATACGGTTGGGCGAAAATACATTCAAAGAATTAACATCATTAAAAGCACAAGAAACTTAGAAGATTTAAAGGAATTGCCTGGCTTTAGATTTCACGCCCTAAAAGGGGATAGATTAGGTCAGTATGCGATCAATTTAACTGGCTTTTATAGGCTTATTTTCACATTAGAAGGCGAGACTTTAAATGTGGTAAAAATTGAGGAGGTAAGTAAACATTATGATGACTAATAAACAAACTATTTCAGACTTAGCTATTCCTCCTGGAGAATACTTACAAGAAGTTCTTGATGATCTAGGGTTGCAGCAATCAGAGCTCGCTAGAAGAATGGGAAGGCCAGCACAACTCGTTAATGAAATTATAAAAGGCGAGAAAGCCATTACTCCTGAAACCTCTCTACAGCTGGAGGCTGTGTTAGGTGTTCCTGCATATCTTTGGAGCAATTTAGAGTCAGAATATAGATTGATTAAAGCTAATCTAGCAGAGGTGGAAAATATAGCTTCTGAAATCCCGCAGCTACCTAGTTTTCCTTACCGCGATCTTTGCAAATTGGAGCTCGTAGAAGAGACAAAAGACCCTGTGGAAAAAGTACAAAACTTACGTAGGTTTTTCGGGGTCGCATCCTTGTCTAACTTAGAGGGCGTGAAAGAATATAGTCCTGCATTTAGGCAAAGTACCAAGAACGAAATAAGTCACGAAGCTCTGGCAGCGTGGCTAAGGTCCGGCTCAATAATAGCTAGAAAGGTTGAGTGCAATGCATTCGCTAAACAAACATTGGCAACTAACCTCGGTTTGATCCGTAGTCTAACTCAAGAAGAAGACGCAAACATATTAATGCCAAAGTTGAAGTCGGTATTGCAAGAATGTGGTATCGCATTAGTCGTTATACCGCACTTTAAAAAGACTCAAACCACTGGCGCTACTTTTTGGCTGGGCAAAGATAAAGCTGTTCTTATGATGTCTCTTCGAGGAAGTTGGGCTGACATTTTTTGGTTCAGCTTATTCCATGAGTTAGGACATATTCTATTGCATGATAAAAGGCATACTTTTTTAGAAAACGGCGCATCTAATCCAAAGTGGAAAAAACAAGAAGAGGAGGCGGATTCTTTCGCTCAAAAAACATTGATACCTAGCGATAAATTCAATGAATTTTTATCCCATTACGACTTTTCTATAGCTGCAATTAGGAATTTTGCAGATGAGATTGGCGTTTCGGCTGGCATAAT
>CAYGSO010000120.1:0-1733 GCA_964352445.1 uncultured Pseudohongiella sp. | reverse complement strand
GCGTTATGTGTACTAGTGCCAACAGATTTCTAATTAGGTAGCAGAACAGAATGATCAAAAAGGTGTCATTGTCGCTCGCTCTGATCTTCGTGCTCTTTTGCCTTTGGGGAGCATGGAGTTGGTATTCTATTGTTCCGGAAGAAGTAAGCTTTTACAGCGGCGATCTTGTTCTTAGAGGTACCCTATATCTACCGAGGCACCAAGAAGACTTACCTGCAGTTGTTCTTGTTCACGGATCGGGCGAAGTTAGTCGAAGATCAATGGCGCTCTATGCATGGTTATTCGCCTTTAAAGGATATGCTGCCCTTGCTTACGACAAGCGAGGAGTTGGGCAATCGGATGGAGAGAAATACGAATGGAGAGAGTTTGTATTGGATGACTTGGCAGCTGATGCTGTTGCTGCTTACGATTTCCTTCAATCCCATGATCGTATAGCTGCTAATAAGGTTGGCTTTTTTGGCGCCAGTCAAGGAGCCTGGGTTGTTTCATTAGCAACGAACCAAGTTGAATCACCAGCATTTATGATCATGGCATCAGCATCAGTCTCCACCATAGCGGAAGATCGAATATTTGGACGCAAGGCACAAGTTAGGCATGCAGGCTTCGATGATAACGCAATCAACCAAGCTGCAGATCTAATTCGTTCCGATCATGAGGTTACCCGTTCAGGGTCTGGATATGATTTGTATCGCAAGCTTTGGGACAGCTACCAAAACCAGGATTGGTTTAAAGAAGTATATGCCAATAGCTTGCCGGAACCCATGAATTCCCCACATCGCTTATGGGAGAAATCCATTCTTGATTTCGACCCAAGACCGCTACTCAGTCAGATCAATATCCCCTCATTATGGATTTTTGGTGATCCAGAATTGGATAGGTTCTCTCCTGTTGATATGAGCGTCGGGCGCCTGGAAGAGGCCAAGCTCCTTGGTGCTTGTTACCAGATTATCCAAATCGATAAAGCAGGCCACACTCTTGAACTAGAAAATGGAAGTGCTGTGCAATCGCTCTTAAAAGTTCGAATTCCATTAATAGCTGATATTTACAGATGGTTAGTTGGCTTGGATTCACCGAGTGGTCAGTGCAATCTTGAATAAGAGCCATTAGGTTGAATGGGAGTCTTTTGAAACTAATTCGACACATAACAAATAAATCAATTAAGGACAGGGCTAACGCCCTGCCCATTATTAAGGGTGTTATGTGTCTTGAGAATTAGTCGATGACTGAAGCAGAAGCCATAGCGACATTGGCAACCTATACAGGGGAAATTGATGGTCTCTATATAGACTACATTGGGGTAATTTCAGCTTTCCTAATTATGAGCTATTTTGCGGCGCACAAACTCAGCGCCAGTCTTATGTATGTAGTAGTTTTCCTATTCACAATAGTAGTCGCTGTTCTCGTATTCACTGTTTTCGTACTCAATAACGATCTTGATAACTTATATAGATACATAATTGAGCAGCAATCTACTGGTGCGTATGACTTACCTTGGTTTGGTCTTAATCCCGCATGGTCGTCTACCTTTATAACGATTTTGCAGGTTATATCCGCAATTGGCGGGTACACTGGCGGCCTGTTTTTCTTTTTCTATCAAAGGAAGCATGGGTCGGATGAAAACGACACATAACAATCAAATCAAAAAGGATAAACCGCTGCGCGGTTTTCCTATTATTACGGGCGTTATGTGTACCAGCATCGTGCAAGATTCGAATGAATAGAGGGGAGCATGG
>CAYGSO010000119.1:0-1740 GCA_964352445.1 uncultured Pseudohongiella sp. | reverse complement strand
ATTGAAGACGTATTCTTAGCGCTTACTGGTCGGGCACTGCGTGATTAAAGGCCTACTATGATCCCTACCAACGCTCAGTTTCATTTAGCTAAAGTGTTTCTTAAGATTTTTCTTCGCGATAAACAGTCTATATTTTTTAGTTTGTTTTTCCCTATTATTTTTATGACGGTGTTTGGCTTTGTTAACTCCAATGAGATTGAATCTATTCCTATTGGCATTGTTAATGAATCAAGCAACTCTGTTGCGATCGATTTCATTCAAGAGCTAATGGATAGCCCCTTATTTGCCGTGACTGTAGGGCAAGAGGATCGGCTACGTCCACAGTTGGTAGAAGGCGAACAGACCTTGGTAATAATCATCCCTTCAAACTTTGAACCTAGCGGACAAGGCAGTCAACTGAGACTCTTGGTGGACGCCGCTCAAGTTAGGCAGTTGGGGCTGATCATTCCTGTACTTGAAGATTCGCTAATCGAGATAGAACGGGAGATAAGAGATATAGAACCCATGTTCGAGCTAATCATTGAAGACGTACAAGCTCGATCACAAAGTTACTTGGACTTTTTGTTGCCCGGCCTACTTGCGTTTACCCTAATGCAACTAAGCATAGCGGGTAGCGGGTTTAATATTGTTGAGTACCGAAGAAAAGGTATTCTAAAACGGCTGTTTGTGACCCCTATACAGCCCAAAGACTTTATTGCGGCAATCGTCATGGCCCGCATGAGTATAGTATTGATCCAATTAAGCGTACTGATCGCGTTCGCACTGCTCGTGCTCAACGTAAGTATCAGCGGAAGTTTACTTAACTTTTATGTGGTCATCATCTTGGGAACATTTATCTTCCTGTGTTTAGGCTTTTGCTTAGGGAGCATCGCCAAGACACAACAAGCAGTGATGGCAGTTGGCAATATTGTAATATTTCCGCAAATTTTTCTCTCTGGAATCTTTTATCCCATCGAATCCATGCCCGAGCTTATCCAACCAATTGCCTATTTGCTTCCCCTAAGCTTCGTATCTTCAGGTATGCGGGAAATCGCGATCAATGGTGCGTCATTAGCGAGCATTGGCTCCAGTCTTTTTGGGATGGCAGTTTGGTTTGTTATTTCATTCGTATTAGCCACTCGCCTGTTTGTCTGGAAAGAAGTCGCCAACTAAAGCAGGAAGCAGCTTTTCAGTCTTCTTAAGTGACATTTAACTTTCATTTGTACTATAGTTCCGAGCGATACTAAGAAGGCTAATTCCTTCAGGGATTGCTTGCGACACTAAGAGGCTCAAACGACGTTTTGAGCAATAATTTAAGATGGTTTGGAGAAGTTAAAAATGAAAAGAATATTAGTACTGCTAACCGCGCTGTCTGTACTTGCCTCGGGGTTATTATCTACGGCATCCGCGCAAGACGCACCCACTCCAGAAGAAGTAGCGGCCGGTGCAGTAGACACCAGAAAGTCACTGTTCAAACTGCTACGTTTTAATTTGATACCCTTGGTTGGCATGGCCCAAGGTGCGCCATTTGATGCAGCAATCGCAGAACGTAACGGCCGAAGAATTGCGGCTATAGCTCCAATGATTCCCGATGTATTAGCCCATGACACCAGAGGTTTTGACGTCGAAACCACTGCTCTCGATATTATCTGGGATAATCAGCCAGACTTTGCAATCAAAGCCCAGGCGCTGGTTGATAACGCAACCGCTTTCGCAGATGCAGCAGCCACAGGCGATCGCGCTGCAACCTTGGGCGCTTTT
>CAYGSO010000118.1:0-1854 GCA_964352445.1 uncultured Pseudohongiella sp. | reverse complement strand
CAACACGGGTCACTGTATTTGTCGGTATCACCACGACACTGTGTCTTGTAGTTCTTGGATTCATCGTCCAGCGTTCTATCGAGGCCCACTTTCTCCAGCAAGATGCGAGTGAGCTGCGGGTAGTAGCGGAAACAGTCCGCGCCATATTGGACAGCAGTAACGACGACACTAGCACTACTGAACTTCAAACTAAGCTAAGTGGCGCGATTTCAGGACATCACGCCGTGTTCTTTTTAGTTGCCGATCAGAATGGCAATGTCATCTACGCTACGCCGGGGCCTGATCTCAGTGAAATAGCCCAATCTCAAAGTCGAGTCGAGCGAATCGAAACTCGAAATATAACTAGCTGGACTGACGAAGGGGTTACATATCGCGGAGCTGCAATTTCTTTGCCTCCAGGGTCTTATGCTTTTAGTTCGAATCTCCCGCTGATAAATACGCTGGTCGTTGCTATCTCTATGGACTTTCACCTTGAGTTCATGACTAGTTTTTATCGTAATCTCTGGGGCATTGTTATCGGCATCTGCCTATTCTCGATTCTTGCTGCGTGGATGTCGGTTCATCAGGGCCATGCTCCGCTTCGCAAGGTCAGCAGCCAAATTCGCGACATAGGCTTCGACAAGTTGCATTTGCGGGTTGACACAAATCAGGTGCCTATCGAGCTTGTCGATCTAGTAACTGCATTTAATGATATGTTGCAACGCATGGAAGATGCGTTCAACAAGCTTTCTCACTTCTCCGCTGATATTGCTCACGAGCTACGAACGCCTATCACTAACATTATGACGCAGACTCAAGTTTCGCTAGGGCAAGTGCGCAGTAGCGAGGAATATAAAGAAATTCTCTACTCGAATCTAGAAGAGTATGAACGCATGGCGGCAATGATTAACGACATGCTGATGCTTGCAAAGACTGAGAGTGGGCTATTAGAACCTGAATTTTCAGAGTTAGATGTTGCCGCTGAAGTAAAAGAGCTGTTTGAATTCTTTGAGGCGTGGTCAGAGGAGAACTACGTACGACTCGAACTAATCGGAGAGTGCGCGCCGATGCATTGTGATCGCGCTTTGATGCGTCGAGCACTCAGTAACTTGTTGTCTAATGCAATTCGTCACGCCACTAAAGACAGCGCCGTTAGAGTGTTACTAAAAAGCGGAGCGGGATTTTCTCAGATAATTGTAGAGAACTCCGGCGCGACCATTCCACAAGAACAGGTCTCGATGATATTTGACCGCTTCTATCGAGGCGATCCTTCCAGACAGAGGCGCGGCGACGGCGCAGGTCTCGGGCTTGCCATTGTAAAATCTGTTGTCGACATTCATGGCTGGAAAATCAATGTTAGCTCTAGTGAAGGGCTAACCCAATTTGTTTTAGAAATACCATCATAATGACTGAGGTGAATACCAATGAATAGAAGGCTACTTCTTTTGCAAGTTACACTAATGATGACGCTGTTGAGTTCAGCAGTTTCTGCACAATCCAACGAGGCCGAAAAAATTATCGCGCTATTGGAAAGAGTTGCGACTCTGATGCAGGAAGGAAACTTAGAACCGCTAGACGAGATCTACTCTGATGGCCCAGGAGTCCACATCATTGAGGGTGCAGGCGTGAACCACGGTTGGGCTGACTATCGAGATCATCATCTTGCGCCAGAGCTAGAAACGTTCAAGAACTTCCAGTACCGGTTTTTTGCAATCGAGCCTCAGGTTCGTGGAAACGTAGCTTACACGGCTTTGCGCTATGAGCTGAGTGCTGATTTGGAAAGCGGCCATATCGATATCGAAGGCCGCGGAACATTTGTACTTGAAAAGATCGGCGAGCAATGGCGGATAGTGCATACGCACACATCCGGTCGAG
>CAYGSO010000117.1:0-1867 GCA_964352445.1 uncultured Pseudohongiella sp. | reverse complement strand
GGCAGAGAATACTCGTTATTTTGCTATCTGATGAGTGTCCCTCATTTTTATGCAGACAACTGCGGTGGGCCTGCCTCGGTCGGGAAAGCATGGTGACATCTATGAACTTTAAAAATAATTATGTGCTCGGGCTATTGGTAGCGGCTGTCCTTTTAGCAAGCCTAGGCTTTAACTATTATCAGGCCCGTAGCGTAATACCCCAGCGTATTAACGTACTCAAACCAAGTGATGAAGCCACGCTTACCACGGTCACTGGAGCTAACTTCAGTGCTTTTGTCTCTCTTGTTGGCGAAATGCAGCTGAGTGTCATGGATTTCAGTGAACCCATGTCTTTGGATCCATTGCCGGCGGGTTGGTGGCATCGAAAGTTTCTAACCCGCGCTCCAATGAGTATGTCTTTTGGATATATTGATGGGGATCACGCCCTACGCATGGCCACCGCCAACAGTGCTTCTATACTGTTCCGTTTCGTAGACGTAGATTTGGAACGTTATCCGTTACTTGCGTGGCGTTGGCTAATTGAGGATCCTATTGATACTGACAAAGATGAGTTAACTCGAGCCGGCGATGACCATCCGGCGCGACTATTTATCAGTTTTCGTAATGCCGCAAATGAAAGTCGTGCAATGGAAGTAGTGTGGGGAAATAAATTAGGAGCTGGCGATTATAAATACATCGGTGGCTACCCTCATTATGTCGCCAATGGCGGAAATAAAAATGTGGGGCAATGGTACGATGAGGAGATTAATCTGTTAGCTATTTATCATGAGATATGGCCCGAAGATGATGGCACGCCTCACATTACTGAAATAGGACTGTTTGCCGATTCGGATGAAACTAACGACGACAGCGTGGCTTGGTTTTCCTACTTAAATCTTGTACAGCAATTTGACTTGCCCAGTCCGTTTTGATTTTGATAGGGAATTTGGTCTATTTGGGCTCTGATATGCTCTATTCTATAGTGTCTTAGTGATAGTGTTTTTTGCCTGAATAACTATTCCGCTTTCTCTAACGCACTGAAATTTATGATTTTTTCAGGTTCGGGGAAAGGGCGCGTGCAGAAATGCTAAATTCTATTAACAGCTATACGTTAGTTACGTATAGTTCTCGAGCACCTGAAGCATGAAGGCAGCTTTTGTTGAAATGCCTGTCTTCGAAAAACACCGTTCAGATTATTTGAATGATGATGAGTATCAACAACTTCAAAATGATTTGCTTGAAGCGCCTAAAAAGGGAGAGGTAATACAAGGAGCCGGTGGTTTAAAAAAAATTCGCTGGGTTGATGCGCGTCGCAACAAAGGCAAACGAAGCGGCACTAGAATTATCTATTACTATTATGTCGATGGGCCGCAGTTTTGAATGTTCACTATTTACGATAAAGATGAGGCTACAGACCTGACTAAGGAGCAAAAGAAAGCTCTTAAAAAAATGCTCGATAAGGAAGTGGCAGAGAGGAGTCGATTATGAATAAACGAGATATTTTTGCAGAATTAACTCAAGGCTTTGAAGCGTTAGAGCAGTCCAGGCAAGGCAAGCTAACTCTCAAAACCGCTGAAATAAAAGCGAAAAAGGAACTTCATATTTCTGCGAAAGAAATTTCTTCAATACGGAAACAGCTAAATGTCTCTCGCCCTGTTTTCGCCAATATGCTGCGAATGAACTCGCGCACATTAGAAGGGTGGGAGCAGGGTAGAAGCAAGCCTGATCAAGGGGCAGCTATACTGTTGCGATTGGTTGAATCACATCCTGAAACGCTGGCGTTAATATCTGAACTGGAATAACACTCTCGTTTTATTTGGAAGTTCTAGTGTCAGCTTTTTGAGAATAATCGTTATTTTGCTATCTGATAAGTGTCCCTCATTTTTTA
>CAYGSO010000116.1:0-1958 GCA_964352445.1 uncultured Pseudohongiella sp. | reverse complement strand
ATTTCAACGTGGCGTTGCCCTCGCTGAGCGAAGGCGTGTATCAAGTCAACTGGACTGTCATGGGTAGCGATGGTCATCCTATGGACGAATCATTTAGCTTTACTATCGATGCAAGTGCTGAGCACAGCGGGCACGACGCCAGTCACGGCGCGCACGGCGATTCTCAGAATGGCCACAGTGACAGCCAACACTAAGCTCGAAACTGAGTTATGTGGGATCTAGCAAGCGTAGTCGCTAAAGTATTAGGTTTGATCGGTATAGCCACTGTCGTTGGAGGAATCTTTAGCCTCTACTTGGCCCGTCGACTTGAAAAAGCGGCTACCGAGCAAATAAAGTTCTATATGCTTGCTGGATCGGCTTTGGGGTTTGCAGCTACAGCCGGTTTTTTTTTGATACAGGTTGGGGCAATCAACCAACAAGGTTTAGGGGGAATGTTAGATTTGCAAATGGGCCAAGTTCTAGCACAGTCCAGCTTAGGCTATGGCACCTTAACTCGGCTTAGCGCATTTCTACTGAGCGCCTGTGCAGTGCAGATGTTTGTTACATTTCGCGGCGAGAGTAAGAGAGGTTTGGGGCTGCGGGTGAGTCAGCTGCTCTTTACTTTCACACTTGCTGCACTAGCTTCTTCTTTCTTATTGACCGGGCATGTGACGTCGCTGGGTTTGGCTGCACATATAGCAATTGCGCTTCATGTGATTGCGGTGTTTTTATGGATTGGCGCTCTGTGGCCACTTCATTCGCTTTGCACCTCGGCATCCATTGACATTAAGGCCTTACAGTCTGTGATGGTAGAGTTCGGAAATCTCGCGGCGGGTATAGTGCCGATCCTAATTTTTTGCGGCCTATTTTTCCTCTATTCGCTGCTGGAGAGCTGGCACGAGATTTACACTACGCCCTATGGCAGAGGCATGCTGGTCAAGCTTGCTGCCGTTTCGGTGCTACTACTTTTTGGCGCAATCAACAAACTACGCTTGGTCCCAGCGCTAAAAGCCCCCTTCGGGCATAGTTTATTAGCACGATCGATCAAGATTGAGATGGCATTAGCTAGCGTTATCTTAGCCACAACATCTTATCTGACGGTTATCATAGGCATTTAGGCCGTCTTTTGCTTGACCTTATAGCCGCTCAAGGGAGTATGGTATGTGTCAGAAAGAAGGTCTTCTTAGCCAGAATTTCAGATTGAGTGAAAAATAAGTCTCTTCTCCTTTAACAATCAATTTTCGAGTGTTTAACAATGAAAACTGAAAGTTCTAAAGCACAGGACGAAACCGAACTAAAAGACTCTGCTGATACCACATTCATTGACCCGGTCTGTGGCATGACAGTGTCCGAAGAGTCAAAACACCAACACAAATATGAAGGGCAGGAATATCGGTTCTGCAGTGCTGGCTGTCTAACGAAATTTGCAGCAGCTCCGAGCAAGTATTTGCAAGAGGGTGACGGCGCGCCAGACGCCGTGGGTGACCCCAGTGGCTGGTATATCTGTCCCATGCACCCTGAGGTTCGCCAGATCGGCGCAGGCATTTGCCCTCTATGCGGCATGGCGCTAGAAGCCGAGACGCCAAGCCTTGAGGAAGAGGAAAATCCCGAATTAATCGATTTTCAGCGGCGCTTCTGGTGGACGCTACCGCTAACAGCGGCGGTTTTTATGCTCGCCATGTTTGGCCACGGCCGCGAGTGGGTTCCGCTGGAATGGCAAAACACTATTGAGTTTTTGCTCGCATCGCCCGTCGTACTCTGGGCTGGTTTGCCTTTCTTTGTGAGGGGTCTCCAATCGGTGCGCAGCCGCAACCCCAATATGTGGACACTGATCGGGCTAGGCACATCTCTCGCCTATATCTATAGCGTTGTAGCGACATTCGCGCCCCAGGTGTTTCCTGCCTCATTCGTTATGGATGGCCGAGTGAGTGTCTACTACGAGGCTGCCGCCGTAATCATCTCGCTCACCCTGCTTGGCC
>CAYGSO010000115.1:0-2075 GCA_964352445.1 uncultured Pseudohongiella sp. | reverse complement strand
GTGGGCCTTGGGCCCATTTTTTGTATCTAGGCATTTAGTTTGGAGTGCAGGTTAGGCTACTGCAGCGATTTGATTGAACAGTGTTACTGCAAAAATCAATGAATTGATTGAACCCACGGTGGAGGCACTAGACCTCGATCTTTGGGGTGTGGAACTTCTTCAGCAAGGCAAAATGGCGACGTTGAGGATTTATATCGAGAGTGATGCTGGCATTACAATCGATGATTGCGAGAAAGTGAGCCGGCAGGTTAGCGCGTTGTTAGATGTGGAAGATCCAATTGCTGGTGAATACACTTTAGAAGTGTCTTCGCCAGGGTTAGACAGACCGCTATTTAGTGTTTCACAGTTTGCCGGATTCGTCGGCGAAGTGGTAAACATCAAGCTGCGTAGTCCGCTCGACGGACGGCGTAAATTTAAAGGCAGTATTACAGCGATTGATGGAAGTCAGATCTGCATAAACGTCGATGGTGAGGAGTTTACTCTCGATCATGGCGACGTTGAAAAAGCAAATGTGGTATTCCAGTGAATTCTACTCAGAGCATTCAGCTAGGGCTCGGGTGCAAGATATGAGTAAGGTGAACTAGTTATGATGAGCAAAGAAATATTGATGGTTGCCGACGCCGTTTCCAATGAGAAAGGTGTTTCTCGTGGCGTGATTTTTGAAGCAATAGAATCAGCGCTGGCAAGTGCAACCAAGAAGTTGAATGACAATGAAGAAATTGATTGTCGGGTTACCGTTGATCGGGAAACCGGTGAATACGAAACCTTTCGTCAATGGGCCGTTGTTGAAGACAGCGAATACCTAATCGAAGCCACACAGCTAATAGTGTCGCAGCTGGTTGATAAGGACGCGTCGCTCAAGCCAGGTGATACCTACGAAGAAAAAATTGACAACGTAGAGTTTGGCCGCATCGCTGCACAAACTGCTAAGCAAGTAATTGTCCAGAAAGTCCGCGAAGCGGAACGCGAAATAGTCATCGGCGAATATCAAAGCAAGGTCGGTGAACTTGTCGCCGGCACGGTTAAGAAAGTCACTCGAGACAATATTATTGTTGATTTAGGCGGCAACGCTGAAGCCCTTCTGCCTAGGGATCAAATGATTCCCCGGGAAACCTTCCGCATGGGCGATCGCATGCGAGCTTTGCTGATGGATGTGCGTTCTGAGCAGCGGGGTCCGCAGTTGTTTCTGAGTCGAACCTCGCCAGCGATGCTGATTGAACTATTTAAGATTGAAGTGCCGGAAATTTCTGAGCAGGTCATAGAAATCAAAGCGGCAGCTCGCGACCCAGGCTCTCGGGCTAAGATTGTTGTGAGCACTAATGATGGTCGCATCGATCCCGTGGGCGCTTGTGTCGGTATGCGCGGCTCGAGAGTTCAAGTTGTATCAAACGAGCTATCAAACGAGAGGATTGACATAATTCTTTGGGATGATAACCCAGCGCAGTTGGTGATTAACTCAATGTCTCCTGCAGAAGTGGCATCAATCATCGTTGATGAAGATAGCCACACTATGGATATCGCGGTAGAAGAAGAAAATTTGGCCCAAGCCATTGGTCGCAACGGGCAAAATGTTCGCTTGTCGAGCGAACTTACCGGTTGGACTATCAACGTCATGAGTGTCGAAGATGCCGCTACCAAGCAGCAGCAAGAGTCTACCGGTTTCATCGATATGTTTGTTGCAAAGCTAGACGTCGATGAAGAAACTGCTGAGGTATTGGTCAGCGAAGGCTTTACATCATTGGAAGAGATAGCTTACGTGCCCCTTGACGAGATATTGGCTATCGACGGATTTGATGAGGAAATAGCTAATGAGCTCAGAAATCGTGCTAAAGATGCGCTTTTGACTCAGGCGATTGCCTCTGAAGAAGGTTTGTCATCGGCAAATATTGCGGATGATTTATTAAACATGGAAGGCATGGATGATGTCTTGGCGCTGGCACTTTCCAAAAAATCAGTTTTAGATATGGAAGGTCTGGCGGAACTGTCTATCGATGAGCTTATGGACATTGAAGACATGACTGAAGAAAAAGCAGGCAAACTTATTATGACTGCACGTGCACCATGGTTTGAGTGAT
>CAYGSO010000114.1:0-2075 GCA_964352445.1 uncultured Pseudohongiella sp. | reverse complement strand
AGAAGGTAGTACAAGCGTCTCATATGTTGGTCAATTAAAGTTGACGATTTGGCAACAGGAAAATAATTTCAGGATGTTTATTTTCATAAATTCCTTATATCCAACCGAGAATGAACATGGACCCATTTTCAAAAAAAGTCTTTGCTCCTTCTCCATTTCGGATCAATTAATTCCCGTTGACAGAGATATTCGCATTTGTATTTGTCCCCTGACGTATGGTTGTCGGTAGTATCAGCGTCTTTACAACAGGCAGACTAACTCCCGAGTTTTTGTATGGTGTAGAACCGCCATAAATACCCAAATCTGTTCCGTCTGATCCAGCATTAATTGCAGGGGATCCAGTATTAAGAGCAAAATCTTTCGCAAAATCATATGGGCCGATCTCTGCCATATTTACAAAGAGAGGATCAGCAGATTCAAGATTTCCTGTTAATGTAAATCCAGATCCTGAGATTATTGAGTTATCCGTTAGACCAAAGACCAAATTGTTTAGGAAAGTAACTGCAGAAGATGTTGCAGAAGTTGAAGACAAGGCCTTTCCATAGAAGATGTTATTACTTACCATACAGCTTACCAATTGATAGAAGGCCGTCTGTCCATTACTTGTGCCCACAAATGTGTTATGATCAAAAATAACTCCGCCAGTAGTCACCCAAGGACCGTATGCAGATGTCCCAACAAAAGAAAATATATTGTTTGAAATGATAATATTAGATTGTGTGCTTGCTCTAAAATAAAACTGAACAGTTCCATTATTGAGCAATTGGATAAAATTTTGTCTGATTAAAATATTAGTCAGATTTTGAATTGTACTTGAGTTTTGAACATAATTCAAATTACATTTCTCAATTAATATATTCGATTGTGTAGATGCTGCGGAGTTATGTCCAATACTTATTGCTGATGCCACTATACCTGAAATAGTCACGTCTGAAACTCCATTGTTAATTGTAATAGATGTGAAATTTGATTTTAATTGTGAGTCTTTGTCAGGATTAAAACCAATACCCAATACTACAATACCTTTAGAAATATTCACTGCTCCATAAGATGCGGTGCTAGGTATGACCAGAATGGTATCTCCGGCCGTTGCAGCAGTATGGGCTTCAGCAAATGTGGCAAAAATATTAGCGCTAGAAGGCCTGTTGGAGTTGTTATCTACCATCCATACCGTAGCAAAAACATTTAATGTGACGAAAAGAAGTGCAATTGAAGTAATAAGTGATTTCATGAGAGTTTTATTTTAATGGTCGTTTCAAAGATTTTAAGTTGGTCATGTGATGAACTCAACTCATTGCGTTGATTTGGTGTATATTTTATGGTGCGGCAGTGGCTTAAAAATTTAAGGCTCTTTCCACGATATAAATTTAGACTATACGCATTTAGACGCAAATACCCAAGAAAGGGCATTTTAGTATCCGTACTAGTACGGATGGTACACTGAAACATTCCTCCAGATAATCCGACCTGAAGGAATGTTAAGTCTACAATTATTATTTACTCATAGTCGGGTAATTACTTCCTAACTACCTTCATTTGACTAGCAAATGTTCCCGCTTCATCGGTGAATACCAGATAATAAATACCTACACTAAAATCAGTAATATCAATTACCGCATGTTGCTGGCCTCTATAGTGATCAACTTTATTGTCCAAAAGTACAATGCCTTGAGATGAAATCAATTGGATTTTTAGATCGTCAATATCCCTGTAAACAAGGTAGTCTAAAGCCATAACACCTTCAGTTGGGTTAGGGTAAATCACAACATTTTTGATGTAAGGCTTCAAAGTATAAAGAACCTCATCCTGTGTAACCTGAATACCTGCTTCAGTAATCAAGACATTTACATCAAATACTTGATTTTCTCTATCACCTCCAATTTCGAAAATAACCTCGGCATTTTGATCAACTGGCACACCAGGAAACTCAATGGTAAGTAGGTATTTTCCATCAGCGACTTCAGAGAAATTGAAATATCCTTCATCATCCGTTTCTACATAATATGCAATCTCTTCTTCTACATCATCATTTTCATCTCTTCCTTGTACTTTGAACCTGCGCATCGCACATGCTG
>CAYGSO010000113.1:0-2126 GCA_964352445.1 uncultured Pseudohongiella sp. | reverse complement strand
GCCGGTGGAGCGCCAGATTTCAATGAGAGTTTGTTCAACACAGGGGCAACCTACGAGCTAAGTTCACAGTGGCGTCTTTTTGCCAGCTACGCCGAAGGATTTGCCATGCCCGATGTGGGCAGGGTGCTACGAGGGATAAATATTCCTGATCAGAACGTGGCAACGTTTTTGAATCTAGAGCCTATCGTTACCGACAATATTGAAGTGGGCGCAGAATATCGATTGGATAACTTTCGCGCGCAGCTCAGCGTCTATCAATCTGATTCAGATCTCGGCCAGCGGCTTCAGGCTAACGCCGACGGCATATTCAGCGTGCAGCGGGAGCAAACAGAAATCGAAGGTATTGAGTTCGTCGCTGATTGGTCGGCTACAAACGCCGATAGCTTTGGTCTACGCTATGCTTATACTGTCGGCGAATTTGACTCAGATGACGATGGCTCAGTGGACACTGATCTCGATGGCGCTAACATGGCGCCTAACAGGCTCAACTTAAGTTGGAATAGAGTTTGGACTAGCAATCTCAACACGCGTCTCCAGCTCAACGCGGTGCTGGACCGAGACTTTGAGAACAGCACTGGCCAGCAGGTGGCTGAATTCGATGGCTATACCACGGTAGATTTTTCAGGCGAATACACCAGCAGCGTAGGCCTTTTTAGACTGGGCATACAAAATTTGACTAACACCGATTACTTTACGTACTTTTCCCAAACTGTGGGTAGTAATGCTAGAAACTTTAGCGGTATCGGTCGAAGTTTAACAGCTTCGTACTATATCCAGTTCTAGTGAAAGTAGGGCTGCTAAGCAATAAATGCGAAAATTACTCCTATATTTACACAAATATGCCGGCTTGGTTTTAGGCCTAGGGCTAAGCATTACCGGTATTTCTGGCAGCCTAATTGTTTTCGATCGAGAGCTAGACGAAGTCATAGATCCGGCTACAGCGAAGTTTGAGCCATCGCCTCATGCAGCGTCATTGGATCTGGCGCTGAAAAATGCCGCCCTTGCTCTAGACAATAATACGCAGCCAACCCGCATCGCCCTTGGCCGAGATGCAGCAGCGCCGCATATAATTCGTTTTCCCACGGCCCAAGGCAACGCAGGCCCGACCGAGGTGACGGTTGATCCTGGGTCGGGAGATGTTACGTCAATCAGAGTGTGGGGCGAATATCCGGTCACTTGGATCTACCGTCTGCACTATTCGCTGCTCGCTGGCGAGGGCGGCGAAATCACCGTAGGGATTCTGGGTATCGCGCTGCTGTTTTTTTGCTTAAGTGGTGCTGTGCTTTGGTGGCCAAGAAATGGATTCAAGTCTTGGCGCCATGTGGCCCAAGGGTTCAAAGTTCGCTTCAAAGGCAGTGTGGTTGTTATTAATTATGATCTGCATAAATTTCTCGGCATGGCCTCGTTGCCATTGCTTATTGTCATTGCTTTTACCGGCATTGAAATGGTTTGGCATGAGCCGATTGAGGGGTTAGTTGCTTCAGTGCTAACTGTAGTCGAAGAACCGAGTCCCCTGTCTTCAATCGCCGCCAGTGAAGTCAGCATTGACCAAGTGGCAGAGCAAGCGTTGAGCGCATTTCCCGGCGCTAAAGTATTTCGGATCTATTTCCCTACCTCTGCAGCGGCGCCTTACAAGGTGAGCTTGATTCAACCAGAAGAAGTTTGGCGAGAATTTGGCGCCACACAAGTATGGATAGATCAGTACGACGCAGAGATCCTAGCGAGTTGGGATTCGAGAAATCTGCCCGCCGGCAATAACTTCTTGCAATGGATGTTTCCTCTTCACAATGGTGACGGCTTGGGTTTCATCGGCAGAGTGTTTGTGTTTAGCGCGGGCCTGCTGCCAAGTTTTTTCTTTGCTAGCGGTTTTTACCTTTGGTATAGACGACGTGCAATAGGGCGGCGAATGAAGTTTCAGCACGCTGAGCCCCAAAACAAAATTTATCCAAATACCTTGTGATGGTTTTAATGTGCTAGCAGCTTAAGTGATCTAGACCTATAAAATAAGCCTTTTGACTGCGCTCAATACAACACGCGCACAGCGCAACTTTCACGGGCGGATTGCAAGTTACCAGCGAGCGCAGCTACTGGTTTTTCATCCAATAACCAAGCTTGCTTATTGATCA
>CAYGSO010000112.1:0-2216 GCA_964352445.1 uncultured Pseudohongiella sp. | reverse complement strand
GAGCCGCCGTGTTGGCTGTGATCCATGGCCATATTGTGCGCTCCACTGGCCATGTTGCTCATGTCACCCATCATGTCTTTCATGTCGAGCCACTCGGGAGCATCCATCTGGGGCACCGGTGCGGTGAGCCCAGGCCTTGTGCTCAAGGTCCCGCAGGCAAAGCCTGTGCGCTCCATAGACTGGGCGAATATGGTGTGGGCGTCATCTGTGGGTTCAACAACAACATCGTAAGTCTCGCCGGGGCCGAACCGGAATTCATCCACGCTTATTGGGTGAATATTGACACCGTCTGTCTGGATAACCTGAAGCTTTAAGCCAGGAATTCTCACATCGTAAAAGGTGTTGCCAGTGCCGTTTATGAATCGCAGGCGGAGTCGCTCACCCCGCCCAAACGCGCCTTCCCAATTTCCATTTGGTGTCACGCCATTCATCAAATAAGTCAGCGTGCTTGAAGAGAGGTCTCCCAAATCCGTTGGGTTCATTCGCATTTGGTTCCACATCTCTCGTTTGGCTACGGCTGCCTCGAGCCCGAGGTTGCCAACATCCCTGCGAAAATCACCAGCCGTGGGACGATTCAAGTTGTAGTAATCTCCCATAGCTTTGAGTTTCTTGAAGACCTCCATTGGGGCTTCATTCGTCCAATCTGATAACAGTATGGCGTGGTCTCGGTCGACTTGGTGGATTTCCTGTTCCTTGGGCACTATCACAATAGCCCCGTAGACACCGGTCATTTCTTGAAACCCAGAATGTGAGTGATACCAATACGTGCCGTTTTGCTGAACTTTAAATTTGTAGGTAAAGGTTTCTCCAGGAGGAATGCCCTTGAAACTAATGCCCGGCACGCCATCCATCTGATACGGCAATATCATGCCGTGCCAATGAATAGAGGTGGCTTCGCGTAGCCGATTGCGGACGCGAATCGTCACAGTGTCTCCCTCACGCCAATATAGGGTGGGGCCGGGAATAGAGCCGTTGATGCTAGTGCCCATCCGGGGTGTGCCGGTAAAATTAACCGGCGTTTCTTCGATCTCCAGATCAAACACTGTTCCGGTCAGGCTGGCGGCTGGGACCGCACTGGTTGTTGCTGCCAAAACTGAACGCGCGACCGGCCCTAGAGCGAACAGTGCACCTCCTGCAGCTAGGCCTTTAACGAATCGCCGCCGGCTGTTGCCGGCGACATGTTTGCTATCTGAAATGAATCTACCCAAAATGTGACCATTCTCCTCAATCGGGTTCTCTTAAAGCGGCTTAGGCTCGCGCGTGTGAATAATCGAACAAATTAGTCTTGAAGCGCGCTACTACAGCGTGAGGGTCGAAGTTTACGCACTGTGGTCTGACTCCAAAATGACGCCTTCATTACATTTTTGTAATCCTCTTGTAACCTTGGGGCTAGGTGCCGCACGATACACTTGCGGTCGAGCAAAAATCCGAACTTGATTGCGGACACGTGGTTAAAAACGTTTTATGAAGATACTAATTGTCGAAGATGAGGTAAAAACCGGCGAATATCTAAGGCGCGGGCTTACCGAGTCGGGGTTTGTCGTCGCATGGGCCCAGAACGGCCTCGATGGACAGCATATGGCCAAAACTGAGGAATATGATTTGATTATTCTCGATGTGATGTTGCCAGATATCAACGGGCTATTGATCATTGAGTCCTTGCGGGACGCGAGTATTGACACACCAGTTCTGTTTCTTACCGCAAAGGATAGCGTAGAAGATCGGGTAAAAGGCCTAGAGATGGGTGCGGATGACTATCTGATAAAACCCTTCGCTTTCACCGAATTGTTGGCCCGTGTTCGCACGATTCTGCGGCGAGGTACAACAGTCGCCGCTAGCACTACTTTAGAAATTGCGGACTTGATTTTAAACCTTCCAGCGCGTCAGGCAGTGAGATCAGGGCAGCGCATTATTCTTACTAATAAAGAGTTTTCGCTATTAGAGCTCCTGCTTAGGAAAAAAGGCGAGGTGCTACCGCGATCGTTAATTGCCTCGCAAGTGTGGGACATGAACTTTGACAGTGACAGCAATGTGATAGACGTAGCAATTAGGCGCTTACGGTCGAAGATAGATGACCCTTTCGAGATTAAACTTATTCACACAGTGCGTGGTATGGGATACAAATTGGAAGATCAGGATGATTTATCAACAGAACTCTAGTTCGCGGCCTGCTTCTCTAACAACACGGGTCACTGTATTTGTCGGTATCACCACGA
>CAYGSO010000111.1:0-2350 GCA_964352445.1 uncultured Pseudohongiella sp. | reverse complement strand
AACACGCCGGCTTAATCAATGCGTTTAATGACATTGAAGAGCAAATGGACGTGTTGGTCATTGATACTGCAGCGGGGATTTCCGAACAAGTGATTAGCTTTGTAAGAGCGTCGCAGGAAGTCTTGCTAGTGGTATGCGATGAGCCGTCCTCTATCACTGATGCTTATGCATTAATAAAAATTCTGAACAAAGACTATCAAATGTCAAAGTTTAGAATTGTAGCTAATATGACAAGATCGGAAACGGAAGGCCGAAATTTGTTCAAAAAACTTGTTCATGTAACAGACAGGTTTTTAGATGTTAACTTGCAGTTTGCAGGAGAAATCCCGTTTGATGATTTCGTCCGCAAAGCAGTAAGACGACAAAAGGCTACGATTAAAGAGTTCCCTAGTTGTAAATCATCTATTGCTTACAAAAAGCTAGCAAAGACAGTTAGCGAATGGCCTATACAAGACCAGGCGCGAGGACACCTTGAGTTTTTTGTTGAGCGTTTAGTACTACAATAAATCGGGATGACTGATAATGACTTCAGCAACTGGGGCTTCCGTTTACGACAATGTGCAAACAGAAAGTGGCGACAAAGATGAGAATCTTGATGAAGTCGTCAATCGTTACGCGCCATTAGTAAAACGAATCGCACACCACCTTCTTCTGCGCATGCCAGCCAGCGTGCAGATAGATGATCTAATTCAATCAGGTATGATTGGGCTGCTTGAAGCATCCCGTAAATACGACATTACCAAAGGCGCAAGCTTTGAAACCTATGCGGGCATTCGCATCCGTGGGTCGATGCTAGATGAAGTGCGTAAAGGCGATTGGGCGCCAAGGTCAGTACACAGAAAGTCCCGCAAAGTCGCTGAAGCGATTAAAGCCATTGAGGCACGCACAGGCCAAGATGCAAAAGTTCAAGACATTGCTAAAGAGATGGATATTGACTTGGATACTTATTATTCCATCCTTCAAGATGCATCTGGTAGTCGGCTATTTAGTTTTGACGATGTTATGGAAGGGGATGACTCGGCCATCGAGTCGGCCGCCGGAGAATTGCCAGGCCCTTGTGACGGGTTGCAGCGGGATACATTTAAGGCGCACCTTGCTAAGGCAATAGACGGTTTGCCGGATCGAGAAAAGTTAGTATTGGCGCTTTACTATGATGAAGAGCTAAACCTTAAAGAGATTGGCGAAGTAATCGGAGTGAGCGAATCTCGAGTGAGCCAGATACATAGCCAAGCTGCTCTCAGACTTCGAGCCAGGCTAGCCGATTGGAATTAAACAGGCAGTAAACAAGGGGGCAAAGGATTTGCCCCAGTACAGTCAAGGAGCGATTGATGACAACCCACCTTAACGATTCTTTCTTTTATCTTTTGTTGGCACTCAATGTGTCGATCATTAGTCTATTTATTTTGTCAAAGTTGAAAAAGCTGCAAAAGGAGTTGGACAGCCTTCGTGGTGAACTTTATGTGGAGAGAGAACGCACCGCGAAAAATCTTCATGGTTTACATTCTCGTTTGCTGTCTTCAGAAGATAAGCTTGAATCCACTTGGGCGCAGCAAGGTGAATTGAAGGCCAATAAATCCATGGATTCGAATTTAAATCATGCCAACAAACTGCTCGATTTAGGCATTGGATCGGATGACTTAATCAAGGGCTTTGGTTTGTCAGAGGCAGAAGCCAATTTGATGAGTTTGATTCATACCAAGCAGCGAAGTTACAGGACAGCTGCTTGATTTTTTAGCTGATGTGCGGCGCTGTTGTTAGTTTTTCGTATCCATAGCTCGGCCACTAAACAATGGATTATAAAAGCTAGGGCAAAAGAAACTATTGACCAAATCTCAGTCTGTTGGCGACTTAACGAAAATAACAGCAGCCCTGGTACGAAAATCAAGCGCATAGTTGCAATGCTCAATCCGATCGCAAAGGCTCGAATCATCCATTCCCGGTGCTGACTCACGTCCTTCCTTCGAATAGCCACGTAGCTCACTAAAAGTGAAGCCAAAAACAAAGCCCCAAAAAAGCCAATAATTAGCTGCTCGGCGAAACCTGAATAAGGGATTACGATCCCCATAAACAGGGCAGAGCAACCAACAATTAAACCCAGTGTAATTAACACGCGGCCAGAGATGCGGTGAAAACCTAAGAACCTAGACCTAAATTTTTGGCTAAATTGCAAAGGGGCAAGCAGCAAATAAACCCCGCCCAACAATGCGTGGCTATTGACGATAATAGAGTGATTTTGAAATTGTTCGTTAGCGCCACCGGTAGCAAAAAAATAGCCAACGGCTCCGATTCCTAATATGGCAAGTAGTGATACTAACGTTTTCATTGAGCCTTCCCCTAATAGAAGTTGAGA
>CAYGSO010000110.1:0-2391 GCA_964352445.1 uncultured Pseudohongiella sp. | reverse complement strand
ATACGGATTCCGCTAAACTCGTCGTTTCAGTTGTTGATGTGAATGGAGAGTTTTACCGGGTAGAGCTTAATCTCAGCAACAATATGCCGGTGCAGTTGAGCTTGTTGAGTGCTGTGGGGTCAGCTGTTGTGCCTTGATGAAGGAGCAGGCTTTAATTCGATTGTTTAGGAAATCAAAGGGGTCAGAGTACTTTGATCAATTCATTCTATAGACGAAGCAGCAGATGCTTGCGTCTTGCGATTTTCATCTCTTTGTAGAGGTGACAACGTTGTGCTGAGTTGCTTCTCGATTTACTGTTTGAATCTTTTATTCCTAAGAACCCATAACTTGTTTGCGATAGCCCTGATCTGATTCGCAGCAACCTATGATATTTTTGTATTTAACTAGACTTGGATCAAAGTACTCTGACCCCTTTGATTCGGAAGGTGGTGGGGCACGCTGCGGCCTGATATTTCAAACAATACAAACTAACTGGATTAGACGGCAGATAACTACCTAGATTGGCCAATATCGTGGAGAAAAAAGGAGATTCCTCAGGTGATTGGAGCAAGCTAGATAATATTTCAGGCAAAAGGAGGTTATAGACTTGGAAGGAGATAGCTTTTCGTTGGCTAAGCATCCATGGTGAACACCTGCTATTGCATTCTCTTCAAGCCCCTACCCGAGTGCTGATGCCATTGAATGGGAGCTTGCTCAGAGCAAGTGATAGAACCCAAGCATCACATGCCGTATTTGGTGATGAGGAAGAATCATTTTATATAAGTGATGGGCTTAGTACTTACAAAAGGCACTCTATTGGGGTTATTCTCGGCTACTGGATGGTTCTGGTGGCAGGACTTCTTGGCCTCATTTTTATCGCTTTGCGTGGAACTGTCAGGCTTTTAGCTAGGGGAAAAATGGGGGCACCGGGAGATCTCCTGCCCTTTATAAACATTCTTTTGTTTTCTGTTCCTGTGCTGCTTTTCTTCAATCAATCATTTATGAAGTTTGGCGAGCTTACCCCCGCTAGTTTGTCTTTAGCCATTGTGTCTGGGCTGCTTCCCGTTACCTTACTCTTTCAGTTGTTTCTGTGCATAAGAAGAAAACCGGACACTGTTTGGTTGAGATTGGACTGTCTAGCATCTACTGCGCTGCTTTTTTTTTGTGCCTTGCTTTTCTATTGGAATTCCCTGCCTATAATTTTTTGGCGCTAGGTCGTAGAGGATGCTGATAAGTAAATTCTTTATCTGGTTCTGAAAACCAGAACGCCTTCGCTGCTTTTGCTCATTAATGTCACCTAGGCTGGCTTCACGAGGGGATACAGGGGACAGCTACAACTTAACAACTTAGTGCTTTGGCGAAAGCCTTGGTTTGTTATTGGGGCAAAAATGAACTTGGTATAAGCTTGCGAGAATTAGCTTGTCATTTGCAGATTAGTCAACAAATCGCGACAAAGTGGTAAAAGGCTGGAGTCGGTATTTGTTAATCCTAGAAGCTCACATTAGACAGCGTAGCGCCTTAAGTTGTTAAGTTGTAGCTGTCCCCTGAGACTCTTTCTCTTTTGAGTCTTGTGCTCCATGAAGCAATCGAAAATCTTCAAGGAACTTCAATATCTCATCAGTGCCAAGTTGCTTACCTTGTTTCAAAGATTGATCAGTAAATAGCTGCAGGGCCTTCATCGGTTCAATTCCTGCAATGCTTCAATATCAGCGAGATCTTGCGGCCGACCACTCTGCTTCTTCATGGCGATGAGGTCAACTAATGCCAGAACTGAAAAGGTGTAATCGGCGGATCGAAATATCTTAGTGTCTTTTTGATAGAGGTCGTAATTGATGATGAGATCCACCTGCTCATCTAAGCTTTTTGGATTGTAAAAATTCCATGCGATTAAATTACGATCGGCGATGTAGTGGTCGCGGTTTTCGAATACTTCAGTAGCGGTTATGGGGAGGCTTGAAACTAGCCCTAGCTCTTTCAATGCAGCTTCGGCAGACTTCAGGTTTTCCGCAGTCCATTCGATGACAAAATCGATGTCAATGGTGCCACGAACAGCACCGTGGAGGGCAACGGCGTGACCGCCGACAATTGCATAGGGAACATGGTGTTCGTTAAGCTTCTTGCAAACCCGTTCTATGAACATGTTTTGCACCGCACCGGTTATCGAAAAATGGTGGGCCCACCAGGACTCGAACCTGGGACAAACGGATTATGAGTCCGCTACTCTAACCAACTGAGTTATAGGCCCTTTGAGGGGGTGTGAAGCTCAGTGCTTCAGCGGCAGGGATTCTATCTAATTGTTGCCGCGAGCTTAAGCTTTTTGTGTGTTATTCCTATAAATTTGTTGCCTTACTTACATGCCGGCCGCTTGGGCTTTTTCCACGGCTTTAGCGTCGGCTTTGATGCCGGCGCTTA
>CAYGSO010000109.1:0-2406 GCA_964352445.1 uncultured Pseudohongiella sp. | reverse complement strand
GGATAATCATCATGGCATATATGCATATTGGTAAAGATTTCGTTCCACCAGATGTGCCTGGTAAGGTCACTGGTAAAATTAAGTACGCAGAAGACTATAGCCGCGAAGGCATGGTTTATGCGCGTTTGCTCACTAGTCCGCTGCCCCACGCAAAAGTCATTAACATTGACGCCACTGAAGCTTTGGCAATGGAAGGCGTCATAGGTATCTTAACCGCCGATGATGTTTACCCTGACGGCGAGACTAACAGCACTGGTCTTAAGATTCTGACCAACAACCCAACTATAGTAGGTGAGCCAATCTTGGCGATTGCCGCGGTTGACGAGAAAACTGCTGAATCGGCGCTGGCCAAAGTCTCAGTGACATTTGAGCGTTTGCCGTTTGTGTTAGACCCCCTCGACAGTCTCACCGAAGGTGGGCCTGATGCTTACGACGGTGGCAATACATTCGTCTTTCGTGAAGGCTTCGCGTCTGAAAAATGGTCCCGCGACCAAGTAGCTAGCTTTCGCGCAGGCAACGAGCCTACCGCTGAAGCCCAGCAAACAGTGGCTTATGGCGATCTGGATGCGGCTTTTGCGGCTTCAGAATTTATCTATGAAAGCACGTTCACAACAGCAGGCTATCCTCACCAGTCTATGGAGCCTCGCAGCGCCATGGCCTATTGGGAAGATGGCAAGCTCTACTTACACGGCACGTCGCAAAGCCTAAGTGCTTTGGCCAACGACATGGCCGGTATTGTGGGTGTTCCTAAAGAAGATTTAGTGTTCATCAACGTCGCCACTGGCGGTGGCTTCGGTCAGCGGGCTCGTGCTAACAGCATTCCAAGCATGGCGATTCCTGCCAAGATGTCACAGAAAATTAATCGCCCAGTCATGATGCGCGTAACCCGCGAAGAAGAGTTCACTTTCGGCGGCGCCCGGGTTGGTTTCCAAGGCTGGATTAAGACAGGCTTTAAAGCTGACGGCTCTATGGCAGCATGTGATGTTTATATTGTCTCTGACAATGGCGGCAAAGGCGGCGGCGGTGATGCTTACTCTGCAGCGGACTGCATCAGTGTACTGTACCAAACTGAAGCCCTCAGATTCCGCGGCACTGGTATCGGCACTAACACCGGTCACCGTGGTGCTCAGCGTGGTCCAGGTCAGAATCAAATCGCACCGATTATTTCGCCAATTATGGACAAGGCGGCTGACGCCCTTGGTATCAGCAGGCTAGAGATTCGCAAAATCAACTCAGCCATGACTGGCGATGTTGGCGGAGCGCAGCAAACCCCATTCACCAGTGCCTATATGCCAGAAGCGTTAGAAATGGCTGCTAGCAGATTTAACTGGGAAGAGCGTCAATCGCGTCGTCGTCAACGCAATGGCAGCAAAGTAATAGGACTTGGCATTGGTCAGGGCTATCACAATGCAGGCCGCAGCGGCATGGACGGCATCGTCATGATGGGCCCGGATGGCCGCTTAAAGATTCACAATGGTGTCGGTAATTTAGGTACCTACTCCTATGCATCAACTTCCCGCGCCGCGGCCGAAGTGTTGCAGATGCCATGGGAAAGCTGTGACGTTATCAATGGTCGCACCGATAATCATCTTCCTATCACTTCACCGCAAGATGGCAGTAACTCCACGTTTACCAACACTCGAACCATGTGGGGTGCGGCTCAGGACATGCTGGCGAAGATGAAAGAAATCGCGGCCGCCGATTTAGGTGGCAGCGTAGAAGACTATGACATCGGTGGCGAACGTGTGTTCAAAACAGCCGATGCTTCTGTGGGTATGACCTACGCCGAAGTTGCTCAGCGAGCAATGGCGCTAGGCGGCAAATACACAGGGCAGTCTGATCTTCCTGAAGAACTGGCAGAGTTCACGCTGATTTCCGTTAATCGTTTGGCAGGCACTGGCTTTATGGGTGTTTTCCATGATCCACGTCATGAAGGCAATCCTCCTGGATTTACCGTGACAGCCTGCGAAATTGAGCTGGATACGGAAACCGGAAAGTATGAAATTCTCGACATGATCAGTATCGGTGAATGTGGCACGGTGCTGCACCCACAGGGTTTGAAGAATCAGCTAGTTGGCGGTGCAGTTTGGGGTATCGGTTTGTCAGGGTATGAAAGACACTTGTATGACCCACAAAACGGTTTACCTGCAAGTACTGGCTACTGGCAAAGTAAGATACCAACTATCCTAGACACCCCATCAAAGATTCAAACTGGTTGGGTTGATTTACCCGATCCGGCGAATCCAGTTGGTGTTCGCGGTATTGGTGAGCCAGCGATGGGCGCGGTATCTGCTGCATTAACTGCGGCTATTTCTGATGCCCTAGATGGACACATATTCAATGCTGCACCGATTACTGCAGATATGATCATTAATCATGTAGCTGGTGTTTCTTCGGAAGCAATTC
>CAYGSO010000108.1:0-2497 GCA_964352445.1 uncultured Pseudohongiella sp. | reverse complement strand
ACCATATAACAACGACAGGCGCCATAAAGCTTAAAGCCAGCCCTAAGAACGACCAATATCCGGCTACAGCACTCAGACCACCAAATACTGCAAGCAGGCCTAATACCAACAACAGCCAGCCGTCTTCGCCGAGCCTGAACCATCTATTCATCTAAGTTTCCTCCGCCTCATAAATCCATGTAAGCGGGCAATAGTGAGTAATGTTGGCTAGTTAACCTTAAGGCGTCAGTACCTTCGCCTTATTCTGACACTATCGGATTATTTTAGCTTGCGCGTGCCACGAAAATGACGGACTATTGTACTCGTGTTTTTGCCAATGCATAGCTAGTTATTCAGGCTCCAACGATCATCAGGGTTATTAAAACCATGAAAACTCTTCGCCACGGTATTGCATCTATAGGCAAGCTACTCTCTTGTCATCTGTTTATCACAATCTGCTCTGTTTCCGCGACTTCGGCTCAGGTTTCCGTTAATAGCATCGAAGTCTTGGAAGAGCGGTTTTCTTCCAAGCTATTAAAAATCAATTTGGAATACGACGGCACATTTGGCGAATTTATCAAAATGGGGATCATGCCGAGCACTTCTCGTGAGGTAGAACGGGATGATTACTACATACACACCCTGAGGCCCGGTATTCATGATCTGGAAATGACCTTATTCCGCCCAAACATTGGAGACAATGGGCAAGTTGATTCTTGGGGCATCCACTTCTTTATCTCTTACAATAACGACGAAGATAAAACTGTCGAAGTCGTTACTCACGATTTAGAGTGGAAAAGCATCGAAGGCTATTATGGTATCAGCAGCGAATCCGCACCTGTACTGCGCAGCATAACAAGATTCGAAATTGACGAATCACTTTATAATGCAAATCAATTGCTGGCTTGGTTCGGACAACGAAGCACGCGTCTGGATGATATCTCTATTTCTTACACAAGAGAGCCTGAAGGCTTTGCTCCGCAGCCTTCTTTAACTCAAATTAATGCGATGGAAGTGGCAGAGGATATTGATTACTCAGACTTTCACCAGCTTGTTACCAAAATGTACGAGCTTAAGGTACCAATAAATTCAGTGCGCATTGTAAAAGTGGACGAGCTTGGTTATTTCCGTGGCAAGATATCCATTGGCCCACGAGGAAAAATGCTCTTACCGGATTCTATTCCTGACCCAATGGCAATCATCGCCAACTCAAAATCTGAAGTCGATACTTATCAATTTTTGAATTTCACGCCAACACCACGAGAGGAATTCACACAACATGTGTTGAATCAGATCATTGCACTGAACGATCAAGACAACCACCGAAGCAGTGAACAAGCCCGCGAACTGGCCACTTACTTAGTCGAAAAAGACCCAGATAGCCCACGGGCCTATGTAGAATTAGCACGAGCCATGATTAAAGAAACCCATTCCGACGATGGGCTAGCGCCCGCTAGAAACGTGATGAAATTGGCATCGGAATTATTCCCTGAAGATTCATACGTAACCCACTACACTGGATTCATCGAGTTTCGATACGAAGAATTTGAAAAAGCGATTGCCTATTTTCGACTTGCAGATCAACAAAAAGAAACCAACAACATATGGCTTGTGACAAATTGGGCTAGCGCCTTGTTTGAACTTAACCGACCCGACGAAGCCTTTGAGAAATTCGCCGAGCTTCAGAGTATTGAGGTAAGTACCCGCACTGACAAACGAGCAATGTATCGGGGCCTCGCTGCTTTTGCAGAACGGCTGGTAGAGTATCGCAAACCAGGTGCCGAACCAATTTACGACCGTATGATTGCAGAGTTTCCTGAACACGCACAGTGTGTTCCCGTTGACTATGCTCAATATCTATTATTCAACTCAGGTGACATTAACAAGAGCTTGGCCATCCTTGGCAGAAGTGAACAAAACCATTGCGACGATTATTCTGCTGTCGCTGCATTAGTGGATGTTTACACTTGGCATCAAAATCAAGGCAGCAGGGCAGAGCTTTATCGCAGCTTTCTCAAACATGCCGCTATCGACGAGTTAGTCTACAAAATAGCCAACAGCTCAAACCCTGTTCCTTTACTCACCGCCATGCATGCCAACGGCGTCGATCTTGACCAACAAGATCGCCATGGGGTGTCACCGCTATATAAAGCAATTGAAGATTCCAATCCTTATGCTGTTGAGTCTTTGGCTCAAGCGGGAGCAAACATTCATGAGGCCTCTGAATATGGTTTCACTCCCTTAATGCTCGCAATGTTTAATGAAGATGCGGCCGTCATACGTGCGCTGATCAACGCCGGCGCCGATCCATTGGATAAGGCGAATGTTGGATTCTCTGCCTTAGATATGGCACGTGAGCTTGGTAATTTGGAAATCCTCACAATTCTTAGCGGTAGTCAGACCACAGGAGTTTAACTGCAATTCTTTTCTTACAGCAGCGCGCCAGAGGTGTAAAATCACCGACATCGCGTTCTTGTAAGTTAGTTTATAGTTAAGCTCTTATGACACCATTTTTCTG
>CAYGSO010000107.1:0-2530 GCA_964352445.1 uncultured Pseudohongiella sp. | reverse complement strand
CATGGGACAAACGCTGTCTATCCGCCACAAATGCCGGATTTTTATTGCGCTACTTGTTTTTATTAGCGGTGACGTATTTTCGCAGCAGGCTTTAGAATTCGCGCAAAACGGGGTTACTGCTCACCGAGGGAATAGTGGGCAGTATGTAGAAAATACCATGGCGGCCTTTCGTAGCGCCCTTGAGCTTGGAGTTGATTGGATCGAGTGTGATATTTTCCTTACACGCGATAATCAAATCGTCGTTACCCATGATGCTACTACTGACAGGCTAACGGGAATATCAGGTCGCATCAATGACTTTAGCTATGGAGAGATATTGGCCCTAGACACAGGCTATGATTTTCGTCGCCGAAATGAGTTAACCCAAGCAGACTGGCCCAGTGAAACTATGCCACTACTTAACGACGTGCTTACGCTGATAAAGTCCCAGTCGCGTACAAGGCTCTCAATTCAGCCGAAGGATGCCTCCACAGCTGCCGCCGTGCGAATGGTGGAAGCTCTCGAGATGGTGGATTGGGTGGGGTTTAATGACAGTAATCTCGAAAAGATGTCTCTAGTAAAGGAGATGAATTCGGATTTAAAAGTGTTTTGGGATCGCCTAAACCTCAATACGCTAGACCAAGACATTGCCACAGCCAAGCGCAAAGGCTTTGAATCCCTAGTGTTTAATCGCGGTTCTATATCTGTTGATGCGATTGAAAAAGTGCAGCAAGCCGGAATCAATTTTGGCGTCTGGACCGTTAATGACGAAGACGAAATGCGGCGTTTCATTGCTATGGGTGTTGATCGGCTCTACACAGATTTTCCAGAGATAGCGTTGAAACTGTTCATAGGTCGTGGGCAGAGATAAGTCAATAAGTTAACGATGCAATCTAGTTGGCGGCGTTCACCCTGCCATTCTGGTCCAAAGCCATCAGGCTAAGAAAGACCAAAACTAATTTTATGCCACACTCTTAGGCTGTTTTTCGCCTAGTAAAAGCCACGAAGTCATTGGCCCCTTGCCTTTAATTTCAATTACTCCTCGTTCTTGGAAAAGAAACTGATCCTTTATAATTTTGTACATAGCATCAGTGACCTGAATCTCTCCCGCTGGCGCAGTTGATTCCATTCGGCTTGCTACATTGACTACATCGCCCCAGAGGTCATAAACAAACTTCGATTGACCGATCACTCCAGCAACCACTTCACCCACATGGATTCCGGCGCGAATATCAATTTCAATCTGACGCTTTGCATTTATTTCTTTGACAGCATCTCGCATTTTTAGTGCTGCTAGCGCTGTCAGTGCCGGATTAACCGGACGCTCTGCGGGGAGGCCTGCTGCCATCATATAGGCATCGCCAATGGTCTTTATCTTTTCTAGGTTTAACGCCTCGGCAATTTGATCGAATCGAGTAAAAATATCGTCAAGAATCTGGACTAATTCTTCAGGCGGCATTGACTCGGCAAGGGGTGTGAAATTTACAATATCAGCGAATAAAACAGCCACATTGTCGTGTTTGTCGGCGATCAGCTTTTCGCCTTTGCGCATGCGATTGGCAATAGAAACAGGTAACACATTTAGCAGAAGCTTTTCGGAAATTTTTTTCTCTTCGGCTAACTTTAACTGCGAGCTCCAAGCTATGCGTTCGGCCTTTTCTTTTGCGTGTGCAATTACGAACATTGTCAGCACCGTTGCCACCGTCAAAAACCCGGCTGAAAATGCATTTTCAAGCCAAATGATCAATATAGCTAGCCAAGCGCCAGTGGCTGCAATAAGCAGTGGCACCGCATAACGAATTAGTAGTCCGGTTGCCATAACAATCAGCGTGACTCCAAAATTAAAGGCGGGAGTAGCCAATAATATCCACGGCCCGTACCAGTTGTGCGAGACTGTTGCGATAAAGAACAATAATGTGCCAAAAGCGAAGACCAGAGGCTGACCATTGGTTATTGCGAGCGGATAAAATGTTAAGCCTAAACCGCCAGCCAGAAGCAACACTGTCGCCAATCGGTAAGGTAGCAAGCCCAGATAAATTTCAAAGCCGTCCCATCCTTCAGCGTAAAATCCGTAAAGCTCAATTAGAATAGGAATAGCAACAAAGGCGATAAACAATCCAATTGCAAGACGTAATCCGGGAAGGGCTTTGACATTGTGGTGGGCTATGTAAAGAGACTCTACTTTGGAGTCGGAAAATCGCAGAGTTAAGCGCGAGAATGAGTGGTCTTGGTTTTCAAACAGCATGGGATTTCTGAAGCCAATTAACGCGGGGCCTGATAAGACAATGAGTTAATCATGCCATGTATTGGCCAGAGTTTAAAACGCTGACGTTTTAAACTCTGCAATCCGTTGGCAGCGTTGGCAGTAGGAACCTAACTCTAATGCCCTAACAATAGAGCACTACCAGCGCTGCACCTGGCATGACGCCGGCAGGTATTTGTAGTTTTCGGCTGGAACGTCGCCGTCTTGGCCGCACAGCCATCCGGTGATCCTGCCGTTGCTTATCTGTGGTTCTAGCCCCAGCTCAAGCTGGCCAGTGATGCCAAGCGC
>CAYGSO010000106.1:0-2670 GCA_964352445.1 uncultured Pseudohongiella sp. | reverse complement strand
AGCACACCGCCTGATACGAGTATCACGGCATCAGCCATAGCATAGCTAGAAAGACCAATCATCATAAACGCCGATAGCTCACGGATCTCCGAAAAATCCCCAACTGGTGGCGCGAATACTTCCACCAGGGGATATCGAAACGTCACATAAAGCACGGCAAGAACAAATGAGTAGGATAGACCCAACAAAAAGCCCGCCGCAATTACCTCATTAGTGCGGAACATATCTTGAGCCCCTACAAATCTGCCGATGAGACTAATAACCCCAATATTCAGGCCCATCATGGGAATAAACGAAAGCACATCCCAGTTAAATACGATGGCTGCCGATGCGCCTTGCACAATACCGTAAGATTGAAACATCAGCAGAAATAGATTGAATGCAGCAACGTTCAAAAACAGTTCAAGCCCAGATGGAAAGCCCAGCCGTAAAAACCGCTTGAGAATCCCCCAGTCAATGACAAATGATTGCCGCACAAAAAACTTATCCAGATGCTCCCGTTTTAAATAAAACCCAACGAACAAAATCAGTGCAAAACCTGTCGCAATAATAGTAGAAACTGCGGCTCCAGCGATGCCATTTCAGAAAATCCAAACTTGCCAAAAACCATGGCGTAGCAAAGCGGCACATTCAAAACCAAACCGCAGACATCGCACACCATAACAATATAGGATCGTCCAATACCGGCAAAATAAGACGATATGCAAATTTTCGCTAAGGTAATAGCGGCACCAAACATGAGCAAAATATAATAGGTGCGTTCAAGCTCCAACTGTCTCGGATCATGGTCCATCGTTTCGAAAATGCCCGACACTAAATAGGTGATTAGCGCGAGGGCTGGCAGGCTCATAATCACCATTACCATACCTTGGGTTACTACTTTTGAGCATTTGCTCAACTCACCTGCACCAAGATACTGTGCTGCAAGTGCATTGGAGTACGACAGTACGCCGGAGAAAAAACAAAACGAAAAAAATGCAGCCACACCGCCGCCAAGGGCAGCCGCCATGTGAATAGGATCTATCTGTGACATAAAATATCGGTCGGTGAAAATCATCACGGCAAAGGTGCCCTGGGAAATCACCATGGGCAAGGCAATGCTTAGCAGCTCTGCGAGGGTTCGCCTGTTGATATTAAGAAAATTAAGTAACACGCGGGTTTCCCAATGCTAAGTGGCTTTTTACCTGAGATGCTATCGTCAGGGGGCATAAGCCCAACTACCACACCACAATGGACAAAACAGGGTCGCTAAAGGCGCAGCTTGGTATAGTTGATGCTTTCTGGAAGTCGGCGGGGATAATAGGTGAAGTCCTAGGTTAACTCAACCCTAACCCGCTTCGCGGGAACCCTAGAGGCCACCTTTTCTGCAGCCTCCGCCCATTAATAAGCAACGGTTATTTTAATGATTGAGTAAAAGACAGCACTGTTCTAAAGTCTGGGTCATGAAACTAAATCGAACTCGTCAAAAGGTTGGCCAGCGTCATGCCGCAGCCTCTTTCAAGTTGAGTAAATAGCTATGCCAATGAGGGCTATGCATTTACTTTTAGCAGCCTTAGTCGGCAGTATTTTGTTTATGCTGCCGGCGCTAGCTTTGCCACAGGATGAAACGCCAGTTGCCGATAATCATGTGCATGTGCGATCACAACAGGCAGCGAATGCGTGGCAGCAAATAAATCGCACTAATTCAGCGGTCGCCAACCCAGCCGCCGAGCAGGTGATTACTGGTCGTGATGTACTTTTAGATCTGCGCCTGGGTGGCATGGACAAAGCCCTGCTGGTGTCTGAAGCTCACACATTCAGCATGCCTGAGCTAAATCCAATAGGCGAGTACCCTCTGGTGCGGGCTGAAAACGATTTCGTTGCTGAACAAGTTGCCATTGACCCGCAGCGGCTCACGGGCTTATGCGCCGTAGACCCGATCGCAGACTATGCGCTCGATGAAGTTCAGCGCTGCGCCCAGCAATTGGGATTGACAGGGGTGAGCCTACACTTCAGACAGTCAGATATTGACCTTCGTAGCAATGGTCATTTGGTAAAGCTGAATGAATTTTTCGAGTTTTTGACGGCACTTGATTATCCGGTGCTAATTCATCTCGCCACTCGAAACCAATATTACGGTTCGGTTGATGTGAAATTGTTTATAGACAATGTGCTAATAAACGCACCTAGCCTAGATATACAAATTGCCCATCTCGGTGGCCAGCGTCAATTTAGCCTACAATCCGACAGAGCTATGAGTGAGTTTATTGCAGCATTCTCTGATGGCCGCCTACAGCCATCAAACCTACAATTTGATTTGGCTATTATTCCCCCTCCCACGCAAAACCAAGCAGCCACGCAAAACCAAACCCGTCAAAAAAGCTTGGCGGCCATGTACGCCCAGCGCATGAGACAACTAGACCCTCAGCAACTATTGTTTACCTCCGTGTGGTCCGAACAAACCGGTGTCAATAGCTCTACGTTTTTTCTTAAGCTACGCAACGATTTATCCCTCAGCCCGCAAACTATAAGCAGTTTTTTAGGATCAACTAGCCGTTTAATTAAGCTCCAACACTGAACATCGCTAGCTTTTCAATAGTAAAAAACAGTCTTTAGCCAATGTTCCCTAGACATCAGAGCACAAAACTTTTCATAATAGGCTCTCGGTACATCTTATTCAGAATCATGTTG
>CAYGSO010000105.1:0-2844 GCA_964352445.1 uncultured Pseudohongiella sp. | reverse complement strand
TTGGTGCCCAGAAGAGGACTTGAACCTCCACGCCCTTGCGAGCACTAGCACCTGAAGCTAGCGTGTCTACCAATTCCACCACCTGGGCACAGGGGCTGAAAATCTAGGGGTTACCTAGGGAGCGCAACTCTAAACTAGTGTATTTCACGCTGTCAACCATTTGCCGGTGTCACAGACAGGCTTAATTAGCCCGTGTATACTAGGGGCTTCTTAATTAATACGTTGACTACATGCCTAAATCTCGCAAATCCAAAGATCCATTCGCCCAGCGCGAGTCGGACAACTACGCTAACCCCATCGCAAGCCGCGAATACATCCTCGAGCAATTAGAAAAGATTGGTGAGCCAGTCACGCTAGAGCAGCTGTGCGACCATCTAAAAATAGACCAAGAAGAACAGATTGAAGCCCTGCGCCGGCGTTTGATCGCCATGAGCCGCGATGGCCAAATAATTGGCAATCGCCGTGGGGTTTACGGCCTGGCGTCTCTAATGGAGCTGTCTAAAGGGCGGATTCAGGGCCATAAAGATGGCTTTGGCTTCTTCATACCCGATGACGGTGGCGATGATTTCTTTCTTAGTGCCCGAGAAATGGAAAAGCTATTCGACGGCGACAGAGTACTGGCTCGCCATGCCGGGTTCGATGGCCGTGGCCGCAAAGAAGGCACTGTGGTTGAGATTTTGGAGCGTCGTTACACTCAAATTGTTGGCCGTTACTATCTGGAAAACGGCTTCGGCATTGTGGTGCCAGACAGCAAGCGCATCCCCCATGAAATACTAATTCCTCTGGCTGAGGCCGGGGGCGCCAAAGACGGCCAGTTTGTGGTGGCCCAACTGACCGAATATCCCGCCAAACGCAAAAAAGCGGTGGCCAAAATCGTCGAGATATTGGGTGACACCACAACCCCGGGGCTCGAAATTGACATTGCTGTTCGCAGCCACGATATCCCCCACGAATGGCCGGCGGCAGTAAAGAAAGAAACTAGTAGCTTCAGCCCGGAGGTAAGCGAGGCCGATCTTGAAGGGCGTTTCGATCTTCGCAAAACCCCTTTCGTCACCATCGATGGCGAAGATGCCAAAGACTTTGACGATGCGGTTTTCGCCAAACAGTTAAAAGGCGGCGGCTGGACGCTTTACGTGGCAATCGCCGATGTATCCCACTACGTGAAAATTGGCAGCGCGCTGGATGATGAGGCAATTAACCGCGGCACGTCGGTGTATTTTCCCGGCCATGTGATTCCCATGCTGCCGGAGAAACTCTCCAATGGCCTGTGCTCTCTAAAGCCAGCCGTTGACCGGCTTACTATGGTCTGCGAAATGCAGTTTTCTCCCCAAGGGGAGATGGAAGACTATGATTTTTATGAGGCGGTCATTCATTCCCATGGCCGACTGACCTACACCGAAGTGGCTGACATGCTGGAGCCTGCTGAGGGCGAGCTGCGGGTAAACATCAAAGCCAAACTTCGAAAGCGCCATGAATCATTAATTCCCCATTTAGAAGATTTATACGGCCTTTATAAGGCGCTGCGTAAGGTAAGAGACCGCAGCGGCGCCATGGATTTTGAGTCAACCGAAACCCGTATCGTGTTTGGCGAGAACAAAAAGATTCGTGAAATTGTGCCGGTGCAGCGTAACGAGGCCCATCGACTGATCGAAGAATGTATGCTGCGGGCCAATGTGGCCGCGGCGCAGCTATTGCAGGAAAAAGAGCTGCCGGCTCTGTACCGCATTCATGAAGGCCCCAACCCCGACAAGCTCGACAGCCTGCGGGAATTTTTGGGCGGCATTGGCATGAGTTTAAGCGGCGGCGAGAAGCCGGCGCCGAAAGACTATCAAAGTGTGCTCACCCAGATGGACGGCCGACCCGATAAGCACCTGCTGCAAACCATGTTGATTCGCTCCATGATGCAGGCAGTTTATCAGCCCGAGAACGTTGGCCATTTCGGTTTGGGCTTCGATGCCTACACCCATTTCACCTCGCCTATTCGACGCTATCCAGATTTGCTGGTGCACCGTGGGATCCGGTATTTGGTGCGCAACAAAAAAGGCAAACATCTAAAGCGCCACAAACAGGCGGCGAGTTTGGACAAGAAATCGATCTACCCCTACGCGCCCAACGACATGGCGAGCTTCGGTGAAAACTGCTCCATGGCCGAGCGCCGCGCCGATGCGGCTAGCTATAGCGTCATCGACTGGCTTAAATGCGAATACATGCAGGATCATGTGGGGGAGGAATTTACCGGCACCGTGGCCTCAGTCACTAACTTTGGCTTATTCGTCGAGCTGAACGATATTTACATCGAAGGTTTGGTTCACATCACAGAACTCACCAACGACTACTACCGCTTCGACCCAGCTCACCACTGTTTGGAAGGCGAGCGCACGCGAACCATCTACCGCCTTGGCGATACGGTTGAAGTGCGTGTAGTTCGAGTTAACTTGGACGAAAAGAAGATCGATCTGCAGATGCAGGGTTCCCGCGCTGCGGTCCCTGGCTCCAAGAAAACCGGCTTAAGAGACGCCCTACGCAAAGGCCAGATTCCCCAAAAAGCTAGCGGTAAGGCTAAAGCGGGAAAGGATGATAGTCAGCCAGCTAAAAAAGGTCGGCGCAGCCGCAAGAAACCTGCCGCTGCTAATGCAAAGCCGGCAAATAACAGCACGGCGAAAAACTCCCGCGGCACAGCTGCTGGCAAAGGCAAACCAGCAGCGAATAAAAAGTCCGGCGCGGCTGCGAAGAAAGCGCCGGCAAAAGCTGCTGGCGCTAAACCCAAAAGGCCAACCGGCGCAGCAAAGAAGCGCATAGCCGCCAAAAAGCGCACGCCGCGTTGATGACCAGGCACCCATCAGG
>CAYGSO010000104.1:0-2851 GCA_964352445.1 uncultured Pseudohongiella sp. | reverse complement strand
CTGATAGGACGGAGCAGGCACAGAAAAGTTACAATCATCAAAGGGGTCAGAGTAACTTGCCCCAGTTTAACGGATACTTTAATTCAGCAACAATGTCGCTAGAGGAGTATTCAAGTGAAAAACGAAAGACGCCCGTACAAAGCCTACACGAAAGAGCTCAAGCTCGAAGCAGTTCGCCACTGACACATAATAAAAGGTTCTCAGCATGCCCAATCGACGCGATTTTCTCAAAACCTCTCTGGTGACACCCTTTGTGTTTTCAGCCAGTGACGCCTTTTCCCAGACCGCTCCCGCGGGGAAGATGCTGTTCGCCATGCATCAAAGCACCTCACGTGCCGCCGGATTCAGGGGGTCGCTGGAAGGCTGGTCCCGCGCCGGCATTGAGTACGTCGAGCTCAACGGTGGAATGCTTGACGAATTCCTTTTGCACGATACCTTGCAAGGCGCGCGGGCGCTACTCGATGACCTCGGCATGACGCCGGTCAGTGCCTCAACGGGCCTGCCCGACCTGTGGATTCCCGGGCCGGAACGTGTGGCATCCTTGGAGGAATGGCGCAGGCGCTGCGATCAATACGCGGCCCTGGGGTTGGATAAACTCTATTCCGCATCCGTTACCAACCGCCCGGTTAGTGTGGAGGATTTCGCAGCAACACCGGCCAGCGTTCGGGAAGCCGCTGACATCGCTGCCGAATACGGTCTTACCTGTATGATCGAGTTCATGCGCACCTCGACACATATTGCTACTCTGACTACAGCGCTCACTATGACCCGGGCTGCAGATCACCCCAACCTTCGCATGATGATCGACTTTTTTCATTTCTGGTCCGGGCTGAGTAAGCTGGCAGATCTGGACTTGCTCGAACCGGGGGAATTGGCCCACTGTCACTTTCAAGACCTGCTGGACGCGCCGAGGGAATTAACCGACAACAGTTACCGGGTAATTCCAGGGGACGGTATCGCACCGCTGAATGGGATTATCCGAAAACTTGCCGACAAGGGTTACACCGGCGCCCTGTCGGTAGAGCTGTACAGGAGTGAAATCATCAACGGCGATCCTTATCCTGTCGCTACCGAAATCAAGGAGAAGGCTGAAAGGGTGATGAGGACGGCAATGGTCCTGTAGGCACACCTCTTGCTCAGGATGAATCAGTAACCGCAAAAAGTGGATCTATTTTCTAGAATCATGCTCTTTGGATAAAGCAGAATCTGCAAAAAATAAATCTGCTTCCTTTAACCTCGTTGCAAGGTGCTGAACCAAATCCACAAAAAGTGGCGTAAAAACGTCATGAAAAACAATAGAAACTATCTTTCACATTCAACCGGCCTTTCATGCAGCATAATACTGCTTGCCCTATTGTTAACACCTCTCAGCGCCTCGGAGCCTAACGATTTGGACACCCTAACTCTTACAAGTTTTAATGCCGACAGTCCTGACTTTGGCTGGTACGTGCAGAATGATAACGTCATGGGAGGAAGGAGCGAGGGCGGGTTTGATATTGCCTCGGGGGAGCTTATTTTTGCTGGCAGTACCAACACCAATGGCGGCGGTTTCAGCTCCATTCGCACACAGCCTTTAACAATAGACTTGTCCGCCTATTCTGGAATAAGAGTCAAAGTTAAGGCTGACGGACGGCGTTACACCTGGGGGATAAAAACGGATGCTCGATGGCGTGGACGGCGAATTAATTATTGGGCTGATTTCGACACTCTGGCTGACGAAACCATCATAATCGACATCCCATTCACGAATTTTCTTCCTCAGTTTCGAGGGTTTAAGCTCGATGGCCCCGAACTCGATACCAGCCAAATTAGTGAATTCGCTTTGTATCAATACGACAAAACAGATGGCCCTTTTGAGCTTCGCTTGATAACTGTCGAGGCGTATAGGGGAAACGAATAGCAATGAATCTCTGCGTTGTGAATGCGAACAGGACTGATCTGCGATAAATTGGTAGCCTATGGCTCGGTGATACTTTCGGCGAGAGATTGATTCGTATTTTGGCTGAGCCAAAATTCTCACCCTGCGGGCGGCGCTAACGCCGTCTTCGCAGCTTTCGAACTGGGGGAGTTCTTCACCGATCTGGATGCACCAAGAGAGATTCGAACTCCCGACCAATTGGTTCTAAGCCAAATATTCTGAGTTGAATTTGGCCTTATTTATCTATAAGTTACCGATACCAGTCGCCCCGACAGGAATAGCCTACTTGATTGCATCTAGTTGATTATGCTAGAGTTTTTGATCTGACTTGGGACAACCTTAGTTAAGTTATATGAACTATAAGTCATATTACTCTTGATATCTTCGGCTTTAGACTCTATCGTTCCGAAACTACTTACCTCCCATGAGCGACATTAAATTGACGTTCATTCGAGGCGAAAAGACCGCCGGAAGGCGGTTTTTTCATTTCTAAGGAATGAAAACCCATGGACACCATAGCCTATGTAGATGGGTACAACCTTTTCTATGGACGCCTTCGAAACACTAAATACAAGTGGTTAGATATATTTAAGCTACTAAATACGATCATCGAAATCCAAGACCCCAAGTCTAATCTCGTAAAAGTTAAATATTTTAGTGCA
The DNA here is from genome assembly GCA_964352445.1 of uncultured Pseudohongiella sp. Lineage (GTDB taxonomy): Bacteria > Pseudomonadota > Gammaproteobacteria > Pseudomonadales > Pseudohongiellaceae > UBA9145. Next base: position 271 of record CAYGSO010000104.1, on the reverse strand, counting down.
ATTATTAAACAAAACTTTGCTAGCCACGGGGCACAATCTGTACAAGCACAACTTGCTTATCACAGAGCTCTCCAACATCTTTATGGCGATCAAATCGAAATAATTTTGGGCTATCACACTGTCGAAAAAGGTACTCCACCAAAGTATCAAAAACCTATTAATAAAAATGAACGAGTTGAAATCTGGGAATTTGAAGAAAAACAAACAGACGTAAACCTAGCACTACATCTATACAAAGATAGTTTATCTAAAAACTACGAACAGCAAGTAT
>CAYGSO010000103.1:0-2906 GCA_964352445.1 uncultured Pseudohongiella sp. | reverse complement strand
GATCAGGTTGAAGATATTATTCAAATGATCAACGACATGGGCATCAAGGTGTATGAAACCGCACCTGACAACGATTCTCTGTTGTTAAACGAAGACAATGATTCCGGCGCCGATGAAGTTGCTGCTGCTGAAGCCGCCGCTGCCTTGGCCGCGGTTGAGAACGAAGCTGGCCGCACCACTGACCCAGTGCGCATGTATATGCGTGAAATGGGCACGGTTGAGCTGCTAACACGTGAAGGCGAGATTGTCATTGCCAAGCGCATCGAAGAAGGCCTGCGCGAGCTGATGAAGGCCATGGCCTATTTCCCTGGCACCGTCGAGCACGTGATGAATGAATACGCGCTGACCACCACTGATGAGCGGCGCCTGAACGAGCTTATAACCGGCTACCTAGACACCTCCGACGAAATCCCGGTGCCGCCAACCATGGAAGAAATTGCTGAAGCCAATAGCGCCTCAAGCAATGACGACGATGATGACGATTCAGATGATGACGAGGACGAAGTGGCCACTGGCCCAGATCCTGAAGAAGCCAAAATTCGTTTCGACGAATTGGCAGTGCAGTTCAAAAAGACCAGCACTACCGTCAACAAAAACGGCCGCGATCATGCCAAGTCTGTCGCTGAGCTAGAAAAGCTGGGCGAGATCTTTAAAAACTTCAAGCTGACCCCGCGCCAATTTGAGCCATTGCTTGGCCACATTCGCGCCGTGCTTTCGCGCCTGAGAAGACACGAAAAAACCATCATCAGCCTATGTGTTCGTGGCGCCAATATGCCGCGCAAAACCTTTATCGAAAGCTTCCCCGGCAATGAGACCAACCTGAAGTGGATCGACAAGCACATCAAAGAGAAGACGGCTTACTCCGAATTATTGGTCAACGTAAAAACAGAAGTAGTGCGTGCCCAAAAGAAAATCCAGATGCTGGAAGAAGAAAGCGGCCTGACCGTTGCTGAGATTAAAGACATCAACCGACAGATGTCTATTGGCGAAGCCAAATCTCGCCGCGCTAAGAAAGAAATGGTTGAAGCCAACCTGCGCTTGGTAATCTCTATCGCGAAAAAGTACACCAACCGCGGTTTGCAGTTTCTTGATTTAATCCAAGAAGGCAACATCGGCTTAATGAAGGCGGTGGACAAGTTCGAATACCGTCGCGGCTACAAGTTCTCCACCTATGCCACCTGGTGGATTCGCCAAGCCATCACCCGCTCGATTGCTGACCAAGCGCGCACCATTCGTATCCCGGTGCACATGATTGAAACCATCAACAAGCTGAACCGCATTTCCCGGCAGATGGTGCACGAAAAAGGCCGCGAGCCGACTCCTGAGGAGTTGGGCGAGCGCATGGACATGTCGGAAGACAAGATCCGCCGCGTGCTGAAAATTGCCAAAGAGCCTATCTCCATGGAAACACCAATTGGTGACGATGAAGACTCGCATCTTGGTGACTTTATCGAGGACGCGACAGTTGATTCTCCAGTGGACTCGTCTATCGACGAGGGCCTGCGAGAAGCAACCAAGGATGTTTTGGGCAGCCTTACAGCGAGAGAAGCCAAAGTGCTGCGCATGCGTTTCGGGATCGACATGAACACTGACCACACCCTAGAAGAAGTGGGCAAGCAGTTCGACGTAACCCGAGAACGTATACGGCAGATAGAAGCGAAAGCCTTAAGAAAGCTGCGCCACCCCACTCGCTCGGACCACCTGCGCTCCTTCTTAGACGATTAGTCAACAAACCTTTAAAGGTTGGCCATGGCATTGCCCATGGTCAACCTAGCTCCCTTTCTAGAATAAAAACATAGGTGATCTTCATGCCAGCAGTATCCATCAAAGACAAAGTAGTATTCGTCACCGGCGCTAACCGCGGTATTGGCAAAAGCTTTGCGGTTCAGGCCTTAGCCATGGGCGCAAAAAAAGTCTACGCCACCGCCAGAGATCAGGCCAAACTCGCTGAACTGGTAGCCCTTGGCGATGACAGACTAGTCACCCTGACACTGGATGTCACCAAGCAAGACCAAGTGGATGCAGCAGCGCAAGCGGCTGGTGATGTAGAGGTATTAATCAACAATTCCGGCATGGGCACAGGCAGTTCCTTCTTAAAGGCCGCCGACCCAAGCAAAGCCCAGCTAGAGCTAGACGTTAATTACCTTGGCATACTGCGCATGGCAATCGCTTTCGCGCCGATTCTAAAAGCCAACGACGGCGGCGCCATGGTGAACATACTCTCCATCGCCGGCCTAACTAACTTCCCATTCGCTGCCAGCTACTCAGCCTCAAAGGCTGCCGGGCACTCATTAACCCAAGGTTTAAGAGCCGAACTAGGGCCACAGAACACCCTAGTCACAGGCGTCTACCCAGGCCCTATCGATACCGACATGGCCGCCAACCTGCCCTACGACAAAGAGTCGCCCGATGTTGTGGCAATTAAGGTATTCGACGGCATAGCAAATGGCGAAGAAGACATCTTCCCAGACGCCTTTGCAGTGCAGGTAAGCCAAGGCATCAAAGCCGATGCCAAGGCAGTAGAAAAGGCCCAAGCCGCTGGCTTCTAAGCCGGGCAAACTATTTACCAGAAATAACGCATAAAAAGCTTAAGCTCGCGGCTACTATTCGATAGAATCCTTGCCGCTGAAGCGCTGAGCTTCACACCCTCTCAAAGGGCCTATAACTCAGTTGGTTAGAGTAGCGGACTCATAATCCGTTTGTCCCAGGTTCGAGTCCTGGTGGGCCCACCATTTTTCGTTAGATTTCATCGAGTTATGATTTGGAGCGACGGACTATAGATTTGCATAGTCCGTTGGCCCAGGCATAGTCCACAGAAAACTTCGGCATGAGTGCCGCCAAAATGCTTTCGAGACGGCCTCCAGCAAGGCTTCGCCCAAACCTCAATACCTTCTCTGCGTTTTACC
>CAYGSO010000102.1:0-2993 GCA_964352445.1 uncultured Pseudohongiella sp. | reverse complement strand
GGAGAGTAAACGTAGACTTTCCAACTTGGATGATCGACTCCTTAGATAAAGAGGCTGCCCGGCTTGGCGTTACCCGTCAATCAATTATTAAAGTTTGGCTCGCTGAAAGGCTAGAGCATGCGGCTCAATAACAAACAAATCAAAAAAGATAAACCGCTATGCGGTTTCCCTATTATTACGGGCGTTATCTGCACCCATTCGAATTTAGTGATGCCATTAGGCACACAAGCATGATAAAATTCTTTGCATGAAAACCATCAATTGGAATGCAGAGAAAAATCAAGAGCTTATAAATGCTCGAGGAGTGTCCTTTGAAGATGTAGTCTTTTTTCTACAGCAAGGGAGAATTCTAGATGATCTTGAGCACTCCAACCCAGAAAAGTATTCAAACCAACGGATATTCGTTCTAGAAATCGATGAGTATGTCTATTTAGTACCCTACGTTGAGGATAAGAATGAAATATTTCTCAAAACGATCATTCCTAGTAGGAAAGCTACTAAGCAATATCTTGGAGAATAAAAATGAGTAAAGTTAATCTTAAAAAAGATGAGAAAGACCTTCTTAAAGCATTTGAGTCAGGCGAATTCAAGTCAAAACTTTCCAAAAAGCGTAAAGAATTTTTGCAGTCTGCAGCTGAGGAAACTTTTAAAAAGGATAAACGAATAAATATTAGAATTTCTAGCCGAGACTTAGAGTCAATTCAGCGCAGAGCTTTAGAAGAAGGCATCCCTTATCAGACTCTGGTTTCAAGTATTCTTCATAAATATGTATCTGGAAGTTTTAAGAGTACGGCAGATAACAATTAAATCAAAGAGGATAAAGTGCTGCGCACTTTACCTATTATTAAGAGCTACATGGACTCCCCCAAGTGTCAAGCTCGGACTGTATTTGACCTTAAGGTTTAGACTGCAGCTCTACATTCGGTCTTCTAATGGGTAGTTGTTTACCCGGACCCAGATGAATATTCGCTAGTGAAATCGGCCTCATTCGTTAGACGGTCTTAATGACCTCCCTTAATACCAGGCTCTGATTTCCTCGGTCTGACCTGCTTGTCATCTACCGCCTTCGCAGGACTCGGTGGGCACCTCGTGTAAACTGTTGCTGCGTTAACTGGCTACTGTTGTTAATCGTTTTCTCGACCGGGCTTGCCGCTTATATTGGCATCGCACGGTAGTCTTCTTGCTTCTGCATCAAGGTCCAGATCAAGCGCGCGTTCCTGGCAGCCAGTGCGACCACTGCACGCAAATAGCCACGGCGAGTGATTAACTCTCTGACCCAGCAGCTCACCCTGTCCTGTTTATCTCCCAAGTGTGCGATGACAGCCCTGGCCCCATGCACCAGACAGGTTCTCAGATACTGATCTCCTGTCTTGGTAATCCGCCCCAGCTTGATCTTGCCGCCAGTCGTGTACTGCCTCGGCACCAACCCTAAACAGGCAGAAAAATTGCGCCCATTCTTAAACATCATAGGGTCGGGCACACTGGCTACAACGCCGCTGGCTGTTTGTTCGCCGATACCAGGGATAGTCATGATCCGATTGGCAACCGGACTTTCCTTCACCAGTTGTGCAAGCTCACGGTCATACTCTCGTATCTGTTCATTGGCTTGCTTGATGCGCTGCCAGAGGTTGTCGATAACCCGCCTGACCAACATCGGCAAGCCATTCTCGGCATCTTCCAAGATACCCAATATCGCTCGCTGTGCCGGGTATCGGCCCTTGGGCATCACTAGCCTAAACTCACTCAATAAGCCCCGAAGCTGATTGATCATAGCGGTTCGTTCGCGCACCAGACCCTGGCGAATGCGATGGATGCACAGTACTGCCTGCTGATCCGGAGTCTTGATCGGAACAAACCAGATGTCTTGCCGGCCCAATGTTTCACAGATAGCTTGCGCGTCGTTGTTGTCATTCTTGCCGCCTTTGCGATAAGGTGCGATGAACTTGGCCGCCATGATACGAACCTGATGACCCAATTTCTGGAACTCACGGCCCAGTAGTGCGCGCCTGAGCAAGCTTCCATGCCAATGAGACAGGGTGGACACTGAGCGATGAATGACAAAAGCTTGTTGCGACTGAGCGTCTTGCGAAGCACCACTTTCCCGTGTTTATTTGCCCCTGCTACGCTGAAAGTAGTTTTGGCCAAATCAATACCTATCGTTGTAATATTCATGAGGACTCCCCTTACTGTTAAGTGTTTTGGTAACACATTCACTTTGGCACATTGCGATGCCGTTAGGTAGGGGGAGTCCATTTCATTCGTTAGTGAGCATTTTTCAGCCGCGGGGAAACGTTAACTAGAGTTTACAATTCGCAATATGCTAACTACAGTTGGCATATGTTAGAAATCTACAAAACCGAAGAGTTTGCTCGCTGGTTTAAGAAACTCTAGGATCGAAACGCCAAAGCTCGCATCCAAGCACGAATCGACCGTATGGAGCTCGGGCATTTTGGTGACGTTGAACGCGTCGGAGAGGGTGTCAGTGAACTTCGAATATTCTATGGCCCTGGATACAGAGTCTATTTCACTAGGCAATCTTCTGTTGTAGTCATACTTCTAACTGCTGGGGATAAGAGCACACAAGCCAAAGATAACAAGAAAGCTTTGGCGCTGGCTCGCCAACTGGAGATTTAATCATGACTGTAAAAATTACACGCTACGATACCGCCGAACATTTAAAGACTGACGAAGACATTCAAGCCTATCTCGATGCAGTATTAGAGGAAGGTGGCGATGATCCTGCATATATCATTCATGCTTTAGGAATTATCGCTCGCGCTAAGAACATGAGCCAATTAGCCAGGGATACTGGATTGTCCCGCGAAGGTTTGTACAAGGCACTTTCAGAAGAAGGCAATCCAACTTTCGCAACAGTCACTAAGGTCGCAAAAGCACTTGGGCTTCAAATCAAATTTCAATCTGCTGCGTAGATGCTCACTAACAAACAAATCAAAAAGGATAAGCCGCTACGCGGTTTCCCTATTAATACAGGC
>CAYGSO010000101.1:0-3235 GCA_964352445.1 uncultured Pseudohongiella sp. | reverse complement strand
TCCATCGTTAGCCTCCACTTGTATTAACGCTTTCTCTTTAATCGCTTTTGGTAATTCTTGCTCGTCATAACTCGGAAAGATTTCTGCATACAATTTTGAAGACACATAATAAACACGTCAAAAAAAAGCATTCGGTGCTCCTAGTATTCTAAGCTATTGGTCTCTTCAAAAAATAGTGCCAATCAATCAACCCAGATGGAGTTTCGGAAAGAATTCTAATGAAGCTTGAAATTCAATGGCACAAACTAGTCGCCCAAGGAGCCTCTCAATTTGTGGGTTTAGTTGGCAGTTATTGGGGAGCTGGGGCTGAAATAAGAGCTTGGGAGGGTTATTTTCGACAAAAATCTCAGAATCATTGTATAAATCGACATCCATGATTGATTTTCGACTTTCCTTTCTATATTCTTTTTCGACATAGCTGCCTAATACAGCGCAGTATTCGACATTGATGACAGGATTTCGACGGATGACTGCAAAACCCGTGACACCGCAATACGTTCAATATGAGCCAATCCCTCCGGCTTCCCAACTAGCAGGATGGGCAGCACTGGTGTCAACTTACTCAGTTCAGGCGCCGCTGCGCCACTTCAGCTGCGTAGCGGATAAGCACGTCAGGGGTAATAAAAAAACCGAAGGCAGGTGGCAGGTATTCGATAAGCGCTATAAGCCCGACGATTCGCTTGAGGGGCACCTGAACTTTGCCATGAAACACGAGGTCATCGACCTTCTTGTTATGAAGCGTGTTTTCGATGTGTTGAAAGACGAGGAAGTTGCCAAATTTGTTCTCGCAACACCCACAGGGGCAGCAGCTAGACGAGTCTGGTTTTTTTACGAATTCCTCACCGGCAAAACCCTGAATATAAACGACTCCCAGCCGGTAACTGCAGTCGATGCATTAGAATCTGCAAAATACTTTACAGCCCCAAGTAAGCTGTCAAAACGGCACCGAGTGCGTAACAACCTGCTCGGTCCCCGCGAGTTTTGTCCCATAATTCGCAAAACTGCTGCTCTGGGCGATTACATAGGGCTCAAACTGCACAAGCAAGCACAAGACACGATAGGTAAAATTGGCGCTAAAGTGATTGCCCGCGCAGCCAGCTTTATGCTGCTTGCTGACAGCAAGGCAAGTTTCGAGATTGAAGGCGAAAAACCGCCGCAGAACAAATTGGAACGCTGGGGAAGGGCGGTTCTTGAAGCAGGGAAGCGGCCTCTAAACCAGGCAGAGATCTATAGGCTGCAGCAATTGCTGATTGGCGACAATCGGTTTGTTGAAACCGGGTACCGATCTGAGGGTGTTTTTTTAGGGCCCAGGGATCAGAACAATGACCCTTTGCCGGAGTTTATTGGCGCTCGCCATGAAGATGTTCCTGACCTTATGCTTGCACTCAATGAGTGTAACAATCAGTTGAGACCATCTGGGCTTGACCCTGTGCTGCAGGCCGCGATCATCGCGTTCGGGTTTGTCTATATCCACCCACTTCAAGACGGCAATGGAAGATTGCACCGATGCTTGATACACCACGTGCTTGCTGAGCGAAAATTCACGCCGCCGGGTATGGTCTTTCCAGTCTCTAGTGTGATGAATGATCAGATTGCGAATTACCAAGAGACGTTGCAATCCCATACTGCTCCTCTGATGGAATACATGCAGTGGCATACATTACCGAATAGAAATGTAGAGGTTACAAATGACACGGCAGATCTTTACCGATATTTTGATTGCACCGCCAATGCAGAATTTCTCTACGGCTGCGTGCGCCGCACCGTAGAGCATGACTTACCGCGCGAGATTGAATACCTAAAATGCCACGACCAGGCCATGGGTTTTATCACTGAATTAGTGGAAATGCCCGACCGCTTAGCCCAGGATTTAATAATGTTCATACGCCAAAATAATGGGACATTGGCAAAAGCCCGGCGAGAGGGTCAGTTCAAACAGTTAATGGATAAAGAAGTGAGCGGTATAGAGGAAGCTGTGACCGCAGCATTCAACACACTGCAGGACGATTGAGAAATTCTTGCGAGGAGTTTTAGAGGCTGCTGAGCATATTCGTAAGTGCCGATTCTACTGGTTATCGATTCGCCTCCATCCAACTTGCAGCGAAATCAACCAGTGGTCTTTGTTGGATGAGTAAGCATGTCGCTGAGCCAACATTGAGTGTGAAGAAAAACTTACTATTCTCTTCGCTATTGATAAACGCGCAACCGATTTGTTCAAAGTCATCTGGGTCCAGTTCCAGCATATTAAATTCAACCCACTTACGCTTGCCATCTACAAGCATAGCCGTACCTTCCATGACGACTGTTTTGTTAGACAGCTTGGCTCTATATTCAGCAAGATGCAAAGAAGTATTACTTTTATTGGAGACTCCCAATAACAATATCTGACCATGTATTTCGTAGAGTTTCCCGATAGGTGAGTCTTCACTGAGTTCCTCTTTCAAGGAAATTCCACCACCTAAAAGGAAATCTGAGTTGGGGCCTATCGCTGCGAATGAAGTGGTTGGATGAGAGCTGCGTTTCACCCCCGGAAAGTTTCGAAACATTTCAGGGATTGCACCCATTCCTCGGCTCGGTGTTACCAGCGGATTGAATGCTGGGCTGGTAGTTCGCATCTCGGGCCACCAAGATTCAGGCACGGGTGGTGCCTTCCAGTTAGCGGGATCAGTATTCTGCCCTGAGTGGGTTGGCATCATTAGCGTGCCTGAACTGCCGAGCACATCTAGTAAAGCCATGATGACAGTCTGTGCGCCGCCGCAGACATAACCTAGCCTGCTGAGGCTGCTGTGCACTAATACAGTTTGACCAGCCCGTAAACCCAGCGACTCAAGATCTTTAGATAATGATTCAACCGTTGCTGGCACTGCTGTTTCGTTAATGACATCTTTTTCTGACATTTCGAGCCTGATTAAGAAAGCTAGAACTAAGGGAGTTTTTGGTTGGAATTAGTATGGCTGCAATTGCGATACATTGAAAATAATTGGGGAAAATTAGATGACGTAGCGCGGTTTAATTTTCTGATCTTTTGGAGGAAAAAGGTGTGTAAGCGCTAAAATTGAGAGTGTAAGCAGTGTGCAAGCAAAATAAATGCGCCATCAGGACTAAATAATTCTGCAACGCATTGATTTAAGTATTAAAAATGGTGGCCCCTCAGGACTCGAACCTCGAGCAAAGGGATTACGAGTTATGTTGGCAGCGAGCAAGGGAGTGAAGTCAATTGATGATTTTTTACTTA
>CAYGSO010000100.1:0-3526 GCA_964352445.1 uncultured Pseudohongiella sp. | reverse complement strand
TTTGAGAGAACGAGGGCTCCACCTCTCAATCATGGTCTATGGCAGTTATGCCGCTGGAAGACTGCTTAGTACTGTAGTGGACGGAATGCCGCAAATGGAAATCTTAATCGCGCTAACTATAGAAGCCATACTCTGCGGTCTGTCGATTGCTGCGTTGCGGAGTCAGAATAGTTGCGCGGCAAAGCTAGCTCTCAACTAGGAGAATGACTATGACTTTTCACTGGACGCTTTATTTTTGTTTGTTTCTAGGACTGTGGAGTGCACTAGTAGCTGGTGTCTTTAAAGCTTTCTCAGAGTTCATCATGAGCGGGCTTTTCCTTGCCAGACCGGCAGCAGGAATTGAATCGATGCAGCAAATAAATCGAACCGTTTTACGAACAGAATTTGTCGCTGCATTAATATCAATTGCTGTTTTTTCCAGTCTTTTTGCACTCTATGCGCTCTTCGTGTTTGAGGAAGCAAGCCGCATAGTGATCGCTCTTGCTGCAATAGTGTATGTGCCAAGCGTATTCATTGTCACGATAAAGGGTAATGTTCCAATGAACCAACGCTTAGACAAACTCGATTTCCAAACAGCGGACGCAGAAAGCTACTGGAGTGAATACGTAGTGCGGTGGACGAAGCTCAATCATGTTCGCACCTTGGGTTCTATCCTTACCGCGGGGCTCTATTTAGTAGCAGCCATCTCCCTCATAGCAAGTGGACAGGTATAATCCATGAAAAATTCTAACAGTCTGAATGCTGGACTCGCAGTTAGCTTTACAATTGGTTTCTGGCTTGCCTTTAATGGCATTGCCATCGGAATCGCTTTAGGATTGACAATCAGTCTGATCCTCAAAGGATTACATTCAGCTAGAAATAAGGAGATGAGCAATGCCGACTAAATCAGCAGTGTTGAGAACTATTACAGTCATTTCGAGTGTTATGGTTTGGCTTGCCTTTGTCTTTGTTTCTGCATTCTATGGATGGTGGATGAAGCCAGTTGTAACTCAGGGGGATAGCGCTGCTTTTTTTCAACATGCAGTTTCAAAACTTGAAGCTGAAAATAGTATTGGAAATTCTGCCTTTGTGCTCATAGAAAATGGAGAAATCGCGGGTGAGTTCTATTCAACAGGCAGAGAGGCCATCGACAAGGACACTGTTTTTAGCACGGCTTCGTTAAGCAAGTGGATTGCTGCTACTGCAGTCATGAAGCTTGCTCAGGACAACAAACTACACTTAGACGACACCGCATCAATGTATCTAACCCGATGGCAATTTCCACCGAGCGAATTTGATACCAATGCTATCACTATTCGGCACCTTCTTAGCCACACAGCAGGTCTTAGCGATGGCCTCGGGTTTGGTGACTATACTGAAGACGAAAAACTCCCTACTTTAGAGCAAGCTTTGACCAATCCTCGCACATCTTCTGGGGAAGCAGTGAGTCTCGAAGTCACCGCACAGCCCGGGGGCGGCTGGAATTATTCCGGCGGAAGTTATCTTGTTTTGGAATTAATTGTAGAAGAGGTTTCCGGTGTCAATTTTGAAAAGTTCATTCAAGAAGAAATTTTGGACCCCCTCGGCATGAAAAGGTCCACCTATCAAATTCTAAGCAGCATGGATAACAACGCTGGCTCCTATTTCAACGACGGCGGTGCTGCTCCTATCTATAAATATGCATCCAGCGCAGCGACTGCATTCGCCACTTCGGCAGCAGACTTGACGAGGTTTACACTTGCGCAGCTTCGGCAGCCTGCTTTTGTTGGCGTGTTAAATAGCGAGACTGTTGAAAGCATGCGGATACCTCATGGACGAACCAGTGGAGCCGACATATGGGGCTTGGGCACAATGCTTTATAGTCCAACCCCTGTAGGTGATTTTGTATTTGGTCATGATGGTGGGAACGATCCTGCAATTAACAGCACCGCAAGAATAAACCCCAGCACTAACGATGGCATTGTATTACTGGAAACAGGTCACCCGTCTTTAGCAACTCAAATCGGTTCAGATTGGGTGCTATGGCAAACAGGATACCCCGACTTTTTAGATATCCAGGCAGTGATTTCTAGCATGGCTCTTCCCGCGGGAACTGGCACGCTTCTCATATTGATTCTTTCAGTTGTCTTACTTAGAAAAAGGCACGGAGAAACACCTCAACGAACTTCAGAAAACAACTAGCGATGCTGCGCCAATATCAAGCTAGATGCACAATTTTACAGCAGCTCAAGTTGAATCAACACCCTAGGCGTCAAGCATATTGAATGATTTCAATTCGAGTACTTTAGTTTTTGTGTATTTTCGATTGAGTCACGGGCCGATAACTGGCAAATTAGGAGTTAACTGATCAGTATCTATATACTGCTTGTACTCCAAGCTTATTCTAACTCTTCTTGCATGAGCCAGATTACATCACTGTATGTTTACAAGGTCATTGCGCAGGCTAGTCCGGGCGTCGAAACACGTGATTTGCTAGAAGGCCTCCAGCTCAATCCGGATGGTCCAATCGATCCCAGTCAGATGGTGGCTGCGGCTGAATACTACGATTTCTTTTCTGCGCTCGCAGATCGCGACCCACAAGGCTTAGTCTTACCGCTGCAAATCGGGGCTGCCATGTGCTGTGATGATTACAGTGCTTTCGGCTTGGCATGGAAGTCTGCTCCCAATCTGCGAGGTTCTTTTGTCAGATCCGAGCGCTACGGACATGTGCTAGGCAGTGCAGAAACCTACACGCTTGAACCTTACAAAGAGTCGTTTTTCTTCAACCTTGAAAAGGCAGGTGAAGAGCATCCTGGTATGCTGCTATCTAACGAAGCAAGCATGTCCGCGGTCGCCACCATTTGCGAAGAAGTAAGTACAGAAACTTTCGTTCCGCAGGCTGTCTATCTTAAGCATGCTCCGAGGGGTGATATAGCGGTCTACGAATCCCATTTTGGCTGCCCTGTCTATTTCGAGAGCGGACGCAACGCGCTGTTGGTCAGCGAACAAAGTCTCAATACCCCAAACAAGTTAGGCGACGAAACAATTGCAACCTTCTTTGATCACCATTTGGAGCAAACACTTGCTACCTTGACTCTAGAACCTGGGCTGGATCAACAGGTTAGGAGTGTTATCACGAACCTGCTGAGCGAGGGCGTACCCACGATTTCATTCGTCGCATCTGAGCTGCGTATCGGTGCAAGAACGCTGCAAAGGCGATTATCAGATCAAGGCTATTCCTTCCAGAGGCTTATTGATATGGCAAGAAAGGATCTAGCACAGCGTCTGTTACGTGAAACCAACTACAGCCTCGCTGAAGTCGCTTTCCTCACAGGTTTTTCAGAGCAAAGCGGATTTACCCGAGCTTTCAAGCGCTGGGTTGGTCAGACTCCGAGATCCTACCGATTGAATGTAAACGTGTAATAAGCGATCGAAAGCGGCGAGTATAAATATAGTTAGTATGACCAGCTTTTCCTGTGAATTCATAGCACACTTTTTAGCACACTCTGATTTTGCACTTGTAACTTATTGATTTAAATTGAAAATAGGTTGCACAGTTTACTGAAAA
>CAYGSO010000099.1:0-3715 GCA_964352445.1 uncultured Pseudohongiella sp. | reverse complement strand
AAGAGGCGGAGACTGGTATGGAAACTTGGAACAATCTGGTCGACAAGTTTGATCTCTTGTTAGAGAAGATCAAGCTGGATAGTACTGTGAGAATCGCCGGGCGAGAAATTTCTCCGCTGTTTATGGGCTTTGCATTCGTCGTTGTCTGCATTCCCGTCTGGGGCTACCTGGAAATCGAAGGTGATAACAAATTCATCGGCGCGCTGGTCGTTATCCTGATGGCCTGGGGCGTTGCCCAGTTGGGCTCTCTGGGCATGGGTGACGGTGTCGGCGAGAAGCCAGGCAGTTCCTCAGCCAAAAACCCCAACTCAATCGAGCGTCCAATGGACGCAAGCGAAACTCAGCTCGATCAGCAGCAGCGGCTGGCCCTACTCGCATTCGCGGGTGTTGTTGTTGCATTGATTGTCATTTATCTGGTGAGAAATATCGAACGTTACGAAGAACTGAACTTTGAGTTTCGCTATAGCGAACTGGTCGAAAGGGTGGAGCCTATCCAAGACACGATAGAGGCTGCTCTGCTATCCGGGAGCGCCGTCAACATGAATTTTCTCGATAGTGGAGAAGCAGGGTTGCCCCAAGAGGTGCTTGTTTCTGAAGAGGACCACGGCATTTCCGTTATCGATGGCCAGATCATTGCGACGTGGATGAAGGATGAGTCCGACCTAGATGGGGTGACCTATATTCTTACCCCAAAGGTCGAGGACGGGGAAGTTGAGTGGGCAACCACTGGGACCTGTGGCAGTAAAAAAGCCTGTTAGATAGCTAGCCATGCAATTAACGATTAAGCAATTAAACCTAACAATCAGCCAAAAAGCGCAGGAGCAGTAGTAATGACTGATCAATCCATAAACCCTCTCGATATGGTTAACCCGCTTGACTCGCTGGACCTCTCATCACCCGAGACGGGTCCTTCCGGCAAGCCAATAGTGCGCACCGAAGAAGGGATAATCACCGAAGGCAGCAAAGTGACATGGGACAAGAGGGCAATACTTTGGGCGCTGCCTCAACCGCTTTTGGTGATGGGTTCTATGCTTCTGGCCGCCGCCATTTTGGTCAACGAATGGGGTGGGGAGTACTACCGCGTGTGGACACTGCTGGTTGCAGTTTCTTCTACGCCCTTGCTGCTAATCGCCGAACGGTTTTGGGCCAAGAAAAAATCCTGGCTGCTCAAGCCTGACGAAATGTTAGAAGATGTGTTCTGGATGGCCTCAGGTGGTCTACTTTGGGGCCCCATCATTTCCGATCTGTATCGCACGCCAGTTTCTGAGGGCTTTCGCGCCCTGCGTGATATGTCTCCACTGCAGATCGAGTTTCAACCCTCTACCGTGCTCGGGCTGATTGCCGCCGCGCTGGTTATCCGGTTTACTTCCAGCTTCTTTTACTACTGGCTGCATCGGATTCAGCACGAGTCATTGTTCTGGTGGCGTATGCACGCAACGCATCATCACCTGACCAAGATGAGCGCCATGCGCGGCAACCGAACCCATCCGTTCGAATATTTGGCGCTTGGCCTGGGTACTCCAATGGCGTTGGCCCTGATGGGTGCGAGCGATGAAGTTTTCATCGTTTCAGCAGCCTTCGGCATGTGGAACGGCAAATTTAACCATGCCAACCTACCCATGGTTTCTATGCCTGTGTGGGACTGGTTCTTTGCTACCGCACAGCAGCATCATTGCCACCATGCACTAGAGCGCCGTCAGGCAGATTCCAACTACGGCTGTGACATCATTTTTTGGGACCGCGTCTTCGGCACTTACTGCGGCGATGCTGAGGTTGGACCCGCCGGCGCAGGCAAGGGCGTTCGCCTTTCCATCAAAGATCAACTCATGCTGGCCTTTTATTCCGACAAGCGCCTTAAAAGTTTGTAGCTAATAAAAAAATGCAATAAGTAAATGGGGTCAGTAAAAATACAGTAGTTTGATTGGCAGCTTTGTTGAATTACTAGCGCTTTATGACCATCAAAAATACAAAGGCCACTACCGGGAGGTAGTGGCCTTTTTGTTTGGTGGAGTCGGGGGGAGTTGGTCTAGATACCTATCAATTTGATATGTATTGACCTATTGTCTTTTCCCCCGATTTTAAAACCATGACCTCGATGAGATTTCCAGCATTTGGGGTTGGTGATTTCGCTAAAACAAGGCCATGGCGAGACGGTGCGCTATGGGTCGCTGATGAAAATATGGATGTTCTTGCATTTACTTTAGACAAGTCCGAAGGAAATTTTTCTCCGACGACAATGTATCGAGATTATGCAATTAGTCGGGAGTTAATCCATTGGGAAAGTCAATCGCAGACAAGGTCGTCGAGTCCTACCGGTAAGCGATACTGTAATCATGTGAGAGAGGGAACAAAAATCATGCTGTTCGCTCGTGAAAACACTAATGAAAGAGCGTTTTGGTTTTTGAGCCCAGCGACATATGTTTCGCATGAACCCGAGAGACCGATGGGAATTACGTGGAAGTTAGATGAGCCCCTGCCAGGAGACTTGTTTTCACTGTTTTCCGCGGCAGTGGCTTAAAAAGCAAAAAAGTATATGAGAGCTCAAATCTATACTTTTCGCACACAATGTGGTTCCAAGAAGCGCTTGTGTATGATGCAAGCCTAGAAACTTATTAGGTCATGTTACGCCAAGGTTTTTATTTGTAGTAGCAGAGATTCGTGCTGCATTGCCTCCTTGATGTTGAGTTCTAGTTTTTTAGTTCCAATTAATTTTTAGAGCACATATTTTTAAAATCGAAACACTAACGCGCCATCACAGACTCTCCTAAAAGAGCCTGTGATGTTTTTTCTGCGCAGAATTTACTCCGCCACTATTAACCGATCGCTGGTATAGAGCCCAGTGCTTGTGCTATAGCGTCGTTATAACACTTGCGGTTTTCTTGCATTTGTTTAAGTGAACTAGCGCGTCTTAGGTCTTGTGGGCCGCATACTTTCTCGGCTGCGCTGCGAATCAATCGCTCTAATCTTTCGCGGCCGTATTGGTTAGTAAGATCTTGTGCGTTATACGTTATATGCACGGCGCCTTCGGTAACTTTGCTTATTTCGACGTCGGCACTTGCTAATGCAGGAATTGTTGCGGCGAACATGAAGGTAGATATTGCGATAAATTTTCTCATAATTACTTCTCCCAAAAATTTTTAGTTGTACATAAATAACGTTCTCAAAATATAAGACGACCCTTGTTCAACAAGGTTACAAAATGTAACGAATATATTTTTGTTTTATTATTCTTCATTGAAATGTTCAGTTTATTGCTTGAGCAATTTTTTCGTGGCGGGCTGAATCGGGAGGGTATTAATCTAGGCATGTGTTTTGGAAGCTGTTGGTTGAAAATGGGGATAAGATCTAGTCTGCGCTAGATGTGAAGAGGTGTTCGGTGAGGGTTGATTCGCCTAGACAAAAGTTTTATCAGCGCGTAATGTTTGTAGCGGTTTTACGAGAAGGTTTATAAAAATAGCTAAGGTGAATCATTGTGGGCTACTTTGCATCTGCTCCTTAGGGGGACAGTTTGATCCTAGGCTTTGATATAGACAACTTGCCAGTCTAGAGATACCTTCTATACCTCATGCTTCAGAGGTGTTCACCCAATGCGATCACGTCACTTCATCGAGTTACTTAGTAGCCTGTTAATCCTATTTAGTTTGGCCGGCCCAGCAGCTGCCTCGTCGCTGGCAGATCAGGTTGTTATTCACCGTGATCAATGGGGTGTGCCGCA
>CAYGSO010000098.1:0-3779 GCA_964352445.1 uncultured Pseudohongiella sp. | reverse complement strand
AAATATGGTAGCAATGGGTGGACTTGAACCACCGACCCCAGCATTATGAATGCTGTGCTCTAACCAGCTGAGCTACATTGCCATTGAACTGTGTGAGCGCCGATTATACTGCAATGCAAAAGGGGTGTTAACACTTCTATTGCACTTGGCGATTGCCTATCGGAACGCTCGAAAGGGCGCGAATTTTGGCGATTTAGGGCTAAATTGTCAAGTTTCAGGTGTAGATTTTTGTTGCTCTACTCGGCATGTTGCTGCCGAGCCGTGTGCTCGCAACCCTTGGCCTAATTAAACATTGAACCTAAAGTGCATCACATCGCCATTTTTTACGATGTACTCTTTGCCCTCTAGCCGCCACTTGCCGGCGTCTTTCGCGCCATTCTCGCCGTTGTAAGCCACGAAGTCGTCGTAGGCCACCACTTCTGCGCGGATAAAGCCTTTCTCGAAATCTGTATGAATGGCCGCGGCAGCCTTGGGGGCGGTTGCGCCTACCTTTATGGTCCAGCCGCGAACTTCTTTGACTCCGGCGGTGAAGTAGGTCTGCAAGCCAAGCAGGGAATAGCCAGCCCGTATTACTCGGTCTAGGCCCGGTTCTGTCATGCCTAAGTCTTCTAGAAACTCCATTTTCTCGGCATCGTCCAGCTCGGCGATCTCCGCTTCTAGCTTGTTGCAGATGGCAACGACTTGGGCGCCTTCTGCTTCGGCGATGGCGACTACGCTGTCCAAATGGGGGTTATTCTCAAACCCTTCTTCATCGACGTTGGCGATATACATTACTGGTTTGGCGGTAAGTAAATGCAGCCCGTAAATGTCGGCGAGTTCGTCTTTAGTGAGCTCTAAGCTGCGCACAGGCTTGGCTTCATCGAGATGGGCTCTCACTCGTTCAAACAGCAAGACTTGGCGCTGGGCGTCTTTATCGCCACTTTTTGCGGTGCGGCCAACCCGCAAGATGCCTTTCTCGACAGAGTCTAGATCAGCCAAGGCCAGTTCGGTATTGATCGTTTCGATGTCTGCTGCAGGGTTAATGCGGTCTGCCACGTGGGTGACGTTGCTGTCTTCAAAGCAGCGCACTACGTGAGCGATGGCGTCGGTTTCGCGGATGTTGGCCAGAAACTGATTGCCCAGGCCTTCACCCTTGGACGCGCCTGCAACTAGGCCGGCGATATCGGTGAATTCCATGGTGGTTGGAATGACTTTTTGCGGGCTGACAATTTCGGCTAGCTTATCCAGCCGCGAGTCTGGAATGGAGACTATGCCAGAGTTGGGTTCGATGGTGCAGAACGGAAAGTTCTCCGCGGCAATGCCTGCTTTGGTAAGTGCATTAAACAGCGTTGATTTGCCAACGTTGGGTAAACCTACTATGCCACATTTTACAGCCATGTTTGGTTCCTATAATTCAGTATGCAGTAAACGCATTGCTTCTTCCCATTCGCCTAACGCGAGTTTTGGCAAGATGCGAATGGAGTCTTCGATATCTCGCATAATCAGATCAGCTTCTGAGCGCGAGGGGTCACTTAGTACATAATTGGCGACCATTGATTTGTGGCCGGGGTGGCCAACGCCAATGCGCAGGCGGAAAAAATCTCGATTGCCACCTAAGGCGCTGATAATGTCTCGAACACCGTTATGGCCACCGTGGCCGCCGCCTTGTTTGAGTTTGGTCACGCCAACTGGAAAGTCGATTTCATCATAGGCCACCAGCATATTCTCTGGTGCGATCTTATAAAACTTACACACAGCAGCGACTGATTTGCCGCTGTTGTTCATAAACGTTGTCGGGAACAGGCATTTGATGTCGCAGTCAGCCACACTGATGGAGCCAAATTCACCAAAGAACTTGCTCTCACCGCGCAGGGTGCCGCCGTAGGCTTTACACAGATGATGTAAAAAAATGACGCCAGCGTTGTGCCGGTTGGAATCATACTGTGAGCCTGGATTACCCAGGCCCACAATAAGTTTTATAGGACTATCAGAATTGCCTGGCATAATTGATTACCCGGCTGCAAAGCGCTTAAGACTCGGCTCCTTCAGCTTCGTCATCACCTTCGCCTTCTGCGGCGTCATCTTCTTTGGCGCCTTTAGGTGCTTGTACAGTCGCAACTGAAAGGTCGCTCTCTTCGCCGTGGGACAGTGCAACACTGGTTACGCCCGCAGGTAGAGTGAGGTCGGAAATGTGAACAGTCGAGCCAAGCTCTACTTTTAACATATCAACTTCGATGTACTCAGGTAGATCCTTAGGTAGACAAGCAACTTCAATTTCGTTGAGAGTCTTAAGAATCTGGCCGCCGCCTACTTTAACGCCGGCACACTTTTCTTCGTTGAGGAAATGCAGCGGAACACGTACGTTGATCGCCGTCTTTTCATCAACCCGCAAAAAGTCAGCGTGCATGATGAAAGGCTTGGCAGGGTGGCGCTGTAGTGCTTTGATTACTGCTTTTTCTTTTTTCTTACCAATATGCAAAGTGACCACGTGAGCGAAAAAGGCTTCGTTTTCAACGGCTCTGGCGATATCTTTGTGCAAGATAGTCAAAGACACGGGCTCTTTATCACCGCCATAAAGTACGGCAGGTATTTCATTGTTCAAACGACGAAGGCGGCGGCTCGCACCTTTCCCTAAGTCCGTTCGAACGGAGCAATTTAGCTCAAAATCAACATTAGACATGATGTCTCCTTTGCGCTTGGCGGTTTTAAAATATACCAAGCGAGAGTTTCTCAAAGAGGCTTGCGACCGACCAAATTGAGGATTAAAAAAAGGCCATCAGACTGATTATCTGTTGACCCGATCTATCCAGCACAATCTTCCAACGCCCGAGCTTGCTGCTAGGTATTGTCGAACATCGCGCTTATGGATTCTTCATTGCTAACTCGGCGTATAGATTCCGCCAACAGTTTAGCCATTGTTAACTGCCGGATGCGTTTGCAATTAATTGCATCTTGGCGCAAAGGGATCGTATCGGTAACCACTAGGGTGTCCAGATTCGAGTTTTCAATATTTTCAATAGCCGGGCCTGATAAAATCGGGTGAGTACAGTAGGCAACGACTTTGCTAGCGCCTGCGTCTTTCAGCGCATCGGCCGCTTTGCAAAGGGTTCCGGCGGTATCCACCATGTCATCGACAATCAGGCAGCAGCGGTCTTTAACATCGCCGATAATGTGCATCACCTGAGCCACGTTGGCTGAGGGTCGGCGTTTATCGATAATTGCCAAATCAACGTTAAGCTGTTTTGCCACAGCCCGTGCCCGCACAACACCGCCAATGTCTGGCGAGACCACTAATAAATTTTCGTAGTTCTGACGCTCAATATCATCGGTGAGGACGGGCGAGCCGTACACGTTGTCCACCGGTATGCTAAAAAAGCCCTGTATTTGTTCGGCGTGAAGATCAACCGTAAGCACCCGGTCGACACCCACGGCGCTAATCATGTCGGCAACCACCTTGGCGCTGATGGCAACTCTGGCTGAGCGCACTCGGCGATCTTGGCGGGCATAGCCAAAGTAAGGAATAACCGCAGTAATTCGATTGGCGGAGGCGCGGTGCAGGGCGTCTGCCATTAACAGCAGTTCCATGATGCTGTCATTGGTTGGCGCGCAGGTCGGTTGGATAATAAACACATCCTTGCCGCGGACGTTCTCGTTGAGTTCAACGGAGACTTCGCCATCACTAAACTTGCTAATGCTGGCATATCCAAGAGGCACGCCAATGTTTCTAGCAATGTTATCCGCAAGCGCAGGATTAGCATTGCCGCTAAAGACCATTAAATTATTTGCCACGCGAGATTCCT
>CAYGSO010000097.1:0-3878 GCA_964352445.1 uncultured Pseudohongiella sp. | reverse complement strand
AAAATCAAAAACAGCATTACAGGCTCCTTCGAAGGCCTGTAATGCTATTCGCTTAAACAAAGTCGATTCTACTAGCGCTAACCAATCGCAGTAATCGATCCTAACGCTTTTTCAACAGCTTCGTCGTAGCATTTACGATTTTCCGCCGCCTGACTAAGCGATCCGGCAACTCTGTAGTGAGAAGAGCCACAGACTTTCTCCGCGGCGCGGCGAATTAGTTTTTCTAATCTGTCGCGGCCGTATTGGCTCGTTAGATCATTCTTGCTGTAAGTGATATGCACCGCACCTTGGGTAACCTCACCCATTTCTACTTCGGCGCTGGCCAATGCCGGCACGGCTACTGCGAACATGAATGTAGAAACTGCAATAAGCTTTTTCATAATGTTTTCTCCAAAAAATTTTAGTTGTTGTTAATTAACGCTCTCAGAATATGAGACGCTCACTGTTACAAGAAGTTACAAATTAATTGGAGATAGAAAATTAGAGCAACCAAGAGTCTTCGCAAATCGGCTTAGCGTTTTATAGCCAAAACTTGGCTGCTCGGCTGCAGGCTTAGAAGATCTTCATGGTTTTATCACCGCTATTACTCGTTTCTCCCAATGGCGGAACGCTTGTAATCCTAATGGAATCTCTTAAACTAATGACGGTGGTTTTAGATGCCTTGTCACCTCGAATGAAACAGGCGCTTAAAGTCGCAGGAGTCGGTTAATTGACCAATCGTTAAAACTATCTGATGTGAACAAATCGTTTTTATCAGAATAAATACATTGAACGACCCAGCCAACAATCAGTGTTCTTCAGTTACAGTGCAGATTACAAAACGCGATGAATAAAAAGCCTTTGCTAGTGCTAGCCCTAGTAGTCTCTGCCCAAGCAGCGCTTGCTGGCCCAGACTCGACTTCGCAGACTGATATCGAAAGCGCTTGGCTGGCGTTTAGTAGTGCCAAGGGCGAGCCGTCGCTAATCCTTGGGGATGTGGAGCATGCCTCAGTCAATGATATTTTTCGGGTAATACCGGATGTCAGCCCGGGGTTTCTGGACGAGGCGAAACTGCAGCTGGGCTTCGATCTGTTTAACGAGCCGCGGTTATCCAAAGACGGCTCGGTGTCCTGCACTTCTTGCCATATTGCCCTGATGGGCGGAGTAGACCGCCGGCCGTTTTCTTTCGGGGTTGGCGGCGCCCAAGGCACTTTGAACGCCCCAACCATTTTTAACGCCGCCCTGAATTTTCGCCAATTTTGGGACGGCCGCGCCCTTACGCTGCAGGAGCAAGCCATGGGCCCAATCGAGAACGAAGTGGAGTTTGGCCACGATCTTGAGGCCGTGGTGGCGGTACTGGAAAGCCTGCCAGAATACGACAATGCCTTCGCTGCACTTTACCCCGATGGGGTAACTGCCGCGAACCTTGGTGATGCTATTGCCTACTATGAAACCATGAATTTTACCGGCTTGGCCTCCCCCTTCTTACGTCAGTTTGAAGCCGATGCCCAGCCCCTTAGCAGGCAGGCCAAGCGAGGCCAGCAGCGTTTTGTGGAAGTGGGCTGCGCCAGCTGTCACAACGGCATTAACTTAGGGGGCAACTCTTATCAACAGCTTGGGGTTGCCGCCCCTTGGTTTCATACTGATCGCCCTCCCACTGAAGCAGATACCGGCCTTTTCGGGCGCACTGGTCGCGAACAAGACCAACATGTATTCAAGGTGCCTACTCTTCATAACGTGGCCTACACCGGGCCTTGGCTGCACGATGGCAGCATCGCATCTCTGCCCCAGATTGTGGACCGCATGGCCCGCCATCAATCGGGGCGCTATCTAGAGAACAAGGATATCGACGATATTGTCGCCTTTCTTCGCTCATTGGGCGACAGCTTCGCCATGTTGGGGGATTGCTCCGCCAGCGGCAGCTATAGCGTAACCATGGATTGCAGCATGAAGCAGGCAGCCACCACCGGTGCCCCGCAAGATAGTGAGGCTGCAGCCCAGGCCGCTGCGGCTAAGCAGGTTCTGCCGGAACCGGCAGTGTTGGCCCAGCGCCACCGTGAAGAGTATGCCGACGCCCTTGATCGTGTGGCCGAGGCACCGGCGCGGATTACCCAAGAGATGAAGCGCATTCGCGCCGGCCAAGTGGCCCACTATGATTTTCTGCAATACGAACACATTGAAATGCTGCGCCATGCTCGGGCCCTGTCGTTCCCGCCAGCCGGTGTTGAACTAGGCCAGCGTCAAGCGATGCTCGCTCAGGCTGTTCAGTGGCAGGAATCAGCAGCTCAATACGAGCTAATCATCGCCGACTTTTTGCGCACCGAAGCCGTGGCCAACAGTGCCAAGGCCAACTACCAAGATTTGCTGCGAATTTTTTCTTCCGGGGCCGATGAACAGACAAAGTCTCTGCTGGCTGCGGCTGACCAGTCAGTGCTGGCGTTTTATGCCCAGCCCAACCCAGACACGAGGCGTCAGTTGGAAAATTCAAGTGAGGCACTTAACAACATCAGCCTAAACCCCCAGCGGCTGGCAGAACTGCAGACGCAGCTTCGGTTACTTCTAGAAAGCTTTAGTTAAAGCTCCCTCCTGCCTTTTTCCAAAAGCGTGGTCTGTCCCTTTCTAACCTGCGTATAGGCTTCTATGGAAATTAGAAGCGCGAATGACACAACCCAACAGCATCGCTGGCTAACCGCCGAGCTGCGTTCCGATCATGCCGGGGAAACCGGCGCGGTTGCTATCTACAACGGCATTTTAGCAGTCTCCAAAGATAGCGCTGTGCAAGCATTTGCCCGCAACCACCGAGACACTGAAAAACGCCACCTGGCACTTATCGAAACTATTTTGCCTGCATCCCAACGCAGCCGGCTGCTGCCCCTTTGGCGGCTTGCAGGCTTTGTTACCGGCGCAATACCCTCGCTGTTTGGTCCCAATGCGGTGTTTGCAACCATCGCCGCAGTGGAAAGCTTTGTCGACGGTCATTATCAGCAGCAGATTGAGCGCTTGGCAGCTGAAGAGTTTCAGCCTCAGGTACGCGAAATTCTGCAGGCCTGCCGCGAGGATGAACTGCACCACCGAGACGAGGCGCTTGAGTTACAGGCCAGTGCCCCGGGCGTGGTTTTGCGAAGCTGGTGTTGGCTGGTGGGTACCGGTTCTAACATCGCCGTAACGTTTGCTCGCTGGGTGTAGGAGCAAGCAATGCCCGAAGGCCCTGAAATACGCCGCGCCGCTGACAAGATTGCTAGTGCGTTAGTTGGCAAGGAGATCGAACACATTGAGTTTGGTTTGCCACACCTTAAACACCATGAAGAAATTTTGCGGGGCAGCACGGTACTGGAGATGGAGACCCGGGGCAAAGCACTGCTCACCCACTTCGACAACGGCCATTCAATCTATTCCCATAACCAGCTGTATGGCCGCTGGTATGTGGTGAAGCGGGACAAGCTCCCCTACACCGGCCGCTCTCTGCGCTTGGCGCTGCATACCAAAACCCACAGTGCGCTTTTGTACAGCGCGTCCGAGATTGAAGTGTTGGATGAAGAAGGCATTAACAGCCACCGCTTCCTCAACAAGCTAGGCCCAGATATTTTAAATACTAAATTGACCTGGCGGGAAGTTGCGTCGCGTTTAGCCGATCCTAGGTTTAAAAAACGGAGTCTTGCCGCGCTTTATCTCGATCAATCTTTTTTGGCTGGGGTGGGCAATTACCTGCGCTCTGAAATTCTGTTTGCAGCAGGCGTACACCACAAAAAGAGGCCACAAGATTTAGAGCGCAAAACCATTAACCAGCTGGCCCGCAGCACCCTGCTTATTAGCCAACGGGCCTACCAAACCGGTGGTATCACTAACCCGCCCACGCTTGCGGCTAAGCTCAAACAAAGCGGGCTAACCCGGGGCCAGTT
>CAYGSO010000096.1:0-4256 GCA_964352445.1 uncultured Pseudohongiella sp. | reverse complement strand
CAGTCTATCTCTGATTTATTGCCAAAACCGTTGCCGCAATATCCGGACTGGGCAAGCCTAGAAGGCGACGATGAGTGGCGACTGCTTACGCCACGGATAATTTTATCCCACTCTAGCGGCCTACATAATCTGCGCTTCCTTGAGCCAGATAGTGATCTGAAGTTTCATTTTACGCCGGGAAGCGATTACGCTTATTCGGGTGAAGGATTCTATATCCTGCAGACCGTGCTTGAAGAGGGCTTGGGACTCAATGTCAAAACTGAAATGCAGCGCCGTATCTTTGACAGATTTAACATGCCTGATACCGATATGCAGTGGCGGCCTGAATGGGTTGGTAATTTGGCTGATGGTTACGCGATGGATGATAGTTACGAACCCCATGACGCGCGTAGCAACGTCAGTGCGTCAGGGTCCATGGATACTACCATCGCGGACCAGGCCGCGATGTGGCAAGGCATGATGGCAGGAGAAGGCCTGTCGCGCGAAATGCGCACCGAGTGGACGCGCAGCCAACTTGCCATTAAAACAGCTCAGAAATTCCCGACCATTGAACTGCATTCAACACGAGATCAGCGCGGGCCGGACATTGGCCTATCCGCCGGCTTGGGAGTTGAAACGTGGCAAGGCCCCGATGGCCGCGCTTTTGCCAAAGGCGGGCACAATGATTGGACTGGCAATCTGGTAATCTGTCAGGAAGAACTAGATCGTTGTATTGTGATGCTGGCAAACAGCGTACGAGCAGAAATCATTTTCCCTGAGATTATTGAGGCAGTATTCGGTGATGTTGGCTACCCCTGGTGGTGGACCTATCCGAACTTACATGGCACACCAATTGAGTTACCAGTTAAGTAAGCAAGTTCTTGTCAGATTTGAGAGATAGGGAAAGGAAAGCCCATTGGAGGGTATTGACAAATTAACGAGCTAAGCCGAGAAGAACAGGTGAATTAGCCCTCTATATCGCCACTGCCTTTTCCAAAGACGCAAAAGCGCGCAGCCGGAAATACCCCAAATTTTCAACCGATACTAAGTGACGACCCAAATTGAACAAGTTGTAAACCGCAGCATGCGCACTTAGAAAAAGTTGCGCCTGATGCACCGATTTGAACTTACGCATGCCAAGGTGTGACATCAAATCTTCAATCTCACGATAACTGAGGTTGAATCGCCGGTAGAGCCACACTGCATAGTGAATGATTTCGGATGGAAATCGATGACGCTTGACTAATTTTGATTGAGTCATGGGTTGAACACTGGCAGATTGAGGGCTAACTTGTTAGCACCGTGCCCTCTTATAAGTGCCCTCTAATTTTTAACTTGAGCAACGTTCGCTCGAAAACAATGTGCGATGACCGAAAGCTGCAGATTGCCACGATGAAACTCCCGCTCTACGCAGGTATAACTCTTAAACTGAGCTAAATCGTATTTCCGTTCGTAAAGAGCCTATATCGAGTCTGCTATCCAAACCTCCCATACGGCTCCAAAACCCAAAAGATTGCTAGCAGTATGACCAGCAACCCAAACCACAGCTATATAAAAAAGAGCAACGCCTTCGAATGAGCGAGCCCACTCAACTTGTCTGGTTCAAGCGTGATTTGCGCATCTCCGATCACGCACCGTTGTTGGCTGCGTCACAGTCAACCGGAGCGGTCCTGCCGCTTTACATTGTAGAGCCTGATTACTGGCTGCAACCTTTTGCATCAAAAAGGCACTGGCATTTCATTCATGATTGTTTGGTCGATTTAAACTTAGCGCTAACGAGTTTAGGCCAACCGCTAGTCATCAAAATTGGCGAGGCCAGCGAAGTCCTGAGAGCGCTTCATCTAGAACACGAGATTAGCGCCGTGTATACGTTTGAAGAAACAGGCAATCGCTGGACCTATGATCGTGACATTGCGGTCAGGGCCATGTGCTCTGCCAACAAGCTTCTGCTACACGAATACCCATCAAACGGTGTCGTCCGAAAATTGAGCAGCCGCGACAATTGGTCGGCAATTCGAAACGCAAGAATGATGCAAAAAATATCACCAAAACCCATCGCCATTAAAGCACTGCCCCACGTCGAGTCCGATTTATTGCCGAATAAAGATGACCCTATTTTTGGCAACATGCCAATTGGTAACGTCCAGAAAGGTGGACGGAACAATGCAATCGCCGATTTACGTAGTTTCCTAAACCATCGATCACGCAAGTACCTTTATCATATTTCAGCACCCGACTTGTCCGAGGTACATTGCTCTCGGCTCTCAGCTCATCTGACCTGGGGTACGCTGTCGGTGCGCGAAGTTGCGCAATCAATTGCCAAGCGCGGATCGCAGTTGTCCGCAAGCGAGAAGAAAAGTTTTGGCCGCAACCTGACAGCCTTTAGCTCCCGACTGGCATGGCGCTGCCATTTCATTCAGAAGATCGAAGATCAACCTGATATAGAAACCCATTGCATGCACCCGGCATTTGAAGGGTTACGAATTGGTGACCACAATGAAACTTATTATCAGGCATGGACTAACGGACAAACCGGTTATCCTTTTATCGATGCGTGTATGCGCAATTTGATCACCGAGGGTTGGATAACCTTTCGCATGCGAGCCATGCTGGTGAGTTTTGCGAGCTATCAGCTTTGGCTTGATTGGCGCGTTATCGGAAATTACCTGGCGCAGCTGTTCACTGACTACGAACCTGGCATCCACTACAGCCAGCTCCAGATGCAATCGGGTGTCACGGGCATCAATGCCATGCGCGTCTACAACCCTCTAAAACAATCCATGGAGCACGACCCAAACGGAGCGTTTATCCGTAAATGGGTGCCTGAACTAAAAAGTGTCCCAACCGCTTTTATTCATGAACCTTGGAAATGGGAAAAAACCCTTATCGACGACAGCGATTTTGTGCTTGGAGTGGACTACCCGGAACCGATTGTCGATCAAGCCATCTCGGCAAAAATTGCCAAGCAAAAAATTACTGAAGTTCGTAACAGTGTTGATTTCAGAACCGGTGCCAACGCCGTTTTTTTGAAACATGGCAGTCGAAAGACTCAAGCCAGAAAACGCAAGACCCCGAAAGCGCGGGATATTGATCAGTTCTCATTGTTTTAAAGGGAACACTCGACGATAGACAAAACAACGTCTATCCAGTTATCGGGTTTTAATATCTTTCCCCTGTTCTCACTCTTCCTAATCACTCACCTTCTATTCGTAGTCTTCAGTGAGTCATGCGGGTATCGACAAGCTAACCCTCTAAATCCATTAGAATCCCCACTAAGCCAATTCTAAGCGGCAACTGCCTATTCCCAAGACACAAAGGCACGCTGTCTGAAAAAGCGATAGTTCTCAGCTGACACTAAGTGACGACCCCGATTGAACAAGTTGTAAACCGCAGCATGAGCACTCATAACCCGTTTGTCCGAGGTTCGAGTTCTCGTGGGCCTACCATTTTGCCATAGATTTCATCGAGTTATGATTTAGAGCGGTGGACTATGTGTTTTCATAGTCCGTCGGCCCCGGCATATCCAGCGGTATAGCGCCTCCGAACCTCCAATTCCACACTTCAAGAATCGAACTCTATAAAGCCGGTAGCGGAGCCTCCGTAGCGATCTCCCCTGTTGGCTCGTATTTGCCTTTCGGCGCTATATAGCTCTTTATAATGCGCTTAGGGTTCTCATGCCAAGATATGTTGAAGGCGCAAAGCTTTGGGAAAAAGTACATGGCCGAGTAAGCAGGCACATTTTGGTGAATCCAGTTGGCGAGCGACTGCCAATCACCAGTTTCCTCGTAATAATCAACATAGCTGCAAATAACGATACAAGCCGTGGCCCCGTGACAACCACTCTTGTCAGGATAATCCCAAATATGGCCTGCGTAATTACGCTCATTGCTGGAACAGTTGTATTGATTCTTATTGCTTGCGCCAATCTCATTGATTTCAGGTGATCGATAAGCTGATCGGATATGAATTTTACCCAGTGCGGCTTGAATCGGTTCCAACACTTCTTTGCATAATTTGCCCCCCACTTCCACCGCCACTTCAGGGTGGTGAGGTATGTTGGGAACATTCTCGGCTTGAGAGATTTCGGAATAAAGGAATTCGCGCAAAAAGAAGTTTGTGGAAAGCCGTGTTCTGCCTAGCTTATCGAGCTTGTTATAAATAGCCTTGCTCATTCATAAAACCTTGAATACAAAAAGTAGTCTGAATAGAAGAGTATGAAGACTAAGTAAAAAATCATCAATTGACTTCACTCCCTTGCTCGCTGCCAACATAACTCG
>CAYGSO010000095.1:0-4519 GCA_964352445.1 uncultured Pseudohongiella sp. | reverse complement strand
AGCTGTTAAGGTTAAGGGGTAAGTAAGCGATGGAATTAGCACTTGCGCTGCCCGGTAAGAAAGCGGGCAATGAAAAGATAACACTTTCCGACGAGTCATTTAGTCGCGAATACAACGAGCCTTTGGTACACCAGACGGTCGTTACGTATCTTGCGGGCGCTAGACAGGGTACTGTTCAGCAAAAGACTCGCTCAGAAGTAAGCGGTGGTGGACGTAAGCCATGGCGTCAAAAAGGCACTGGCCGAGCTCGTGCCGGCACTATTCGTAGCCCTATTTGGCGCAGCGGTGGTGTAACATTTGCTGCTCGCCCACAAGATCATTCGAAGAAGCTCAATAAAAAGATGTATCGCGGTGCCATGCGCTGCATTATTTCCGAGCTAATTCGTCAAGAACGTCTAATCGTTGTCAGCGAATTTGCACTTGAGTCTCACAAGACTAAAGATCTAATCGTTAAGCTCAAAGAGTTTGAATTAGATAACGTGTTAATCGTGTCTGAGAACGTAGAAAAGAATCTGTATCTAGCTGCTCGTAACCTTCACAAAGTCGACGTACTTGATGTTGCTGGCATTGACCCAGTTAGTCTTATCGGTTTTGAGAACGTGTTGATTACAGTGCCTGCACTTAAGA
This sequence comes from uncultured Pseudohongiella sp., assembly GCA_964352445.1. Lineage (GTDB taxonomy): Bacteria > Pseudomonadota > Gammaproteobacteria > Pseudomonadales > Pseudohongiellaceae > UBA9145. The sequence goes on along the minus strand of CAYGSO010000095.1, from coordinate 3,892 downwards.
AAGTTGAGGAGATGCTGTCATGAATATAGAGCGACTGTACACAGTGTTAAAAGGGGCTCACGTCTCTGAAAAATCTACAATCCTCGCTGATTCGAATAACCAGTACACGTTTAAAGTAGCGACGGACGCGACCAAGCCTGAGATCAAAACTGCTGTTGAAAAGATATTCAACGTAGTTGTTCAAGACCTTCAGGTATTAAACGTCAAAGGTAAGACTAAGCGTACTCCGAAAGGCCGTATTCGTAAGAAGTCGGACTGGAGAAAGGCCTATGTCAAATTGGAAGCAGGTCATGAAATTGATTTTGCTGACGTCGGTTAACCTGGAGCGAAGGGGAATATCATGCCAGTAGTAAAGTGTAAACCTACCTCTCCAGGACGAAGATTCGTCGTTAAGGTAGTTAATCCGGATCTTCATAAGGGCGAACCTTATGGTCCATTAACTGCGATTAAAACTCGGACAGGTGGCAGAAACAATAAAGGCCGTATCACTACACGTCACGTGGGTGGTGGGCATAAGCAACGCTATAGAATAATTGACTTCAGGCGCAATAAAGATGGCATAAATGCCAAAGTCGAGCGTCTTGAATACGATCCAAACCGTTCGGCCAATATCGCCCTGATGCTATATGCAGACGGCGAGAGACGGTACATCATTGCTCCGGCTAAAGTGAGCCAAGGCGATGTTCTAGTATCAGGAGCAGACGCGGCTATTAAGGTAGGTAACTGTTTGCCACTGCGCAATGTACCTCTAGGTAGTACGGTGCATTGTGTCGAAATGAAGCCTGGCAAAGGGGCGCAAATAGCCCGCAGCGCCGGTACTTCCGTGCAGCTAGTGGCACGTGAAGGTGATTACGCCACATTGCGCTTGCGTTCAGGTGAGATGCGAAAAGTTTTAAGTGACTGCCGCGCAACGATGGGTGAAGTGTCTAACTCTGAGCATGCACTACGCTCGCTCGGTAAGGCCGGCGCTAGTCGTTGGAGAGGTGTACGTCCGACGGTTCGTGGTGTTGCCATGAACCCAGTTGACCACCCTCATGGTGGTGGTGAAGGTCGTACTTCGGGTGGTCGTCACCCAGTATCACCTTGGGGTACGCCGACTAAAGGGTACAAAACAAGAACCAATAAGCGCACTGACAAGATGATTGTCCGTCGCAGAAACTCAAGCCGCTAAGGCGAGTGATAGAGGAATTTATACGTGCCACGTTCACTTAAAAAAGGCCCTTTCATAGATCTTCATTTAATGAAGAAAGTGCAAGTTGCTGCAGAGAACAATGACAAGCGTCCAATTAAAACTTGGTCAAGAAGATCTATGATTTCTCCGGAAATGATCGGATTAACTATTGCCGTCCACAATGGTCGACAGCATGTGCCAGTTTTCGTTAACGAAGATATGGTTGGTCACAAACTAGGCGAGTTTTCTGCTACGCGAACCTATCGCGGACACTCCGCCGACAAGAAGGCGCGCTAGGGAGCTGATATGGAAGTTAGAGCATATTTAAAAGGCGCACGCCTCTCTGCCCAAAAAGCCCGTTTGGTCGCTGACCAAATCCGCGGCAAAGGTGTAGAGGAAGCATTGTTGGTGTTGAACTACAGTCCAACAAAAGGTGCTGTCCTTATTAAGAAGGTTTTGAATTCTGCAATCGCAAACGCCGAGCACAATGAAGGCGCCGATGTAGATGAATTAAAAGTGTCAACGATCTTTGTTGATGAAGGTATGACCATGAAGCGCATTATGCCAAGAGCCAAAGGTCGAGCTGATCGAATCCTTAAGCGTTCATGTCACATAACAATTATCGTCGCGGACAACTAGGAGATTACGGATGGGTCAAAAAGTACATCCAATTGGTATCCGATTAGGAATCGTCAAGAAACATACTTCGGTTTGGTATGCAGAGGGTAGGCAGTATGCGAAAAACCTTCTTGTCGACATGCAGGTGCGTGATTTTCTTAAGAAGAAGTTAGCCAGTGCATCCGTTTCTCGAATAGAGATTGAGCGTCCGGCACAAACAGCTAAGATCACTGTTTTTACCGCGCGTCCTGGTATCGTAATTGGTAAGAAAGGCGAGGATGTAGAGTCTCTTCGCAAAGAGCTTACCAAGAGAATGGGAATTCCTGTTCAGATTAATATAGAAGAGATTCGCAAGCCCGATCTCGACGCTCAGTTAGTAGCCGACAGTGTGTCTTCTCAGTTAGAGCGCCGAGTTATGTTTCGCCGCGCGATGAAGCGGGCAGTGCAAAATGCCATGCGACAGGGTGCTGAGGGAATCAAGATTCAGGTTGGTGGTCGACTCGGCGGCGCAGAAATTGCCCGTTCAGAGTGGTATCGCGAAGGCCGAGTGCCATTGCACACACTGCGCGCAGATATCGACTATGCAACTTCCGAGGCCAACACCACATACGGCATTATCGGTGTGAAGGTTTGGGTATTTAAAGGTGAGATTTTGGATCTTAAAGAAGCATTTGCTCCTGCTCAGACCAAAGCCAGCTAGAGGATAAACGACGTGTTACAACCAAAACGGACAAAATTTCGCAAAATGATGAAAGGCCGCAATCGCGGATTGTCTCATCGTGGCAGCAATGTGGATTTTGGGGAGTTTGGCTTGAAAGCTATTTCCCGGGGTCGTCTCACAGCGCGCCAAATTGAAGCTGCACGTCGTGCTATGACTAGAAAGGTTAAGCGTGGTGGTAAAATCTGGATCCGTGTTTTTCCAGACAAGCCAATTACACAAAAGCCTTTAGAAGTTCGACAAGGTAAAGGTAAAGGTAACGTTGAGTACTGGGTAGCCCAGATTCAGCCCGGCCGTATCATGTTTGAAATTGAAGGGGTAGACGAAGAGCTGGCACGTGAAGCATTCAGTCTTGCTTCTGCCAAACTGCCTTTTGAAACCACTTTCGTTAAACGGACGATCATGTAATGAAAGCAAGTGATTTGAGAGAGAAGTCAGTAGAGGAATTGCAGGTTCAATTGCAAGATCTCTACAAAGATCAATTTAACTACCGCATGCAGATGGGTGCGGGCCAGTTGGGTCAAGTTCACCTGATTGGAGAAGTGCGCAGATCTATCGCACGGGTTAAAACTATTATTACTGAAAAACAGAAAAGCGGATCTTAATCATGGCAGCAACTGAAAACAAAGAGATCAACGCTCGCACAGTAAGCGGCAAGGTCGTAAGCAACAAAATGGATAAGTCCATTGTTGTAATTGTTGAGCGTCGGGTAAAGCACCCTGTATACGGCAAGATCATTAAGCGCTCCACTAAGTTGCATGCCCATGATGCCAATAATGAGTGTATGCCTGGTGATGAAGTAACCATTAAAGAAGTTCGTCCATTGTCAAAAACTAAATCTTGGGATTTGGTGTCGATCGATGAGCGCGCAACACAGGTTTAACCCTTAAGTTAGTTTAGAGTTTCTGTGTTCGACAGCGAACACAAGTTGGAGTGAATCAATGATTCAAGTTCAGTCATATTTAGATGTCGCAGACAATAGCGGCGCCAAGCGCGTAATGTGTATTAAGGTGCTAGGTGGTTCCCACCGCCGTTATGCGCACATCGGTGACATTATAAAAGTCACGGTGAAGGAAGCGATTCCACGGGGCAAAGTTAAGAAAGGCCAGGTTTTGACTGCGCTTGTTGTTAGAACCAAGAAAGGGGTTCGACGCGGTGACGGTTCGTTGATTAAGTTCGACGACAACGCTGCGATTTTACTGAATGCAAATGAGGCTCCGATCGGAACTCGTGTATTTGGTCCTGTAACTCGTGAGCTTCGTAATGAGAAATTCATGCGAATTATTTCCCTGGCTCCTGAAGTTTTATAAGAACTTTCAGTCAGACTTAGAATTTAGAGAGATAGCGGCAAATGAATAAATTAAAACGTGATGACGAAGTGATTG
>CAYGSO010000094.1:0-4662 GCA_964352445.1 uncultured Pseudohongiella sp. | reverse complement strand
CTCATAATCCGTTTGTCCGGGGTTCGAGTCCCTGTGGGCCCACCAAATAAAACAATGCGCTACGGAATATTCACATTCTGATAGCGCATTTTTTTGCTATCACATTCCCTAACCACCTATTCAACCATTAGAGTTTACCCGCGAAATCAACTTATTCCGCCATTCTGATAGGTAGGTCGCTCTCCACTCAGAATCTTACTGTTCCACCTATTAGGGCTTAGGATATACTTCATACAATTCTCAGAAGCTGCGGACAGACTGAATGACCCAAACTAACAAGATAGGTATGCATTGGTTGCTACAGGCAATCCATTCTGTACACCCTGAAATCACGTTACCAGAGTCGGCGAAACTATCTAAGAACAGCTCAGCACTCTGGGCACAATTGGAGTCTATGCTCCATTTATCGGCAGCGCAGATCGCAACCGCGGCCGCTGAAGCCTATCAGCTAGAACCTGGGAATCTCGAAGATCTTGAAATTGACAACAACACAAAAGTGCAGGAAGAGCTGCTAAGAAGGCTAGAAGCATTGCCTCTTAAGAGAGATGGCGGTGAGTATATCGTTGCAGTCTCTGACCCCCGATTGACACCTGATCAATTATCTCAACTTAAATTTTCTCTCAACGCCCCAATAAGGCTTGTGGTTTTATCGCCAGATGAAATTGACACTGGAGTAACATACCTTTTTTCTCAGTTATCTAATGATGCCTCAAATTTAGGCATCATCGATTTACTGCTACCTGTTACCGGAGATGAAGATCGACATACTGTTGAGCTTGCCGCTGCGATCTTTAAAGCTGCCATAGACAAGAGAGCATCCGATATTCATATACACCCCTTCGTGGGTGGCGGAGCGATAAGATTTAGAGTTGATGGCCTGCTGCAAAGAATATCCACAGTCCCCTACAAATCACTACAATCTCTTTCTTTGTATCTTAAAACTAACGCTGGCCTTGATATTAATCCGCTGATCGCCCAAGACGGTCGATTGCAGCTTAAATACGGCAGCAGGAGGCTAGATGTTCGACTTTCAATACTACCCGCGGTCGACGGCGACAGGATAGTTTGCAGACTCTTGGAGCAAGGAAAATCTTTCTCTCTCAAGAACAGCGGTTTCTCGCCCTCCGAGCATAAAGTTCTGCAACAACTCATTGGGCAAGGCGCAGGAATGGTGCTTCTTACAGGCCCGACTGGATCAGGAAAGACATCGACACTCTATGCCCTGCTTGCTGAACTGAACAGTTATGAAATCAACATAATGACACTGGAGAACCCAGTGGAATACACGCTACCGGGCATTTCACAGATTCAAATTAACGACAAGCAGGGTCTCTCGTTCGCCGACACTTTAAGGTCAATACTGAGACAAGATCCTGATGTAATTCTAGTAGGTGAGATTCGTGATAGTGAGACTGCTCGAATTGCTGCGCAGGCTGCGCTAACAGGTCACACCGTCCTGTCTACCTTACACACTAACGACGCTTTAGGAACTATTCCAAGATTGCTAGATTTAGGCCTTGAGCCTTCGACACTCGCCGATTCTTTGATCGGGATTGTTTCGCAGCGATTGGTACGGAAATTATGCAGTAATTGCAAAGCGCCTCTCACAGATTCCCATTCTCCTCACGAAGAAGAATTCCTGGCCATTACAGGCGAGCTCCCCGCAGCGAGAGCTGGTGGTTGTGAAAGTTGCGCCCATACCGGCTATTCGGGTCGCATTCCAATTATAGAATCTCAGCGAGTTTCATCTGAATTTCGATCAGCCTTATTGCAGGGGGTGCGTAATATTGAGGAGTTGAAAAAGGCCGGCGGCTCACTTCATAGGTCAATGGCTGTAAGTGCAATTAACTGGATAGTTTCGGGTGAAACTACCGCGGAGGAGGTAACCCGAGTCATGGGCTTGCACTTCTGGCACTTGGCGGCTGATGAGTATTCTAAAAATTTGAGCGACAGGGTTGCGCAATTCAGCACAACTAAAGACCAAGGCGGCACACATAAAGCTCTTCTAATTAGCGACAATGCTTCTATCGAAGATGCCATCAAAACTCATTTACATTTTGACCTCATAAGAGTGGATAACGCAGCTGCCGCTCACACGCTATTGGCTGATAGTTCAGCGGTAGCATGCTTACTAATAGATAGTTCCAGCCTCCAAGGTACAATCAAAGAATGGATAACGGGGCTACGAACGGAAACGGCGTGGTCTGGAATACCTGCAGTATTTCTGATCAGACAAGACGAATCGGAATTGAAAGAAGTACTTTCTGAGCATGAAGCAATGTGGCTTGAAACTGATAACTCACCTGCTAGTGAACTTGGCAATGAAATCAATCAGCTTCTGCAAAGCCGACTCGTGAATTAGAATCAAGAATTGGAGATAGACTCAAATGAAAAAACCACAAAATAGCGGATTCAGCCTGCTTGAAATACTTGTAACACTGGCCATTCTAGGAATATTGGTCGCAATAACTGTGCCCGCCTATTCCAACTATATGACTCGGGCCAGAATTGCCCAAGGTTTCGAATTTGCAGATGCATCCAGAATACCTGTGGAGCTGATGTTGATGACCGGAACCAATCAGAACCTTGACTTGCTACAGCTAAACAATAGACAGATTGACATGGTTTCCTCGGTCGAATGGGTACAAGGCGGGAGAGACCAAACAATTACCGGGCATATGCTGGTTGGGATGAATTTGCCTGGTATTGGCCAACGACAGGCATTCGCCTTCGAATTGGTTAACACCGGGAACTGGCAGTGCGTACCAGCGTCAAATTACGTCCCAGACAATGAGTCCGTTGATAGCGCGCTTCTACCGGGAATTTGCGATGGAAACACAGCAATGGCCAGTGCGAGCTCTTCTACATCCTTGCCAGCAGTAGCACTCTCTTGCCCAGCAGGAACAGACCAAATACAAACCCAAAATAGTGGGCAAAATGTGTCAATTTGCTTGCAGCAATGCCCTGCAGGACAAACCCGAAATCAAAACAACCCTTTTCAATGTGACGCCCCTGTTACTGTTGTTACCCAAGTCCAGCAACCCCCTGTTACTGTTGTCACCCAAGCCCAGCAACCCCCCGCTCCTCTTTGCGGCAGAGGGCAGGACTGCTCTCATCAAGACAATGCATGTCCTGCTGGGCAGGAATTTATCACCTCGGCAACCGTAAACACAAAAGTCTCTCATGACCCATTTTCTTCAGCTCAATACAGCACTTCTAGTAAGACTTTTGCAAGCCAATGTGTTGCCAAATGCCAAGCCGGATTTGTTTTTGACCCCAACAATCCGACCCAATGCACCATCGCACCTTCACCGGGTGTACACACTTGCAGAGGGCCAAAGTTCATCTGTGAGCGTTCGCACGTGTCGACAGGTGCCCAATGCACTCCGGACGCTCCATTTGCAGCCAACCATATAGAAAATCTGAAAGACGGATCAAGGTACGTGACTAGAAGCTGCATAAGCTTGAGCGCAGCTTTCGCGGCACAGCAAGCTAATCAAAACAACGATCAATGTAAAAATTACAATGTCGTGGTGCTACAAGATGCCCACTTTACGTGCACATTTCCCTGTTACGGGCCTGAGTGCAATCTCGAAAGCGTGCCCGATGTTGGACTTAGTTGGAGCAACCCTATTATTGATCCAGTGACTGGTCAAAGCAGAGCTAAAATTGCAACAGACTTGCCAGACGTATTCGATTAATATTTTCAATTGCATGAGAAGCCCAGGCACCAATTCCATATCCTAGAACGAGCACCTTACTGCGACTATGACTAACGACAACTCTACAAATGATCCTTCTTCGCTTGATGATCTGCGCTCAATGGCCCATCGGAAAGCCAATGCCCCAACCACGAAGAGCGAATCGAGCCAGAGCGCTGACATTTCGGGCAACACCTCGAGCTATAAACCTGACTCAACCCGTAAAGGGTTTAGAAATACATTCCGGGGCTTAGCCTTGCTCGGCCTTATTGGCATTGGGTTCACATGGTTCAATATAACAACTGAAGATGCCAGTACTGGCGGAGAGATCCCTGACGAAAACATCGCTGCAGGCGAAGTCACGCTCCCACCTATTGCACAGGAATTGGAGCTCCTGTCAGAAGGCATCAAGCAGTATAGGAATAGAAACGGTTATTTACCGACCACCCTCGCAGGTTTACCTGAGTTTCCAGAGGAAGGCATTGAATGGGACCTGAATCAGTATCAACTTATACTGCTAAGCCCACGGCCAGAATTTTTTTATACATCAACAACATCAGCTGGATTTATCGTGATTGGAAGACGTTCAACAGATGTTTGGATTTATGTTGAGAGCGACATACCTCCACTTAAAAGAGTTACCGCATTCCCCTAATTAGAAACACCATGCTTGGTTGCCAGCAATAACGACAACTTAGGCCGTTCGCGATGGATGCCCTCGACTCAATTTCGGCTTCAATTCAGTGTTCGGTCACTGAAACCCGTTTGAAATCTTTCGCTTGCCAAGCTCGGATGGCCAACCGATCTCCATGAGGTTCGGAAGAGGTTCGGTTTCGGCGGGTTCAATGAATACGCCCATACTAAACTCGTTGGAATTCTTCAGCTTACTCGCGACTCAGCGCCCCGGTTCCACTGCCTCATAATCCGTTTGTCCCAGGTTCGAGTCCTGGTGGGCCCACCA
>CAYGSO010000093.1:0-4665 GCA_964352445.1 uncultured Pseudohongiella sp. | reverse complement strand
ACTAAAAGCTCGGTGCCGCCACTGGCAACAGAACAACGGGCACCATCTCTGCGCTTTGAAACCAGTCGCCATCTATTCGCAGCACCTTATCGCCAGATTCCGTTAGCCGCAGTTTACCCGTGAGCTCAGCTCCCAAGCGTTTGAATACCGCTTTTATTTTGCCGTCATCGACGCTAAAACTATCTGCCGGCAGCCCATAAATCCCAAGCCCTGCGCTGACCAGTCTTGCCTGCAGCTGGCCGTCTTCATCAATAATCGTAAGCGCCAAGGTCATATCATCGTAGCCCAACATCGTGGCGCCTTCCCATGAGCCTAACAGCGAAGAGTTGTCTGCTATGGGCTGGGCAGAGGCGCTGCTCAGCAGTAAAAATACGGCAATAAATGGGGCGAATTTAGTTTTCATTGGCCCAGTGTAATGCAGCGTGTGTAACAACTGCAAACCCGGTTGATGGAGATTGGCTTGATAGATTGCCGCTATAGTTGATTGGTGCCTGTGCAGGATAGGCATGCTTGGTTTCTCTATCAAAGGGGCTATAGGTATTTGATAGGCTAAATGGCTTGGCTCGCAGAATGGGGCGAGCTTTTGGCCGGCTCGAGCGATGGGGAAATTCTGTTGGGCAGTCGGCGGCGAATCAAACTAAATATTCCGTTTATTGGTCAAAAAAGGTAGTCTCATTAATTATTCGGTCTCGGCGTAAACCTGTGTTTTGGTTGTATTGCCGGCGGCTAAAGACAAAAAGAGTTAAGAGCTTAAGAATGCCAATGGAAGCAGAACTGCAGCAGGCAACAGAAATCTATAATTTGATAGTCACCTACTTGGTGACCTACAGTTTTCAAATTATTGGTGCCATCATAATAATCGTGGTCGGCTTTGCCCTTGGCCGCAAAGGCAATACGCTAGTTCTCGCGCTGTGCGAGAAAAGAGGGCTAGATGTTACCCTTAGCCGCTTTTTCGCCAGCTGCGCTAAGATTGCCATCATTGTCTCCTCCTTTGTAATTGCTCTGCCCAAGCTAGGTATTCAGATCACTCCTTTTGTTGCTGCCATCGGCGCATTGGGTTTGGGTGCTGGCTTAGCGGTGCAAGGCTTGCTGTCTAATTATGGCGCTGGCTTGAGCATCATTCTGTCTAGACCGTTTGTGGTGGGCGATACCATTCGTCTGCTTGGGGTTTGGGGTATTGTTAAAGAAGTGCACTTGGCCTTTACCATGCTGACCAATGAAGACGGCGAAATCATTACTATTCCCAATAAGCATATCGTGGGTGAGATTATTCATAATTCCCACGAGGACACGGTGCTGGAATTAACCATTGGCATTGCCTATGGCAGTAATACGGAGCTGGCGACGCAGGCGATTGAGAAAAAATTATCCGAGCTAGAAGGGCTGAGCAAAACCCGGCCGATGCAGATCGGCATTGAGGAATTTGGCGATAGCTCGATCAATATTGGCATCCGCTGTTGGGTAAAAACTGAGCTCTACCATGAGCTAAAATTTGCTAGCAACAAAGCCATGCTAGACGCCTTAGAAGAATACGATATTGCAATTCCTTTTCCGCAGCGCGAAGTGCGCATGTTGAGCTAGGCAACGCCCAGGCATAGGCTTTGCTAGGCAAACAATCAGTGGTTTTAAACGCCAGTTTTTTAGACTTATGGGGGTTTTATGAAGCGCCGATCTTTTCTGAAAAAAACCGCAATACTTTCCTCAAGCCTGCCTTGGGCCAACAGCTGGGTTTTTGCCGCGCAGTCTGCAGCTAGCCTGCCTTCAGATATCGTTGACTTCACCGCCACGGCCCTGTCGGCGGCCATACGCCAAGGGGATGTTAGCTGCGTCGAAACCATGACTGCCTATCTGGATTACATTCATCGAGTTAACCCGGCCTATAACGCCATTGTGAGTAGGGTGGCCGATGATGTGCTGTTGGCCCAGGCAAGGGCGAGCGATGAGCAGCTAGCCAAGGGTGACTACAAAGGCTGGATGCACGGCATGCCCCATGCGGTGAAAGATTTAACGGCCGTTAAAGACCTACGTTTTACCAGCGGCTCACCTATGTTTGCCGATAGAATTGCGGCTCAAGATAGCGATATGGTGGCGCGCTTGAGAAGCAATGGTGCGCTGTTTATTGGCAAGACCAATACCCCAGAATTTGGGCTGGGTTCTCAGTCCTATAACCCAGTATTCGGCGCCACCGGCAGTGCCTATAACCCCATGCTGACCGCAGGTGGCAGCAGCGGTGGGGCAGCCTGCGGGCTTGGCACACACATGCTTCCGGTGGCCGATGGCAGCGACATGATGGGGTCGCTGCGCAATCCCGGGGCCTTTAATAATGTGATTGGGTTTAGGCCCAGCGTTGGATTAATGGGCGGCTCGAATCCGTTCGAGCGCAGCCTGTCCACTTCTGGACCGATGGGTAGAAACACCAAAGACACAATCGCTCTACTCCACACAATGGCGCCGCCGCCAGATCGCGAACAGCCCCAAGCGCTGGTTAATGCCTTGCCCGGTGCTGATCAGTTTGCAGCTCTAGATTTAAGCAAAGTTCGCATGGCGTGGCTTGGCAACTTAAATGGTCATCTGCCCATGGAATCGGGGATTTTGGACTTGTGTCAAAACAATCTAGATTCACTGGAGACCGCAGGCACAGTGGTAGAAGCGCTAGTGCCAGACTTTGACATGGATGACCTGTGGCATAGCTGGATCACGCTGCGCAACTGGTCTCGCATCAGCTTCCGCGATTACTACGAAAATACCGACACCCGGCAGCTGCTTAAACCCGAACTTCGCTGGGAAATAGAACAGTCCTACCTTTTGTCGGCAGAAGACGTTTACCGCGCCCAGCGGATCCGCCGCGACTGGTACACCGAGTTGACTGGTTTGCTGGACAGCTATGATTTCATCGCATTGCCCACGGCCCAAGTGTTTCCTTTCGACAAAGAGCTGCACTGGCCCAGCGAAGTAGACGGTAGAGCAATGGATACCTACCACCGCTGGATGGAGGCGGTGATCATTGGCAGCCTATCGGGCTTGCCGATTGTTAATGTGCCTGTGGGTTTCGATGGGCAGGACAGGCCGATGGGTATGCAGGTAATGGGGCGGTTTGGCGAAGATAAGAAAGTGCTCGAATTCGCCTTGGCCTATGAGCAAATCACCGACCATCTGAGCAGGAGGCCGACGATTGTCGGCGCCTGATCTCGAATGTTTCGTTTAGGGGTTATCGGTGGTCAGCTCGAAACTGGTTTTCACGCCGTTGACATCGACACTGTAGTTGCCGGCACTTAGGCCGCTGACGTTTAATCCAATGGTTGTTTCAAACGGGTCGATCATAGCGATACAGGTCTCGGCTGGGCCGAGGGTGCTCTCTGCCAGAGCAATAACAAAACCAGTCTCGGTGCGGGAAATACCCGGTTCTAACAAACGCACGCAGGGAACTGACTTGTTGCCACTCACGGTAATGCTAACTTGGGTCGATAGCGCCTGCACTATGTTGACAACCACCGAGTCGACTGCGACCAAAGGTTGGGGTGTGGACGTCATCAATTTGAAATTGCCATCGGGCTCTAGCTGCAGCTGAACGTTCGAATAGAACTTAGCACCCGCATCTTCAATAACCGCAACGTTAGGTACAACTAGCACGCCATCTTTATAAATAGCTGTCTGTGCGTTGGCGACCTGTAGCGCGAATAGTGAAACAATGAACGCAAGAAAATATTTCATAACTACCTCTTTTTCTTTGATTTCAACAGTGTATCGCTAAAAAAACCAGATTAAAACCCTCGCACAGCGCGTTGGTTAGACACCTGCCGGCTGTGATAAATTGTCCCTCACTGTAACCCATCTGATTAATTTTGTTTGTAGGAAACTTGCTATGCACATTTTACCCGCCGTTGAACTGGAATACCCCAAAGGCCGCGCCGTTAACGCATCGGTTATATGGCTTCATGGCCTAGGCGCCGACGGCAATGATTTCGCGCCCATTGTGTCTCAACTAGAGCTGCCCGCAGGCCTCGGCATTCGCTTTATTTTTCCCCATGCGCCGTCGATTCCGGTGACTATAAACAACGGCTATGTGATGCCGGCGTGGTATGACATCAAGCAGATGGATGTGGATCGCCACGTGGACCTAGAGCAGCTGCAGCAATCAGCAGGCTGGGTGCATGATCTAATCGCCCGTGAAGTTGAGCGAGGTGTACCCACTGAGCGAATCATTATAGCCGGGTTTTCCCAAGGCGGGGCTGTGAGCTATGAGGCAGCCCTGAGCTACCCCAGCAAGTTAGCCGGAGTGATGGCGCTTTCTACTTATTTTCCCACAGCCAGTACGGTGACAGTGCAAGCGGCTCAGCAGCAGCTACCTGTTTTAATATGCCACGGAAGCCGCGATCCTGTGGTGCCAGAGACTTTGGGCTTGGCCAGCAAAATGGCCCTAGAGACTATGGGCTTCAAGCCTGAATACCGCACTTACCCGATGGAACACGCGGTGTGTCCACAAGAAATCAGCGACATAGCAAGGTGGATAGGCAAGCAATTAGGCTGATACGGGAACTCGCCAGAGTTGAGAATCGGGTCTTAAGAGATGGGGCCGGAGTTGGGGCTTTACGTCAGAGACCCGCCGTGAATACGTCCTTGTAGGCTTGGAGCCGGCATCCATGGGGGCTACAGTCTCTGCCGCAA
>CAYGSO010000092.1:0-4985 GCA_964352445.1 uncultured Pseudohongiella sp. | reverse complement strand
TAGTTGCAGGAATTGGTCGTTCAATACACTCTCCCATTTCATGCTAAAGGTAGCAACTTCATTGTATAAAAGGCCGGTACCTGTCCATGCTCCCAAAAATCTATCGGTGATTAAGGATTGAGCCCGAAGGTTGCCGGTCACAAAGACCAACACAGAAAAAAGTAGCAAGGTTTTCATTTTTATTTCCTATTATAGTTTTAACTTGTGGTTAGGGCATTGGGAGCAACAAGCCTGTGAATCTTTCTACTCTATGCGTCATATTTCTGGAAAGCTCATTCCTACAGCATCATTCATATTGGCAAAGAATGCTCGTGATTGGGCGGCTAAAGTGAAAAGGGGCTCTCTTATGCGTTTTCTAAATCTTTTTTCAAACGATGGAGCATTCTTGCAGAGGGCATCGCATACAGTATGATCCAGCGTTCGTAGAAACGTTGGATAGGCCCCGTATCTAGATAATTCCATCGCTGACGGCCCTGTTTGCGCGCTATTATCAACTCTGCTTTCTCTAAGACACCTAGATGCTGCATGACCGTACATCGATTCAGCCAAGGTAACTCTTCACATAGCGTGCCTGTAGTTCTGGGTTCGTCGCGCAATAAATCCATGATATGGCGGCGGTCAGAGCTAGCAATCGCTTTTATCACCAGTTCGTCTTTTCTATCTTCTTGGTCCAGTACTACACGCTTAACCATTAATTTATTTGCCACATCAATTTATTGTTGCCAAACATGTTATATATTTATAACATGTTTGGCAACACCTAAAATCAACTAAAATTAAAAGGGCTCAGTCATGTCTAAGGTTAAAAACTATACGGTACGAACAAAAATAAACAGGCCAGTGGCAGACGTATTCTCATCTGTGATATCTAGCGCGAGCTTAACCAAGTTCTTTGTAAATGCCAGCAGCAGCAATTTAGTAAAAGGCGCAAAAGTTAAGTGGACCTGGGACAACTACGGTTCGAATGACGTGCTGGTAAAAAATATCATCAGCAACCAACTGATTGAGCTGGTAATAAACACCCAGAATTGGCAGAAGACCAAAGACAGTGCCTATGAAGTAATACTCTCGATTGAGTTCGACGCCTTAGACGCGGCTAGCACCATGGTGACGATTAGCGAAAGCGGATGGCTTAAAGACGATGAGGGCTATAAAGGATCTCATGAAAACTGTGGCGGTTGGCAGGATATGCTGCTCTGTCTTAAAGGTTACTTGGAATATGGCATTGATTTGAGAGCATAGCTTTTTATCCAATAAAAATGCGACGCTAAGTTAATCGTTTTGGTGCAGCCCAAGTTAGAGCTCAGGTCTGCAACTGAACTCGTTGGCGGCTGAAATACTCTGCCATTTGCCAAGCAAGCGGGCCGGTTATCTTTCTGGGCTCGCGAAGAGATCAAAAAGGCTGCTTCAGAGCGCGAGACGATAGTTGGATTGCTGCCTGCATGATTGTGGTTGAGCTAATCTGGTTGTCTCTAGACCTCGTCGTCACTAGAGCGGCTCTAGCGTCAATCCTTGGGGGGTGCAATCCTCAAGCGTATCACTCTGACGAGACGAGTTGTTCCCACGATAATGAATGCAATAACGAACCAAAACAGGCCCTAACTCGGTTATCCCTGACAATGCAAATTTAGATAAGTTTCACCAATTTCAAATTTATTTTCACAAAAAACTATGAAATGTGTGGGAGAATTGCCTCAAAATAAGGATTTATGTCAAAAAAGGCACAAAAACGTCTCAAATTTGTCAAATTGTAGCAATTGTTACTATGTGTTCTTTTCTAAGCTGTGTAGAATGCGCGCCACGTAATCTAGAGCGTGTAGGTTACATAACTCAACTGATAAATCAGGAACTGAGCATTAAGCTTTTTTCCTGCTTTTCTATTTTAGGGGGAACTTAAATGTTCAAAACTACTAAGAAGGCGTCAGCCTGGTCGCTGGCTTTTGCAGCCGCAGCAGGTGTTGTGTCTCTATCTGCAGCTCCCACTGTATATGCCCAAGACACTGCCGTCGAAGAAGTAATCGTGACTGGTTCACGTATTCGACGTCCTGGTCTTGAATCTGGCAGCCCAATCAGCTCGATTGGTCTGGAAGAAATCAATCTTCAACAAAACGTTGAAGTGGAACAAATTCTTCGTCAATTACCAGGTACTATTCCTGGCGATAACGAAAACGTTAATAACGGCACAGACGGTATCTCTACTGTCGATTTACGTGGCCTAGGCCCGAATCGCAACTTGGTCTTGTTAAATGGTCGTCGTATGACACCTGCTAACTTCCGCGGTCGTGCTGACATCTCTAACATCCCTACAGCTCTAATCGAGCGTATCGACGTTATCACCGGTGGCGCATCTGCGGTATACGGTTCTGACGCGGTAGCGGGTGCAGTAAACATTGTTACTAAGCAAAATTTCGAAGGTTTTGATTTATTGATCAACAACCAAACGACTGGCGACAATGATGCTGACTTGGACAACATTTCAATGACTCTTGGTGCAGCTCTAGACGGCGGCCGTGGTAATGTGTCAATGAATATCAGCTGGTCAGAGCGCGAAGCGCTTTTACTAGGTCAGCGCCCATACGGTAACTTGGGTATCCAAACTGGTAACGGTGCGGGCCTTGATAACTTCAATGCTGGCATAAGCCCTTCAGTGTCTCCTATTGCTGGTTGTGTTGGCCCTGACGCTGTAGCAACGGGTGGTTCGACTACTAGTATCCCAACTCGTTTTGCAATCGTTGGTGCTGGTGGTGTTGGCCAATTCCTAGAAGACCGTACTTTATTCACAGGCGATGCTGGAACTGGTCTAGGTGCTGGCGGTGGTTGTTCGCTGTTTAACTTCAGCCCGTACAACTTCTTCCGTACTCCACAAGAGCGTATCAATACGTTTGCGATGGCGAACTTTGAGTTCAACGAAAACCTAGAGATTTACTCAACTATTCAATACAACAACATTACTGTTCAGCAGCAAGTTGCTCCTTCTGGAACATTTGGTGCACAGTTTAACGTTCCACTAGCAAACCCATTGATTGGTGATTCAGCCCGCGCCGACATCATTTCGTTTGCAAACAACGCTGCTGGTCTTGGTAACTTGACTGCTGGTGGCGTTGGCGACAACTGGAATGACGTGAATGGCAACGGTGTGGTTGACCAAGCTGACTACTTAAAAGTGCAGCTTCGTCGTCGTACTCTAGAACTTGGAACTCGCTCCGAGAATTATGACAGTGACTACTTCTCACTCCTAGGGGGCGCACGTGGCCAACTAATCGGTGATTGGAACTACGACGTGTCTTTCCAATACGGTGAATCTAACCGAACTACAGTTCGTGACGGTTACACTAACTTAACTAACATTCAAAACGCTTTGGATACAGTTGACGGCGTAACCTGCGCCAATGGCGACTCTACTTGTGTGCCTATCGACTTGTTCGGTGGCTTTGGCACAATCACTCCAGAAATGGCAGGCTATGCCCGCGCAATCGCGATCCAGCAGCAGAAGTATGACCAATCAATCGGTCAGATCATTGTTGATGGTCCTGTTGCATTCGCTCAGCTCCCCACAGCTTCAACTCCTTTAGCGTTGAGCTTAGGTTTTGAAACTCGTGACGAGTTTGGTTCATTGGAACCTGATGAATGTTTGAAACTAGCTCCTGCCAGCTGTCAGGGTGGCGCCGGTGGTAACATTCTTCCAATCGCTGGTGGTTTCCGTGTTGACGAATTCTTCGTTGAAGGTTTCATGCCTTTAGTTGATGGCGTTGACTTTGTTGAAGCCTTGAACTTTGAGTTCGGCTACCGCGATGCAGATTACAGCACTGTTGGTAACGTAGACTCTTGGAAAATTGGCCTTAACTGGACAATCAACGATTCAATCCGTGTTCGCGTAATGCAGCAAGAAGCAAACCGTGCACCTAACGTTGCTGAATTGTTCTCGCCAGTTACTACAGGCCTTGGTAATGCGACAAGCGATCCTTGTTCAGTAGTGAATGCCGCTAACCTAGCTAATGACGCGCGTCTTCGCGGTCTTTGTGAGTCAACTGGCATGTTGGCGTCACAGGTTGGTGTGCTTCAGGATATCGTAGCTGGACAAATCAACACGCTAGCCGGTTCCAATCCTGCTCGCCTTCCTAATGCAGAAACTGCTGAGACGTTTACAGCTGGTTTCGTATGGACACCAACGTTTGACTTCGTTGAGAACGTAGTTCTATCTGTTGACTACTACGACATCGACGTCCAAGACGTGATTGGGGAGTTCACTGCCCAGCAAGTTCTGGATCAGTGTTACGTAGTTGGCTTGGCGTCTGCCTGTGCTAACGTTTCTCGTGACAACGGCGACCTAACTAGCCCATCTTCAGGTATTCAGTTATTCACTACTAACCTTGCTTACGAGCAGGCGGAAGGTATTGAAGTTGGATTCGGTTTTGGTTTTGATCTTGGTGACATGGGTGACCTGCAATTCTCAGGTAACATCAACCATTATCTAACTCAAGAGTCACAGTCTGATGCTTTAACTCCAGTAATTGACTGTAACGGTTTCTTCGGCACTAGCTGTGATCCTGTTGGCACAACTAACTGGGTTCAGCGAACTACTTGGAACTGGAATGCGGTTCAGGCTTCATTACAGTGGCGTCACCAGGACTCTCTAGACAGAGAGATTCCTGAGGCGGCAGCATCGTTTGCAGCATTTCGCTCAATCGAAGCTTACGATTACCTAGATCTTTATGTTGGCTACACTTTGTGGGATGACCGCATCCGTTTAAGCCTAGGTATCGACAACATTACTGACGAGCAACCACCAATTTTAGGTAACGAAGCTGGTGATACATCGTCTAACTCAGGTAATACCTTCCCAGGTAACTACGATGTATTTGGTCGTATGTACACAGCTGGTGCACGCTTAACTTTCTAAGCCGCACAAGTTAGGGTAAAACCTATCGAGAAAAAGGCGAACTTCGGTTCGCCTTTTTTTTTCGCCTAAAATTCAGCTACACTTG
>CAYGSO010000091.1:0-5094 GCA_964352445.1 uncultured Pseudohongiella sp. | reverse complement strand
GATCCGAAGGTATAGAACTGACGGACGGGGGTTCAAATCCCCCCGCCTCCACCAAATACACCTCCAGCGACGTCCGATAACGTCCTGGAGGCCTCACAAACTCTGACTTATAGCTATATTCATAGACCTGTAACGTCCAGCAAGATATTGCAACATCCAGCCATCAATGTAACACTCCATGTAACATCAAGCATATTGTTACATTTGGAGTGTTACATTGGCGAGAACAACCAAACCTCTTACTGATACCCAAGTTAAGCAAGCCAAGCCCAAGGCAAAAGAGTACAACCTTGCTGACGGTAACGGCTTATACCTCCGCGTGAAGCCCAGCGGCTCCAAATTTTGGATATTCAACTACTCTAGACCCTATACCAAGAAGCGGTCTAATATCGGACTTGGACAATATCCGACCCTATCCCTCGCGAAAGCTCGACTCGCTCGTCAAGAAAACTTACAGCAGCTTAGCGATAATATTGATCCCCACACTCACAAAGTTGAGCTGCAAAGGATCAATAGCGAAGCGCATGGAAATACACTAAAGAAAGTTACCGATAAATGGTTTCTGATTAAAAAGACCAAAGTTACCGAAGCCTACGGTGAAGACATTTATCGATCTTTTGCACTACATGTATTTCCAAAAATGGGTGAAATACCTATTCATGAAGTCCGAGCAAAACACGCCATCGAAACCCTGACCCCAATCTCAGCCAAAGGCTCATTAGAGACAGTAAGAAGGGTTTGCCAGAGGCTCAATGAGGTAATGGTGTACGCTGTTAATACTGGCATAGTCGATGCGAACCCCCTGTCAGGCATTAGCCAGGCATTTGCCTCGCCTTCCAAAAAGCACATGCTGACACTACGCCCAGATCAATTGCCCGAACTAATGATTACTATTGCCAATGCCAGCATTAAGAGAACCACACGTTGTCTGATCGAGTGGCAGTTACATACCATGACTAGACCAGGAGAAGCTGCCGGCACGAGATGGAAAGAGATTGATTTACAAAAGGGACTTTGGCTAATTCCTGCCGAGCGAATGAAAAAGAAGCGCCCCCATACTATCCCATTGTCACCCCAAGCACTTTCACTACTCGAAGTAATGAGGCCAATCAGCGAACACAGAGAACACGTCTTTCCTGCAGATAGAAATCCCAGAAATCATATAAATGAACAATCAGCGAATATGGCTCTTAAACGAATGGGATATGGTGGATTACTAGTTGCTCACGGCCTCAGAGCTCTGGCAAGCACCACCTTGAATGAGCAGGACTTTGATCCCGACGTGATAGAGTCCGCACTGGCACACACAGACAAAAATGATGTGAGGGCCGCTTACAATAGATCCGAATACTTGGAACAGAGAAAAGTTATGATGACCTGGTGGTCGAAGCATATTGAAAAAGCATCCAAAGGGAATTTGAGCATTTCTGTCGGTGGCAAGGCCCTAGTTTTCTAGACACCTTCTTGATTCCTAAAATACTGCTTTTCCATCTCTTCAGTAGACAGCCCGTTGTTTGCACCATAATTGCGTCGAGGATTGTAGAACCCCTCTATATAATCAAATTTTTCTAATCTGGCATCATCCCTTGTTTTGTATATCTTCCGCTTCACTCGATTAATTCCTGGGAGGATTACACTTTTATATAGGTACTTTTTTAAAAATACAATAGGAAAATGTTACAACTCATGTTACAAAACGCCTAAATCAGCCCAAGTTTGCATCCCGCTAAATTTAGTAGAATAATCATCCCATCCAAGACCTAGCCCAACAATACTTGAGCCTCAAACATGGAAGTTTTTAATATCTACTGCGATGAATCGTGTCATCTTGAAAACGACGATGCAAACGCCATGATCCTAGGAGCCATCTGGTGCCCTCTCGATAAAACTAGGGAAATCTCAATTCGCATAAGAGAAATTAAGAAGAAGCACGGGCTGCCAGTAAACTTCGAAATAAAGTGGACCAAAATCTCACCCGCAAAAGCGTCTTTTTATTTGGACCTCATCGACTATTTCTTTGATGACGATGATCTTCACTTTCGCGTGCTAATCATCCCAGATAAAGCGAAACTGGACCACAGTGCATTTTCTGATCAAGACCACGACAAGTGGTACTACAAAATGTATTTCGACATGCTGAAGGTAATTTTCGATCCGTCTGATAGGTACAGAATTTACTTGGACATAAAAGATACTTTAGGCGCCACCAAGATCGCCAAACTTCACGACGTTCTAAGCAATAACATGTACGACTACTCAAAAAAAGTAATTGAACGGATGCAGCTAGTCCACTCGCATGAAATAGAACAACTCCAACTCGCTGACTTATTGATAGGTGCAGTAGGCTATGTAAATAGGGGCTTGTCCACTAGTGCTTCCAAATTAGCGCTTATCAATCGCATTCAGGAACGCTCTGGATACAAACTAACTAAAACCACCCTACTCAAAGAAAAGAAGGTCAACATATTTTGCTGGCGAGCAAGCGAGGTTCAAGGATGAGCCTAGATAGCGGCAATCCAGAATGGCAACCTCCGCTAATTCTAATGGCTGACTTTGGAGGGCATTGGGAAACGTTCATAGAGAAAGTATACGAGGCATTTAAAAAAGACTTTGTTGATAGCAAGCCGATTTACAAGGGACAGAGGCTAGGTCTAAAAAAATACCCAATCTCTCAAGGGAAAGAAGTTACTTTTTGGCATATGACTTCAACAGGCTCCGACGAAGCCAGTCGAACCCCTGACCTTAGAAGGTGTGAACGAATTAAGTGGCCCAAACCGATCATAGAACTAGAAGCCGACCTGATATTAAGCTGGGTATCAATTAAAAAGGGAGAAAGAAGAATTCACCTGTGGTACCAGCAGGAAGATTATTTAGTAGTTCTTGCGCAGAGAAAAAACTACATTATTCCTTGGACAGCGTTTCTTATAGAACAGGGACACACCAAAAGAAAGCTACAAAGAGAATACGAAAGATCGCTGGAAACAGAGGGAAGCTGAGGGCGCCTTCCAAGGAAGACGACCTCGTAACTCCTTCTACGCATGGCAGATGAGCTGTGCATATTATCGGTATAACTTGGGGAAAACTCAAGAGCATACCCTCACTTATTTGCTACACCCTTGATTTTAATAGAAATATTGAAATCGCTCCCGTTTCCGCTGGAAGCCTTTTTCTAGTACAGTTTTGAAGGAACAACAGTAGCAAATTCAAGATCATAGCCCCCTAATTGGCACATATTTTTCTTCTGATAGACAAACAATACCCCAACAGAGAAACAGGATGGATGCTTTACAGCGCAAATTAAATGAGATCCAGAAACTCCCACATTTCTCAAGACGAAAAGCTTTAAATAGCCTCTACAAGTACCCAAACCATCCCCGACATTTATATAAATACAAAAATATAAACCCAAAGGATGCTCAATCCGTCAAAAATGTTAGAGACATAATAGTACATTCAAACTTATGGTATAGCTCGCCGTGGGATTTCAATGATCCATTCGACTTGTCTGCAAAAGTCTATTCTGATGCTCCGGCAAACGAAAAGCGCAAAAGGCTAAGAGAGATCCTTAAAACAAACGGAGTGAAAACCAAAGATTTAGAGTCAACATTGAATAAGAATATGCGAGATGGCGGGAACACAGTAGAAGACTATATGGCGTCTCACAACAAGACTTACCGCGAGGCGTTAGGTGTCATATCTCTAGCAAGCAAGCCTAGAGATATACTTATGTGGAGTCACTATGCCGCAAACCACACAGGCATTTGCTTACAATTCGAAATCGCTCATGATGTGCCAGTTTTTGGAAATGCAATCCCTGTTCAATACTCAGATGAGTATCCGATTATTGACTGGGCACGCTCATTCCCTGAAGACATTCAGTCTTCACTTTTGAGAAAATTCAAAGGGTGGCGATACGAACAAGAATATAGGATTTTGGAAATCGACAAGGCACGAACTAGACTGCCATATCGAACCGAGGCTCTAACTGCGATAATCTATGGCTGTCGAATATCCGAAGAGTCTTTGGAACTCGTAGAATCATTTCTGAACGAACGCTCACTATCGACAAACAGCGTCGTGAAATCATATAAAGCCTGCTTGCATGATAGTGACTACCAAATCAACGTTTTTGCTGCATGATTTATCGAGCACTAAAATGTCAAATCAGAGAATAAAACACATAAAACCCGAACAAGCTTACTATAATGTTTGGAAACATGATGCCTTATTTACATCTCCGCACAGAGGTGAGCGGCCCAAAAAGCTCTCGTTTCTATTGCAGCTGCTAATTGTCAACTTAAGCAAGCTCGCATCTAAATGGCATCCTAAAACACAGAGCTTGTGATGATCTCATTTACTGGAAAATCTAATATTAATGAAAATTCCCGCCCTTAGATTGCATAAGACAACCAAGACAAAGCTATATGAAGCGAACAGCGCCGAGCAGCTAAACTATTTGCGCTCTATGCTTGCGCAAGATGGCCCGCCATTTGAAAACCTTGAAAGAACTTGGAGAGAGAGCTGTAAAGGTTTGCCTAGCGACTATGTTGAAATGCTTGAACATCACAATTCAACACCGGTTGAAGAGCTTCTTGACTATTTTGAGTCTGGCATTAATCCCCCACCTGAAATCCTTATCTCTATAGCCGAGTGTTTCGAATTTTATTTCGCATGCGAAGGCAAGGTCACATTAGAGGAAATATTTTTTGATAAACCTCGCAAAGGAGTAGGCAACTACGCAGCCGCTAAATCAAACGAAGCTCAACTATCTAGACTTCATTTTCATATGATGATGACCGAAAACAAGGCTCATTGGGCTTCGATAGATGGAAAATTCCCAAAAAACCAATTGGAAGCAGTCGAATATTTCCAAGCTTTGAACCCTAAGGAATCGGTTAGCATTGAACCCGAATCTTTGTTGAGAGAATACAGACGCTGGAAAAAACGGAGGGCGGACTCAAACAAGCCGGACAAGTAAGCGAATTAATTGTCCTCGAACTTAATACTCCACTCCTAAATAATTGGCCACTAGTAACCAAGGAGACACTAGAATGGCCAAGCAAAACCAATACAGCACTCTGCCCGAGACAGGCT
>CAYGSO010000090.1:0-5141 GCA_964352445.1 uncultured Pseudohongiella sp. | reverse complement strand
GTTTAGTCCGGCAGGCTGAACACATAAATCGCGTTACCCCAGCGCGGGTAAGTGATTTCAGTTGCAATGACATCGGGCACTGTTCTTGGGCTGGTGCCGCCGTTGGCGGCAGTGACGGCGATGTATTGCTTGCCATCAATGGCGAAGGACACTGGGTGGCCTTGCACTGCTGTGCCTAGGCGGGTTTCCCACAGCACTTCGCCGTTGGTCACATCAAGGGCTTTGAAGCGTCTATCAAGATCACCCACAAAGACTACGTTGCCCGCGGTGGACATGGTGCCAGTGTGGAAAGAGGCTCTTTGCTGATAGCTCCAGACTTCCTCCATGGTATCTACGTTGTAGGCGCCAATTTTTCCAAGGTTGCCGTTGGTGCCTGGCATCTCGAAGAACTTGCGGCTGGCTGCCAACCCGCCGCCACCTTGCACTAGGGCTACTTCACGGGCGGCATTTTCTAGGCAGGTTTGGCTCAGCGGTGCAATCATGGTGCCGCTAGGTTCATGGTAGGTCATGGAGTGCCAGTCTTTGCCGCCGGCGCTGCTGGGGCAGGCGCTGGTCCATTCATTGAGTTTGGCGTTCTGAATGTCTTCTCGGTAAGTGACGGCGCCTGTGTCGGGGTCGATATGAGTGAAAGCGTTTTGGAACACGGTTTCTTTAAAGTCGAGAAATTTGCCAGAGACACGGTCGTTCTTCCAAAGAATGCCATATTTGCCCAGAGAGAAAACCAGTTTCTCGCCGCCGCGGTTCACCAGAACCCGCTCGAATACTTCATCAAGGTCTAATGCTTCGGCGGGTACATGTTGGAAAAACCAATCCAGCTCGCCGCTGTCTGTGTTGATGGCAACGGTTGAGTTGGTGAATAGGCCGACATCATTGATGGTGAGGTGACGGCTTACGGGTACCCAAGGCTTTTGCTGGGCGGTGCCCCAGTAGGTCAGTTTAAGGTCTGGGTCGTAGCTGCCGGTTATCCAGGTTTCGCCACCAGCGCGGAAAACATTATCAAGATCGCCCCAAGTATCGCCGCCGGGTTCGCCGGCTTGGGCGATGGTATTAAAGCGCCATTCAAGCTCGCCGGTGTTGGCATCGTGGGCGCTGATGTAGCAGTCTTCTGGGATGTAGCGAGCACAGCCGGCCAAGCCAAGTATGACTTTGCCGTCGGCAACAATCGGGCCGCTGGAGTTTGAAAAGCCTTTGCTTGAATCTGCAACCACTGTCTCCCATACTTTTTCGCCGGTTCGTGCATCGAGGGCGATGAGTCTGGCATCGGTGGTGGCCTGAATAATTTTGTCGTTATAGATAGCGATGTTGCGCATATCTTCGCGGGTGGCAGAGCCGCCCCAGTGTTCCCAAATTAGCTCGCCCGTTTTGCCGTCCAGGGCCTGGATAATATTGCTGGGGTTGATGAGATAGACGATGCCGTTATACACCAGTGGCGAGGGCTCGGAGTCGCCTTCGTGCATGTTCCAAACCCATTCAAGACTGAGCTGACTCACATTGTCGGTAGTAATTTGATCCAGCGGGCTGTAACTGTGGGCATAGTAGTCACGTCGCCACATGGGCCAGTCGGCTGGGTCTGGATTTGCCAACATGGCATCAGTCACCGGGATGAAGTCAACATAGTCGTCGACATTGCCGCGCACAGTTAGGCCGACCGGGGGCGCAGGTTCCGACGGGCGCTGACTAACGATTCGGGTGATATTGTCGGCAATGGAAAAATCAGTGGTGGTGGTTAGTGCGTCAGTAACTCCATCGACCCCATTGCTAGCAAGGACGTGGGCCGTGATGCTCAGGTAATCTTCATCCCCCAAGCTCTCATTACCACCCGGCGGCATGTTGGCCTGAATGTTATTGAACAAAAGTGAGGGGTTTTGCTCACCCCAGCGCATCAAAAAGGCGCCGCCAGACAAGATTGGGCCTAGAGTTGTGCCTTCAAGATTAGCGCCGTGACAGGCCGCACAGTTAGCGGCGAATAATTCGGCACCGTGACTGGCTTGGGCGGCAAACCCGTTGACGGCGGCGGGCACTGACGCGACCACCGGTGCTGCAGCGGTGCTGGTTGGGTTTTGTTCACCGCAGGCAACGATTATCGTCGCAATGGTCAGCCCGAGGCTTAGTTTTCCAATCTGAATAGGAGTTGTCATGATGTTCTCTCTTTGTAGCTCGATAAAGTTAACTGGGCCAAAGTCGTTACTGCTGGTAATGGGCTTGTGTAAACACCCAGCCACGGAGTTCACCGGGTGGGTTAGAGAGGCTATGGATCTGAACATAGAATGAGTTAGCTTTCAGCTGCACTAGTTGATCCGCAGTCAGCTCGAACACTCCAGAGATTTCGCCGTTGGTGGCTTGGGCAACGGTGAGAGGGTGAAGCACCGGGCCGGGTTGTGCCGGCGGCCCATTGTGAATATGGGCAGCGGTCGCCGCGGAGCTCATGCCGGTAAAATTGCCGCTCACAGTAAGGGTTGCGCCATCGAGGCTAAGAATAACCTCGCCGCCACCGGTAATCTCGGCTTTGGTCTGGGGGGTAGTGGGCATGGGTGACAGGCGCGCCCGGTAGACTTCAGTCTGAGCCGAAGCGCTGCCTGCAGTTAATAAAATGGATAGTAGGGCGCACTGGGTAAGTAATTGGCCAAGTTTCATTGCTTAAGCTCTATTGTTGTTATGACTCCGCCTATTAAAACCCAAGACCTTCATAAGGTACAGCGCAGCCCCAGCAGGGGCTTGATCGCGCTGACTCAACAGGCTAGCGGCACTGAAAATTCTCCGCGCGCCAATTGCTGGGCTGATTCTCGCCGCCGGCGGGGCCGGTATAAACTGCCTGCTTGGGGTAAGAGCATAGGGGCCGCTCATTGTCGACGGCGCCGCGGCTTAGATGCTGAGCAGGCGTTGCCTCGGGAGCAACGCCGTTTTCAACCCAGTCGACTAAGGGGGCCAGTTTGTCCCAGGTGTTTGGGCCAGCACCGCCGCTGCAGTGGCCCATGCCAGGGGCCAGAAATAATCTTGCAGACTCGCTCGCTGCCGTTAGGCTGCCGGCAAAGGTGGTATTTACCATGTCATTGAAATAATCCATGGTGTCCTCGGCGATAATCAGCGTATCGGCCAAGCCGTGGTAGATAATCAGCTTGCCACCGCGGTCTTTCAGAAACCGATTTAAATCGGGGTCGGTGGCATCGGTGATGGACATCATTAAATCGCCTTTGCCTGAGTTGAAATCGTCTATATCCCAATCGATCCAGTGAAACTCGGGCATCGCGCCGGTGGTGCGTGCTTTGTAGTCAATGTCCCTAACGTCGGCGATGGCAACCCCCGGGTCTTGCTCATAGAACAAATAGTTCATGTGATCGCCAGCGACTCCGGTTAATTTGCCAGGGCCGTTGTTGTTGCCAGCATGGGGGATATACAAATTAACCCAGCGCGGCTCAGAGCCAAACATTTTGCCCGGGTAGATTTGTGCGCCACTTGAATCGGTTGGGCCAGCATACAAATCATTAATAGTTTGCAGCTGAGCCGAGGTGAAACACTGGTCACTGCTGCTGCCGGCCGGGCACATTAAATCGGCAAGATCCGTGTTTGGGTTAAAATTACAGCTGAGGGGGTCGTTGATCACATTATCCAAAACGCCGTCATTAGCATCACATTTTTCCAACACTTTGCTGTGCAAAACGTTAATTAAATTCAAGCTGTCGAAGCTGCCATCGCCAGTGGTATCCACGGCAAGGTTGCCCGCCAAATTATCTCTAAAGATGCGCTGCAGATTCCAAGTGCCCGCTGCATTCAACGCCTGATAGGCGAAGGCCGGCGCGCCAGCAACGATGCCATCGAAGTCATCTGGGTAACGTTGGGCTTCCATCAGGCCTTGGCGGCCACCTTGAGAGCAGCCTTCAAAATAGGAATAATCGGGAGCTTTGCCGTAGTACGCATCCACTAAGGTTTTGCCGGCCATCACCGTAAGGTGCACCGCGCGGTAGCCAAAATCGATCTCCGCTTGACGGTTGTTGAAGCCAAACGAAGCCCCCGGCTCAACGCCGCTGTCATGGCCGGTATTGCTGTTGGTTACCGCATAGCCTTCGGCAACTCGGTGGTCGGCAAAATCCAGATCGCCGTCTTTGCCACCATCGCCCCACTGCAAGAAGCGCCCGTTCCAATTGGTTGGTAAAGGCAGCTGGGCGTGAAAATGAATTGCCGGCGCGATAATGCCGCGGACGTAGCAATAGGGCTCAGTAGACTGATCGTTCCGCTGGATCGCCGCTGCGGTAATGGTTAAATTGCGAATATCGCCTAAGCCCTCGCAGGCGGCTTGGTCGGCAGCATTCGCAGTTTGGGCCTGGGCAGACAAAGTGCTAAGGCAGCTGAGGGCGGCGGCAGCGGCGGCTAAGACAAATCGGGCTGAAGTTTGACGGTAGATTCTCATGGCAAATTCCGGTTATTGTTGTATTGGTAATTCACTCGGTAGGGTTGTCTTGGACTTTACCACTAAAGGATACAAAATCAATGTGCGGCAGATTTAACCTGATCGACAGCCCTCAGATACAGTGGCTGTGCCAAGCCTTGGGCATCAGTCTGTTTGCCCACCAACAGCAAGCAGATATCGCGCCGGGGGCCCAAATTGCGATTGTGCATACCCTTGCGGGCGAGAGAAAAGTTTCCAACGCAACTTGGTGGCTGTTCCTAGACCCACAAACATTAAAGCCCAACTATAAATATGCCAGCTTTAATTCTCGTTCAGACAAGCTAGATGTGAAGCGCTCGCTGGCGTACAAACCTTTCCGAGAATCAAGATGTTTAATTCCTGCTAGTGCGTTTGTTGAGGGTTTGGGCGACAAAAAAACCTATCACAAGATTGAGCTGGAAAACTCTGCAATCGCCTTTGGTGGAATTTACAAAGAATACTTTAACAAAGAAACCGGTGAAGTAGCCTATGGCGCGTCTATTATTACTCTGCCACCGTTAACCCCCCAGTGGGATTCTATCCACCCAAAGTCTATGCCGCTGCTGATTGATTTTGAGAATGCAGCGTTGGTGAGCCAGTGGTTAGATCCTGCCAACCAAGAGGTAGAACTGTTTGCCGACTTACTGCAGCCGAAAGTTCTAAAGCCTATGGTGATTACAAAAATCGACAAGCCCAGCAAGTGGAACCCGATTGCCGA
>CAYGSO010000089.1:0-5277 GCA_964352445.1 uncultured Pseudohongiella sp. | reverse complement strand
CGGCCAAAGCCGGCCTTGAGGTGCGTTACTTTGCCGACAATTGGAGCGCCCACCTGCACGCGACGCGTTTTGGTGCGCAAGATGATGCCGGCACGTTAGAGCTGGAGACTGATGGCTACACCTTGGTATCGGCCTACGCCGACTATCATGTGCAGGTTGCCGGGGATTCTGAATTGAAGCTCTTCGCCCGAGCCGACAATATTTTAAATGAAGAAATTCGCAACCATGCTTCACTGCTAAGAAACTTCGCGCCTGAACCGGGCCGGGGTCTGACCTTAGGGCTGCGGTTCGAATACTAACAGCGCAGCTATTCCACCTCGTTTGATCTATCTCGTTTAACCTGTGAGCGCGCTTATCCCGCGGTCACAGGTTGACTTGATTCCCCATGGGTGCCACTCTCATCTGTATCAGTCGCTGGGCCTTAAGCGGCTATTAAACACCAATAATAATCACAGCAACAGATTGGATTTTTCCTATGAGCCTCGTTAATTTTGATTCGATTAAAAAGCTATTGAGAGACGGCGATAACAAAGCCAAGCACCGCCAAGAATTGTTTAAAGAAGTTATGCTGATGGTGTTGTCGCGGGCAACCCGCGTCGATTCCAACGTGGAAGCGGTGGAAATCGCCAAAGTGCAGGAAGTGTTGAAAGAGCAGTTAGGGGAAGATTTTTCCGATGCGGATATTCGCACGGCGGCCTCGTCAGCGATGTTTGAATCCCAGTCGATCGAGCGCTACCTTGCCAGCGCCACCCGAAAATTGGATGAGCGTGAGCGGGTTATTATCTTGGCTTCGCTTGCCAGCGTTATTCGCAGCGACGACGAGGTGCGGTTCTTTGAGCTGGATTTTTTCGACAAAGTAGCATTGGCCCTGCGGGCAACGCCTTCTGAAATTGCAGGTTTGATTTCGGTTTAAGGTTTACAAAATAAGCGCGACAGCTATGCCATCAGTGGCAATCGGTGGGCTAATCTGAACTATCAGTTGGTTCATCGCTGCTGCTGGCCACAGTTTCTTCCGCAGGCACGGGGTCCTCTTCAGGTGCGCTGGGGGTGAAGTCGCCGGTAAAACTCACCAACGCATCGTCTTCAAAAAACACAGACAGTCTTTCTTGCCCTCGCTCTTCACCACCTGGCTGATAGCTGTAGATATAGTCCCAGCGATTTTGGTGGAACGGATCCCGCACCAATGGCGTGCCCATGACAAAAATCACTTGGCGCTTGGTCATGCCGGGGCGCAGTTGATCCACCATGTCTTGGGTGATGATATTACCCTGGGGGATGCCAATTTTATACACGCCAGGAAAATCCAACGAGCTGATGTTGTTGCAGGCAGCGGTTGCGGCGAATATCCCGATCAGGGCTATAGCTTTAAGCGTGTGAATGATCGTTGTCCTTGTTATGCAGCAAGTTATCTATCGAAAACTAACAAATCGGCCGGTGATTCGGCCAGCAACTTCCTTAAGCGCCAGCGAAAAGGCATAATACCCGAATCCGCTCACCAGCTAAAGTCAGGAAACTACGATGCCAACTGAGAATCAAGAACTGCGCGATGCGGGTCTGAAAGTCACGCTACCCAGAGTAAAGATTCTACAAATCCTAGAAAGTTCCGAAAACAAGCATCTTTCTGCTGAAGATGTGTATAAGGCGTTGCTGGAAGCCGAAGAAGATGTTGGGCTGGCAACTGTCTACCGGGTGCTGACTCAGTTTGAAGGCGCAGGCTTGGTGGAACGGCATCATTTTGAGGGTGGCCATTCGATTTTCGAACTCACCAGCGCCGATCACCATGATCATTTGGTCTGCAACAGCTGCGGCCGGGTCGAAGAATTCTACGATGAGGTGATTGAAGCCCAGCAAGAGAAAATCGCTAAAAAGCATGGCTACACCATCACCGACCACAGCATGTACCTTTACGGGCTGTGCCCCGACTGCCGCGGTTAGGCTAAGCGTCGGCTTACTTTAGCGCGACCATTTGCTGGGCGTGGGCCAAAGATTCCTCAGTAAAATCGTCTCCGCCTAACATACGCGCAATTTCTTTGACCTTAGCATCCCCGGCGATAGCCACAATCTTGGTTTGGGTGGAGTCTTTGCCGCTGCTCTTGCTCACGTAAAAGTGGTTGTGGCCTTGGCTAGCCACTTGAGCCTGATGGGTGACACAGAAAATCTGGGTGCGCTGGGCAAGCTGGCGCAGCAGCTCGCCCACCACTTTAGCCACACCACCGCCAATGCCTACGTCTACCTCATCAAACACCAGTACCGGCGTTTCGCTGGTCTGGGCTGTGATTACCTGTATCGCCAAAGAAATACGGGAAAGCTCGCCGCCGGAGGC
Source organism: uncultured Pseudohongiella sp. (assembly GCA_964352445.1). Taxonomy (GTDB): domain Bacteria; phylum Pseudomonadota; class Gammaproteobacteria; order Pseudomonadales; family Pseudohongiellaceae; genus UBA9145. The sequence continues at coordinate 2,954 of CAYGSO010000089.1, read as the reverse complement.
AATTTTATTCAGCGGTCCGGCTTTTTGGCCAGGGTTCGTGCTGACTAAAAATTCGGCCGACTCCAGGCCGTGCTGGCTGGGTTTGTCACTGCTATTGTCACTCAGCAGCACCTGCAGCGAGGCGTTTTGCATGCCCAGCATGGCTAATTGGGCGTTGACCGCTTTGGCTAATTTGTCAGCACCTTGGTGGCGGCTGGCAGAAACCTGTTTGGCAATCTTTAGGTACTGTTCTTTTAACAGGACATCGTTGGCTTTGAGCTTTTCCACCTCGGCATCGCTGTTCTCAAAGCGGTCTAGCTGTTCTCTAAGATCGTTTACCAGCGCGGGCAATTCGTTGGGCTTGATTTTGTGCTTGCGAGCCACGCCATGGAGCAGGCTGAGGCGGGTATTAATGTCTTCCAGCCGCTGGGGGTCGCCGTTGAAGTCGTCAAGGAATGAGCGCAGGTCAGACACTGCCTCGGCTAACTGAATCTCCGCGCCTTCGAGTAAGCTGACTATATTAGCCAGTTTTGGATCATGGGCGGCTTGAGTCTTTAAGGCGCTCACGCTGGCGCCTATGGCCGAGATGGCATCGCCATCTTCATCGTCGCTGCAGTAGTTCAGCGCTTTTTGCACCGCGATAAGGGTTGCGTCGGCGCTGTTGAGAATTTTGAATTCCCTCTCCAGTTCTTCAACCTCATTGTCGCCAATTTCCAGCTCATCGAGCTCGCTCAGCTGATAAGACAGCAGCTGAATTTGGGCAGAGGATTCCTCGGTGGCACTGCGCAGCTGCTGCAGCTGCTGGTGGTTTTGCTGCCACTGTTTCCAGCTGGCCTGCAGTTTGACACTCAGGTCGGCGGCAACGCTGAAATCATCCAGCAGGCGTAGATGAGTCGCTTTGTTGAGCAAAGACTGATGTTCATGCTGACTGTGAATATCGATCAGCATTTCTCCCAGTTCCCGCAGGCTGGTCATGGTGGCCGGCGAGCCATTGATATAGCCCTTGGAGCGGCCATCGTTAGTAATGACTCGGCGCAGGATGCAGACATCGGATTCGTCGAAGTCTAGGTCATGGTCATGCAGCCACTGTTTTGCGCTGGCAATGCTGGCGATATTGAACTCGGCGCTTAAATCCGCCTTGGTGGCGCCGCTGCGCACCGTGCCTTTGTCGGCGCGGTCGCCCAAGGTTAGGCTGAGCGCGCCAAGAATGACAGATTTGCCCGCACCGGTTTCACCGGTAATAACAGACATGCCGGGGTTGAACTCAATCTGGAGGGAGTCAACGGTGGCGAAATTGCGAATTGAGAGTTCATGCAGCATAGATATAAATTATATTGGATCACCCAGCCGAAACATAACAACTTCTGCAGGATCTTTTTTTCAGGCTAGGCTTTAGCGGGATTGGTGGCTTGCCAGCCAATTCGATTTTGACGCTTGAATTCATCCCCAGCGCCCCCATATATGGGCCTTCATGGATCGAATAAGGGCGAATTCGCCCCTAGTCGAATTATCGATAGCTAGCAAAACAAGAGTTAGGGGGCAGGCGCAGACCATGCAGACTCCGAATGACGAGCAAGATCAAGCAACACAACAACCGGAAGAATCCGTAGAGGCAGCATCAAGCGCTGCCGAATCTGAAGCAACCGCGGCCAGTGGCGGCGATAACCAACAGGCCCAGCCAGCGCCTGAAGAGGAAAAATCAGAAGTGGATATGCTGCGAGAACAGTTAGAGGCTGCCGAATTAGTCGCCGGTCAGGCGAAAGACGACTTACTTAGAGTTCAAGCAGAGATGCAGAACCTGAGACGCCGAACTCAACAAGATGTTGAGAAGGCCCATAAATATGGTCAAGAGAAACTGGTATCAGAGCTTATCCCGGTTATGGATAACCTTGAGCGAGCCTTAGCCGCTGCCAGTGATCATGATGACGCCACCTCCAAAGCGATTTACGACGGGGTAGATATAACCCTCAAGAGCTTTGTTAACTGTTTTGGCAAACTCAGCATTGAAGCCATAGACCCCATGGGCGAGCCTTTCGATCCGTTGCTGCATCAGGCCATGGCGATGCAGGAAAACCCAGACGTCGAGCCCAACAGCGTAATCGCCGTGATGCAAAAAGGCTATTCACTGCATGGCCGGGTTATTCGTCCAGCTATGGTGATGGTGTCCAAGGGCGCTACTCCTAGCATCGACGAGACGGCCTAAGGTCAAAAGAATCCTAGACTGAGCCAATTTATAGGACCGGTCGCAAGATAGAGCAACAGAAGCAGAGTTTGTCGTAGTAATTACCGGTCTTATCCTTGAATTACGCAGGAACGGGCCAATATTGAAGGTCAGAAGCAACGTCAGCCTAATACTGGCACAGCTAAAGCATCTAAGTGGAGAAACAAGAAATGGGTAAGATTATTGGTATCGATTTGGGCACCACTAATTCCTGCGTTGCAGTGATGGACGGTGGTGAGCCCAAAGTCATCGAAAATGCAGAAGGTGATCGCACCACGCCTTCCATCATCGCCTACAGCGCTGATGGTGAAACACTGGTAGGTCAACCTGCAAAACGCCAGGCTGTGACCAATCCTCACAACACGTTGTTCGCAATCAAGCGGCTTATTGGCCGTCAGTTCAAAGACGACGTGGTTCAAAAAGACATAAAGATGGTGCCTTACAAGATTATCGCCGCCGACAATGGCGATGCTTGGGTTGAGGTTAACGGCGAGAAAATGTCTCCGCCGCAAATCTCGGCGCAGATTCTGAAGAAAATGAAGAAAACCGCCGAAGACTTCTTGGGCGAACCGGTGACTGAAGCCGTAGTAACGGTTCCGGCTTACTTTAACGACGCCCAGCGTCAGGCGACCAAAGATGCCGGCAAGATTGCAGGCCTGGAAGTTAAGCGCATTATCAACGAGCCAACCGCTGCGGCGCTGGCTTATGGCATGGACAAGAAAGGCGGCGATTCAACTATCGCGGTGTATGACCT
>CAYGSO010000088.1:0-5365 GCA_964352445.1 uncultured Pseudohongiella sp. | reverse complement strand
TGTCAGCGTAGACTTACTTTCGCGACTAACAGAGCCTCCGCGTTGAATAACGCTTGAGCGCTGCAGATAAGAACTTGCTAGTTTTTTCTGCGTAACAAACTGCGCCCTTTGGTCCTCAATCCTATATCCGATGTCGGAGGCATGCTGTCGATCTACATATGATGATGTTGATGCTGGCCCCGCCGAAACTGCAGCCTGACTTGGTTGTTGTTTTTTATATTTCATGCCTATTGCCTCATGATGCAAAGAAGACAAAAGTCGACCCTCATTCTGAACTGTTGGGGCCCCCAATCGGATGCAGCACCACCGGCAACTTGGAATAACCCTTAACGAAGCTGGAATAAATCCGCTCGGGCTCGCCCACCACCTCGACAAATTCGAAGCGCTTGGAAATTTCTTCCCAGACGATGCGCAGCTGCATTTCCGCTAGCCGGTTGCCCATGCAGCGGTGGAGGCCAAATCCAAACGACAGGTGCTGGCGGGCATTGGGCCGGTCGATCAAAAACTCGTTGGCGCGCTCGATAGATTCCTCGTCCCGGTTGCCAGAAGCGTACCACATCACTACCTTGTCACCAGCTTTGATCTGCTGGCCAGCTAGTTCAGTATCTTTAAGCGCCGTGCGCCGCATATGGGCCAACGGGGTTTGCCAGCGGATTATCTCTGACACCATGTTGGGTATAACACTCGGGTCAGCGCGCAGCTTGGCATACTCTGCTGGGTTTTCATTGAGGGCGATCACGCCGCCGGTGATTGAATTACGGGTGGTGTCGTTGCCGCCTACAATCAGTAAAATGATATTACCCAAGTACTCCATAGGCGGCATATTCTTGGTGGCCTCGCCGTGGGCCAACATGGAAATCAAATCATTGCCGCCATCGGCATTCACCCGCTCGTTCCACAACCGGGTAAAATAGGCCAGGCACTCTTGAATCGCCTCCCAGCGCTCTGCATGGGTGGCAACGATGCCGTTGCCCGGGATCGCAGTTGCCACGTCGGACCAGTAGGTTAATTTGTAGCGATCTTCAAACGGAAAATTAAACAGTGTTGCCAACATCTGGGTGGTCAGTTCGATAGACACCCGGCTCACCCAGTCGAACTCTTCTTCTAAGGGCAGGCTGTCCAAAATCGTACAGGCCCGAGTTCTGATCAGGCTTTCCAGCTCTTTTAGATTAGCCGGTGCCACCACCCCCTGCACGGCCCGGCGCTGATGATCATGCTTGGGCGGGTCCATGGAGATAAACGAAGGCAGCGTGAACTCTTCGAAGGTATCGATAATGCCGATGGTGGGCTCTGAGGAATAAATATCGGGCGAGGTGTCCACCTCAAGAATATCCTTGTACTTCATCACCGACCAATAGGGGCCCACGGCAGATTCTTTGCAATAATGCACCGGCGCTTCATTGCGCAGCCTCTCCATAAACGGCAAAAACTGGTTGGCTTGCCAGATGCCAGGGTGGGAGAGATCAATCTTATCCAGCGGCATGGCATAGGGGTCTTTGTCGACCATGCTCCACTTGCTAACCTTTGGTGTATCTGCCATCGGGATATCAGCCATCTTCTACTCCAACTATTCCAGTGATTCGGGCGCTGCTGCGGGATCCGTATTCGGGGTCAGAATTGAAATTCAGGGGTGTTCACAACCAAGCCGTCTAGCTCTTCGCTAACCTGAATTTGGCACGACAGGCGCGAGTTATCTTGGCGGTCTGTGCTAAGGCTCAGCATGGCTTCTTCGGTTGGGTTTATAGTGCCCACCTTCTCTAACCACTTTTCCTGCACATACACATGGCAAGTGGCGCAGGAGCAAGATCCACCGCAATCTGCATCAATGCCAGGCACGCCATTGCTGACTGCCGCTTGCATTAGGCTGTTGCCAGGCTTTGCCTGAATTGTGTGCTCACTGCCATCGTGCTCAATAAAGGTAATATTTACCATCTACTACTCTGCCTCGTTTAATCTGATGAATTTCAAAGCGCTAAACAATAGCAAGTTCGTGGATAAAGAAAAAGAATTCATGGGGGATTTGGATTTTTGATTAGACTTTGCAGAAATCGGTAGCTCGAAAAACATCAGTTACCTGTGCTTCGACTTAATCGACTACCATTAAAGCAGGGTGTACTGCGAGCAAAGCACCTTTGGCAAACCCAGCGGAGCTTAGACTGCTTGATTTTTGGGCATTACCGATGCGACAAAAATATGACGTTTTGGTCACAAAAATAGCCTCCCTCTAATTGCCGATATCTGATTTAATAAGCTCGCCTCAGGGTGCTGGTGATGATTTAATACCCCCCTTGAGAATACAGCTACCGGCTGAAAGGTAGTTCTTGATAGGTTCTGCTGTGTCACCGACTTGCTCGGCTCCACAGCCAAAAATATAGCGCGAACAGCGATATGGTTCAGAAAGATATTAACAGCCACCTGCTGAGAAAGTGGGCGCCCAACACTAATCATAAGAAGAAATAGAACCCTTTATCGAGTCGCCGGTTTAATGTCAGACGTAATCTCCCAATATGGACTAATTTTCCTAGGCATGGCCTGTGTTTTCGGGTTTTTCATGGCCTGGGGCGTGGGCGCTAATGACGTGGCGAACGCCATGGGCACCTCCGTCGGCGCCGGCGCCATTACTATCAAACAAGCTATTGTTATTGCGATGGTTTTCGAATTCGCCGGGGCTTGGCTCGCCGGCGGCGAGGTCACCTCTACCATCCGCAGTGGCATTATCGATATCGAGCGCGCGGGGTTCGAACAAAACCCCGAACTGCTGGTGTTTGGCATGCTCTCCTCGTTGCTTGCTGCAGGCATTTGGCTGGTGGTCGCTTCAATGTACGGCTGGCCGGTATCAACCACCCACTCTATCATCGGCGCCATCGTCGGCTTCGCAGTCGTCGGCATTTCGGCCGATTCGGTGATGTGGGGCCAAGTGCTGGAGATCGTTGCCAGCTGGGTCGTGTCCCCGGTTTTCTCCGGCTGCATTTCGTTCTGCCTGTTCCTGTCTGTGCAGAAGCTGGTGCTAGACGCCGAAGACCCCCTTGCTAATGCCAAAAAATACGTCCCCTACTATATGTTCATAGTGGGCTTTGTTATCGCCATGGTCACCTTGGTAAAGGGCCTCAAACATGTTGGCTTAGAGGTAACAATTGTTCAAAGCGCCCTGCTTGCTGCGGTGTTTGGGTTGGGCACAGTGACTGTTGGGGTGGCCCTGCTCAAACGCTTAAAGCCAGCTGAAGGCGAGGCCAGCGCGAAAAGCGTCGAAAACATTTTTGGCATACTGATGATTTTTACCGCCTGCTCCATGGCCTTCGCCCATGGCTCTAACGATGTCGCCAATGCCATCGGGCCGCTAGCTGCAGTCAGCGGTATCGTCAGCAGCGGCGGGGTTTTTGAAGCCCGCTCTGGCTTGCCCAGCTGGATCTTGATCCTCGGCGGCTTTGGCATAGTGGCGGGTTTAGCCACCTGGGGCTATAAAGTGATTGCCACCATTGGCAAGAACATCACTGAGCTGACTCCCTCCAAAGGATTTGCCGCCGAATTAGCCGCCGCCACCACCGTTGTCATCGCATCGGGCACTGGCCTGCCGGTTTCAACCACCCACACCCTCGTTGGCGCTGTATTGGGGGTTGGCTTAGCCCGCGGCCTAGATGCCTTGAACGGAAAGGTGGTGGGCAAAATATTTCTGTCTTGGATAGTCACCCTGCCTATTGGCGCCTCCCTCTCAATCTTCTTCTTTTTTATCTTCCGCGCCATCTTCACTTAACGTTCTAATCCGTAAAGCCAACTCAGTCTGTGTTGCCTGTAGTGGACCCTTGCTACATGGCCTGCTCTGCTCTCGGTTTAACTTACACCGCAGATGTAACCGTCAGCGGTGGGATAGATTTGCAGTATTTGCCAACTGATAAGTTTCAATGCATGATTCTGAAAAGCCTACTCAGTCGTGTTTTCACGATCAAAACAGATCAACAGCTTTATGAATAGCAGCACACGAACTTATGTACCCCTGCTCATCGGCGCCTGCGTCATGCTAGTCATGTCGTTCGGGTTTAGAGCCGGGTTCGGACTGTTTTTGCAGCCCATGTCGGAAGCCAGAGAATGGGGCCGAGACGTTTTTGCAATGGCCTTGGCCGTGCAAAATCTAGCTTGGGGAGTATTTGCGGTGATCGCCGGCGGCATTGCCGATCGCTATGGCAATATTAAAGTTATGTTGGTGGCTGTGGTGCTCTATGCCAGCGGCATGTTTATGATGTCCCTTTCAACCAATGAGCTGCAGATTATTTCAACCGCTGGGCTAATGATCGGCGCCGGTATCGCCGGCACCTCGTTTGGCATTGTGCTGCCGACTATCGCCAAAGTAGTGCCCCCTGAAAAAAGAGGCTGGGCCATGGGTTTGGGCACGGCCGCAGGCAGCTTTGGACAGTTTCTCATCGTGCCGGTTGTGCAGCTGGTGGTGAACAGCGCCGGTTGGTTTCATGCCCTGCAGTATTTAGGCGCCGCGGGCCTGCTGATGGCCATCTGCGTAATCCCTATTGCCGCGGCGGCTAAAAATGCGCCACCTGACACCTCTGCGGAGGTTGAATTTCGGTTTAGAGACCTGCTGCGCAATGCCCTCAAGGTAAAATCATATTTGTATTTGATCGCCGGGTTTTTTGTCTGCGGTTTTCACCTCGCGTTCATTACGGTGCATATGCCCGCCTACGTAGTGGACCTCGGCCTGCCTGCCTCGATTGGAGCCTGGAGTATTAGCCTGATCGGTTTATGCAATGTGTTTGGCTCCTTCTATGCGGGCGTTCTCAGCGGCAGGCAGTCTATGCGCAAGATGCTAACCTTTATCTATCTTAGCCGCGCCATCGCCATCGCTGTTTTCTTACTCACCCCACCCTCGATTGTTAGCGTTCTCGTCTTTAGCGCCGCGATGGGCTTCTTGTGGCTGGCGACGGTGCCTCCCACTTCGGGTTTAGTGGCGCTGTTCTTTGGCACGCGCTACATGACTTTTCTTTACGGCATCGTTTTTTTCAGCCACCAAGTAGGTAGCTTCTGCGGGGTGTGGCTTGGCGGTTGGGTGTATGAAACCACCGGCAATTATGACGGCGTTTGGATAGCGGGCATCGTGCTAGGTTTAGCCGCCGCCGTGCTGCATTGGCCCATCAAAGAACAGGACTACACAGCCGAACTGCAGCCTAAACTGGCCTAGCGAGCGGCAGGTTTTTCTTTCATTTATCCTAAACCCGGAATGAAGTTGGGCAAGATGCTGCGTAGCTGCTAAGGCGTTAGTTTTACGTTGGCTTGGTTTCGTTGATACTGATGTTGGTTTTGGTTTTGGTTTTCGTTTTGGATTTGGTTTTGGTTATTATTATAGTTATAGTTATATATAAAT
>CAYGSO010000087.1:0-5608 GCA_964352445.1 uncultured Pseudohongiella sp. | reverse complement strand
CTCTGTGAATCCAAGGGCTGCCATATGTGCCTCCACTGGCCACATAGAACTCTTTTACCCGTTTCAACAATCGCTGGTCTTCTATAGCGTGATCGGACAGAGGTTTGTTCAGCCATGAGTAAAACCCACTGCGATGCAGTTTGAAAACGCGGCACATAGCTTTAATGGAAAACTCGTTTCGATGGTCACGAATGAAGGCGTACTTTACCCGAGGTCGTTGGCAAAGTACTTTGCGGCCTTTTTTAGAATGTCGCGTTCCTCTGTCATCCGCTTCAGGTCAGCTTTGAGGCGGGCATTCTCTGCTGCAAGGTCAGCCTTATCAGTTTGGCGAGGGATTGGCTCACCGTATGTCTTTAGCCAGTTGTACAAGCTGTGAGACGTCGTGCCCAACCTCTCGGCGACCTCGGCCACTGAATAACCACGATCGGTAACCTGTTTAACTGCCTCTTTTTTAAATTCCTCTGAATACCGTTTGCCTTTCATAAACACCTCTCATAGAGTTACATTTTAACGCTATTTGGTGTCTAGCAAACCCTGGGAAGTCCAGGGCCAAGCCTTAAAGATGATGGATGGGGAACGTAAAGACATGTAACTGAAAGATCATTAATAATAACGCTATCGACATAGAAGTTAAATGTTCTTTTCCCTGTTAGGACTTTATAAGACTGAGCAGTTTTTGAGCTGCCGTGGGCTAGCCGACTTTCAAAAACGCTATCGAAAAGTTTGTTTCGACCGAGACTAAAAGGAATAATAATCAGATCTGGTTTTAGGTCCTTCAAGATTTTCAAATTTAAATCTTCTGAAAATTGCAACATGCGCTTCAATAAAGGTAAATCGCGCTCCTTAAGACTGCTAATTAGCTCCTCAAATTTCCCGCTGCCCCAAGGAAGATAATTGCACATCGCGATTTCCTGCCTTTCGCAGAAATGTTCTTCAAGTAAGTCGCGATAGACTTCCCATCCGTATTTAGGCGGCTTTTCAATGGGATTCCACCCCAGTGAGGGAGACCCGTCATCGGACCAAGATTGTTCAGAGTAAAAGCCTGAGTTAAGTTGTCCAACGAAAGAGGGGTAATCACTCGAACCATAAGTACCTAAGATCGACTCTAGCGACCTTGGAATATTCGGATTCGATCCCAACCAAAGCACTCTAACTCTGCTTAAGTTGAGCTCTTCATAAACTTCGGAAGTCCTATTCTTATCAAACAAAAAGCCTCGGAACAAAGTTGAATATGAGCCGGTTGCGGGCAACAGCTTCTTATTAGCTGGCAGGTTTACAAACCTATCAATGTCTTGGTTTAGCTCATCAAAAATATTCAGTGAAATCTCCTTGAAATACTCGGTATCGTCATAAACTTAATGTTTTCGCTTTAATCTTTGAGCGTTCCACATTGAATATTGAATGATCTCTGGCGGGAATCGTTGGCGCTTGTACAGCATTGATTGAGTCATGCGTCGGATTCTGGCAGATCGAGAGTTAACTTATAAGTACCATAAACCGAAGTAAGTCTACTGTGACTTGATCCATCCAAACCTTGTGGTTATCCTTGTCCGATGAATAAACTCCCTCAATCAACATCCAAACGAAGTAAATGTTCAATCGCTACCGCACTGGACGTAGTTGGTGATAAATGGACTTTATTGATAGTTCGCGACATTGGCTTGTTCGGGCGGCATCGCAACAAACAGTTCCAGGAAGCCAATGAAGGGATTACCAGCAGTATTCTTGCTAATCGACTAAAATCACTTTGCGAAAAAAACCTAGTTCGAAAGATCCCCTATCAAGACAATCCACGGCGGTATGAATATCATCTCACCGAGTCGGGTGAAGCTTTGATGCCCATACTTTACGCCATGGCACAATGGAGTTCCGATCATGTTAAGGGAGTCCGCAGCCGCCACTAACCGAATTAATCCTACCTTCATCCTTGTTGTATGTTTATTGCAACAGATTGTCACTTGTGTTTTACAAGTTACTTCTCCTACTCTAATATGGATTCATGCCGATGAGCAATCATGTTTTCCGGCATCCATAATTTGAAGCAACAATGCTTACAAGTTGCGCACTAGAGTCGTCCATTATTTGGCACTAAAAAAGGCAAGGAAGACTACTGATGGTTCGCAGCAGTATACGCTGAAACTGATGGTGCTAAACCTAGCGTGAACACGCGTTAACTCGGCCGGACATCGATAATAAGTAAAAAGGGATACTATGAACAGCCCCATTAGAATAAGTCTTGTACTCGCCCTCTGTGTTTTTTTTACTCAAATCAGTGTTGCTCAAAATAGTCTACCCAAAATTACTCGCATAGATGAATCACAAGCTGATATTACGCTTGATGGTTTTTTGGACGAAGCGGTTTGGCAGGATTTGCCAGTTATCGACGGCATGAAGGTCATCGATCCCGATACACTAGAAGATGCACCCTATGAAACCCATATTCGGTTTTTTTATACGGAGCGCGGTCTGTACATTGGTGCCAAGAATTTTCAACCGGCAGACACGCTTATCGCGAGAATGACATCACGGGATGTGCGTTTGGCACGGGATGGCTTTGTCGTCGGCCTCGATCCCTCGGGGCAAGGTTTGTATGGGTATTTCTTACGTATGAATCTAGGCAACTCCATGACCGATGCCACCATTTTGCCTGAGCGGCAGTTAAATTTGCAGTGGAATGGCTCTTGGGATGCAAGAACGCAAGAACTAGAAGACGGCTGGAGTATAGAATATTTTGTACCTTGGGCTATGATGGTACTGCCACAGGCGACCGAAAAAAGAACGATGGGTATGTATTTCGAAAGACAAGTCGGCCACATGAGTGGTAACGCTTGGTCTAATCCCCCACTTCCTCAAACTGTAAATGAATATATTTCAGCATTCGAGAAATACGAGTATTCAGATATTGAGCCAAGGCGTCAGCTTACGTACTTCCCCTTTATTGGTTCGGTATTTGACGGTATAAAGAACGAAAACAAAGTAAAGATTGGTGCCGATATTTTTTGGCGACCTAGTACCAACACACAACTCACAGCAACGTTCAACCCCGACTTTGGCAATGTGGCTGCCGATGACGTTGTGGTTAACTTAACCGCATTTGAGGTTTTTTTCCCAGAGCAGCGCCAATTTTTCCTTGAAGGGCAGGATATCTTTCTGACCCATCCAAGGAACACTAATCCGGGCGGCCCGGGCGGGCCTATCTCTATGTTAAATACCCGCCGTATAGGGGGAGCCGCAGTATATGATTTTCCAGCGGGAGGTAGTTTCGTACCTACGGATATTAGTCAACAGACTGAACTTTTAGGCGCAGCAAAGTTTACGGGCCAAAGCGGCAACCTACGCTATGGCGCGTTGATCGCCTCGGAAGACGACACGCAAATTCAAGGTACATTGGCCGATGGAACCCCAGTGACAGCCCAAGCTGACGGACGCGATTTTCTTATCGCTCGTATGCTATACGAGGACACCAGTGCCGGCGGTCGTCGCAGCATAGGGTGGATGGGTACAACAATTGACCATCCAACTGTAGACGCTACTGTGAATGGCATCGATGCGCATTACTTTTCGGCAGACAATAAATTGGTAGTAGATGCACAGCTCTTCCATAGTGATGTCAGTGGTGTAACTGGCGCTGGAGGCATGGCCGATTTTCAGTTTCGCCCAGAACGGGGTAAGCAGCACACGGTGCGAGCCACCTATTTTGATGAAACCCTGGATATTAATGAACTGGGATTTTTAACCCGAAACGATCAAATGAACTTGGATTATACCTACAACTTGGTTGAGTCAAATATCCCCGAGCTCAGGAACAAAAGGACTACTTACATATTCACCAACCAATGGAACTTGGAGGGTCGACCAGTAAGGACGAGGCTCTTCTTCAACCGTGAATATAATTTTCTAAACAACGACACCTTTGGGTATAGTCTAATCTATTCACCAAGACGAATTGATGACCGATTAGGCAGAGGCACGGGTGATTTTAGGGTGCCAGGTCGCCCAGCTATTAACTTTAGTTATGAAACAGACACGTCAAAACCACTTTCTCTAAATGCCGGAATTGAATTTGGTAGAGAGGACTTAGGTCCAGCGCGAGTGATCTCGAATGCGGGTTTTAGCTGGCGCCCTACCGATGTATTCTCAGCCAATTTGGGGCTCAATTATACCGACAGCGAAGCAATACTGGTTCATCAAGGCCGTGGTGCTTATACGTCTTATGAGGGCCACCAATGGTCGCCTAACTTCGAGTTAAACTATTTTATCTCAGCGTGGCAGCAATTGCGGATGACCATTCAGTGGAACTCGCTAAAAGCGTTTGAGGATCGGTTTTGGCAAGTAAACCCGAATCAAGTGGATTTTCTGCAGCCTGTGGCTAAGCCCAATACTACGCCTGACGACTTTGTGATTAGCAGACTAACTTTTCAAGCCCGTTATCGCTGGGAAATTGCGCCATTATCCGACTTGTTCCTTGTTTACACCCGTGGCAGCAATCTCCCCTCGGATGAGTTCGATTCGTTCCCCAATTTACTTCAACAAGCGTTTGAAGACCGAGTTGTCGATACCTTCGCACTGCGTCTGCGTTATCGCTTTGGTTCTTAATCTGGGGTGAGCAAACAGCCACAAAATCCTGCGTTTGTGTAAATGTCATCCGATGAAGAAAATGCTGTTCTCATTATTGCTGGCAGCCCGAAAACTGGTATTGACAAGTTAACTGCTAGAATCGAGAAAACCCGCTATTTCCGACTGCTATATAGCCGCTGCCTTGTACCAAGTCGCAAAGGCACGCTGTTCTAAGAAATGTTATTACCAGCCAATACCAAGGCCGTCCATGATTGAACAATTGTAAACCGCTGATAACACCCAAAAACATTACCGCTGGTGAAGCTATTTGAACTCACGCATTCGGTTCAGCTGGTTCGGTTTCGGCTTTCATTCGGTGTTCGGTCACTGAAACCCGTTTGAATTCTTCCACTTGCCAAGTTAGATGATCCCACCTACCCCAGTCAGGCTCGGAAGGGGTTCGGTTTCGGTCTGCTTTGGAAAACCGGCCGGAGAGAAACGTTGAGAATTCTTTAGTTTAAAGACCCAAATGGTTCCCAGTTCAACTGCCTCATAATTCGTTTGTCCGAGGTTTGAGTCCTCATGGACCCACCATTTTTCATAGATTTCATCGAGTTATGATTTGATACAACGGACTATGGCTTTTCGCAGTCCGCTGGTCTCACGCACAAAAGCATGAAAATTTATTGCTACTTTTTATGCTTATCAGAAAGTTACCTTTGCCTTGTCAGCTGCATCCCCCAGAGATCGAATTCAACAACCAACTTCGATTAAAAAGAGTATGGTTCAATTAATTGGATCAAAGTAAATCCACGCTGAGGTTCATAATAGATCGCTCTGCCCTTGCTTAATCACGAGCACTCCCTGCATTCCTGCTAATATTCATAAATATTCTAGTTGTATTCCTCGTATGCACGGCCTAACTTCTTGCCAAGAACAGCGGAGTAATTAATGAAATTTGGTGACTTTATAAAAGCAAGGCGCAATGAGTTAGGCTGGACCCAACCCGAGGCGGCAACCCGTGTTGAAATAGAACAGTCCTATTTGTCCA
>CAYGSO010000086.1:0-5952 GCA_964352445.1 uncultured Pseudohongiella sp. | reverse complement strand
GGAATAACGTTGAACTTCCACTTTAGCTTACCCGTGGTTTTGTCGTAGGCCAAAATATCGCCAGGGATATTTTCAACCCGTGCCTGCAAATAACCTTGCTCCGCCGAGTTACCTACAACTATTGTGTCGTTCACTACGATTGGCGGTGACGACGCGGTGATATAACCCGTCTCTAAAGGAATGCCTTCATAGGGGTCGTAGGGGTGGCCTAGATCGGCCAGCATGTCGACAACGCCGGTAGCTGGGAAGCCTGCAACAGGCACTTGACCGCCAAAGCCTTCAAGGGGAGCGCCAGTTTCGGCATCCAGTGCCACTAGGAAGAAGCCAGGGCTTGAGATGTACACAACACCTTTGCCGTTAACCCGTGAGTAAGCAATGCCTTTGCCGTAAGAGGCGCGCATTGAATATTCCCAGCGGCGAGTATTTGGTAGGCGATAGGCCCACAGGGTTTCGCCAGTTTTGGGATCAATGGCCACCACGTTTCTGCGTGGGCCTGACACTGTAAAGAGTTTGCCGTCTACATAGGTGGGGGTTGAACGGCCGCTGTAGCCATTAAAGCTAGAACCGTCCCATTCCCAGGCAACTTCAAGTTCATCGAAGTTGTCGGCATTGATTTCATCGGCAGGGGTATAGCGAGTATGGGCATAGTCGCCGCCCAAGGTGTACCATTCAACGGTATCCTCAGTCACCAAATTTTGGCTCATCCCTATCTGCGGCAAAAGCCCCAGAAACGCTGCTACGCAGCTCAAACCGGCAACCCGCGCAAAGGCGGATCCGGACATCATCGAAAAGGGTCTTCTCATTATTGTAGCCTCTGTGGATGCAAGTGGGACAGAAGGATAACACAGAGGATTTAGAGAGAAAATAAGTGGCTACACACTGTGACACAAGGCGCGAAAGCGCCAGTGAAGCCGCCAACCCACTACTCAGCGGCTAAACCTAAGCATCCCACTAATTAGCTCAATAGCAATGGCTGGAAAACTTCCCGAGTTAGGAGGATGGCAATGGGCTGTAGAGTTTTGCCTCAACACACAGCTACTGGCTTGACCGGCGACTACCCTGCTTTGGCCTGCATCTCCTCCACTATTGCGGCCACCCGCTGAACTGCAGAGATAGATTCCGCTGGATCTAAGTTTTCTGCGCTATTGTTGTAGTCACCTTCAGCCTGCGCCTGCACCAACAGGCCGTCGCGGCGGGGATACACCGAGACCCGGCGGCTGCGGTAGTTGAAGCCATAGTCCAGCTCGGGCTGGGGAATAAGCTTGGCGGTTTGTCCCCGCACTGGGATTATTGAGTCATCGGACAGCAACGCTCTAGCGCCATAGCCAGTGCAGTTGATAATCGTGCGCTCGTCAATTGCTGAAAAATCGCGCTGATCTGCCAATACAAAGGTCTCGACAACGCCGCCGTTGGCAAGAAAGTCAGCCATTAAAAGCCGCGCATAGGCCGCGACATTAAACAGCAGGGTTGGCCGACGCTCGACAAAGGGCGCCGGAAAAGGATGGGAGGTGACCATCACCGATTTAGGGGTGATGTCAGGTATCAGATCTCTCGCAAACTGGGGGTAGTCTGGCTCTTCTGACTCGCCGTGGGGCCGAGGCGTGCCCGGCGGCTCATCCGACAGCTGGTACATATCGCGCCACTCGATCGGGTTGCCTGCCACCCCTAGCCAAGACTGATAGCGCCTGAATGAATAGCGCGCCATGGCCTCCCACTGGCTGGCAAAACCTGAGGCAAATTGCGCGCTGCAGATTCGTGAGTCTGGGGTCCAAGCCCCGGTCGCTCGTTGCGAGCGCACATATGGCGCCCGCTCCTTGGCATAAATAGTTACTTTCATGCCCGCTTGCTGTGCCACCAAGGCAGTAGTTAAACCAATCGCACCGCAGCCAACCACGGCAATTTCGTTTCTCCCCAGCTCCTTGGCCATGGCCACGGCAATTTGCCCACTGCCCCAAGATAGTGACCAACCGCTGCCTCCATGCCCATAATTGTGCACAACGTTCTTGCGCCCGATGCGCTGATTCTCGATGCGCGGGCCTTGCGGCCGAAACGGCCGAGTACACACATTCATCTCGATAATCCGATCGGGGCTAGCAATGATAGGAGCCAACCGCCGCGCGCCGGTCACCAACTCCGCCGTCCCAGAGCCCGCGGAACCCGCAAGGGCTGCGGTAGCTTCAGCGCCCAGCGCCGACCCTACAGGCAGTGCGGACATTAGTGCAGCAGAGCCCTTTAGAAAATCACGTCGTTGCATGGTGGCTCCTCAAAACAGTTGTGGGAATACTCGCGGCACAATAGCCTGCCCGTCGCAGCGCGAACAGGCTTGACTCTTAAAAGCAGAAAGTATGCCACAGCTTAGTTAACTGTTTTAGCCCTCAAGTTTAGCTCTCAAGGCATTGAGTGTTTTTGAAAACGCAGGAGATTTCGCAGAACTCATCAATTTTCATGATGGATCATTTTGGTTGTTGGAGATTTAACTCGTGAGGGGTTTGATCTGGACAATGGCTTCGCCAACGGGTTTGAGTGCTATAAAGATGACCGGGGGGGCTGAGAAACCAGCCGCTTTGATGCTTGGCATAAGGCAAATTTGTTAAGTTATTAAGTTATGAGTGTCCCGTGGCTTTACGATTGAATCAGGTAGCTTGCGGTGATACCGATGGCAAGAGTGATGGCTAGGCTTAAAAATGTACCCACTAACATATATTCAGCTTGGGGATGATTGCCTGTGTCTTTAAATCTGTACGCCGCCTTTAGCGCGAGGATAAAACCAACAGCTGTGAATTGGCCCAATAAGACAAACGTCAGAATTAGTGTTCGCTCTAGATAGCCAATGATTTTTCCTGCATTTATCAAAGAATCTGAGTCTGAGTTTTGAACGATGAGTTCAACCCATTTATCAAGGTAGCGACGAATTAGCCAAGATGCCGGCCTTAGTGTTAACCCATAGGCAACAACTAAAATTAGCAAATCCACTGATAATGGATTGAAATTGCTCATGGTAGGTTAGCCATCTGGTTCATATTCTTGATGAATTTATTCACCAACCCATAGTTAGCGCGATTCAATGCCTGGGTGATTGTAGGCCTTTTTTTATTCAACAGCGCCGCGATCCGCTCATGATTAGCATGTTCTTTCAAGTAATAATAAATCACTTCCGCTTCGACAACTGTCCATTGAGAGATTAAATTGTCGGCAAAAGATGCTGCCACATCATAGGCCAAACTTTCTTTTTCATCTTCGCTGTATACCGCTAGTCGCTCGTCCTTCATGGCATCCAAAGCGCGCCCTGAATTTACAAACACATCGCTGTTTTGATCACCCACAGAATCATTGGCTTTACCAAACGCGATGGCCAGACGAGCATCCCAGCGATTTTTTTTATCGGGGCTGCTTGAGATCAGTGCAGCCCTAATCAACACCGCTAGCTGGAATGGGTTTTCATCGCTTGGCACGGCAACCTGAAAACCATCGCCACGGTGGGTATTAACAACAACCCCGTGCCCAACCTCCATACCGCCGAGTATCTTTTTCAAAACGCGCCTAAATTTAGCAGGCGTTGAAACTCCAGTAGAGTTTACTAAATCCCCTGTGATTACTGCGATCTTAGCCATGGCTGCGCCCGTTTTACTGTCTCATTGGTTGAGTCATAGTAGTCTATATAGGCTACAATGAAAACAAGTAGTTTATAAAAGCTACTTTTATCGATGGTAGCGTAGAAAGGCATCCAAAAAGGCAGTTATTGAAATGGAGAACACCACAGCACCACAATCTTAGCCTTCTGGGCATAAAGCTTATCCATGAACTAACAATTGATTGCCGAATCACTTATAGCGCAACCACTAAAACTAGATAAAGTGAAACTACTGTATTTTTAGTCTGATCCCATTTACAGGGATGAAGGCTTTACGGATATGGCTGAGAAATGAACGAGGCAGGAGTTATATTGAATACTGTTACTTCAAGGAGTCCCCAATTCTCTTTAGCACATTAATGGCTTTATCAAAATCTACTTGCTGGCTTTCCGTTGCGTAGGACATTGCCTTTACAAACTGATCGTACTCGTCTCGATATAGTTGATCAGCTTCTATTCGATCAATCATATCTTTTGCCGCCCGATCAAGAGAGTAATCTGAATCAAAGCCAGCTCGTTTTGCATCGCCAGGAAATTTCTCGAGTACTAATTTAGAGAAATCCCGATTATCCATTATCACAGACTCTAGCGCGCATAGGTCATGCAGATGTCGCATTATTTGAGGCTCATTCTGCTTATCGCCTTCTGCTTGTGCCCTGTCTTTAATAAACACCCTCCAAATCAGAGCACAAAATTTATCAGCCCCAGTCTCTGCCGGTGCCACACAAGGTATTTGGAACGTAGCCTCCTCTTTTTTCAACTCACTGACAAGTGAACGAATCGGTTGCGCAAGTGACGCCATAGATAAATCACGAAAACTCATTTCTAACTTTAGGTATGGCCTGAGTGATGTATGATTTTTTTGAGCTTGCGGATAGTTAATATCAAAACTAAAGAACCTTCCTGCGTCACCTACCTTGATGGAGTCTTTGTTTATTTTGAATACGTCAGTTAACTCGATTTCCTGAATAATACTTTCCCTATAGTTCCTCCTGTCTGATCGAGTTGGTGATTGATCACAGCTGATCACAAAATCCAAATCTTCAGAAAATCGCTGAATTAACCCATACCCTTTTGAAAGACTCGTCCCTCCTGAGAATGTAGCCGGAATATTACTTCGGCTGTGCTTTACTACTGACTCAAGGGCCTGAACGGCATACCAATCTTTTTCAACGAATGAAGGATCTATTGCAAGCTCTATTGCCGCTTCTTCTATCTCGTCCGAGCTAGGCGGCTCTATCATAATTAATATACTTCCCGTCGTAGCCTATTTTCCGTGAAATACGCCCCTTAACCGCAACAAGCCTGCCTGTGGGTACTTGAGTAGACACACCCGCGTTATAATCTTTCTCCGCCTGCGTAGACCCTACTTTAATTCCTAGCCTTCCCATAGCCTCTACCGCAAGACTTGGAAGGCTCCTTTCTGGCATACGCTTACCGGTCAAAGATGAGACTTTCGCACGGGCATATAAACCATAACCCAACTTGATAAGAATTCCTTTACGAACCAAGCCTGCCAAGGCTCGACCGACCTGGTCATAGCCACTCAGGTCTAAGAAATCCCCACGCAAAAAAACACCGTCACTAGCACGCTTTACACGGTATTGAATTCTGCTCTCTAACTTAGTTCCTACGGCCACCTTCCTTCTCCTACAAAAATACGACATTTAATAACTGCAAATATACGACACTTTTAAATCGAAATAAAATAAATATCTATATATATAACAAATAGTTAATACATTTTTAACTAAAAGCATGAAGATAATACTATAAAACCTCATGAATTGACCAAGCAAGAACTAGCAATACAAATCCGAAGCCCCGGGCCTGAGGAATTTTATTCTTTAAATTCAGAGAGTTAACCTCTAATAGCGCCAGAAAATGCGAAATACCGACGAAATGAAGGATTTTGAGCTTCGACAACAACCCACGATCACCTAATCACATAGGTGCTCTGAATCAGTTATGGACACATGTTCTGATCAAAAGCCTATAGTTACTCTGCGTTTATAAAATTCAGATAAGGCACCATGGTGAACATGATACGCACAGCGGCCAGGCAAAAGTGCGGCTATCTTGCAATACTGGCAACTGACTTAGGAGCCGCTTGATTGAGCCAACTGCTCGCCTGATAGGCCTTAATGCAAAACCACATTAAAAACCATTGATGAAGTGATTGATGCTCACTCAAACGTAGGGAATGACACTATCGAACGACACTGGACTAAAATTATCGTTTAAGGCTGTTATTACAGGGTATTTTTGGACCTTATTGGATTTGGCTGGATTAGATTGTGGCGGAAGAGGCAGGAGTCGAA
>CAYGSO010000085.1:0-6141 GCA_964352445.1 uncultured Pseudohongiella sp. | reverse complement strand
TGGCCTATGGCTTGGACACCTATGCGAACAATGTCGCCGGGTTTTAAATAGCTGGGTGGATTCATGCCGTCTCCGACCCCTGCCGGGGTACCGGTGAAGATAATGTCGCCCGGATTTAGAGTCATGAATTGGCTTAGATGGCTGATGATTTGTTTGACGCCAAACACCATGTCGGCGGTATTGCCGCTCTGACGCATCTCGCCGTTAACCTCGGACCAGATAGCGAGGCTTTGCACGTCCTCAATCTTGTCGCGGGTTATCAGATAAGGACCAACAGGGGCAAAGCTGTCGGCGCTTTTACCTTTTGTAAACTGCCCGCCGCGCTCTCGCTGAAAGGCCCGTTCTGACACATCGTGGCCCACGGTAAAGCCCGCGATATGATCGAACACTTCTGCTTCACTTATATACTGTGCCCGACGACCAATCACCACCACTAACTCTGCTTCATAATCCAGTTTGCGGCCGTTGCGCGGTTGAATCACATTATCAAACGGGCCAGTTAATGCAGAGGTTGCTTTCATGAATACTAAAGGCTCGCTCGGCAGCTCTACAGCCATCTCGGCGGCGTGGTTCACGTAGTTAAACCCGATAGCGATAATTTTTCCAATTCCCGTCAGCGGCACGCCTATGCGGGGGCTGCCTTGCACCAAGGGCAACTGATCAAGTGGAATTTGAGCTATCTGTTCCAGCGCAGTATCCGAAAGCTGCTCAGGGGCAATGTCATCGATAAAAGCAGAGAGGTCTCTAATTTGGCCCTGGCCATCAACCAGACCTGGTTTTTCCTCTCCAACAGGCCCAAAGCGCACTAGGCTTAATTCTGCCGCGGTTAATAAACTGCTTACAGTCGATAGAGTAAGGGCTGCTGCTGCCGCGCGGAGTGTCTGCTTAATCATTGGTATCCTCGTTTTATTTATATTTAATTGGACGCAGAGTTTAATGGGTCACTGATACGGTCATAAGCTAGCAGTGGCTTGCTGCCACCGAGCCCCATACCAGTTCGGTTTGATTATCTTATCAGAGACTCTGTTTAGCCAGCTGCCATGGCAACAATAGGCTAAAGTTGTTAGTATCCGCGGCTAATTTTTACTCTATATAGCCAACAACCACAAAAAAGTTCTTTGAATTCTATGAAAACTTCAATCAGTACTGGCCTTCTACTGGCACTTATAATTACCCCCACCGCGTTAGTCGCTCAGGAAACACTGCGAACTTCTTTAGTAGAACAGAAGAGTCTGCGGGCCGTTAAAGTTAACACAGCGCCTGTTTTAGACGGAATCTTGGATGATGAGGTGTGGCAGCAAGCAGAGAAAATTACAGACTTCCACCAAAATCGACCGGGGGATCATACCGATCCGTCGGAGGTGACCGAACTCTATGTGATCTACACTGAGGATGCGCTGTATGTGGCGTCCCGGATGTATGACAGCGAGCCGCAAAGTATATCGGCGCCAACCATACGCCACGGCGAAGGCCTGCCCTTTGATGACCGCTTGGTAATTATCCTTGACCCATTTAATCAAGGCCGTGCCGGCTACCGGTTTGAAACCAATTTAAACGGTGTTCGCCATGATTCACTCTACGTCAACCCCACTCGCTTCACACTGAACTGGAATACAATCTGGGAAACCGCGACCAGCGTCGATGGCAACAGCTGGGTGGCTGAAGTGGAAATTCCATTCAAATCTTTACCATTCGATCCCAGCATCGACACTTGGGGCTTCAATTTTGGCCGGGGTATTCGCCGTCGCAATGAAGAAATGGCTTGGGTTTCGCTAGACCGTACTTTTAACCCGTCTATTATGGGTGAAATGACAGGCATGGAGGGGATGAACCAAGGCGTAGGCTTAGACATAGTTCCAAGCCTCGCAACCATCCGCACACGGCGTTTTGAGCCTTCATCCTCGAGGATGGACTACGAACCTTCTCTAGATGCTTTTTATCGACTAACCCCATCGTTAAACGCCGCCCTGACCATCAACACGGATTTCTCCGCCGTCGAGGTAGACAATCGTCAGGTTAACCTTGGCCGCTTTAATTTATTCTTTCCAGAACGTAGAGACTTCTTCAACAATGATTCTGAACTGTTTCAGTTTGGCGATATTAGTGATATGGCAGGCGGCAATATCGCAACCAATGGCGGCGATAGAGAAAACGCGCGTCCTTACTTCTCCCGCCGGATTGGCTTAGCCGCTGACGGCTCGCCAGTAAGCATTAACGCGGGGGGCCGGATCAGTGGCCGTCAGGGGCGTTTCAACATCGGTACGCTGGCGATCCAACAAGGCGAGCAAGACGGGGTTGATGCCACTAATCTATTGGTTACACGCATATCGGCCAACGTCTTAGAAGACTCACGAATAGGCTTCATTTACACCAACGGCGACCCTGCTTCGAATTTGGAAAACTCGGTTGCCGGCGTGGATTTTCAATACATCAATAATTCATTACCTAATGGGCGTCGCCTGCAGGGCAATGCGTTTTTCCAACAGTCCGACACCGAAGGGCTTGAAGGCGACGACACTTCGTGGGGAGTAGGACTCGCCTACCCCGCAAGTATCGGCTGGCGCTCACGGTTTGGCTATAAAGTAGTAGAAGAAAACTTTGATCCTGCCATGGGCTTTGTAAATCGTTCGGGTATCGAAGATCTGAGCGCTGATGTCGGTTATACCCATTTCTTTCAAGGCGGCATATTCCAAACAGCCTTTGCCGGCATCGACGCCCAGCAGATCAATTTGACCGATGGAGGCCTGCAAACTGAGGTTATGAATTTCCGTTTATTGGAGCTTGAAACTCGCCGTCGCGACGGCATCAATGTGCGTCATATCCGCAGCCGAGAAGTCGTCCGCAATGTATTCCCGATTTTTCGGCAAACCGGCAACGAAGTATTCGTTCAGCCAGGCCAGTATGAGTTTGAGGAAAACGAAGTATCGTTGAACAGCGGCGGCCAGCGAGAGTTTTCTGGCAGCCTCAGCTACCGCACCGGCGATTTTTTCAACGGCGAGCGCGACAACATTGGCGCTAGCTTCAATTGGAATCAATCGCGATTTTTTAGAGCATCAGTGAATTACGACTGGAATGCTATCGATCTTCCCCAAGGCAGCTTCATCACTCGACTAACCAGTGCTAATACTCAGATTGCATTCACACCTAAACTGTATTGGATTACTCTAGTTCAGTATGAAAATATCTCAGAAGAAATTGGCATCAACACTCGCTTGCAGTGGATTCCAGTGGCGGGTCAGGAAGGCTTCATCGTGCTCAATTATGGCCTTCAGGACAGAGATCAAGACAACACATTCCAAACCGCCTCTGCTGACATAAGCGTTAAGTTTCGCTATACCTTGCGATTTTGATTTAGCGAGGAACCGAGACTAAAACAACTGCAAGGCAATAAAAACTCGCTGTTTCGATCAGTAAGCGATTAATCAATTACTGAAGAACCTAGAGTCGACGCTTCAAAAAACATTTGCTGTGAACAACCACCAAAAAATAGGCTCGCTAAAAAATTGAATTTTCGATAGCGTTTATTGCTTTTGCAAACTACTGCATTGTTAAGCAGACTCCTAGCACAGCACGCCGCCTAGCTGAGCCAAACCTCAATAGCCGATCTGATTGAAAATGACTTGCTTACCCAGTGAAAGTTAAGACAGCAGATGCGCGCCGAACACTTAATTGCTGAGCTTAGAAGACACCAATTCGTGTTGCCGTGTTTGAACGCTTTTTCATCGTGGCTGATAGCTCAACGGAAATGCTATCTACCCTTCCTTTTACCTTACAGCGGCCGAAAAATTGAGCTAACTAGAGCGAAAAGCGCTCACGTAAAAAATGCGCTATACCATCTTTGTGATTGTGCCCGATTACAGCACTGGCCGATTCCTTAATACTAGCTCTCGCATTTTCAGGCGCGTAGCTCTCGTCGGCAAGTTCGAACATGCTTAAATCGTTGTCACTATCGCCAAAGCAGATTACATTACTGGCACCTAACTTCTGCTTCAAAATAGTGACAGCCGACCCCTTGCTGGCAAGGCAGTGATGTATGTCCATCCATCTAAACTGACTTCCCTCTAACGCCGGCCCCGAGTAGGCCACCAAATTAGGAAAGGTATTAACCTCTCGCCACATTTCATCAATAACATCAGAAAAACCGATCATACTAATATTGGTGACCTGGCTATCGGCAGGCAGCGCATTCAGGGGCAGAAGCTTAGCATCGGTATTTGAGTAGTGTTTTTCTATTAGCACCTTCTCAATATCGTGCCGGGTCGCCCCGTGGAAAATGAAATGGTGATGATTGTCGATTGCGTGCACAAAAGGAGTAATCCCTCGAGCGTAGGCGACATCAATAATTGCAGAAATTTCAGAGTTCTGAAGAAGATTGTCCAGAGTCAGTTGCTGAATCTTAGGATCCCATACTGTTACGCCGTTATTGTAGATTTGCGGCAAATCGAACACATGGCCGTTTAAAATACTTCGAGCCGAGAGCATAGTCCGGCCTGTTGCGACGGTATAGGCTATATCTTGCTCACCAAGAAGAATCAGGGTCTCCTTGGTAAAAGGCGATATTTCAGAGGCATCATTGAGTAAGGTGCCATCTAAATCGAAAAATATGAGGTCCATAGGAGTTTCTGCGGCAAAGGGTTTCGGGGTTGGGATTACGGGCTCAGGGCTTTACCCAAAGGCTTTCATCATTTTTCATCCGGCAAATTATAGGGTTGATACGCATTGCTTGCCAGTTTGGTTTAAACAAGTACTGCTAAGAGCGACAATAGTCACTGGCACCAGGCAGTGTTCTATTGGCACCGATGCCATCGAGAACTGGCAGAACGATGCCGCCTCAAATTCCATCTGTGCACAATCGAAAATAGCCATGGCGAATAAAACTCCGCCGTTAGCCAATCAAGCGTGACTCTAATCGTTCAGTAGTAATGACAAGAGGGTCAAACCGTAGAACGAAACTACTGTGTTTTTATTCTGACCCCGAATAGTAGGAGGGATTCCACGCAGTCGCGAATTGAGACGTCAAGTGGGCGGAACTCCATGCCCAGAGTTGAGCGGATGCGGTCGTTGCGCAGCTCGCAGCCCTCCCAAATAGACCTGAATTCGGCTTCTCTTGCCTGAATTGATTCGGGAAACGGATCAACTAAGGTCGCGCCAGCAAATCCAAGTTCTGGCAAGAGCCGGCTGATGCTGGCACAGATGTCTTTTACATCGCGGGTCTCGGTTGACCATGCGATGAAACGCTGACCATTTTTAACGTGCACGCTTTCTAGCATTCGAATGTGAGCTTCAGCCGTGTCCCGCACATCAACCGTGAACCAGTCACGGTAGGCGCCTAGCACGTTTTGGGTGTACTCGCCCAGCAGCATAGTCTCGATGTTGTGCTGCCAAGGGCCCGCTGCTTTTTGATGAGCAGAAAGGATTGGCCCAACATTGTCCCCCGGACAACAGGTAATCGCATCCCACCGTCCGCTTGCTTCGGCGGCATCAGAAAATGCTCGCTCGGCCAAAATCTTTCCCATGGAGTAGCCCTGCCCACTCTTAGCTGAGCGCTTTGGGTTTAGCTCATCGGGGTAGCGATCTTCGTAGAGCACTGGCCGGCGCACAAGCTCCTGCAGGTCTGACTCGCTTAGCACTCCTGCGATACTTGAAGTTACAACAACCCGGTTGACGGTTTCCGACAAGTTGATACTGCTGATCACGTGATCACAGACCATCTTTACATAGTCTTGATCCTCGTAGGTTGAAACATGGGACACATGGGCAACACCTTGGCAGCCTTTAAAAATAGCGTCAAAGCAACCGGCTTGGTCAAGGTCGGCAGTATGCAAAGTCAAACGCCCAGAAACATAACCTGGCATGGCTTTTAGAAAGCCGGTTTTTGCGTTGTCGTCCTTATCGCGCACACATGCCCGCACTCTGTAGCCTTTATCCAGCAGCAGCCGAACAACCCAACCACCGATAAAACCCGCGCTGCCTGTTACAGCAACCGTTGCACCTTGAGGAATTGGTCCCATTGATCTAGTCCTTGTCTTAAGTGTTGAGGTAATTTTTTGATGCTAAAGCCAACTACACTTCGGCCCGCGCAAGGCAAAGCCCTGTGGATTGGTTTAGCCTAACCTGTCTGCCTGTCTGCCGAGGTAAAGA
>CAYGSO010000084.1:0-6266 GCA_964352445.1 uncultured Pseudohongiella sp. | reverse complement strand
TGCACTTGTAACTTATTGATTTAAATTGAAAATAGGTTGCACAGTTTACTGAAAACCCTCGTGTCGGTGGTTCGAAAGGAGCGAAGCTCCGCAGAGCGCGCGAAGCGCGAGTCCGAAGGACCGAGGAATTCGGCTTAGCCGAATTTGGAGTCAAAGCTGCGGCAGCAGCGCAGACGGCGGAACGCCGCCCGCAGGGGGCAAACAGCCCAAAGGCTATTTAGATTATAGACTCGTCCATTCTGGGCTCGGGCTACGCCCAGCCTTCGGCCGTCCTAACTTGCTCTCGCAAGTTGGTCCACTCCGACTCCGATGGCAGCAGATCTGCTAGAACTTGTGTATTCCTACCCTGCCCCCTTATTCCGACCTCACTCAACCGCTAACAGAGAAAGCAAACGTCTCTTTACTCTCAGCAGCACCTTCAAATTTGCGTTTAAAGAAATAAATCAGAACAAACCCAAAAAGATACGGAAACGTCCACGACACCCAATAGCTCACCAGCTCCAAATTCAAAGATGCAGCGGTCACACCTCCTGCAAAAACCGTAATGAGTCTGGCGAAGTGCTGCTTGATCGATTTCATTCGATCATAGGGTAATTCAGGCCCCATGATTCTTGCCCAATCTTCAAGCGCGAACCATGCTAGGAATGATCCACTCAGTAGTGCCGATACAAAATTCTCGCTGATAATTGCAGCCACTGTCATTCCATTAGTCGTTTGAATCAAACTTAGCCTGCTCTCAATCAGTCCAAAGCGGTTGTTAGACAACGCAAACTGGTCCAGATTCCAGGGAGTCACAGCCATCAGGCCAAACAAATCTGTGCCAATTAACATCAGCAGCGCAACATAGAAGTAGGCGACGCTGATCGCTATCTGAAGAAACAGCATGGCCTTGTCCGCTTTTCCCCTTGCCGCTTCTCCGCGCACACTAACCAGGCGATACCCTGAAAATGTCAATGTCCCAATCAGGAACGACCCAAGAAAGGTAAGTATGTTGGGCGGCGCACCCCCAGCTACCTGACCAGCCGATCCCAATACCGTGCCAAGCAAGAAATTCCCCATCATTACTGCTACAAACACGATCCCGATTTTCTTGTGAGTTGCATTGCCTTTCGTGGAAAAAAGAATCACCAACCCAGCAATAAGCGCAGTTGCACCGAAACTGATATGGGCCTGAATCATCGTCTTAAAGATACCTACATAGTCAAGCATCTCTGGATCAACAATGGCGTAAAACTTTCTTAAGAATTCAAATTCCATGGTTTAACTCTTCTCAGTTACACTAAATGTAAAGCTGGCCATTGATAGTGACAACAGCAACGAAGCAATGACTAATCCAAGTAGCAGTTTTCTCATATGACCCTCCTTAATGAACGCCCGTCAGGTAGAGCGGGATGAGTCTAGCCTGCCATCAGAACATTAAGGCTATGTTATGAGTATTCGAAGGATTGCGAGTCAGCTAGCAGACTCGCCAAATTTCAGGCGGAAACAAGCACCGCCATCGGGGCAGTTTGAATATTCTACAGTACCGCCATGCTGCTTCATGACTTCTGAAACGATGGCCAGCCCCAAGCCAGCACCCGGAGACTTATTCGTGGGAGATCGGAAAAAGCGTTCGAAAATCCGAGAACCATGGGCGCTGTCAATACCTGGGCCTTGGTCTCGAATCTCGATTGTTTCGTCCTCGGTAACTATGACACTAACTTCTGTGCTCATGGATGTATGAATAAGCGCATTCTCGATCAGGTTCCGGAGGGCATCCTCTACGGCTGGTCTGCTACCTCGAATATTTAGAGGTTGTTCTGTCCCCTTAAACGCCAGAGTCCGTTGATTGTTTATCGCTAAAGGCACCATATGCTGCACGACGTCTTTGGCACACGAATTCAAGTCGAACTCCTCTGACAAATCCAGAATGCCACTGTCGAGCCTAGCCACCTGAAGGAGTTGGTTAACCAAGCGATTCATGCGCTCAACATCCCGGCGTAGCGCTGTCGTATCAACCTGCTCACCCCAGTTCTCTAGCGCACCGCTAATGACAGTCAAAGGTGTGCGCAGCTCGTGCGCAGCATTCGCAGTAAACCTGCGCTGAACTTCAAACCCTTCTTCCACTCGATGCAGCGCCTGATTAAACGCCGCCACCATTGGCGCGATTTCTGTGGGAAGTCCCCTCGTTTCAAGGCGCACGGACAGACTCTCAGGCCGAATACTCGCGACTTGCGCGGATGTATCCAACAAAGACTTCAAACCACCCCGAATTGCAGCCACTCCAACAATCAGGGTTACCAGAATAAAAATCGGGATGATCCACGCAGCAGTATTTGCAAACTCATCGAGCATCTTATCCAGGATTGCATTTTCCGGATTGTATGGCTCAGCAACTATTACTGTGACCAGGCCTCGCCCGCTGTTTTCGCGTGTGGCAAGCCCCGTATATCCTTGAGCCTGGCCACTATTTTCACCGACTGTGAAATACTGCGCCCTTCCGCGAGACCAGGAAACATCCCTAACACTGGCTTCGAACTCCGCATCTGAAAACGCCAGGGAGTTGCCCTCCTGGTCTCTGATCACATATGCCGTAGTTGGCTCAATTACACCCGAATCCACCAATTGATCGAACGTCATGATTGGACGGTCGTCGCCAATGGACAATGCCAGCTCATCCGCTTCAGCAAACAGGTTCTGCCGCGTGAGGGAACTTGCGGTGCGATCACCCAGATAAAAGAACAGGCCCACTGCCATAATTGTTGCAACGAGAAAAACAGCCCCTAAGCGCAGGGCTAGTCGTAGTTCCAGTGATCCAGGCTGCAGAATTTTCATAGCTATTGATCGTTCAGCAGATAACCAATACCGCGTGCAGTATGTACTTCCACGGTGGCTGCCTCGTGTTTTAGTTTGCGCCGTAAGTGATGCATATGAACCGAGACTGCATTGGACTCAGGTTCCTGATCGAAGGCATATAGCTTCTCCTCAAGAATGTCCTTCGGCACTACCCTGCCAAACCTTCTGAGCAGAATCTCCAGAATTGAAAGCTCTCGTCTGGAAAGATTAAAGGGTTTCCCTGAGACCGTGACCTCTCTCCCGATCGTGTCAAAGGCGAGATTTCCTGCCTCTAATACCGCACCCAGTGCGCCCCCTGGCCTCCGCAATAGCGCCTTGATCCTTGACACCAACTCTTGAATAGCAAATGGCTTGATCAGGTAATCATCCGCTCCAGCATCAAGCCCACACACGCGATCTTCAATTGCATCTCTGGCAGTAAGGACAAGCACTGGTATTTGTACGCCGTGACTGCGTACTGATTTCAGGACTTCGATCCCATCACCGTCCGGCAGGCCCAGGTCGAGTATCGCCGCATCATAGGGTACGTCTCTGAGCGCATTCCTTGCGCCAGCTGCTGTATTTACTGCATCCACGATGAAACCTGCGCTTTCCAGCCCATCTTTCAAAACATCTACTATTCGCTGTTCGTCCTCGACTATCAGCAGTCGCATCAATGGTTACCTGAGCTCTAATTAAAAATTCTCGGAGCAAACTTGTGACCCTACACTAGAAAAATTATCACAAGATTAACAGCTAGCTGCACTCTGGAAAGACCGCGAGATAAGTGTTTCCCCATAATTCTGTCTTAATCATTATGTGAAAAGCTTGCTTCCATAATGCGTCTGGTGCCCGACTGACTGTGTTCGCTTTGTCCATTATTGAGCTGGAATGCAAATCAATGACTAAACTCCCATACTCCAAATTTTCAAACAGCAAGGCTAAACGGCTGATGGCAAGAATTTTCTTTCCTTTCGCAAATCGGATTTCCGTTGCCTCAATAATCCTGCTAGCACCCGGTTTTGCAAA
Organism: uncultured Pseudohongiella sp.; assembly: GCA_964352445.1. Taxonomy (GTDB): domain Bacteria; phylum Pseudomonadota; class Gammaproteobacteria; order Pseudomonadales; family Pseudohongiellaceae; genus UBA9145. The sequence goes on along the minus strand of CAYGSO010000084.1, from coordinate 2,423 downwards.
CGCACAAGTAGATTCCGATGACGAAGTGCTAACACCCGTAGTTATTGATGAAGCCGCTGATATCAACCTACCAAACGGGGATGGCGTCAGAAACGTCGATCCGGGAACTACAGATTCGACTGTCGTTTATAGCGCCGAGTTCTTTGCTCAATTCAATCCTATCACTGCTAATGACATGTTAGCCCGAATACCTGGAATTAATATCGGTGGAGGTGGCGATTTCGGCGGTGATGCTGGTCGTGGGCTTGGTACAGGCGGCAACCTACTCATCAATGGCCAACGAGTCGCTGGAAAAGACAATTCTGCTAGCGACCAACTTGATCGGATCACTGCTGCTGAAGTCGAACGTATCGAGATTATTCGTGATACTTCAGGCGCACTGAATGTGCGCGGAGCCAGCGAAGTCATCAACATTGTTACGAGTGAGGTGCCTTCTCGCTCTAGCACACAAGTCCAGCTCGTCCAGCGCTTAAGTCACGACAATACTTATGAGGTTGGGGGCAGCTTGGGCTGGTCTGCGCAATTCGGAGAGCTGCAGGCACTGCTCAATATCGAACATCGACCAAACTATATCAACCGAGATGATCGGGAAGTTCGTGTATCACCCTCGGGTGACATATTAGGCACGCTTTTCGAAGAAGACATTCGCGAGCAGGACGAACAAAGTCTCAGTGCGAATTTGAGTTATGGCATCGGCGCACATCGCATGCAACTAAATGCTCAGCTAGGAGACAGTGAGTACCCCCGCTTCGTCAGTCGTGACTTTGTAGATTTTGAGGACAACATTGCGGTCCTTAGCGCTCAGGAAGAACAGTTTGCCAATGCTGAAAGTAGTTGGGAACTGGGTGGAGACTACGAGTATAGTTTTTTGAACGGCTCACGCCTCGCTTTCCTGTTCGTTGCCAATGAGGAAACTCGAGACTTTGTCCGGGAAAGATTTGTTGCTGAACCCATTAGCGAGCCATTAAGCAAGAATCTTTTTATAGACTCGCAGAGTGAACGCAGTGAATTTATCTTGCAGACTAACTACAACTTTACCATCACTGAAGATCATTCACTCCGTGTAGGATTTGAGCGAGCCGTAACACAGCTAGATTCCGCTCTTTTCATTGCCAACCGGTCGGGTACTGGCCCAGTCTCTGAACAGTTTGGAGGCTTAGCCTTGAACGAGTCTGCATCCAATAGTGGCACTCGGGTTGAAGAAGAACGGCACGAAAGCTTCATTTTTCACAACTGGACCATCAATGATAAGAGCGCACTGGAGAGCAGTGTCGTTTTCGAGAACTCCGAAATATCACAAACTGGAATAGTTAGTAAGACTCGAGATTTTCAATTTTGGCGCCCCACTTTTGATTACCGCTACAATTTTGCTGACAACTTCCGTTTCCGAGGAACAATCACTCGAAACGTGTCCCAACTTAGCTTTTCGGCATTTGCCGCCACTGCCAACGAGGAAGATCGCGATATTGATGGATTCGCTGGGAATCCTGAATTGGAACCTGAAACTAGCTGGCAATATGAAGCCGAACTGGAATATCGACTGCCTAGTGATGCAGGCGTGATTTCGAGCAGCGTCTTTTATACAGACATTGACAACAGGATTGGTCGAATCAATGCCACCATTGATCCGAATAGACCCCAGTCTGCTACCGGTAACGTTGGCCCTGCTAAAGAGTATGGCTGGACCACGAGAGCCAGTATTCGGCTCAATCAACTTAATTTACCGAATGCGATAGTGTCTTTAAGACTAAATGTGCTCGATTCAGAAATTCTTAACCCGTTTATTAACGAAACTATACGGACAGACGATCGCGGAGGGGCCAATTTTGAGTTTCGACACGACATCACTTCACTAAATCTAAGTTACGGTATCGATTATAACTATCCGATTTGGGGCGGGTTCCATGATGTAGACATCATTACCCGAACCCGCAATGATCGGGCGCGGTCTTTAGACTTGTTTGTGCAAAAAATCTGGTTCGATGATTGGGTGTTCAGACTCGAATCGGACAACACTCTTGAAGCATCAGGCTGCCGCTATCGAGAACGATTCGAAACTACCACCATAGCGGGAGATATTAGACTCATCCAGAACTCTTGCAGTAGTCGGTACAGGACTTTGCAGTTGAGCATACAAACTACTTTTTAGGCGAAATATGACAATGAATAGAAGACATTTTCTCATCGGAGGGCTCAGCGCAGGCGCCTTAACAGCCGCTGGATATAATTTCTTATCACCAATTGGTTCGAGGGCGTCAGCAACTGGAGTGCGTAATGCTGTCGGCGTAAAAAGACAGATGCCAATCCCCCCATTAATCGAGTCCTCAAATGGCCGCCCCATTGAGCTATCAATGGGTCACGGTGAGTCCGAACTGCTGCCGGGAATTAAAACCCCGACATGGGGATTCAATGGCCCCTATCTC
>CAYGSO010000083.1:0-6323 GCA_964352445.1 uncultured Pseudohongiella sp. | reverse complement strand
ATGTCAACCAATCGGAATTTAATAGCTTAAAATAAGACTTTAAACGCCATTATTGCGGGAGTATGTACTTGAGTAAACCACGGCAAAGCCATCAGGCTCATCCTGCTCCCTTGAGGTCTAGTCTTTTTTGTTCTTCCCCTTGTCGGTCTCAGGCCAGCCTTCTTTTGGCTTTTTCTTTTTTAATGCTTTCTTAACAGCATCCTCCCAATCCACGTCGATCTTGACCGTGTCTGGCTTTGGCCCTGTCTTGCATCTCTTTGTCATCGGCGTTTCCTTTAGAAATGGGTATTATAACCCATTTCCCAATTTTCTTGTGAAGCCCTCTATACACCAATAATAAAACTCTTGTATACTAGGCTAAGACTAGAGGGTACAGGCATGAACTCAACTCCTATTAAAACTTCTGAGATACTAAAACTTCTTTGGAATCGGAAAACCAGCGAAGCGGCGAGCGCTGTTAAAGCTAGGCGCCTATTCCTAATAGAGAGTATATCAGAATTTAAAAAAGAACTAAGCGATCTTGATGCACTTATGCCAACAGAGCAAGAGGTACAAGAGGACCTTGTTGGCGAAGAGAAACCACTAAATATAGCGTCTAATGCGGTATCAGGGCACTACACCAAAGGAGAGGTCGAAAGGCTCTCCCCCGCAGGAAAGCGTCGCCGCAGGCGGGACGTACTTGCTATGGCTAGAAAACTAGGGCAAAGCAGAGAATCTTTCACTACTGATGAATTGGCCGCTAGGCTGCAAGAAGCTGGTTATAACTTGCAGGTTCCGGAGATCAGGATAAACACTGCATTGGGCAATATGGTTGCGCGATCAGAAGAGTTTGAAACCATATCAAAAGGTTTGTACCGCCTCAAAAGAGAGATTAGCTTCCTATGAGGAGTATGGTACTTAAAAAAGTGAAAAGCCTAGACTGGTCAGAGTCTAGGCTTTTCGTGTGTTCAACCATAATGCAACCAGCATTTACAACAAGGAGCCAGTTATGTGTCTAAGAAACACATACAAGCGTTTGAAAAACGCGCAATGGCGACACCTCATTGGGTTGAGGAACGTCGAACCAGATGCACTTATCTTATTAGGATAAGTGTTTCTAATACAACTCGTTGATCCGGCGTGGCGAAATGGTAAACGCGGTAGGTTTGGAACCTACTGAGCCCTGATCCTTGGCTGAGGGGAGCTCTTGCGGGTTCAATCCCCGTCGCCGGAATTTTTCAACAGGCATATAGTATCAAGTAGCTTGCTATTTGTACACATAGGCCGATTTATAGGAATTTTTCTAATGAACTTAAAATGGATGCAATGCACTGACAGTGGTTGGTGCTCACTCTATAGATTAAACTTGGATTCAGTGCTGGAATCCGGGGTTTATATTATCTGGAAGCCTGGCAATCCTTCTCAAGTTATAAGGGTTGGCCAGGGAATTGTTGCAGATAGGCTGTATGCGCACAAAAGTGATCCGAGTATTACGGTTTACGGTTATGATTTACTAGTTACTTGGGCTCCTGTGGCAGCGTACTATCGCGACGCAGTCGAACGGTATCTAGCTGAACAACTGAGACCGGCTGTTGGCGCTCGGTTTCCGGATGCGCTGCCGATTGCGGTAAATATTCCTTAGGAATATTAGTAGCCCCTGAGCGAATGGCTTCAATTGCTTCACGCAGTTTCATAAATTGATACCATGACCAAGGGGGCTCCTTTCCATCAGCAAGTTTTTCTTTGGCCCATGCCAATATATCGTCTAGTTGAGATTCAATCTTGTTCATTTATGTATTGGCTCCCTGTAAGTTAGCCTTTTTCCTTCAGCTCCTTTGATAGCTAGAAGAGTACGTTCGCCATCGTCTGCGTGACGATGATTATATCGAAATTCAAACTCGCTCATGTACCGATGCAAATGCTCTTTGCTCACTGAATGATAGATTCCATTTAGCCCACGCTTAACACTGCTAAAAAACCCTTCTATGGTATTTGTGTAAATTTGTCCGCGTACATATTCTTTGGCGCTGTGGTTAACTGTGCGGTGCCCGCTAGTAAAGTAGTCGGCGCAGTTGTTATATGCATTACTCTCATCTGTGGCTATGCGAGCAGATTGATGTATGTTTTCCTGCATTACTTTCTGAACGTTCTTAGCTGTTACGCTTGGAATTGGGAAAGTTTTTACAGAACCGCCACGCTCAACCATTGCCAGAACACACTGCTTTTTCTTGTGCCAAGTTTTCCGGTGATCTGGTCGATCTAGGCGAGTATGTAGATTAAGGTGGCGGGGCTTACCGCCAACATAGGTTTCGTCAACTTCGACAATTCCTTGATTTTCACCAATTGGGGCGGGCGCTGAATCTGACATAGCAAAGCGAATACGGTTAAGCATGAACAAGCAAGACTTGTAAGACACTCCTGTTTGCCTATGAATCTCGAGTGCTGAAACACCCTTCTTCGAGGTTGAAGCTCGCCAGAATCCAAAGCACCAGTGGCGCAAAGGAATTCGGCTGTCTTCAAAGACTGTGCCAGTGCGGGCAGTATACTGCTTCTTGCAGTCCCTGCAGCGCCAGCGGTTGTTTTTTTGACGATCGCCTGTCTTGCTGTCTATCATCTTGTAGACGTCTGTGCCGCCACAACAAGGGCAAGCAGGGCCGTTCCCCCAGCGCTGACGCTCAAAGAATTCAACAGCGGCCTGCTCATCTGCACAAGCCATTGGAATGGCTTGGATGATTGGGTCATTTTTGGTTGAGCGGTTCTGCACCTTAGTCATTGCATAATCCTTCTTGAATAGTGTTAGTTTACTCAAGTATAAAATTAAGTCAATAGCTAATAGCCTAAATATAGTACATAATATTCGATAAATTTATGGGATTATAGCTGTCTAGTTTCTTGTTTTTAATACAGTTTACTCAAGTACATACTCCCGCATTATTGTAATTTGTGATCTTAAATAGGGCTATTAATTTGAATGGCGGTGAACTGAAAAATAACGGCTTTTCGCCATAGGGCGAACATAAAGGCGCAACAAGTTCGATGCCGAGCAAATGCAATGATTGCTATACTCCGCTGAATTTGGCCACGCTGGCACAGTAAATTGACGAACCCAACTGCTGCGAACACCCTCCCGAGCTTTTCTTGGAAGAGCATTTTCTTCAATAGCTTTCTGTTTGAATTATCAAAACCCATTCGCACCCGCGCGCTGTTTGCCACCAGCCTTTTTATTGGCGTGTTTCTGATCTTGTTCCGGCCATTTTTAATGGACAGCGTCCCCTTCAGTGAGTTGCTGGCCACCGCCGTTGGCTCGGCTGCTATCTATTTTTGCGTTAGCTATGGCTTGAATCACTTGCGCAGCCTAGGCTACTGGCCATTTGCTAAGCTGCCATTATTGGCAGAGCTGATCTACCTCATACTGCTGATTTTTTTGGTAGGGCTGGCGGTGTACATTTTCAGGCTAGCCTGGGGCGAGTTAGAGCTGTCGTTGCAGATGGCTTTGTTGTTCCAGTGGTTTGCGTTTCTTACCGCCATCATCACCACAGTGATTAGCCGACTATTGGTGAGTGTGCTTAAGCTGCAGGTGGATCTTAAAACCCGCAGCGAATTGCACCATACCCCACACACCGCAGCAGATGAGCCGCTAGTTAAAGTCATCAACGCAGACAGCGCTGAAGAGTTTTCCTTCCCCTTTGATAAATGGATTGCCGGCAAAGCCGCGGGCAATTATGTGGAGTTGTATTTCAGCACCAACAATCACAAGCCTGCCGTGCTGGTTAGAGCCACCCTTAAGCAGCTGTCTGAGGCTATGCAAGGCAGGCCTGAGTTTTTGCGCTGCCACCGATCCTATGTGGTGAATCTCGCCTTCGCTGACAAACTCACCGGCCCTGCCCAAGCGCGCAAATTAATCCTGCGGGGCCTGGGCGAGGCGATCCCGGTATCGCGCAGCTATGAAAAACCGCTGCAGCAAAAGCTAGACGCTCAGCCCACACCCTAGCACCTCGTCACAAAACCTACCGATTCGTCCCAAGCTTTTGGCATGTTGGCCAGTGGCTGCTTAGGCTGCCTATGAATTCTCCATAGAAGGCAAAAGTCGCTAAACCACCATGAAAACCTTGGAATAAATTCTTCGATACCTGAAAGCCTAATACTGGGGCGTCAGGCACCGAGCAAGTAAAACTAAACACCACCAACGGAACGCTAAAAAATTAAATGTTTAACAAAGGAGTAATAAATATGAAAAAACTAGCACAGGTATTACTGGTTTCTAGCCTCACTTTTATCTTTGGCTGTGCGGCCAGCCAACCTCCAGCAGCTGGCGCTTGGGATGTTGAATGGAATACGCCTTTAGGTAAATTGACCTCGGTTTTAACCCTAAACTCGGATGGCTCGGGACACATGGCGACACAGGGCATGGGCGACGGGCCTCTTTCTGGCATCAGGTTTGATGGCAACACCGTTAATTTTGAAGTGACAGTAGACGCACAAGGCCAGTCTTTGCCGCTGGACTTCAATGGCACAGTGAATGGTGATTCGATCGAGGGTTCTTTCGGCAGTGACTTCGGTCAGTTTGCGCTAACTGGAACGCGAAAATAGAATCGGTAAAGGTGTCGGAGTAAATGAAACAGGTGTCGGAGTAAAAACTCCGACACCAAGACGCGGTTTATTTGTCGGAGTAAAAACTCCGACACTCTGATGCGGTTTAATTGTGGAGTGAAAACTCCGACACCGAGGCACGACCTATTTGTCAGTAAAAATATCCAGCGGCAGCAAAGCCGTAACCCCAACGTTAGGCGCATCCACTAGCTGACTAATGCGAATATCCACGGCCACACTGGCAATCACATAGGCCTGCTGCCGGTTGTAGCCATAGGTAGCCACGATGTAATCGACTATTCCCTCAACCGCATTGCGGGCGGCCAGGTTGATATCGTTTGGCAAGTTCTCTAAGCCCGCCACCACATCGGAATTTAGATAGCGCATATCTGGGGGCACTGTGCCTTCTTGCTTTACTGGAATGCCTGTTACAGCATAAAAGCGGCGTGAAGGAATATCTAATAGTCCAGACGAGCCTTCGTAGTGAGGGCCGCGGGATAAATCGGGCCCATCTTTGAGCACCTCGGTGCTGGCCCACACATCGGCCGACATTTCTATGGCGGTGCCGGACACTTCGCCGTCGCCTTGGGCATAATGCAGGTCACCGATGGCCAAACCACAGCCATCGACAAAGCAAGGCAAGTAGATTGAGACACCGGCCTTAAGATAGCGGATATCCATATTGCCGCCGTGCTCGCGGGGCGGAATGGTGCGCAGGCATTCGGTGCTGGCGCTGCCATTGGGCCCGCACAGCGTGGCTGGATCAGCTAAGTCAGTTGAAGGCAGATACACCCGCCCGCCTGCATCGGCCAACTCTTGCTCCCGCTCTAACATGCGCCGCAGCTGATTTGGCCCTGGCATGGTCGTGACCACACCGGGAAAGCTGCCGTTAGGAATACGAATACCTGGCAGGTCATCACTCTCGGCGTAGTCGCGATTCAAACGCCAGATTACCAAACTCTGACCGTCCACCAGATCGGGAATAAAGCCACCGGAACCGCCGGAGGTATAGGCATAAGATCCTGGGTCAATATTGTGGAGAGTGACCTTCAACACATCACCGGCCACCGCGCCCTCGATATACACCGGCCCGGTAATTGGATGCACCCGGCCAAATTCATTGGCCAGAGTCTCCGGTTCTGTGGTTTGCGCCGCCGCCGCGCCGAGCACATCGCGAGCATCGCGGGCCCTGAACAAAATAGTCTGCCCCGGCTTCGCACGGGCCGCCATGGGAATATCGGGATGCAGACGATTCACACAGCCCGGGTCTTCAATGCAGTCCACCCCCTCACCGCCGACGATGACTATGTCTTCAGCTGAACTCGCCGCGCCGGATAGCAGCGCACAAGCAAAAAAGGCGAGCAAACTTAGTGAGTAGTGTTTAGTCATTGGAGAGATCCTTTAAACAATGGGCCGGAGAGATACAGCGGCAGAAACTGCCTTTGAGGATGATGGTACCAGTGCTATTCGCTTTTCCCTATTGCCACGGGCCAAAGGTGTGGGAGTAATTAATCCGATAGTGGGTCCAGCAATTCCGAATCCTCTGGCACCGAGTCAAATCCAGAGCCGCGCCTATTCATACTGACATAGCGGGCACCAATAAATCCGCCGCGCTGAAATCGCATCTTTTAGCACCGCCTCGCCGCAGCCATAACAAGCTTTGTTATCGCGGCCAAATACAGCATGGCGGAACTGGCGTCGGGATAGGCCGCTTTGCTGCAAGTGTGGGTGGGTTAGTGACGCCACCGGTCTTA
>CAYGSO010000082.1:0-6691 GCA_964352445.1 uncultured Pseudohongiella sp. | reverse complement strand
CCAGATTAGGACAAGCCAGCTCAAGGCAGTCTAGCTTAAAACAATCTAGTTTAAGACAATGAGGCGCACACATGATCACTAGCCCCACCCGGCATTCTCAAGGACTCTTTCCTACGGCGCTGCGCGCCTTGGTGATTGGCAGCAGCTTTTGGATTGTTAGCGTGTCTTTAACTGTATTCAGCGGCTCTGTTGCCGCCTTTATGGGCTGCCTGCTGGCCTGCGGTTTAAGCGCTGTGTATTTCAGCGGCCCCATTGTGAGCAAACTGAAAACCAGTGCACTAGTGATTGGCTTCAGCGCCATGCTGTTTTTTGGCTTGGCGTTGGCCCAGTTCATCGTCAGCAGCGCCACCCTAACTAGTCTGTTTTTGCCTATCACCGCGTTCAACTTTGCCGAAGCGGTGAAGTGGGCATTTCTGGCGTTTTGTTTAACCGCGATTTTGCGCACCTTGGCCCTTAGAACCTCCTTCGGTGCGGTGCTGGAAATCCTGTTTGTGGCGGCGGCGGTTGTCGTCACCTTGGCGGCCCACCGCAACGGCATGATTCACCGGCCCTTCTTCATTGGCGATTTCGCCTTGATCAGAGGCATCGACCCTTCTAATATTTTGCTGCTGTTTGGCTGTGCCGCGGTGCTCTCCCTCTCGGCCCTGCTGATCATTGAAAATCAACAGCGCCGACTGCCCTATCACTTCGCGGTGATTGCTCTGCTGTGTTTTTCCTTGGTGGGCTATGTGCAGTACTTCGGCATGCCCTCGCCGCAAATGACTGACGATCTTGGTCTCACCGGCGCCGAAGGTTCAGCCGGCAGCTCCCGCGATGAAAACCCGTTTCAAGACAGTGAAAATACCGCCGACGACAAACAGGCACCGGTGGCAGTGGTGGTGTTTCGCGATGACTACGAGCCCGTTGACGGCTCCTACTATTTTCGCGAATCGGCCTACTCGCAATTTAATGGCACCCTGCTGGATTTCGCCACCCGCGCCGACATGGACACCGACCTGATCAAGAATCTGTCTAACGCCAGATCGGAAACTGCTCAAATGCCCGAGGCCCAAGGCCAACGCAAGGCGGTGCGAACCACTATCGGCACCTTGGTGGCTCACAAATCGCCTTTCGGTTTAGATAGCCCAATCGCCTTTGAAAACACCCCCAACCCCAATAACCTGCGCTTCAAACGCACTTACGATGCCTATTCCATGGCGCCGCAGTTTGATTTCGACTATCTGTTGGGCCGCGAAACCGGCAGAGACGACTGGTCTGACGAGCTGCGCCAAGAATACCTAACCCTGCCCGCCGACCCAAGATACCGCCAGCTTGCCCAGCAGCTAATCGCCAATTTAAAGCCAGAGTTTAAGGATGACCCATTTGCCAAAGCCTGGGCCATCAAAACCTATCTGGATGAGAACGGCATCTACAGCCTGAAAAATGACCATGCCTATGAAACCGACCCAGCCGCCTCCTTCCTGTTCGGCGATCTTACCGGTTACTGCATGCACTTTTCATTTGCCGCCACCTACCTGTATCGCAGCATTGGCATCCCGGCGCGGGTAGGCATTGGCTACTCGGTGCCCGCCTCGAATCGGGCCGGCGGTTCGTCTTTGCTGATTCAGGCGATTAATGGCCACGCCTGGCCAGAGATTTATTTTAAAGATATCGGCTGGGTAATCGTCGACCCTGCCCCCCAGCAAACCTTGGTTGATATGACCACCGATCCCCAGAATGAACTGCAGCAGCTGCTGGGTGATATGCTGCGGGAAGATTCCGCCTTCGATGATTTCTTAGAGGCTCAGCGCGATCCGTTTATCGATCTGGCAACACTGCTAACAATTGTCTATGGCCTGATTGCCGCCACCCTTGTCAGCGGCTACAGCGTCAAGTTTTACCGCCTGTGGATTCCTTACCGGGCTACCCCTCACAATGCCCATATTCTCAGCTATCGGGCGGTGGTGGATGAGCTGTCTGCCGTGGGCGTACACCGGCGCTTTGGCGAAAGCCGCGAGGCCTTCGCCAAACGGGCCAGTGCGGTGGCCCCGAGCATTATGCGCCTGACCGACGAGCATTTAAAAACCGCGCTGGGCTCACCCGAGGCGGCACATGCCGGTTTAGAGCTGTGGCCGACGCTGCGCAAATCCCTGCATCAGGAGCTTGGCCAAAGCATTAGCGGCTGGCGCCGAGTGTTGGCAATGTTAAACCCATTTTCATGGCTTTGGTCTAAGTAAACTCAGCCAACTGGTACTCACCACAAAACGGAATTAAAGATGACCCAAGATTTATCCAGCGAAATAGCGCCACTTGAAACAGATAGCTCAGTAGCCGAGACCAGCGAGAACGGATTAAGCGAGGCAATGGCAGTGCTGAAGACCCTCTCAGCCGCCGTTCAGGCTCAGGTATTGGGCAGAGACGATGTCATCGAGCTGGCGCTGATCGCGCTAATTGCCGACGGCCATGTGCTGCTGGAAGACTTTCCCGGCTCGGGTAAAACCACCCTTGCCAAAGCCTTAGGCGAGGCCATTGTCGCCGATAGTGATCAGGCTGACAGCACCATTGCGCCGTTTCGGCGTATTCAGTTTACCCCTGACCTGCTGCCTTCAGACGTTACCGGCGCACCCATCTTCGACACCAACAAAAACGACTTTCATTTCCGCCATGGCCCGTTGTTTGCCCATGTCGTGCTGGCCGATGAGATTAACCGCACCTCGCCCAAGGTGCAGGCAGCCATGCTTGAAGCCATGGGCGAAAAGCAGGTGACTGTGGACAACGAAACCTATCCCTTGGACGAGCTGTTTTTTGTCATCGCCACCCAAAACCCGCTGGACTTGGTAGGCACCTACCCCTTGCCCACACCGCAGCTGGATCGTTTTCTGTTTAAAATCACCATGGACCATATCGACCGCGAGTCAGAGCTTGAGGTGTTAAACACCTTCAAACAGCGCAAAGACCCCAGCCTCGCCAAGCAGACGGTGACCCGCACTCAGGTGCTAAACACCAGAGCGCAAATCGAAGATCAGGTGTTTATCAGCGACCCGGTTAAAACGGCACTGGTTGATATTTCTCGCAGCCTGCGGCAAGACGATCGGGTGCTGCAGGGTAACTCCACCCGTTCCATGGTGTTGATGCTGCCGGCGCTGCAGGTCAGCGCCGCCCTGCGCGGGCGCAACTTTGTCAGCGCCGATGATATTGAACTGCTGCTGCCCAGAGTGCTGCAACACCGCATCGAACTCGCCCCAGGGGTGGCTGACTTTGCCAAAGTCTTAAAAGACAATATGCGCGCCGCCATGGAACAGCTGGCCAGAGGCACGCTGTCTTAATGCCAAAACCCTGCGCCAAGCGCTCGCCCCGTTCACTCTCAGCCTTGGGTGCTGGCGCCGCCTATGCCTTAGCGGCATTTGTGCTGGGCAGCGCGCTTATGGCGCCGCTGGCAATGGCGCAGGATGACGATAGTTTCACGGAAAATGGTTTTGACGGTATCGAAATGCCGCCAATTAGAGCGCCCCTGTGCTTTGGCATGAGCGGCGTTGCCGAGACCGAAGCCTTGGCAATCTGCGATGCCCTGTATCTGAAACAAACCGTCAAAGCCCGCGAGCTCGCCCAGCAGTGGCTGGTGAAAGAGCCCAATTTACCCGCCGCTCAGTTTGCCTTCAGTGAAGTGTTGTTCACCGTGGAGGGCAATATGGCCCGAGCCTTATTTCACCTAAACCGAGCCGAAGAACTAACCGGCTACACCTCGCTGGACGAGGCAATCGAGTCGGGCAATTTGCAGTGGCACTACTTAACCCTGTCCCAGCTGTCCTATGTGCATCAGCTGATGGGGGATCAGCTAAAGTCTTTAGAGTATTTGGATGTAATCAGCGAGATCTACGGCCAAGACGTTGAATCCTTTCGCGGCTGGCCCCTAATCAAGCTGAAGGATTTCGAAGGCGCCCGCGCCAGCGCCAACAAGGTGCTCGAAGCCACTGACGATTCCAGAGCGCGGTCGCGGGCATGGAACACCCTGTGCGCGGTTGAGCTAGCGAGCTTAGCCCCCATCGCCTCCAGCAATGCCTGCGACCTGGCCATCAATGAAGACGGCGTTGATGACGACAGCGAAACCGACACAGTGTATTTAAGCAATGCGGCGGAGGTTTCCCTCAGCCTGCTGCAGATCGATAAGGCGGAGGCCTACCTTGATCGCGCCACCCGCTACCTAGACCCAGACAGCGTCGCCGATCCCTGGATCTACAAGCTCTATCTCACCATGAACCAGGGCCGCTTTGATGAAGCCCGCACGGCGCTGGACCGCATGCTGGTATGGCGCAACCAGCAAGAACCCATTATCAGCGCCATGAACCGGGCCGAGCACTTTTTGGTGAGCGCCAACTTTTTGCTTTTGGCCGGCTATGCCGAAGACGCGATCAAGCTGTCGATGACCGCGCTGAATCAACCTGACAGAAACGGCTCCTACAGCGCCGATGACTCGCAAAAAGATTCCTACGCCGCCTTAGTGAACATGATGGCCAATCGGGCTCAGTATCAAATTGAGCTGGAAAGAATCTCGACCCTGGGCTGGCTTGAATCCGCTGGCGCAAGAATCGACAGCCTCGGCCTATTGCTAGATGCTTGGCGCGCCGAGCGGCGGGCGGCATCACTACTGGCTGAGTTTGATACCCTGCAAAATAGAGTGCGCCCCTACGCCCCACTGGAGGTGCATATCCCGGAATGGGTTGAGCCAGAGATTATTGGCGTCATCGGCACCGGGGTCATGTCTACCATCTTAGATCGCGCCCGCAGCAACGGCGCGTTTCAGTTAAACGAAGGTTATTTCTATGCCTACAAAGCCGAGGTTTTTGCCTTAGACGGCAATCACGCGGCGGCACTGGAGGCGGGCGCCGAAGCCCTAGGCCTGCTGCCAAGCCAAGAAGTGCTGTTAAAAGCCCGAGTGCTGGCGCGCCTTGGCGACGCGGCTTGGGCGCTGAATGACGTAACCAAAGCCCAGCAATTTTATGAACTGGCCTACCGCCAAGACCCCAGTATTATTAGACGGCTGGGCACCGCCCTGCCGGTACAGATTGTGCCCGACAGCAGCTCACTTGGCAGCGAGATCGCTGAGCTTCTAGAAAACTCACCGCGTTTTAAAGACGCAGGCGCAGGCCTGAGGATTGAAATCTCGGCAGCGTCTGATGTCTCTATTTGCCTAAACACCAGCGCTGGGGTGAGCCTTTCGTGCTACACTGCGCCGGCGGCAGAGGCATTGCCCGGCGCCAGCGGCGCCGCCGAGTTTGCTCAGCAGTTTCATGCCAAAGCGTTCGGCTTGGGCTATGACATCAGCAAAGCCCAGCGTTCAATGCTGCTTGGGTCAAGTGTCATACTCAGCTCGCAAAACGATGCCAATCTGCAGCGCAATCGCAACACGGTGTTAAGCCCGTAAGCCAATTATTCAACACAGCAAAGGTTGACTGCCACTGTGGCGCTTATCTTTTGCTGTGTCTTTAATTATCAACAATCACTGACAAACACTCACTGCATTCAATGACCACACCCCCTCTTTTAACGCTATCTAAATCCCTTATTGTGCTGCTGGCGGCGGTTTCCGCCCTAGGGCCTTCTGCCATGCAGATATTACTGCCGGCGCTGCCGGTGATTCGCCAATCCTATGACGTCAGCACCGAGGTAGCGCAGCTAACCCTTAGCCTGTCGATGTTGGCCATCGCTGTGGGCACGCTATTTTACGGCCCTATGTCGGACAAATATGGCCGCAAGAAAATCATGTTGCTGGGTTTGGTCATCACCATCATCGGCTCGGTGTTTTGCTACCTAGCACCTTCCATTGAACTGCTAATAGCCGGCCGCTTTATTCAAGCCTTCGGCGGCGCCGTGGGGCTAGTGCTGGCCCGCGCCATAGTCAGAGACGTCTACGGCGCCGAAGAGGCCGCCCGAGTGATCGCAACCCTAGTGATGGTCATGGTGGTGCTGCCGATGCTGTCCCCAGCCTTGGGCGGCGAGCTGCTGGCCAGATTCGGCTTCGAGTCCGTGTTCATTGTGACTGCCGTCATGAGCCTGATCATGTTGCTATTGCTAAACAACAAACTGCCAGAAACCCTCGAAGAGCCCGTGCCTTTTGCCGGAGTGAAAGCCATGCTCTACACCTTCGTGACTTTGCTAAAGTCACGGGCATTTTGCGGTTACGGGTTTTGTGTGGCGTTTGTTTCCGTGGTGTTTTTTAGCTTCATCTCGGCGGCGCCGGAAATCATGGTCTCGGTGCTAAACCGCCCACCCACCGAATACGGCTATTATTTTATTATCATTCCATTAGGCTTCATGATTGGCAACTACGTGGCCCGTTACTTCAACCGCTCACTGGGCATGAACCGGTTAATTACCATCGGCGCCTCGATTGGGGTAAGCGGCATCACCCTAGCATTGGCCCTTCAACTGCTGGGATTTCACCAACCCATCGCCCTGTTCGCCCCCATCGCCCTTGCGGTGTTTGGCAACGGCATCACCCTGCCCAACGCCCAAGCCGCCGCCATCAACGAATTCCCCCGCACCGCAGGCAGCGCCTCCGGCCTAACCGGGTTTTTACAGATGTCGTTTTCCGCCGTGGCAGCGCAGATGGTGGCGGTAATTTTCAACGGCACGGTGTATCCCCTGCTGCTGCTAATGCTTGCCGCCTCGGTAATGTCGCTGCTGTGTTTCCGCTGGGGTTTGGGTGCTAGGG
>CAYGSO010000081.1:0-6894 GCA_964352445.1 uncultured Pseudohongiella sp. | reverse complement strand
GTACGTCACGAACAAGCAGCAACCCATGCTGCCGACGGCTATGCGCGCTCTACCGGCAAACCGGGCGTGGTGCTGGTCACCTCTGGCCCGGGTGCGACAAACGCAATCACAGGCATTGCGACTGCTTACATGGACTCTATCCCTATGGTGGTTATTTCCGGCCAAGTGGACAGCCGGCTTATCGGCACAGATGCTTTTCAAGAGACAGACATGATTGGCTTATCTCGCCCAATCGTGAAGCATAGTTTTATGGTGCAGAACGCAGCCGATATTCCCATGTTGGTGAAAAAAGCATTTCACTTGGCAACCACAGGCAGGCCTGGACCGGTCGTCATAGATGTTCCGAAGGACGTCACGGATCCAAAAGTAAAGAACCCCTATGAGTATCCGGCTGAAGTAAAAATGCGGTCCTATACGGTGCCAGGCAAAGGCCATTCCGGGCAAATTAAGAAAGCCGTGGAAGCTCTTTTAACCGCCAGGCGTCCGATGATTTATGCTGGCGGAGGCGTGATTCAAGGCGATGGCTCCGAACTTTTGACAACCATGTGTCGCAGTTTAGGCTATCCAGTGACCAACACTCTAATGGGATTAGGCGCTTACCCAGCATCGGATCCTCAGTTTCTGGGGATGTTAGGAATGCATGGTACCTATGAGGCGAACATGGCAATGCATTACTGTGATGTGCTGCTTTGCGTAGGCGCGAGATTTGATGATCGGGTGACTAATTCAGACACGTCCAAATTTTGTCCCGATGCCACTATCTTGCATATCGATATAGACCCTGCATCAATCTCTAAAACCGTAGCGGCTGACGTGCCAATAGTAGGCGCGGTTGATCTAGTATTAGAAGAGATGATCGTTCAAATCATGCAATCGAAAACTAAAATCGATGAGCAAGCATTAAAAGTCTGGTGGGATCAAATTGCGAAATGGCGGGAAAAAGACAGCCTCGCTGTGGTGCCATCTGCTAACGGAGTAATAAAGCCTCAACAGGCTGTGCAAGCCGTGTTCGATATTACCAAAGGCGATGCCTTTGTCTCGACAGACGTAGGCCAGCATCAGATGTTTGCGGCTCAGTACTATGGTTTTGATAAACCACGGCGCTGGATAAATTCCGGTGGGCTCGGCACCATGGGTTTTGGACTGCCAGCGGCTATGGGCGTTCAGTTTGCTCACAGAGATGCTGTGTCTGTGTGCATCACCGGCGAGGGTAGCTTTCAAATGAATCTGCAGGAGTTAGCAACCTGCTGCCAGTATCAGCTGCCCATCAAAATCATTTGTCTGAACAACGAAGCCCTTGGCATGGTGAAGCAATGGCAAGACATGCAGTATGGGGGTAGGCATTCGGCCAGCACCTATGCCCAGTCTTTACCTGACTTCGTTAAGTTAGCCGAATCGTTTGGGCACGTCGGGGTTCGCATCGAAAAGTACGACGAGCTGCACTCGAAGTTAGAAGAAGTTTTCGCCATGAAAGACCGATTAGTTTTTGTGGATATTGCGGTTGACCCAGAAGAGCATGTGTATCCAATGGCGATAAAAGGCGGCGCCATGAAAGACATGATTTTAAGTAAAACGGAGAGAACATAAAATGCGACATATAATCTCTGTGTTAATGGAAAATGAACCAGGTGCTTTGTCTCGGGTAGTTGGGCTGTTTTCTCAGCGCAACTACAATATCGATTCGTTGACAGTTGCACCGACTGAAGATAAGTCTTTATCTCGCCTTACTTTAACCACTAGCGGTGATGAGGCTCGTATCGAGCAAATTACCAAGCACTTAAATAAGCTGGTGGATGTGGTTAAGCTGGTGGATCTCACCGAAGGCGATCACATCGAGCGAGAGCTAATGTTGATTAAGGTTAAAGCGACGGGTGCGCAGCGTGCCGAAGTAGGGCGCACAGTAGAAATCTTTCGCGGCCAAGTAGTCGACCTGACCCCTAATGTTTTTAGCATTCAGCTAACGGGCACTAGCGATAAGCTTGATGCATTCATTGCCGCGCTTGGCGACAACACGGTGATGGAAGTTGCGCGAACGGGGGTGAGCGGAATTTCCAGAGGAGAGAAGACTCTCGCCTTATAGAGAAAGTCTTGTGTATAAAAAAAGGCCGGTAAGTCTTAGTAGGAGCTAGACTAGTCGGCCTTTTTTTTTGCGCTTTTGGGTCAGAGGTGTCGAAGTAATCACTCCGACATCTCTAACAATCGAGTTAGATTACTTTCTTCATCGCCGTCATATATTTACGCAGGCGTTTGCCAACAACTTCAATGGAGTGCGAGCGAATAGCGTCATTGACCGCAATTAACTCGGCGTTTTCAACGCCAGCATCTGCAACCTGCAGGCCTTTGCCGATCACATCTGTATCTATTTTTTTCATGAAGTCTGCAAGCAGCGGCACGCACTCATGGGAGAAAAGATAGCAGCCGTATTCAGCGGTATCTGAAATTACTTTGTTCATTTCGTAAAGCTTTTTACGGCCAATTAGGTTGGCAATTAGTGGCACTTCATGGAGTGACTCGTAATAGGCAGACTCATCAATGATGCCGCTGGCAGTCATTGTTTCAAAGGCCAATTCGACACCGGCTTTGACCATCGCAACCATGACAATGCCATGCTCGTAATAGTCTTGTTCGGCAATGGGCATTTCACCCGCAGTCGATTTTTCGAAGGCAGACTCCGTGGTCGCTTCACGCCAGCTAAGCAGCTTGGCATCGTCATTGGCCCAATCGTCCATCATGCCTGATGAGAAGTTGCCGGTGATAATGTCGTCCATGTGCTTTTGATAAAGCGGGGCCATGATTTCTTTGAGTTCCTCAGACAGCTCGTTCGCCACTAGCTTGGCAGGATTAGACAGGCGGTCCATCATGTTGGTGATGCCGCCGTGTTTAAGGCCTTCGGCGATGACTTCCCAGCCATGCTGGACCAGTTTTGATGCGTACCCGGGATCAATGCCTTTTTCGACCATCTTGTCGTAGCAAAGGATAGAGCCAGTTTGCAGCATGCCGCACAGGATAGTCTGCTCGCCCATAAGGTCAGATTTAACTTCGGCAATAAAAGATGATTCGAGCACACCAGCCCTGTGGCCGCCGGTGCCTGCCGCGTAGGCTTTAGCTATTTCGAGGCCATCGCCATTGGGGTCGTTCTCAGCGTGAACGGCGATTAGCGTTGGCACGCCAAATCCGCGCTTGTACTCTTCGCGAACTTCAGAGCCTGGGCTTTTTGGTGCCACCATGATGACAGTGAGATCATCGCGAATCTTCATGCCTTCCTCTACCACGTTGAATCCGTGGGAGTATGCCAAAGTGGCGCCTTGTTTCATTAAAGGCATCACTTTAGAGACCACAGGGCTATGCTGTTTGTCTGGGGTTAAATTCAGCACTAAGTCCGCGCTTGGGATGAGCTCTTCGTAGGTGCCTACTGTGAAGCCGTTTTCAGTGGCATTCTTCCAAGAGGCACGCTTCTCGGCGATCGCCTCGGCACGCAATGTGTATGAGACGTCCAGGCCGCTGTCGCGCATGTTGAGGCCTTGGTTGAGGCCCTGAGCGCCGCAGCCGATGATGACTATTTTCCAGCCATTTAGTTTATCTACACCGCCATTGAATTCGCTGGCATCCATAAATCGGCATTTGCCAAGCTGTTCAAGTTGAAGCCGCAAAGGCAGTGTATTGAAATAATTCATGGATTAACTCCGTTTGAAATGGGTTTTACCAGCGCTCGTGATACATTCGAGGGCTTAGCTGGCCTTAGATTTATGAGGCGCGATCATATAGCATCTAGCCCAACCGGTGCAATAATCCTTAAAAAACAACACGCAATGCCATATGTTGAAGGCTATAATCGGCAGTCATTGCGAATTTGGTAACCCAATTGATATGAGTGAAGACCAACGAGACAGTATTAGCGATACCCTATTGCCAATTGATGAGCACGAGGAAATAGTGTCCGAGGGCGGCAAAAAAGTGCGCCGCCGCGGTATCTACTTACTGCCTAACTTGCTTACTTTGGCGGCGCTATTTGCTGGGTTTTACGCCGTGATAGCCGGTATGTCTGGAGATTTCAACGAAGCAGGGTGGGCCATATTGATCGCGGGCATCTGCGATGGCTTAGACGGGCGCATCGCAAGGCTGACCAACACCCAGAGTGCTTTTGGTGCTCAGTTCGACAGTTTGTCTGACATGGTGTCTTTTGGAGTTGCGCCGTCGCTGATTATGTTTAGCTGGGGGTTTGGCCCCCTTGAAAGAGTGGGATGGGCGGCCAGCTTCATCTATATGTCCTGTGCCGCTATCCGGCTTGCTCGTTTCAATGTGCAACTAGAGTCGGTTGATAAGCGCTTTTTCGTCGGTTTGCAGAGTCCATTAGCAGCCGCTATTGTGACATTTGTGCCTTGGGTCGCCCATAAATACGGGGTAGAGGTTACGGCCGGAGTTGCTTACATGAGCGCGATGCTCACTGTGTTTGTGGGTTTGCTCATGATCTCCAACTACAAATATTTCAGTTTCAAAGAGCTGCATTTTAAAGGCACTGTGCCTTTTATGGTGTTCATCTTTGCCGTGGTGCTTTTGGTCGTGGTTGCGCAAAATCCCCATGAGGTACTGCTGATCATGGCGATTCTGTATGGATTCTCTGGCCCAATACGGTGGCTTTATGTAAGCAAGGGTATTGGTCCCCGCAGTCTGGCTCGGACAAAACCCGGGCCAACTCCGTCAGCCGCTGACTCGGTTAAAACTAGCAAAGCAGCTAAAACGCCGGCAAAGACCAAAGCCGTGAAGGCGAAGCCAAAAACAACGGCCGCAGCCAAGCCTGATTCCGATGAGCAAAGTTAGAAAGCTGTTGAATATCGACTAAGGGAGTATTTGCGCTATCGGGATTGGAAACTTAATTTGCGGCCGCTGCGTACTACATTTTATGCGTAACAGGCGAAATTATTTACCTGTATCTAGTGTCTTGTTTATATAACTGGTTCAAAGCCCAAGGCCGCCAGATAAGAAATTCACAAATTTAGCAACGGACGTACTGATATGTTGATTAAAAAGCCAGATGATATAAAGCCTTCTGAAATCACACCTGAGAGCGTTTACCGTAATCGCCGTCAGTTTATGACCGATAGCTCAAGGCTGATGTTGGGGGCCGCAGTTGCAGCTACTATACCTGCTTTGAGTAGCGCGCAATCTGGCGATTTGCTAAAAGCTCGGGCACCAGCAGATATGAAGCGCTCGGCGCCAGCGCCATGGTGGGGAGACAAGTTCGCAGATATTGAGCCCGCGCCTAATACCGAGCCATTCTATACCGCCGAAGCATTGACTCCCTATAGCGACGTTACCCGCTACAACAACTTTTATGAGTTTGGCATGGACAAGTCTGACCCTTCATCTAACTCAGGGGAGTTTAAGGCAGACCCGTGGTCAGTAGAAATTACCGGCGAGGTGGCAAAACCTGGCAAATACAATCTTGAAGATGTCTTAAAGCCTCATGGGCTTGAAGAACGTATTTACAGACTTCGCTGTGTTGAGGCTTGGTCCATGGTTATTCCTTGGATAGGCTTTCCTTTAGCGGATCTGATCAAGCAATTCGAACCTACTTCAAAGGCTAAGTTTGTTGAGTTTGAAACTCTAGTAGACGAAGACTCCATGCCAGGCGTGCGCTCTCGCTTCGCTATCGTCGATTGGCCCTACCGCGAGGGGCTTAGAATGGATGAGGCGATGAATCCATTGGCCTTTATGGCTGTTGGGCTGTACGGAGACTATCTGCCACCGCAAAACGGTGCGCCTATGCGTCTTGTGGTGCCTTGGAAGTACGGCTTTAAGAGCATTAAATCAATCGTCAAGATTAACTTTCGGGAAACTATGCCCAACACAACCTGGAATGATCTGCAGTCTAGCGAATATGGCTTTTATGCCAATGTGAACCCTCAGGTCCATCACCCTCGCTGGCGTCAAGATAAAGAAAGGCGATTGCCGCAAACTCTGTTTAGTCGGAATTATACTGATACTCGCCTTTTCAATGGTTACGCTGAGCAAGTTGCCTCGCTCTATACGGGCATGGATTTGACCCGCAATTTTTAGAGGCGTATGCCCGCAGTGATGCGGGCACCAGCTTGGAACTATCTCCAATGAAACCATTCATTAAGCCGCTTATCTTCAGCGTGGCCTTGATTCCTTTTGCCCTCTTGATTATGAAGATTGCGACTAACGATCTTGGGCCAGACCCGGCTAAGGAGCTGTCGCTGCTGACAGGGGAGTGGGCGCTGCGGTTTCTGCTGATCTCGTTGGCACTAACGCCTCTGCGTCTGCTTAGTAATAATACTGAGTTCGTGCGCCATCGGCGTATGCTGGGTTTGTTTGCATTCTTTTATGCCTCGTTGCATCTATTCGTGTGGCTCACTTTCCTGCTGCAGTTTCGTTGGGGGGACATTCTAGAGGAGATTATTGAGCGTCCTTACATCACGGTCGGGTTTGCTTCCTACGTGCTGCTATTGCTGTTGGCGGGAACTTCACCGAAGGTTATGGTGCGCAAGCTTGGACGTAATTGGAAGCGGTTGCATAGGGCTGTTTATGTGGCTGCAGTTCTATCTATTGTGCATTTAGTTTGGATTTCACGCCTCGATATTGGTGAGGCTGTACTTTACGGAGCAGTTCTTGCAGTCTTGTTGGGATATCGGGTTTATGTAAAATTGAAGCCAAAAACCAGCAAAACATTGGCTTAGAGCTATTTTTATCGAGTTATCTTCTGCCTGGGCAAAGCGTCTTTTCTAAGGCAATTTCCCAATCGACAAATATTATCAAACTATCTTGTTATACCCCTTGCCAGCGAGACTAGGATACGTATAATACGCCCTCCCTGAGTCGATGACTCCGGGAAAGTTCTTTAAAAATTCGATCAAGTAATAGAGGTGGGTGCTT
>CAYGSO010000080.1:0-6963 GCA_964352445.1 uncultured Pseudohongiella sp. | reverse complement strand
TTAGGACTATTTTCCAGTAACAGTTAGGGCAGGTATCTGTAGTAGGGAAGGGAGGGAAAAGGCCGCTCAAGAGGCAAAGGCGTTATTGGGAATCTCTACCCTAAGTATGAGCCGTGGCTTCTAAAGGTGAGTTCTAGAGGGGACACTCATCAAATAACCAGTTGACTCAACAGTCACACGAGAACTTCGAACTAGCTTCACAGTTGGCAGAGAATAACCGTTATTTTGCTATCTGGTAAGTGTCCCTCATTTTTTCTCATTTTCCCTCTTTTTTAACTTGACAAGAATAGGAATTACCATACTATCTGGTCACTTACCAACTTTACCTCCGCAGCATCTAATTGACTTTTCAAATAGAATAATGAAAACGATGTCAATCAAACAGTATTTTTATCTCAGTGCCGAGTTCTAGAGGGGACACTCATCAAATAACCAGTTGACTCAACAGTCACACGAGAACTTCGAACTAGCTTCACAGTTGGCAGAGAATAACCGTTATTTTGCTATCTGGTAAGTGTCCCTCATTTTTTCTCATTTTCCCTCTTTTTTAACTTGACAAGAATAGGAATTACCATACTATCTGGTCACTTACCAACTTTACCTCCGCAGCATCTAATTGACTTTTCAAATAGAATAATGAAAACGATGTCAATCAAACAGTATTTTTATCTCAGTGCCGAACTTAGTAAGTTCAGAGTGCTGCTGATGGTTTGTTTGCTACTTTTCTCACAAGCGGTAGTATTACAGCACACCCATACTGATCCATACGAACATCAGGATTGTCAGCTTTGCCTTAAATCGCAAGCAGACGATGATGGATTAACTGTAAATACAATTCTAATCCAAGTGCGCCACGCCTCTGGATTTGCCGCTGCACATGAGCTTTTCATTCCAAGTTTAGCTCCCAACGATACACGCTCTCGCGCACCACCTCTCGCATAATCTAGAATTTTCTCAAACTTACTTAGACTAGGCTGCTTTACCCCTGCCTGTCATTTTTAGAATTGCCGCTCGCTGGGCCTAAGTTTTAGGCTGCGGGTTTATAATGAGAGTTTAACTATGCGAGTCATCTACAAGAAACAAACACTAAAAATCGCCTGCGCTACGGCTATCGCGACCATCTCTACCGGTCTTTACGCCGCTGACGGGGGAGCGAATCAACGCCTTGAGTCAATCCTTGTGATAGGCGATGGTTCTAGCAATTACAACCGCACTTTAGCGGGTTCCCTCGATGTGATTGGGCGCGATGAACTTGAATACGAACATGTCAGAGACACATTGGAATTGTTTTCCAAAGTACCCGGCGTGTATCTTTCACGGTTTAATCAAGGAATTATCAATACAGACATCTCTATTCGAGGATTTGCAGGAGACGGCAGCTCTCCTCACGCGAAGCTTCTCATAGATGGCATCCCCTCAAACCTGCACAATGGGTACAATGAATTAGATCAGATGTTTCCGATGGCTATTGAGTCGATTGAGGTGTTCAAAGGCAATAGCGATCCACGCTATGGCCTGCAAGATGTTGCGGGTAATTACAACGTCTCTTCGCGCACTGATACAGGCACAACCACACTAAATGCAACGCTAGATACGTTTGGTGCCCAAGAACTTCAAGCCTACACTGGAATCGAAACAGGAAAACTGGTTCAAAATTACTTTATCGGCTATCGCGAGGGAGAGGGTTATAGGGATCGCACAGACTTAGAGAAACTATCACTTTCAGGTCGCTGGTTCTATGACCTAAACGACTCTTCTAGCTTAGGCTTTATCGCACGTCACGCCAGCTATGAGGGCGATGCTCCAGGCTATTTAAGTGCGAATACCGTTCGTCAATCGCCCCAGTCATCCGCAAGTTTTGCCAATCAGGATGGTGGCGACAAAACAACAAGTCACTATAGTTTCCATTACGACAATGCTCTCACGGAAGCGACGCAGTTCTCACTCAAAGCGTATTGGCAAAATTTTGAGAGGGAGCGTTGGGTACGCTTCAGCGAAGCAGGCGCTCTAACAAATCGCTTTGACGATCAGGATATGTCAGGAGTAATTGCTAGCGTTAGTTGGCAGATTAATGACGCTTGGACATTCAATGCGGGTGCCGACGTTGAGAACCAAGACGTAATCGAGCAGCGGTTCGGAACCATCGGTCAATCCCGTGAGCGAGATGTGAATAATGTTGGACGAAATCGCCATTATTCGTTTGATACCCAGGGAGCCTACATTCAGCTTGAAAACAATGTCAGCGAATTTCTTACATGGAATTTCGGTGTTCGAGCAGACAGACTAGACGGCGACTTCGTACAATTCAATGCAGCGGGCAACCCATCGCAACGCAACATGTACGATTTCGGAACCATCGTACAACCATCTATAAATGTGTTCTTTTCCCCAGTTGACGAAATGACATTCTTTGGCAACTACGGCCGAAGTTTTCAACACCCTTTTGGCGCAGATGCCTATACCGCAGGCAACGTTAATGCTCGAGATGTGTCGCTGAACGATGGATGGGAACTTGGGGTTCGTTGGGACCCTGCTAGCAATTTTCAAGCAAGAATTTCCTACTGGCAACAAGATGCCAGTAACGAATTTATAAGCATCGATGAGACAGCAAGAAACGTTGGCTCAACTAGCCGCGACGGTATTGATGCTGGACTCACTCTAACCTTAAATGATAGCGCATCTTTGTGGGCAAACTTTACGACTGTCAACTCGGAGATAGAACGCCCCAGCGATAGCGTGGTCAACACTATAGGCAATGAACTACGCAGTATCCCCGACTTTACTGCCTCAGTTGGAGCTCAGTATCAATTCACTTCTGCGATTGTGGGTAGAGTGCATATTGATTCTCAGGGGGACTACTACGTCAATGAAAACAACCTTGGCGGAAAGTTTGGTGACTATACCATTCTCAATGCTGTGCTTGAGTATGGTACTTCTTGGGGGCGCGTCAATTTCCAGATTAACAACGCTACAGATGAGTTTTTTGAATACGTTTTCGACTTTAGCGACACAGGTATAGATACGATTCATTCACCTAGTGACGGAGTAAACGCTAGCGTTTCGTTTACGTTAGATTTTAGCTAAACCACCTTAAGGGAGGGAGTAACATGTCCAATATCGTGCTGTCCGCAGAGAATCTTACTGTAACAAGGGGCGGATCTTTTGTCTTAAACGATCTAAATTTTAACGTGGCTAGTGGTGAAGTCTATGCTTTGTTAGGTGGCAATGGCGCGGGCAAATCTACAACGCTTCTTACTTTCATGGGGCTTCTTAGCCCCATGAAAGGAGACGCAAAGGTATTGGGGTTGAGCGCAAGCTCAAATCCCGAAGCCGTGAGAAAGTCCATTGCCTACCTACCAGAAAATGCTTCGCTCTATGGTCATCTTACCGCCATGGAGAACATTCGCTATTTTCTTTCTTTAGCAGGAAACACACTTGGGGATGACAGTATTCATGATGCGTTAAATTCGGTAAACCTAGCGCAAGATTCGAGACACCGTCATCTGAACACCTACTCCAAAGGGATGCGCCAAAAAGTGGCCGTTGCACTCGCTATATTGCGTGGAACGCCGGTCATTTTTCTTGACGAGCCTACTTCTGGCCTAGACCCGGCAGCTGTAGAAGACTTCCATGTTGTTATTGATCAACTTTCAAAAAAAGGTGTGAGTGTTCTAATGGTAACTCATGATTTATATGGGGCATGTCAAGTTGCTACTACTATCGGATTACTCAGAGACGGACAGCTCGTCGGCAGTTTCTCTCGAGCGGAAAGCGGTGCGATTGAAGTTGATGCGGTGCGCGATATGTTTATTCGAAAGGAGGCAGCATGAAAAGCGCTCTGATTATCGCAAAGGATGAGCTTCGCTATTGGAAACGCTCCAACCTCGCGCTCGTAGCCCTTGTTACCCTGCTGGCACTCTCCACAGTTTCGCTGTTTGTCTCTTTCTCCGAGCAAACAAAACAACTAGAACAACGCCGTTACGAACAAGCTGAGTCCGACGCAATTCTGGCTGCACAGCCAGACCGCCACCCTCACCGTATGGTGCATTATGGGCATTATGTCTATCGTACTCCTTCTCCTTTAGCCATAGTGGATCCTGGTGTCGATGCTTTTGTTGGCACATCAATTTTTCTCGAGGGTCATCGCCAGAATACTGCCGCTTTTATTTCGGCAGCCGAAACAGGTTTGCTAGCAAGGTTTGGTTCTATTTCCCCCGCCTTTGCACTTCAAACCCTAATCCCTTTGTTGATGATTCTTTGTGGCTTTTCTAGCGTTGCGCGAGAACGAGAGCAGCAAACCCTGCACCAACTTTTAGGGCAAGGAATTTCAAATAGGTCTTTGCTTTTTGGCAAATTCATTGCGCTTTATAGTTTAGCAAGTATCGCGTTACTGCCCTTATTCATTGTGGGTTTCGTTGTTGCGGTGGGAGACGGTGACATGTTGTTCTCTTTTCTGCTCTTGGTGCTAGGTTACGGAGTTTATCTCGCAGTTTGGGCGCAGCTAATTGTCGGAGTTTCCGGGACTAGCTCGTCAGCCAAGGCTGCGTTACTGACGCTGCTTGGACTGTGGACTGCATTTGCAATCTTAATTCCACGATTTGCAACTGACTTTTCAACCAGTATCGTTCAGACACCAAGTCAAGTTGAAACCGGTCTTGCTGTAGCCGAAACCCTACGAACGGCAGGGGACGGCCATGATATAAGTGATCCTGCCTTCAGAAGTTTGCAAGAACTTACGCTTGCCGAATACAACGTCACTCGTATCGAAGATTTGCCGTTCAATTACCGAGGCATGGTGGCGATTCGCGGCGAAGAGGAAGACGCTCGAATCTACAATGAGTATGCTCAGAAAAAGCAACTCAGCGAATTACAGCAGTCTGAAGTAGCCAATCGTTTCGGCTTTCTCACGCCCATGATAGCGATACGCTCGTTGTCGATGGCATTGGCTGGAACTAATTTATCAGCTCATCATCGTTTTCTATCCGCTGCGGAGGACTACAGATTCGCCATGGTGCAGCACTACAATAGGCTCCAAATGGAGGCCATCACTTTCGCCGACGACATTGCAAGAAGCACTAATGCTGCCGCAGAGCAACGCACTAGGGTAAGCGCACAGAACTGGAGCAGTATGCCTAACTTTACATTATCGCTAGAACCGCTTACTGAGCGATTAGCCAAGGCAGGTTCGGCCATCTTGATGCTTTCTTGCTGGGTCTTAATAGCCTCTTTCTTTATGATACTTACATCTCGCAGGTTACACAGATTATGAACTGGCTACGAATTCAACAAGAAACAAAGCTCATGGCTCGTAGCAGAGCTTTAGTGGTGGCATTCGTTCTTACACTAGTGCTGAGCCTACTTGCAGTCGTCACGGGATTGCTCGAAATCAGAAGCCAAGAGCAGGAAATTGCGACGTTGGTTAAATTAGATCGACTAGAACGAGACTTTGCCCGTTCCCAGGCGAGCGATTTTGGTGATGCCGCTTATTCAACGTTTTACGCAGTTTGGAATGAGCCATCTAAACTTGCCTTTGCAGCAATAGGACAACGAGATTTGTCACCGGTGATGATGAGGATACGTGCGCTTGCTCTCGAAGGCCAAATCTACGAAACAGACAGCATCAATCCTGAGTTGGCTTCCATTGGCAGATTCGACTATGGGTTTTATGCCGCGTTTATTTTGCCCTTACTCGCTGTGTTTACGTTTTATGATTTGATCAGTTCTGAGCGTGAGGCGGGTCGACACGCTTTACTTGTTGTCACTGCAGGCACCCCCCTAAAGGTATGGGCAATTCGCACTATATTGCGTCTGATTGTGCTGACTCTATTGGCATTGCTACCACTTTGGTCTGCTATGATTCTTAACGGTGCCGGAGCAGCCGAATTCCTCGCGACCACTGCTGTTATCACTTCGCAAATACTGCTTTGGTCAGCAATAGCGATTAGTTTGGGTGCTTTCAAAAGCCTTAACTCTGGCACAACTGCAGCAGCTCTAGTCGGCATTTGGATGGTGCTCAACATCATCGTACCACTTGTTGGCAAGGCTCTGATTGAAACTAGTGTCGAGAGAAATCAGGGCTCTGCAATTGCCCTCACCCAGCGAGAAGTTGTCAACGATGCTTGGGATATCCCTAAGTCTGAAACCATGAATCGGTTTTTTGAATCCCACCCCGAATGGTCAAACACGTTGCCAATCACCGACCCTTTCCACTGGAAATGGTACTTTGCGTTTCAGCAAGTCGGTGACGAGGCGGCGGCACCCATGGTTGAGCAGTATCGAAATTCAATTCTCCAACGCGACTTACTTACTGCTCGGATAGCTCTCATTTCTCCAGCTGTTGCGGTTCAGCGCGCCCTGCAGTCGATCGCTAAAACAGATGTGAATGCTGGTGTTAAATTTGAAGATCGCATACGGCGATATCATGAAATTATTCGAAAGTCGTACTACCCACTTCTATTTAACGAGGTTCCTTTCGAACGATCTAACTTGACGTCTCTCAACGTGCCAGATTTCTTGTCTGTGCGATAAAAAAAGCGGGAGGGGGACACTCATCAGATAACAAATTAACCAAAAGTAGGTGTTTTGCTCTGGGCGCACGACTTTGCATACATGGCGGGTGCTGCCATATTATTGAGCGTGGCTTGGAGCGGCGCTACATCTTCGGTGCAGTAGAAGATACAGAGAGTTTCGCAGATGTTCGAACAAGACTAGATAGGCTGCGGCAGCGGGCTGGGCTACCTTGTCAGGGTGTCTTGTCACCATTGATTGCTGAGCAAAACTGCGAAGAGAGTCAAATTATTCACAAACATAACGAGGCTTGGGTAACGAAAGCCGAAACTAGGCGTTACACTTTCGCTTAAGATGGGTACCATGAGGCCGAAGCAGTAATCAAGCTAAAGCCAAAAAGGACACCTCTATGAGCAGAAGTAGCGCTGGTTTTACTTTAATAGAGCTCATGATAAC
>CAYGSO010000079.1:0-7171 GCA_964352445.1 uncultured Pseudohongiella sp. | reverse complement strand
TGCCAAAAAAATGGAAATAGCGCCTTGACTAGGGTGGAGTGTCCATATATGTCCCAAAGTCTATCGCTACTTTTCGTTTCCTTAAGCGCTCCAAAATAAGGCAAAAATTCACGTAAACACCAATCCGGGTCACTAATGTTTACTGTTTGCTTCTCCAGCCAGCTCCCGCGACCCATAAACGCTGGTTGACGTTATATTTCAGCTACATGGCGTAGTTTTTGCTGCACTTACCCCCAAATATCGTCGACAATAAGCAGGGTCATGATCCAACAGCCACTAAAGGAGTTTACCTTTGACAACTAAAGAGCTCACTCGTCGAGAATTCTTGCGAGCCACCTCGGAAAACGCGCGCTATTCGTTACTTATAATGTCTGCTCCATCCATATTACTTGCGGGCCAACAGGCTCATGGAGCAATGCTCGCAGGCGAAGATTTTTCGACCCTGAAAGCCATTGAAGCAGCTGAATTTGAGGCTATCGCCGCTAGAATTATTCCCACTGACGACACCCCAGGTGCTACTGAAGCAGGCGTTATTTATTTCATGGACAACGTATTGAGTAGCAGCCGGGCAGAGCTGCTGCCCGATCTGCGGGCAGGCCTGTTAGAGTTGCAGAAATCTGCAAACAGTAAGTACGGCAACCCGCTGTTTAGCGCCCTATCAGCAGATCAACAGGATTCCCTGTTACGCGATATCGAACAGACACCATTTTTTGATGCTGTCCATTACTTAACAATAGCAGGCATGTTTGCCTCTCCGGCCCTTGGTGGCAACCGCGATCGCGTCGGCTGGGACCTTATGGGTTTCGAAAGTCAACACGCTTGGGTGGCACCTTATGGCTACTACGATGCACAGCAAATGGAATTGGAGAAGTAACTATGGCACAGGCAACATTCCCTACGCGTCAAGAAGTTGATTTTGTAATAGTAGGCTCTGGCTCTGCCGGCGGAATTATGGCGCGCGAACTATCTATGGCGGGCTTTTCTACCGTGGTACTTGAGCAAGGCCCGTACCTTAGGCCTGCAGATTTCACCCACGATGAGTGGGCAGTGACGCAAAATGAAGAACTGGCTTGGGGGCCGCGCAAGGGCCACCCGCAAACTTTTCGCCGCTATGAGCATGAAAAAGCAGAACTCTCAAGTCGAGCAAATTTGGGCTATGCCCACAATGTCGGTGGCAGCAGCGTGCATTACTCTGGCAACTTTTGGCGCCTTCGACCCATTGATTTCATGGAACGATCCGTTAGAGGTGAAATCTCCGGCTCAACTTTTACCGATTGGCCAATTTCTTACGAGGAGTTGGAGCCCTACTATACCAAGGTAGAATGGGATATTGGCTTGTCCGGGCTTGCTGGCCCCTGGGATCCGCCTCGCTCCCGTGATTATCCGTTACCGCCAATGCCACCCAAAGCCTCTGGCGTGCTGTTAGAGCAGGCTGCCAAAAAGCTTGGCTGGACCGCCTATCCACAGCCACACGCCATTCTTTCCAAAGCGTTTAATGGCCGTCCAGGCTGCATCCACTGTGGTTTTTGTAACGGCTTTGGTTGTGAAGTTGGGGCCAAGTCATCAACCGCCGAGGCTATGATTCCTCAAGCCTTAGAATCTGGCAACTGCGAACTGCGCACCGGTTGCACAGTGTCCAGGGTTGAAACTAACAGCGCCGGCCGTGTCACTGAAGTAGTCTACTGGGAAGAAGATGGCACTGAACAGTCGCAGCGGGCGAAAGCGGTTGTGCTTTGCGCTAACGGCGCAGAAACCCCGCGCCTGTTATTACTTTCGGAATCCAGTCGCTCGCCAGATGGCCTAGCCAACAGCAGTGGCATGGTAGGCAAAAACTTGATGTTTAACGGCGGCTCTAATACTGCCGGGTTATTTGAACATCCAATCAATGCTCACAAGAGTGTTGCAACCTCTCGGGTCATTCACGATTTTTACAGTATCGATCCAAGCCTTGGATTCTACGGCGGGGGCGGCATTGACGCTCGCCACTTAAGCCGAGGTCTGCCCATGTCATTGGCCTTACAGGGTACTCGCTTCAGTGGTTTACGCTGGGGCAGTCAATTCAAAAAGGACATCGCCAAAGACTTCACCCACGCCTGTTCTTTCAATGGACACACAACCACCGTTCCAATGAGTAGCAACAACGTAAGCTTGGATCCCGATGTCAAAGACAAATGGGGACGGCCTGCGCTGCGCACTACCTTTATGAATCACCCCGACGATTTCGCCACTATGAAATTCTTTATGGAGCGATCAGAGGAGTTAATGGCAGCAGCTGGAGCGACTGAAATCAAAAGTAGCTACGCCTCAGAAGGGCAAACCGGTGGCGTGCATTTATTGGGCACCTGCAGAATGGGCGACAACCCAGAGAACTCGGTTGTCGATCGCTACAACCGCGCCCATGACGTGTCTAACTTATTCATGGTTGACGGCAGCTCTTTGGTGACCTCCGGCCGAGGACAACCCACCATGACTATTATGGCGCTGGCTTTCCGTACGGCAGACAATGTGATTAAGGCAGCCCGGCGCGGAGAAATATAAAACTAAAATATGGAAAGAACGAGCAGAGGTCAGGTTTCATTTTTTAAAACTGGAAGCTGATCTCTGGCTCTTAGCAAGATAACTCTTAGTTGAAAACCTGCCTTCATCATAAAGCTAAACATCAGCTTGAGATTAAGACTAGAAACTTAGTTCTTAGTTCTTAGTTCTATCCCCAGCTGGCCGTAGAATGGCCCGAAGTTGTCCATGACAGTATCGGAAGTCCAAACACTACTTTAAGGCAGGGCGCATCTCTCCGCAAATCTGCCCTGCTTTTTGGCCGATAATTCAGGCAAAGCCTTTCGGCTTTACCTGAAAACAAAGCTTAGCTTATTTCCGTGCCGCTATCGCTTCGATCTCGATAAACATAAGAGGCTGACTCAGTCTCGCAATTTGAAACGCAGAGCGGGCAGGCAGATTCGGCTGTTCAGCGGTTCCAAAGAACTCGACATAGCCTTCCATAAATCCGTCCCGGTCCATGATGTTATCTTTAGCAGGATCGCCTACCAAGAAAACCGTCAGCTTAATAATGTCGCCTAAATCCAAGCCTTTGCCTTCAAGGTTTGCTTTTATACGATTCATCGCGCTTATAGTTTGGGCTTTGGTATCGCCGTAATACGCCGGATTTCCTACACCAGCCGATGCATCGGCGACCAGAGGGGTAGCTCCGCTGAGAAAGACAAGCCCTGTATCGGCAGTAACCTCAACAGCCTCTGAAATAGGAAACGTTGAACCATTTGGCAGCGGGTAGCGAGTAACATCCGCGTAACTGAGGCTGGCTCCGAAGGCTGTTAAAACCAATACAACAAGGGTCTTGGTAGAAAGTCTATTGAAAAAATTCCCGGTAAAGGATGTCGACATATTATTCTCCGTAATTTGCGATTAACTGAATGAGGCGCCAAGAAACGTGTGTAAGCAGATTATAGCGCCGAATCATTGTATCAAGGATCAAAGGGGTCAGAGTAGTTTGATTTGTTACTTGCCTCTAATTTTGACATCTCAGTCGATCTTCAATCCATATCCTGAAATGGTGTGACTTAAAATTGGGCTTGTCGGGTTGATCTGCAGTCGTTGCTACGGGAAGTGTTATTACTCTTAGTATATTTGCAACTCGATTGCTTGCAGGCATATTGCTGAAATGACAATTGCTCATTGACACTCACCTAAAAATAGATTGATATACCGACAAAGTGACGGGACGCAAGCCACCCTCGCTACAATAAAGGAGCACGACAATGGAAGCCGACTTGCTTAAATTTCTGTCCTCGGGTCAATTAGCTCGATTAATCCCTACAGTATCTGACTCAAAAAAAGAGGAGCGCGCAACCTCTAGCTTGTTGGCTTGTTTCATGGTCGTACCAGATTTCGCAAAAGAAGTATTATCGGAAATCGGAGCTCCAACAGGCAAGACTGCAAAAGTAGAATGCCTAACAGAAGTGGTGTTCAAAAACTCTGGAAAAGAAAACAAAATCCGACCCGACGGCCTCATTATCATCCGTGCAGGTGCTAAAAGATGGATGGCGTTGGTGGAGTCCAAAGTGGGAAACAGCAGCCTTACCCCAGAACAGATTGAGAATTATTTAGAGTTAGCCAAACTGAACCAGATCGATGCGTTAATCACCATTTCAAACCAATTTGCAACTTCCCCTACCCACCATCCAGTCAAAATAGCAAAAAATAAAACGAAAACTGTTTCACTATTTCATTTTTCATGGTTATCAATAATCTCTAAAGCCATACTTATCACAGACAACAATTCCGTAAAAGATCCTGAGCAGGCTTACATCTTAAGCGAACTAATAAGGTACATGAATCACGATTCATCTGGCGTTACCTCGCTTAGCCAAATGCACAGAGATTGGAAAACGGTTTGCGATCAAGTCCAGCAAGGTGCTGTTATAGATAAAAAATCTCAACCCGTTAAGAACGCTGTTACAAGTTGGCAGCAGCTTTCTAAGAACCTAGCTCTGAATCTGAGCATGGTAATAGGCGAGCCAGTTTCATTGGCATTGTCTAGGGCCAGACTTCAAGATGCTGACCTAAATTTTATTGAAGATTGCATTACACTCGAGAGAAATAATTGCCTAATTTCCTACTTCGATATCCCCAACGCTGCATCCAAAATTGAGTTTAGCGCTGATTTTTTGCGACGCACAATTAATATAGGAATGAAGCTGGAAGCGCCTAAAGATAAAAGTCGCGCTACTGCATCAATTAACTGGTTTACTCGGCAAATAAAATCCGCAGAGTTGACAAAGGTTTCTATCAGAGTTCACTGGCCGAAACGAACTCCAATGACAACAGCCAGTCTACAAAAAGCTATCGAAAACCCTGAGTCGCTTGTGCCTACCAATATTAAAGACATGCCAACGCATTTAGAGGTTGTTCGCGTGGTAGATGTAATGGCACGCTTCAAAGGGTCGAAGACCTTTGTTGAAGAATCCGAAAAACATTTCCGAGCGTTCTACGAAGAAGTTGGCCAGCAACTATCGAAGTGGGTAGCGAAAGCCCCAAAAGTAAAAGAGTACAAACAAGAAACTAACGCGATACCAAATATCCTTACGAGCCCGTCGCAGATGGAAGTAATCGACACTGATTCATCAGCACAACAAGAATCTCCAAATCAAAATCATACTTTTGGTGTGTTTGGTAGGTTTTTAAAGTAACACAAGGACGACATTAGGCGAGTAACCTGAATACATAAATCCATACGTCTTTTAAACTTGATGCAGGCCGCAATAACCGCTGCTTCTTATCAAGCTAGCACCATAAAACTCTTAAAATGCAGTCCAGCCCAATGGAGAGGTGATGGACGCCACGTTGTCCCCGTTATCTTACGTGTAGCTGATGGTTTAGTTGATGCCCAGTTCATTGTGTACTGTGCGAGAGGTAGACTCGCTCTCACAGGGATTAAATTTTATTAAGTTATTATCTTATCAGTGTCCCGAAACCCCTATTGGTAGTTAATAGTCAAAAAAGTTGATGACTCAATACCCGTATCGCTTAACCGCTGCGCAGTGTTATTGGCAAATATGCGAATCCTTTGTGAGTTGCTTTGAATGATATTTCCTGACGAATCTCTCACTACAGAGATCACGGTCAATATGAGGGTAGTTGCTGATTCAAACGTTGTTGAGTAGGTCGCTGTTTTTTTGCCCTCAATCAGCAATTTAGATGAGTTGGTATATAAAGTAGATTGAAATATTAACCCAGCGTCATTTGAGCCGGCATCCGCTGGCAGATCGTAATAGATGTCTACAACTTCGTAGCTTTCGCCTTCACTGCCTAAAAATCTATTGTTGCTGTCATAGTAAGCAATACTTGAAGAGTTGACTGGCACCGCACTTCCGTTAGCGTTAAGCGTCATCGCGACAACTGCGGTTTTTATTTGAGCAGCTTTTCCCTCAAAAAAACCTGATGATAGCTGACCAGATATCACTGTGCCCGACCCTGACACCGGAACGCCCGCAGCCTCCCCGGAGACCGTAAATTGATGTTGACCTGACTGCCTAACTTGGCTGTCGTATGCCGCGAGCAAATTAAAACCTGCCTGGGAATCCGTGTATGAAGCACCCGCAGACACAACCTGATCTATCGTTACGACGACGTCCGTAAAAACTGTATTCCCAACCTGAACTGATGGCAATGACAATTGGTTGGTTGATGCATCGTAAACACTTTGAGCGTGTGCTGGCGTAAAAAACAACCCTGCTAGGTACAGAAACATAAGTATGCGTGTCATTGTCGATTCCATTTAATAAGTTTCACTTTACTTGCGATTGAGCTGGGCCACAGCATTTCTCATATTCTAAAAAATGGGACTATCTTCTAATTAGTTCGTACCGTTGGTTGCACTGACATTATCAGACCTGAAGCAACCGAATCGGTGTCGCAGATGCTGAACTCGCCTTACTCTAACATTTACTAGCGCTGGGTAAACTAGTAAATTAGTAAACTGAGTCCGATGCTTCATTCTGCTGAAAAATTGGTAAAGCTGTATCGTTGCTCAATTTCTTGGCAACGGCGCTTGCTTGATTCAGTTAGATAAATAAACGAGGCCTTTATGATAAAGCTAACAGTCTTCCTCTCGCTATTCGCTCTACTGTTTTTATCAGTACTCGTTTGGCTTTATCTGTGCACAAGGCTTTTCAAGCTGTTGCAAGAGCAGCACCCGGAAAAGTTTGTGTCTATGGGCGAACCTCATCTTACGCGAAACAATCAGCCTATTCACACGGTGAATTTGTTGAAGTTTCTGTTTAAAAAAGAGTGGGAGGCGCTAGGAGATAAGCAAGTCATGCAGCTAGGCCAGCGTATGCGGGTTTTTGCGATGGTGTATCCAGTCTGCCTGTTCCTGCTTATCGGCTTTGGAATACTAGGATTAGAGTAGCCGTCGCCGGTTCCGAATGTGGCACAGCTACTGTTTGGGGTGCGACTACAGCAATTCTGTTGAATGTAGATATTCAAATTAATAAAGTAATTATCGCTTTCAGTTTGGCGTTCAGATTGCGCTCCAAGTAGATCACTCGGCGCCTTATTTGAGCAGGCCAAACACCTATCTCAGCTATACGCCCTGTTTTTTCGCGCTGCTCCAAATCATGCCTATAACAGGCCAATCGCGCAGGTTGGTGCGCGATCG
>CAYGSO010000078.1:0-7267 GCA_964352445.1 uncultured Pseudohongiella sp. | reverse complement strand
GTACACCCCATGTAGCCGGTTTTTTCCCTGTTTATGCCCCTATTATGTGAAGAAAGCCCACTAAGTACTGTTACCCCTCTCACATTTTCCCACATTCACTAATTCCATCTGGCAGTTTGGACTAGTTTCAACTTACAGTGCCATCTCCAATAGTCCACCGAAATGGCACAATTGGCCGCAACACAACTCCGGTGAATTTGCGCTCGGCGCGACCTGAAGATTCACCCCCTGAACTTGGTAGCGGCAAGCCGGACTGACCGTCAAAATCTGAATAGTCGGCGACGATTTTAAAGCGAATTTCGGGAGTAGGAATCTCATTGCCTGCGAGCAGCAACACAACTCTGTCGTCTCCACTTACTCTATAGATCAGCTCGCCCGCAGAGCCGTCGAAGTACCAAGTTCTTCTTTCAAGCCCCGTTATTCCGGCGCCATTAAAAACCCCTAAGTAATTGCTCGGCGTTTCAAGCAAAAAATCCATAGGGTTCATTCCCGCCATCTGTGCCGATGCGGCAACGTTTCCAAAACCCACACCTAAAAGCATTTCCATGTTGATAGCCGACTGCAGCTGAGTCGTAATGGCAGTGAAGTTAGCGCGCTCGGCCTCTACTGGAAACTCGGCAAATTTATTAGACGCCGACGCATAAATGATTGCTACAGTGACAATGAAAACCACGAGTTCAAACAGCGAAAAGCCAGCACTCCTGCCTAGTGGGTTCTTGCCGCTATCCAATTTAGACGCACATCGTCGCATAAGTCTCGTTAAAACCAATAATTCAATTCACTAAAGCCCGTTGGCCTTTCGCTCTTACAGAATCTAACCGCCATTAGCGGCGGTATTTAAATCCCAAATAGGTAAGAACACACCCAGCGCCAAGATGAGAACAAGTCCGGCGATAAAAGTAATGAGGATTGGCTCAATAGCGTCGCTTAGTTGCTTGATGTCATATTCAACTTCGGCATCATAAAATTCAGCGACTTCCCGAAGCAATTCATCTACGGTGCCTGTTTCTTCACCCACGGAAATCATCTGCAGCACAATAGGCGAGAACATCTTGCTATTTACTGCAGTGCGATAAAGCGCTTCGCCCCGCTCAACCCCTTCACGCATGTTATAGATATTCTTTGCGATGTAAGCGTTACCCACGGCCCCTGCCACAACATTTAAACCTTGAACAATTGGCACGCCGGCATTCATCACCATAGCGAATGTTCTTGCGAATCGGCCCAAGGCGACTTTCTCCAGAACCTTGCCTGCCAGCGGTAAACCCAGCTTCTTTTGATCCCATTTTAGCTCACCAGCCTCAGTCTTACGCCACGTCCGGAACACGGTAACCGCGCCCGTGACTAGAAACAAAAGATAGGGCCAATAATTCATAATAAAGTCTGATGAGTTGATTAAGACTACGGTTTGCCAAGGCAGGTCGGCGCCAAGACGGTCAAACACACTAGTGAATACGGGAATAACAAACACCGTAACAACCAAAAGGGCAGCCACCATCGCTACCATAACAAACATAGGATAGCGGGTTGCGCTTTTAACCTGCTGTCTGGTGGTTTTTTCCAACGCCAAATACTTGCCAATCTCACGAAACGCCAAATCAAGCTGGCCGGTATTTTCACCAACATGCACCAGCGATAAAAACAAATTGGAAAACACTTTCGGGTGCTGCGCTAAAGCTGATGACATATTCATGCCGTTTTCTAGACCAGCCACCACATCCTGTAGTACACCCCTAAAATGTAGGTTGGTCATGGATGCTTCCAAGCCCTTAATGGCCCGATCCAGTGGCAAACCCGCTTTGGTGAGCGAATACATTTGCCGGGTAAAGATTATTAACTCATCAATCTCAATTTTCGTACCGGCCAGCCAGGCATTGGCTTTATCAATAGCACTGGCATTGGGGTCCAGTTTTGCCAATGACTTGTTTTTAACTTCCCGCCGCTTGGATGCTTTTTTAGCGGCCTGACGGATCTCAATAGGCGTGATGGACTCTCCAAATAGCATAGTGGCTACCTCGTCTTCGGTAGACGCATCAATAGCGCCAGACACTAATGCCCCGCTGCTATCTCTGCCACTGTAATTGAAATTAGCCAAAACTTATCCCGCTATTTTATTGCACTAACAATTATGCAACTTCCATGAAGTCTTCTGATTCATCAATTTGCTCCGCCACCCGAAGCACTTCTTCCAAGCTCGTTATACCTTGCTGTGCGAACTTGAGTGCACTAACTACTAAAGGCACATAGCCTGGAGTCTTCCTTGCGATATTCACAAAGTCGGAAGAATCTGCTCGTCTCAGAGCATCCGCTAAGGCGCTATTTAGAATCAACATTTCAAAAACACCTATACGCCCCCTATAACCAGTGTTGTTGCATCGATGACAGCCTTTCGCTTTCTTAAGCACTACATTTGAAGGCTCGGTTCCAAGGGTAGCAGCAACCCAAGCAGAGTCTTTTGCATCTAATTGATGATCAACAAAACAGCTATCACAAAGCCTTCTTACCAATCTTTGGGCAACAACTGCCCGCAAGGCTGTTGCAGCAAGAAATCCTTCTGCACCCATATCAACCAGGCGCATCGCACTGGAAACCGCGTCGTTAGTATGCAGAGTCGACAAAACCATATGGCCCGTCATCGCAGCACGCAAAGCGATCTCAGCTGTATCGCTGTCGCGTATTTCGCCAACCAGTAATATATCTGGATCTTGGCGCAATGCTGAGCGCAATACTCTAGCAAAGCTCAAGTCAATTTTGGAATTGATCTGAACTTGATTAATACGGTGCATCCTATATTCGACTGGATCCTCAACCGTAATGATTTTTTTGCCGACTTCGTTAAGCTCCTGCAAAGCACCATAAAGCGTTGTTGTCTTACCACTACCAGTTGGGCCGGTTACAAGAATCAAACCATGGGGCATATGAATTAGCCGGCGAAACCTCTCTAGCATGGCAGGCGGCATTCCCACGTCATCCAAACTAGTTACACCACTAGTTTGATCTAGTAAGCGCATTACAACAGACTCACCATACTCAATTGGCATGGTAGACAAACGCACATCGATATTGCGACCTTTTACTTTCAAGCTGAATCGACCATCTTGTGGCAGTCGTTTCTCTGAAATATCTAAACCTGAAAGCAGTTTAAGCCTAAGTACTAGAGCTGGCGCAATACGCCGCTCTTTCATCACCTGCTCTTGAAGTATTCCATCTACGCGCTGACGTATCCGCAGCACATTTTCATCGGGTTCTATGTGAATATCCGAAGCTCTTACCTGAACCGCATCCTCAAAAATAGACTGCAGCAGTTTAACCACTGGGGCTTCACTGTCATCGGCGTTGAGAGTTAGCGCTTCTAAGTCAAACTGACCGTCAGTTAGCTCTTCGTCTAACTCTTCCGCAAAAGTGGCGATTTCCTCTGTTCTTCGATACACCAAGTCCAGCGTATTAAGCAGCTCGCTTTCTCTAACCACCGCCTGTTGAACTGTTTGTTCTAGTATTCGCTCTAACTCGTCATAAGCGAAAATGTCCATCGGGTCGGCCATACCCACTATAAGCTGGCCGTTCTCTTCAGACAGAACTATCGCGCGGTAACGCCGAGCATAGTTCTCCGGCAGCCGGTGAATCAGAGTGACGTCGAAGTTAAACCGTTTAAGATCTATGAAAGGAATCTGTAGCTGCTGAGAGAGAAAGCTTAAAAATTGATCTTCCTCGACATAGCCAAGCTCTATCAGCACTCGGCCCAAACGCTGGCCAACTTGTTTTTGCCTATCAAGCGCCGTGCGAAGCTGATCTTCAGTGATTACACCGCTTTGAACTAACAAATCGCCAATACGGACTTTTTGTTTAGAAATAGCCATTCTTTACAGCCCTAACGCAAGCAGCCGATCTTGACTACGACGGCGCAGACTGGCACTGAGTGATGACTGCTTCACGGCTTGGGAATAGGCTTGCCTTGCCACCTCAGTGTTGCCAAGCAGTTCTTGAGCCGCGGCATAGCCGTACCAGAATTTGCCCTCTCTTTGATTTTCACCCACCAACCCTGAGTAACTGATAGATGCACCGGCAAAGTCTTTGGTTGCCAACTGCGCCGACGCCAAAATCTCGTGATACTCCAGATCTTCAGCAACTGGAGGCGCTCTGGATAGCAGCATCTGAACGGCGTCAAGCACCTGCCCGTTCTGAATCCATATGCGAGCTTTAACTTTTTTAAAACCAGGATGATTTGGGGTTAAGGACAGCCCTTCATCAAGTAAATTGTAGGCTTGCTGATACTCCCCAGCACTCACCAGAAGCTTGGCATAGGTCTCCCGCGACTGATGGGCATAGCGATTGTTTGCAATATGCGTTGCTAAAATTTCATAGGCTTTGGCTAGCTGATTTTCCGCGATCAAACCTAAGGCTTCTTGAACAGCGAGGGTGTCCTGCTCGTCTTCGCTTACTACAGCGTCGTTTTTTACCGAGCTATCGACACCAAGGCCTGAAGTTAGATCTAGATTATTCCTAGGCTTTGATCCAGATGCTAACACAAGACCCTCGGCTGTCATTGGTTTGGCAGGAGCATTTCTTGGCACGCTGGGAGTTATCTCGCTCACCTGCTGGGCTTGAGAAATCTCATTGTTTTTTACCACTTGAGTCAATATGTTTTGAGGTTCGATCTCCTGGGCTTCAGTGGTGTTTTGAGCAAACTCAACAATGGCAGTAGGCTCGGATACCACAATGACGTCTGCCTGGGTGGCTACAGCTGCTGGGCTAGCGGATTCTTCTGCCTGTGCAACCAATGGTGACATCGGCACTTGGGTTTGTATTTCTGGTCTGGCGCTGTCGTTGTTTGAAATTTGTATCCACGCGAAACCTAGCGCCACAACGACAAACGATAGGCCAGCAATAATATAGCTAGGCTTGATCGACTTTTCTCGTCTGGAAAAATCGGCAGCCGGTGTAAGCCTCACTCGCGCAGACTCACTATCAGCGCCTTTACGACGCTGATCTAAGTCTTTCAGCATGTTATTAATTAAACTCATTAAAAGAAGCCGCCCAAATATGCAACCAAGCCAACTCCTAAGGCAAGGCAGCCAAACGCCATCATGGCCGGCATATAATTTATCCTGGGGATATCCACGCCCTCTGTATCTTCAGCGGCGCTGCGAATGTGTTCAACCTGTACCGTCCTCTCACCTTTACCAAAGGCCACCATTAGTGCTTTGTGAGAAAGAATATTCACAATGCGTGGAATGCCGTCGCTGGTCTTGTAAAGCAAATCTAGCGCTCTCTTAGAAAATAAGAAGGGGCCGTTATAGCCTGCAGTGGCAAGACGGTGCACTACATAGCGCTCTATACCGTCTCTATCTAACGCTTCAATCTCAAACGAAAATGTAATTCGCTGGCGCAGCTGTCGAAGGGAAGGCTGACTTAGCAGCGAATCTAATTCAGGCTGAGCAAAAAGCACTACTTGAAACAGCTTTACCTGCTCTGTCTCTATGTTGGTTAACAGCCTCAGGGCCTCAAGAGTTTGTTCCGGCATGGCATGGGCTTCGTCTATAAAAAGCACAACCTGTTTGCCTCTAGCGGAATGATCAACCAGACGCTCGGTAATTGCTTTTAACAGCCGGTGATGGCCAACATCTTGATCAATTTCTATATTCAATTCTTCGGCAAAGGCTAGGAACAAGCCTTTAGGGCTCAAAACTGGGTTCGGTATGTAGGCGGTTACGTAGTTATCTTTATCTTCTTCAAGCGTATTTAGTACTTTGCGGCAAAGCATAGTTTTGCCGGTACCTACCTCGCCCACAATTTTGATAAAGCCTTCGGCGTTTGCCAACGACACCATCAACATATTGTAGGCCTTGTGATAGCTGGCCATATTGAGGAAGAACTGTGTATTAGGGGTAAGAGAAAAGGGTAGTTCTCTTAAGCCAAAATGTTGAAGATACATATCTATCTATCCTGACTAATTATTCGCAAAAGGATCTATTGCGCGGTTAATATTCTTGAACCGTTGATTGCTTTCATCCAAGACTTTTCTATCGCCATCGGGATTGGCGATAATTGGTTTCAACAAAATAATAAATTCACTTTTCACAGACTGAGTTTGGCGCTGTTCTAACACATCGCCCACAACCGGGATTGAAGCCACACCAGGAATACCTGCTGTCTCGTTTATATTTCTTTCAAACGCCAGCCCGCCTAACACGACAATTCTACCGTTTTGAGCTTTAATCACACTGTCTATTTCGCGAGTTGAAGTGCGGGCTAGTGGAACAAGCTGGCCGCCGATATTTTTAGACTGCTCATCAACCGCGCTGATGATTGGATGTACGTGCAGTGTAATGTCGCCGTTGGCACTTATTTGCGGCGTGATATCCATAGATATACCGGAGAAGAACTGCTGCAGGCTATTCTCTGCATTAGTGGTTGTATTGTCTCCCGATGCAACTGTGGTGGTATCGGCTTGAGTCTGAAAAAACTCTTGGTCGCCGTCTTGAAAAACCGCTTTTTGGTTGTTTAGAATGCGCAGCTGCGGGCTTGAAATTACTTGGGTAGTACCTCTGGTTTGTAACAGCTGAAACACCGCTTCGAAGTCGGTAAAACTGGTACTAAACTGCAGTGGGTTAGCAATACCTTCAATGCCATTAGCGGCACCTAAAAACTGCAGTGCCTGATCGTTGGCGCTGCCCAAAAGACCCTCAGAGTCTCCGCTGAATGAACCTGAACCTGTAACAGGATCGTTAGCTTGTCTGCCAAAAGTATTGAAGTCTAGCGCCTGTTGATAGCCTTCATTCAATACCACTTCCAGAAATTGAATTTGAATAATAACTTCGCGCTGCAGTGCCTCTTGGGCTGCATCGATAAACTTCTCAATTCGATCTAGCTCAAACGGATACGCAGTAACAATGACAATGCCTGTTAGTGGTTGAACTAGAACACTCTTGCCCTCTTCGGTTACTGTTGACTGATTGCGAGAACCCGCGCCGCCGCCAATACCGCCAATTCCACCGAGACCGCCTAGGCCGCCAAGTCCACCTGCTTGCTGACCGCCGCCATTTTGTCCGCTGCTTTGCACACCGATAAGATTAGAGATTGCAGTTTCTAGGTCTGACCAAAAGTCAGTGCTGGTATTAGTTGATACTTGCCCGCCGGCACCGCCAAGGCCGCCTCCTAAACCTCCGCCAAGGCCGCCTCCCAAACCTCCGCCAACGCCGCCGCCTAAACCTCCACGAACAACGCCGCATCCTACCCCAATGCCCCCAAGACCACCCCCAAGCCCACC
>CAYGSO010000077.1:0-7304 GCA_964352445.1 uncultured Pseudohongiella sp. | reverse complement strand
TCGACGCGACGTAGCTGAGTTAACAGTATGGTGATTAACCAATAACGATTAACGAATGACGAATTTCGAGTATCGAAAA
The DNA here is from genome assembly GCA_964352445.1 of uncultured Pseudohongiella sp. Lineage (GTDB taxonomy): Bacteria > Pseudomonadota > Gammaproteobacteria > Pseudomonadales > Pseudohongiellaceae > UBA9145. The sequence continues at coordinate 7,225 of CAYGSO010000077.1, read as the reverse complement.
TGTTTACTAGGAACTGCGAGCGCTGGGGTGGTGGGGGTGTGTTAGGCCGGCAATCTCGCGAAGCACCGATTGACGGAAGAAGACCGCTTTCCAGGGCTTCTGACCGATTGAGGGTACCGGGGGAGGGGTGCGAGCGGCCGGAATAATACAGCGCCGCCAGCCCAGTGCGGTCCCGCAGACTGTGCTGAACTTATCTATCCAGTAAGGCTTATTATTCAAAGGTATCAAAGGCTGAATATCGTTAGATTTTTAAGTTCAGAACTATATGGATTTAAACTGGCCGATTGAGGGCACCGGGGGAAGGGTGCGAGCGGTCGGGATAATACAGCCCTGCCAGACTCGTGCGCTCCCTAAGAGTATTCTGGCTCCGCTAATGCCCAGAGTGTTCTGACCCCGTGATATCACTGGGTCTGCAGATGAAAAGGCTGTGCCGGTCAAACTGATGTAAAGTAGCGGCTTATGGCTGCGGGGTGTTTCGTGGCGAGTTGGCTGATTTAGAACTTTGAATTGAACTTGAAGAGGATATCCCCATGGTTTTTAGTCGGAGACGATTTTTAGAGCACACGGCAACTATTGGCGCTGCGTCCGTACTTTCAGGGGCCCTGAGTCCGGTTAGTTTCGCTCAAGCGGTAGGAGTTAGACCTGCGCCCATGATGCCCGCGCCGACCTTTGTGGATACCAATGGCATTGCCATGGCGGTGTATGAAAAGGGTCAGGGGCCGGCGGTCGTGTTTTGTCATGGCTGGCCAGAACTGGCGTTTAGTTGGCGCAGTCAGATAGATGCGGTTGCGGCTGCGGGGTTTCATGCCATCGCGCCGGATCAGCGAGGCTTCGGCCTCACTGCTGGGCCGGCAGATCCACTGCAGTATGATATGCAGATTTTTTGCGATGATTTAGCTGGCATGCTTGATGCTAAAGGTATTGAGAAAGCTACCTTTGTTGGTCATGACTGGGGCGGAGCGGTAGTGTGGGCCATGGCAAGACTCCACCCGGAGCGCTGTTCTGGCATTATTGGTTTAAATACAGGGGCAGGCCGGCCGGCTGAGTTGCCGCCGCTGGAGAACCCCGAGCCGTCGCTTATAGTTTTGGGGCCTAATTACTATGTCGGAACATTTCAAGAGCCTGGTCGCGCCGAGGCGGTGTTGGAGGCTGATGTAAGAAAGACATTTGATTTTATTTTGAGTCGCGGCGGGATTTGGGATAAAGAAGCCTTCGCCCAGCTTCCTGAGACCAGCGCAGAAAGACAGATGGACTTGTTGTCTATGCTGCAGCGTGAGGACCCGCCCGGAGAGCCATTCATGTCTGAGGAGGTAATGAGTTATTTTACCGATACCTACATAGCCACTGGCTTCACCGGCGGTTTGAATTGGTATCGTGCAGTGGGACGTATGGGGCCAATCATGGCCGCAGCAGCGCCTAGGATCGACGTGCCCTGTTTGTATATTGGTGCAGAAAATGACGTGATTCTGCCGCCGTCAAGCGCCGACGGTATGGAAGATTTTATCACCGACCTGGAAAAATATACGGTGGCGGACAGTGGCCATTGGACGCAACAAGAACAGCCGCAGGAAGTTAATCGCGTTATTGTGCAATGGCTAAAACGGAAAATAGCTTAGCTGGGCTTTGTTAGCTCTTGATTGATTATTCTAAGAAAGTAATCGCCTGAATAGGGCTTGCTGATGTAGGCGAGTTCGCCAGCGCGAATACCTCTTAGCACCAGCTCTTCTTCAATGTAGCCGGAGCATACAACGATTGGTGTGCCCGGGCGTAATCGCCGGACTTGGTTGATGATTTCTCCGCTGCTAGCGCCGGGGATCACTCCATCGATACACATTAAGTCGAACTGTAATTCAGGGTTAAGCACGATTTTTAGCGCATCATCACCGTTGCTTGCGGCTGTTACTAGGTACCCGCTTCGCTCCAAAGTCTCAGAGCTAGTGGCTAATACGTCAGGGTTATCTTCAACGAGTAGTATTCTAGCGTGCAGGAGATTCGGATTTGGCTTTTTGACATTTAAGGCAGCCGGCTTGGTTGGAGTGATTTCAGACTGAGTGTTGGGGAGAAAAATAGAAATGGTAGAGCCGGCCCCTACCTCAGAGGTTACTTCGATATGGCCATCTACATCACTGACCAAGCTTTGTAAGAGCGCCATCCCAAGACCAATGCCGGAGCCACTCTTTTTTGTTGTGAAGAACGGTTCAAATAATTTACTTTTAACCTCGTTTGTCATGCCCATGCCGTTGTCTTTTACATAGAGCAAGGCATTGGACTTCAAGTTTTCAGGGTTGGCTGCGTCAGCCGCGGCGAGCTTGCAGCCGACTTCAATGATGCCATTTTGCCCGATCGCGTCTCTGGCATTGATGACTAAATTAAGAAGCGCTCTTTCCAGCTGATTTCGGTCCATTAATACGTTGCCTGCTGGCAGGGTCTTAACTTCAAGGCGGATGTCTTTAGGCAGTAAGCGGAGCAGGTTTTCGCTTAGGGCTTCGATCAATGGTTGTACGCAGATGATCTCCTTCTTGTTAGGGTCTTTTCTGCCAAATGCGAGAAGGCTGCTGGTCATCTTGGCTGCGCTAAGCGCAGTATTTTGAATAAGGGAGAGCGACCTTTGCAGTTTTTCAGGGTTGTCCAATTGATACTGAGCAATTTCTGCCGAGTTGGTAATTATCGTCAATGAGTTATTGAAATCATGGGCCACGCCGCTAGCAAGTCTGGCGAGGGCTTCTACTCGCTGGGCCGAGGCTAACGCGTCGCGACTCTTCGCCTGTTCCTTTTCGGCCAGTTCCAATGCTCTGAGCTGGGCCGTTTCGCGGGCTAGTGATGCTCGCAGCTGTTTTGTTTCTTGATCCATGCGTGCAATCGTGCTGGCAACAGCCAATGCCGAGGTAATGCCAAAAATTCCCAATAGTAGGCCTGCCCGCAGCCATACTACCGGTTCGTTTTGATTCCAAAAACTGGTCTCTACTGGCGGTACCCAGCCATTGAGAATTGCGGCGCCAGCGAGGGCGAAACCTAATAGGCTTACAGCTGTAGCAGCAATCACAGCTCTTACGCCAAACACCAAGCCAGCCAGAAGCAAAACCCAAAGCTGAATTGAGGCGGAAGAGAAGTTTAGTCCACCACGTAGCTGCAGTATAAATCCTAGCCCTAGCAAAGCGGCCAAGAACGCGCTCGCCATGATGTCGAAACGCAGTTTGTTACGCAGCAGCCAAAGCCCAGGAAACACCAGCGTATAAAGCGCGTAGGGTAAAATTGAAAACAAAGCCGCAGCCCAATCTGCTGTTTGCGCAAGATAAAACGCGGCCATGCTAGGCGCGAGAATTGATGACACATTGAGTCCAGCTGCAAGAACCACCCGCCGCATGTCTTCTTTAGGGCTTACAACAGGTTTAGGGTCTGCAGCAAAAGCTGGCTCATGTGCTTGATTGTCTGTGATGGGACTTATCCTTGATAAAACCAAAGCATCAAACTAGGCTTGGCTGCAACTAGCTTACCCGAGCAATAAGATTGAAGTCTAGCTGTTGAAATGATGTATTATTGGCTCGCTGTTCATTAACTTATTCCTGTGACAACTGTATTTTCATGCTTAGAGTTCTCGTCCTATCCCTTTCTCTGCTTGCCTTAGCTGTCTTGCTTAGCAGTGCGGTAATTAGCTATTTAGGCGTCGAACAAGATGATTCTGGAGGGCTTGCCCAGCCGATACCTGACAGCGCCGGACGGTCTGAAAGCCAAAATCCCCAAGGCTCAAATTTAACAAGACCTTCCCCTCGGCCCAGCGCTGGCACCAGCTATTTTGACGGCGTGGGGCCAACTGAATCTTCTGACCTAAGTACTAACGTTGCCAGCGCGATTGAAAGCCAAGTTGCCTTTCGGCTGGAGCCATTTATTGGCAATCTTGCCGGAGGCGATCAACGCCGCGATGGGGTCAGAGCGATGCTAAAAAACGCCTATGCCGATGCTTTGGTTTCTTCTGTGAGCCCTTTGGGCGGCCAAAATATTGATCCTAATTTTGTTGTGAATGCAATGGCACAGGTTCTAGATGGCGCAGAGCTTACGCAGCTTGAAACATTTTTGGAGCAATCTTCACGGGAGACTTTCGTTGAGACCTACAGTTCCCAAGTAGATCTAGTTAGCCCAGACTTGGCGGCTGACAATAAACAGTTGTTGTTAGAGACCTTGTTTACTGAAACCTACGGGGCGACTAATCCTGATGGCAACGCTACTGGCTCAACGCAAGACTATTTGGCTAAACAGTTGGACGCTATTCGAATTACTCGTGACAGCCTTCGCGGCACGCTTGAAGCGGGTCAGTTCGACTTAGCCAATGAGTTCTTGAGTGAGCAAGAGGCAGGGCTCAATGTTGCCTTAGGAATTTTTGCTGCGCCGGCCCAGTAGTGGGTTTATTGCTGAACTGTTACAAGCACGGCGGTGCCCGAAGGTTCTATTTCGCGCCATGAAAGCGTGCCGTTTATTTCTGCGATGCGCTGATTAATATTGTTCAGGCCATTGCCCGGGGCACTGCTTTTGCTCAGGCCTATGCCGTCATCAATCATTTCAAATCGCCAGCTCGGGCCTTCGATTGAAAAGTTGAAGCTGATAGCAGAGGCGTTGGCATGTCGAATAATATTGCTGACTAGCTCTCTAAATATTTGATTCAGATTAAACACCTGCTCTGCTGGAATAATCCCTTGCGGCAGCTGCACGGGTTGACTCCAATCAACCCGATGGCCAGAGCCTTCTAACCGAAGTTTGGTTTCCTCATGCATGTTGTGTAAAAATTTCTCCAGTGGCTGAGATTCGCTATTTGCTCTGGAGACAGCACTGCGCAGGCTTTCTAGCGCGGTTCGTGCCAGTTCTCCTAGTTTATTGTCGCGCCCGGCATGAACGATGGAAAGCAGCTTCGAACCAACATCGTCGTGTAAGTCTCTATAGATAGATTGGCGCTCCTTTTCTGCGAACTGCTGAAGTTCCAGCTGCCTACGCTCAGCATAGGATTGCTCGATGATCTGGCGGCTTTCCTCTACTTTAGCTTCAAGCACTTTATTCAAATTTTCGGCCAGGGACAGAGCCGACACGAATCGGTTGAGTAAGATGACGGCAAAGACTAGGAGCAGCAATGGAAATGCAAACTGGATGTAGTGCATTCCTGTTTCCCACTGAGAACCTTTGCCAAAATTAATCAGATAAAAGTCGTGACTAAAAAAACCTAACTGCACAGCGACAGTAACGCTAATGGCTATAGCGAGCCTATCTTTAGTCTTGATTGCTTGTTTAGCCGTTACTATCAACATATAGCCAACAAAACAGCAGCCGATGGCATGCAGAATATAGGAACCCACCCACCAATACTCTAGCGAGCCAAACTGATTCCAGCTTACTGCAATAGCAAACCAGACTAGGATAAGTTTTTGGCTTAAAGTGCCCTTGTGACCATTTAATTTGTACAGGAGCTTAAAAAATAGCAGGGTAAAAGTATGCATGGACAAATGCACTAAAGGTAGCCAGTTGCCGTACTCGATTAGGTTGTAATACACCACCATATGAGTGGTAAGCACCGACCAAGTTGCTGCCATGCCAGCCAGCAGTAGATAGGTGCTGTCGTTACGCCTAACAAACCATAGGGAGGTCGCTAGTGCAGTGACCAAAAAGCCAATGACCTGCAGCCAGCTATTGATGCGTATGCGCTGAAAATAAGTTTCCTCCCACAATGGTGTTAACTCAGCGGTTTTACCAAAAACGATTTGATAGAAAAAACCGCCAAAATCGCTGGGGACAAATCGAATCAACACTTCATTGCCCGCCTCTAGCCAATTAGAGTTTTGAATATTGACAATGAGCGGATGATTCCACGAGGTGGTTTGGCGGTTAGGTCGATGAGTGTCACCGCCAATTCTTTGACCATTGAAATACAGATCAAGGGACAAATTGTGGCGATGGAAATACAGGCTATAGTTTTCGGTATCTTGGGGTTTTTCGAGTGTGAAACGCAGCCACAACACCTCGGAGAACACTTTCAGTTTAGATTCTTTGGAGCCATAGGGCAGAGGCAAAATTTGCCAGTCAGAGTCGGCCGCCGGTGGTATCAGAGTGTTTTCTTGCAGGTACTCAACGCTCTCAATCACATGGAATCGATCGGCAAAGTTTTGTGCTGCCAGTTGGCCACAGGCTAGCAGTAGAATGGCACAAAAACCGAGGAGTTGAATTTTGCGAAGCATAGTAGATTATACTGCTGGGCGAAGGCTAAGGCTGATCATAGACTGTTTGGTCCTAGGTTGCTCCCCCAATATGGGGGTATACAAAACCGGTTTAACTCACTAACGTTATAATCTATTTTTGTGATGGATTGAAGATGCAGAGTCTACAGCGGGCGTTGGTGCTTGAGGATAATGCGGAAACGCAAGCATGGTTGGCCAATTGCGTCAAAGATGCGTTTGACGCGGTCATCGTCGATCTTGCCGCGAGCCTCGCTGATGCCATGGCCTTGATCGAACAACACCACTATGAAATCGCACTAATCGATCTGCGTCTACCTGACGGCAGTGGGCTCGACTTCATTAAGACCCTTAGCTCAAGATCGCTGTCGTGTCATATCATTGTTGCGACAATTTATGATGATGACAAAAACCTGTTCTCGGCGCTCAAAAGTGGCGCAAAAGGCTATATTTTAAAAGATCAAGACAAAGATAAAATTGTTGGCTATCTGCAGGGCATAAAGTTAGATCGGCCAGCCATCTCGGCGGCAACTTCGAAGCGTCTGATCGACCATTTTAATAGCGCTGGGGCAGAGCTGGAGTCCGAGGTGAATAAAGCCCAGCTGACCCCCAGGGAAACTCAGGTTACCTGCCTGATCGCAAAGGGCTTCAGCGTTGACGAAACGGCGGGTTTATTGGAGTTATCACCAGACACTATCAGGGGTTATGTCAAAAATATCTACCTCAAGCTTGGGGTAAATAATCGCTCAGAGATCACACTCAAAGCCTTGAAACTGGGTCTTATCTCTGCACACTAGAGCGCTTTGACTTCCCGCCCTGCACCGCACAGTCCATGGATAAACCCCCCATTTGGGGGCTAGGACTTGAGCGCGGTACTTATTACTCTGATGCGCTGTAGTAAACCTAAGCCGCTTAGCGCTATTCAATAATTTTTCGGAGATAAACATGTTTCCCATCAAACGTCTTATCACTTTAACCAGTTTGATCTGCTTGTTAGTTAGTCAAAGTTTGTT
>CAYGSO010000076.1:0-7536 GCA_964352445.1 uncultured Pseudohongiella sp. | reverse complement strand
TGAGTTAAGTAATTTTAACTTATTTGTTTTAAAACAACCTGTTACTAAAGATACTTCGTGTGTTACCGATAGAATAAAGTGTAAGATGCTTATTCATATGGCCTAGGTTAGGATTGATTTCTTAGCGCTAGGCCTTTTTTTGATCTCTCGCTAGCCAGTAAACTCCAACGCAAGTAATGCTAGCTTTTCCTCCGGGCAGGCTATGACATCATCTTGGCCACTGGGCTTCCACTGATCAAAGGCGATTAGCTTGAAGTGCCCTGTGCGTTTGGCTTTTGCGCCGGCTTTACGGTCCTTGCGGCCATTGGCCTTGCGAATATCGAAGATGAAAAAGCGGTAGTTTGGCGGGAAGGCGCTCTGCCATTGGCTAAAGCTCTGAAAAGACAGCTCAGCGCCATAACTAACCTCACACACTACGATAGGACGATTCTTGCCCAATACCGCGGTAAGACCTGCTAAGGCTTTTTTCTCAAACCCCTCAACATCAATTTTCATTAGATCAACCCTAGGGATAGGGTAGCTTGCAAAGAACTCGTCGCCGTTTCGCAGTGCTAAAGACCCTGTTTCTACGTTGCCTTTGCTGAGGGTTTCTTTGTCAAACGAACCGATGCCTTGGTTGCTGCCGGTAGGGGCGTAAAAAGGCAGTCGCTGGGTAACATCGCTCAAGCCAAAACTGTGCAGGGTGATGTTGTCGATATTATTAAGCTTCACTTGCTCAAGCAGTCTATTGCTGACGGTTTGGAAAGGCTCGAAGGCGTGAACAGTGGCTGCGAACTGAGACATGAAAAGCGCGTGTTGACCGATGTTAGCGCCAACATCGCAAAAACAGGTGGCAACACTTGCTGAAGGGTGCTTTTTGATGTTCGCCAGCGTATCCCTTAAAAAGTACAGCAGCGGTTTTTCGAACGCGCCGTAGTAGTAGATGCTAAATTCAATATTGTTTTGCAGATTGCCCTGATAATTCAGGCCATAGAAGTTGGTCGTGAACGGCGCGCTAGGTGGGTTGCCTGCTTGATTTAATATTTTGTAGGCGGTTTTTTTGACCTTTGGGCTCAGCCAAGACTGATCCCAAATGCCTTGGGCAATGATGCGAGCGATACTCATGAGGTGGACCTATTGGGTTGCTGCAATGGAATCGGCGTTAAATTGGCTTTCAGGTATAGAGGATGTGCGGGGTGGAGAGAGTCGTTTTGCACAATACAATACAGACCTGAAAATCGCTTTAAGACAGTTTCATTTCTAGCGCGAAAGCTACCATGATTGCCCCAGCAAGCAATCGCTAAATCGGCCGCTTCGATGAGTTTTTTTAGCCAATAATTATTTCTAGGACCAATGGGGTCAGGCGCCGTTTTGAGGTCTTGCGGCAGGGTTGCCCGATAGGCAAAAAGATTAACAATTGCCATCGATTCAAAGCCCCAGGCTTTAGCGAAACCTACACAGCGTCTAATCGTTGGGTCGTCCTGTTTGTGATCAGCGGTAGAGGGATTCAAGCCTATAAAAACCACTGTGCCTTGGCCTGATCCCCAAGACCTTTCAAGGCTGTAGCGATAGCGGCAGCACCGAGAAATGCGGGCTTTTTGTGATGTGTACTGCAAATCTCTAATCTCGCTCGAAGCAAAGCTAGCAATTCGTGAAAAATAGACAATACTTACTATGGATACTCGATTATATCAATCTTCGCCCTGCCTTGGTTGGCTAGCTTAGGTACTGTGTATCGCCGAGAAGTGTTCAACATAACCAAGCGCATAGACGCGCTTCCTCCAAAACAGGAACGGTTTTGTTGAATACTTCATCGGCACTTTCTCGTGCAGCCTGAGGCTGCGATCTGCCTTCTTTGTTATCCACCCAACGATCCGCTGTTTGCGAAATTCCCAGTCGTAGTTTATGTTAACTGCACATTTGTCCTGAGCGGTGTGTGGTTTAGGCTATCTTATCAATCAACAAAAGGTTTGTCTTAGTGCTAGCAATCATTGGCGGTACGGGTCTTTCATCCCTGAAAGCATTTGAACAAAAAGGCGTTGTCGCTATACCCACGCCTTATTCAAAAGACCCAGTTGAGCTGACCCAGGTTCGTATCAATTCTCGCGACGTAATTTTTCTGCCGAGACACACGGCTCACCACAATGTTCCCCCCCATAAAGTGAATTATCGAGCCAATGTTTGGGCGCTGAAGCAGGTGGGGGTCACACAAATTCTTGGCATCAATGCGGTGGGGGGGATTAGCGAGCAAATGGCACCCGGTAATTTTTGCGTGCCAGATCAAATTATTGATTATACCTGGGGCAGAGAGTCTACTTTTTTTGATGAAAACCTCACACAGCTAACCCATGTGGATTTTACCGAGCCATTTTCTCGGGCACTGCGGGCCGAGTTGCTATCTAGCACGATCTCTGTAAACACCGAATTAGATCACAAGGCTATTGTGATTGATGGCGGGGTTTATGGCTGCACTGGCGGGCCACGGTTGGAAACTGCAGCCGAAATTAGGCGGCTGGAACGAGATGGCTGTGACGTAGTAGGCATGACAGCTATGCCCGAAGTGGTATTGGCTCGTGAGTTAGATATCAGCTATGTCATGCTGGCGCTTTCGGTTAATTGGGGAGCAGGACTAGGCAACGGCGAAATCACGCTCGGGGAGATTCACGCCGTACTTGATGATGGAATGCTGTTTGTGCATGAGGTGATCAAAGATTTTACGGGCAAACTTTAACTGCCTTGTCGTCTCGCCTTTGTACTCAAAAACGCGATGCAAAACAGCTATTGAATGAAACCTGGCTCTGTCACGTCACTTAGGTTCTGAGCCGGCAAACTGGGCACCGTGTATGGGTTGACCGTCACAACAACTCCAATAGCAGGGTGGTCCAGATAGTGGAATTCGGTGCTGCGCATGGCCCGGCTTTGCACCATGTGATAAATTCTTGCAATGCTATAGTCGGCTGCAGATAACCCATCCGATACATCAAGCAACTGTTGTTTGCTATACAACTCCTCTCCCGGGTGTGGTGGAAGCTGCCAGCTACTTTGATCTAGCGGCAACTCACTTGCCGAAAAACTAGACTGTGAGAGCGAGTATTCGGTTAGCCACAGATTAGTGTCCAGGACTACGCGATCCGCGCCATCGTTAAAGCGGATGGCGAGGCTACCTTCAAGTTCATGGCGATCACCATAGCGCTCGCCTCCTGCCACATATATCGCTTCGGCTTGGGCTGGAGCGAGCACCGCTTGGCGCCAGACACCATGCCAAAGCAGTCGATGCTCGGGGGATCGATCAAGGGTCCGGTTGGTTTGGGTAAAATCGCTTTCGGAGGCGGGCAGGCGTAAATAATCATCTCTGGTGACATCAATAAATTTGAAAGGCGCACCCTCATTTTTGGCTGATGGTTTTACCGCCATCAGCGCCTGCAGCAGTAACTCTTGGGATGTGGGCTCAACGAGGTCAGTTGCTTCGATAAGCGCGTTTGATTCAATAACAGGAGTAGCCTCGTCTAAATTGCTTGCTTCGATCTGAGGCAAAAACTCATCAATGATAAGCATGTCGCTAATTTCGTTGAGTCTGCGAATACCCTCAGGGAAACCTAATTTAGTTCGTCTGGCCTGCCAGTTTTCTTCGAGCCGATCGCCAATGGCTTCGTTGCTAAAAATACTGACTTCAATCTGAAACCATCGCTCCTGCGCATCGGCGCTTTGGCTGCTGCAGAAAAAAATTAAACCTATTGCGAAACAGGGTTTATATGCCCAAGGCCAAGCTTTGCTTAGGCGTCTGTAAGCTAAAGGTTTCGAACCTGTCATGCTGCTTTCTGACTCAATTTTAACTTGCCCAATACTTGGTTAATGAAATCTAACTTGTCCTGCGGTTCTTCGCAGTCGTGGTTAAAGGTAAGCTGATTGGCGCCAGTGAGTTTGTAGGTCATTGACTCGGTTTGAATCAGCGTAACCAATGACAGTGGGTCAACACAAGTATCTGCTGCAAACTCAATCCGTCCGGTGCGTATGTTGGCATCAATCTTCCGTATCCCGTACTTCTGCGCGTTGAGCTTTAGTGCTGTCACGCTGATAAGCCGTTTTAAAGGTTCAGGAAACAGGCCGAATCTATCGATCATCTCCACCTGCAGGTCTTCAAGCTCGTCTTCGGTTTTTGCCGATGCCAGCCGCTTGTACATTATCAGGCGCGTGTGTACATCGGGAAGGTATTCTTCCGGAATTAATGCAGGAATTCGCAAATTGATGTCGATAGATTTGTCATGATCTAAACTTATGTCAGGGGACTTGCCAGACTTGATGGCCGCGACAGCCTCCTCTAGCATTTCTGTATAGAGGGAATAGCCAATCTTTTGCATATGGCCGCTTTGTTCATCCCCCAGTAATTCACCCGCTCCGCGAATTTCTAGGTCATGGCTAGCCAGCGTAAACCCTGCGCCTAAAGTGCTTGCCGCCTGAATGGCTTCAATGCGCTTTTGGGCGTCTGCGCTCATTTCACTCGCTCGTGGGGTTAGCAAGTAAGCATAGGCCTGATGGTGCGACCTGCCTACGCGGCCTCTCAACTGATGCAGCTGGGCGAGGCCAAATTTATCGGCGCGCTGGATAACAATGGTATTGGCGCTGGGAATATCAATGCCAGTTTCAATAATGGTTGTGCACACTAAAATGTTGTAGCGCTTATGATAAAAGTCAGCCATAACTTTTTCTAAGTCTTTTTCCGCCATTTGGCCATGTGCTACGACTACCCGAGCTTGGGGTATTAGCTCATGTAAATGCTCGGCAGCCCGAGCGATGGTTTTCACCTCATTGTGTAAGTAGAACACTTGGCCGCCGCGAAGCAATTCTCTCGAGACCGCTTCATTGATCAGGCTGTCTTGAGATTCTCGGACAAAGGTTTTTACTGACAGGCGTTTTGCCGGTGGCGTGACAATTAAAGACAGGTCTCTTATATCAGATAAAGCCATGTTGAGGGTTCGCGGTATTGGCGTTGCAGTGAGAGTCAGAATATCCACATTCGCGCGCAACGATTTTAACTTCTCTTTTTGGCGTACTCCAAATCGATGCTCTTCATCAATAATGAGTAGGCCAAGGTCTTTATAAACGACACTGCCATGGAGTAGTTTGTGGGTGCCAATCAGAATGTCGACCTTGCCTTGCTTTACCTGTTCCAATACAGCATCCTGCTGTGAACTAGTTTTGAACCTTGAAACTACTTCAACAACAAAAGGCCAGTCGGCAAACCTATCTTTGAAGCTTTCATAATGCTGCTGGGCCAAAAGAGTGGTTGGGACTAAGATAGCCACCTGCTTGTTATTGGACACGGCGATGAACGCAGCTCGCATTGCCACTTCGGTTTTACCAAAACCAACATCGCCGCAGACTAGTCTATCCATGGACAATTCGTCTTTCATGTCGTTGACAACTGCCTCGATGGCAGATTCTTGGTCGGCGGTTTCTTCGAATGGAAATGAGGCTGAGAATTTTTCAAATTCAAGCTGATCGACAGTATAGCTCACGCCTTTTTTGGCTTGGCGCCGGGCATAGATATCCAATAGCTCAGCGGCGACATCGCGAATTTTTTCGGCGGCCTTGCGTTTTAATTTTTGCCACTGGTCGTTGCCAAGGCTGTTTAGCGGCGCATTGTCTTGATCAGCCCCGCCATAACGACTAATTAAATGCAGCGATGCTACCGGCACATACAGTTTGGCATTCCCGGCGTATTCCAGCATTAAAAATTCATTGGCTTGGCCATCTGTGACAATGGTTTCTAAGCCCCGATAGCGCCCTACACCGTGATCAGAATGCACGACCGCGTCATTGAGGCGAAGCTCCGTCAGACTCTTGATTATAAATTCGGTGTTACTGACCGTTCGTTTTCGGCGGCGGCGCTGGGCAACTCGGTCTCCAAAAAGCTGTGACTCACTAATAGCAACCAGATTCCGTTTAGGCAGCCATAGACCTTGGTCTAGTGGGGCAACAGTAATTAGGCAGGACTGTTTCGAATGTAAAAAGTCCTGCCAGCTATTGCACAAGGTAGGGCTTATATCAGCCTGCCGTAACAGCTCTATTAAAGTTTCGCGGCGGCCAGCAGATTCCGCGCAGAAGAGTATTTTTGGTTTATGCTGATCAATAAATTCCTTGACCTCTACAAACGGCTGCAGCGACTGAGCGTTGGCGCCGAAATTAGGCAGCGGTGAGGTTTCTAGCGAGCGCGATTGGGAGTGGGCTTTAAATTCAATCTGCTTGAACTGTTTTAGCTCGGTTAACACCATATCAACCGGCACGAACACCTGAGTTGGTTTTAGCACTGGGCGAAACCGATCTATTTGCCGATCCTCGTACCTGGTTTCAACATCCCGCCAAAAGTCTTGCCCATAGCGGGTGAGGTCGCCGACTCTAACGAGGGTTGTTGATTGGGGTAAATAGTCAAACAGGCTGTTTAACTCGGTAAAAAACAGGGCGAGGTAGTACTCAAGCCCCGGTGAATTAAGCCCATCACTGACATCTTGGTAGAGTGGGCACTGGCGCAGATCAATATCAAACTGCTCCTGAAAATTACTTCTAAAGGCAGTTACACCTCTAGCATCTAAAGGATACTCTTTTGCCGGCAGCAGCCTGATCTCCGACACCTGATCGTGCGAGCGTTGGGTTTCCGGGTCGAATACGCGCAGGGTTTCAATTTCATCACCGAATAGATCGATGCGAAATGGATGGTCACTACCCATGGGAAAAACATCAAGTATTGAGCCTCGAATTGTAAACTCGCCGTGATCAACTACTGACTCAACGGCCTGGTAGCCGCTGAGGCTTAGCTGCCGGCGCATTTCTATGAGATCAAGCGTTTGGCCAACTTTTAGGTTTAAGCTGTTGGCGGTGATGTAGTTATGGGGCGGTAGCTTGTGCATCAAGCTAGTGATGGACAGCACCAGTATGCCTGAGCTTAGCTGGGGCAGGTGATACAGGGCATTTAGGCGATCTGAGATAATGTCTTGATGGGGAGAGAAATTATCATAGGGCAGGGTTTCCCAGTCGGGCAGGCTAAACACCTCAATGCCGTCATGCTGCCTGCAAAAATACGCTAACTCGCGTTTGAATCTCTCGACGGTTTCATTGTCTTGGCAAACCACCAGCATCGGGCCATCGCTGGCCATGGCGGCTTCGAATATGGCGAGGGTGGGTGCAAAGCCATAAGCATCGCTCCAATAGGCGGATTGATAGTTGTCGCCCGGTAGGCTGAGGTCAAAAAGAGATTGCATGCGTTGCCTGATACTTGATAATTAGTTGGGTCAAATTCTGCTGTAAGACCGCCTCAAGTATCAGCAGCCAATTTAGACGCGCGAGATTGTAGCGCAAAACATTCCCATAAATCAGAGAAACTAGCGGTTAGGCTTTTTGTTTTTTCAATACATGAAAGACTCGATATCATCAGATTTTTTTAACTGGAGTTGAATAAACTCCGATGGGCCGATTGGGGACATGAATGGCCTCGAGTCGAGATGCGGGTGGTCAACTCAAACCACTGCCTTCGGCCCAGTGCGGTTTTTCAGGGCGTGCTTG
>CAYGSO010000075.1:0-7686 GCA_964352445.1 uncultured Pseudohongiella sp. | reverse complement strand
GATTGATGCACCGTATGATCGGTTTGTGATGAAAGGTGAATAAAAACAACGGAAACAAAGCGGTTACTATTACTTCTATGGCTACGCGCTTACTCGCATTGTCATCATATTCTCACAGCGGCGGCGCGTTCTCATAGTCACCGGATGTGGCGAATGTCCGGACATCGATGGTATTCCGTTCGCCACGGCTCAAGGATTTGTTGCCGTTGCCACCCTTGATCATCTCGAAATAATCATAGAGCTGATCGTCTGCAGTATAAGCTTCATAGATGAGGCGAGAATCTTCGATTGAGATGACCTGGTAAAACGGCGTGTTTTCCGCGGATCGCTGCAGTTGTACTCCGTGTTCGGCATAAGCGTCCCAGCCGTCGGGCTTCAGGCCATACATCTTGGCGCCGGACACTGAATTTACAAACATCACATCCACGCTGTCGGCTTCGCCAAGCGCCAGTCGCTCAGGTGATTGACCGATGGCGCCCCTTGCGTAAGTATGATCATGGCCTTGTAACACCAAGTCGACTCGGTGCTTGTTCAAGATCGGCAGCAAGGCATCCCGGCGTGCTGCGCTATCTCTGCCTTCGGCGGAGGAGAACACAGGGTAGTGCATTGAGACGATACGCCAGCGCGCATCGCTCTGTGCCAGTTTGCTGTCGAGCCACTGTGCTTGCACTTCGATTTCTCTTGAAAGCGAATTCAAAACAAATAAGTGAATGTCCTCATTATATCGGACATCATAAACAGTCTCATGCAAAGACTCAGGCAGGCTGGCTTCTACCGGCAGGGTGAACTGAGGGCGCCATAAGTGCGACAGTACGCGTTCAGAAACCTGCTCACCGATTCCATAAGACTGCACTTCGTGATTGCCGACCACAACTACTGCTGGCACACTCCCATGGATGAAGCCGCCCGCCTTGAACCATTCGGCCCATTCGTAATCGCGTGCGGCTCGGTTAATCAGATCGCCGGCGTGCAGAAAAAAGCGGGCATCGGGTGCCCGCATAAACGCGGCGCGCACGATGCGTGACCAGTGCGAAAGTAGGCCGTTTTGAGCATCGCCAAAATAGACGAATTTAACTGGACCGGATTTTGCTGCCGTGCGGGTCTGGAACCATTCGCTCCAAGCTCCCTCAGCACCTTGGACACGGTAGGCATACAAAGTGTTTGGCTGAAGATCGTCAAATACTACTGAATGGTAGTGAACGACACCAAGACCGGCATTGTCTGGCGATTGCAGGCGCACCCCGTCAACGAAGGCTGAGGAAAGATACACCGGTTCGGTAATAGCCAATGTGCTTTCGGCTGAGACATCAAAACGTGCATCCGCTGTGGCAAGCGCGATTTGTGCCTGGGTAGTTTCCACGGTGCTGTCGGTACGCCAGGTCACAGTGATGCTGCTAGACGGGTCCTCGCTGAAATTTTGAATAACGCGATCGGGCCAACTTGAAGCATCTTGCCAAGGTGGTGAGCCCAGCGGGGTATTGTTTTGTGCGACACTCAGGCCGGCAAGCAAGAGTAAACCGATTAACGAAACAGTTTGAATTCCCCTAAGCATGGTAACTATCCTCGTATTTTTTGAGTCAGGTGTGCATATTACATGTCAGCTATAGAGGGCGAGGATAACAAAAGCGTAGAACAGAATTATTACAATCTGAAAATGCGCCGTAGATCTGTCGCTGCGTGGTATAGAAAGTCTTAACGCTATATCCAGAAATTGGAGAAATTGGGGACCACGTTTAGAATATCTTGAGAATAAGAAAACCGTGGTCTGTCCCCTATCGGGCCCGGCCTCTCGCTTATGAAAAAATATACGTATACCGCTGAGCAAGCAATACTTGATTTAGGCCGGATTCCTGTTTTGGGCGAATTAGCACGCTTAGTGTGAATAATGGGGACAGATTTATTTAGTTGGGAGAAAATGGAGTTCACTAGAAGTAAAGAATCAGAAAATTACACACATATCCAAGGGCGTTGAATTTCAAGACAACTATGGCCCTGTGGGGGCGATGGCAACGAGCCTTGTTGAGCGCAGGCCCACTTTGCTCCTTCGAACCCAAAGAAGTACTTAGCGAAAAACAACCCCCACTGAAACCGATTTTCTAGCACTTCCTTTTAGAAGTGCATACGCTTATTAATACCTTTGAATAGTCGTGAACTAGTTAAAGCTTTCTAGTTATGCAGGTTCAAACTGCTCCCAACCACCACCTAAGGCTTTATAAAGCGCGATAAGCGCAATGGCTTGATCCGCGTTTGCTCGAGACCTATTAACAACTGCATCCCCGAGACTGCGCTGGGAATCCAAAACCT
The DNA here is from genome assembly GCA_964352445.1 of uncultured Pseudohongiella sp. Taxonomy (GTDB): domain Bacteria; phylum Pseudomonadota; class Gammaproteobacteria; order Pseudomonadales; family Pseudohongiellaceae; genus UBA9145. The sequence continues at coordinate 5,382 of CAYGSO010000075.1, read as the reverse complement.
CTAGTAGTGTTGCCGTACCAGCGTCGTAACGCTGTCGAGCTATGTCCGCCAGCCTTTGACGTACCTCTACCACGGCTTGCCGTTTACCGGCTGTCTCATTGGCTCTGCTATAGTTACTCGCTGATACTTCCACATCTTCAAGTGCGGTTAATACTGATTGGCGGTAGCTAATCTCAGCCTGCTTTAACTTTGATTCAGATACTTTCTCTTCATTGTCGCTTCTGCCGCCATCGTAGAGAGTCCAATCCAGCATAGCGCCTAAAGCAAACGCCAGACTTCTGCTATCAAATAGGTCTGCAATATCCACCGTTTCAGGCCCAGCGCTGCCTAATAAACTAAAGCGAGGGTAGGTAGAAATTTCAGTTAGATCTGCCTGCCGAGCTGCTAGCAAGAAGTTACGTTCAGCCCGCCTAACATCAGGACGTCGACGCAATAAATCTGATGTCAACCCAACGGATGCTATGGGTAGATTGCTAAAAGCTGCTGATGGCATCAGTAACTCATCGTTAACCGATGCCGGTGATTGCCCTGTTAAAATATTAAGTCGAATTCCATTGGCTCTCACTCGCCCTTGAATCTCAGGTAGGCGGGCTTGGTAATCAAGCAGCAGAACCTCCGTGCTCTCAACGTCAAAATTGGAAGCCTCTCCAAAATCTCGTTTCACCCGTGTCAGTTCGACCAGCTCAGATTGAAACGCAATATTAGATTCTATGGCTTGAATTTCCAGTTGAGCCGCCCGCAATCTAAAGTAGATTCTCGCTACTTCTGAAATAAGACTCACCAAAACATCGCGCTTGCTTTCCTCGCTAGATTCAATGCGCAGCAATCCAATATCATCAACTAGCTGTTTGCGCCCAAACACATCGACTTCCCAAGACGCATCAAAGCCTGCGCTATAAATAGTATTGTCCGCTCTAAAATTTGGAATCTGACCAACCGGGAGAACTGAGGTTTCAGATTGCCTCTGATCGGTAACAGAAGCGGACAATCCTACTACAGGATTAAAATTTGCAAGATCAAGCCTCGCTATACTTCGAGCTTCAACAATCCTCTCTGTTGCCAAAGCCAAATCAAGATTATTTGTCACCGCGTCATCAATTATTCTATCAAGCAAGGGGTCGTTAAATGCACGCCACCACTGAGCATCGGGTTTTTCGTGAATATTTACCGATTCAATTAAGTCTGAGGTCCAATCATAAGTGGGTGCCTCACTTCCTTCAGTTAATCCGCTTTCCAAGTTTGTACAGGCGCTCAACACGCTAAGACAAACAGTGACCATGAATACTCTGCTATCCGGTATAGATATTTTTTTTCTGTATTGGTTACGCATGTGATTCACCTGCTAGTCTAATCAAGGGTCTGGCGATACCTAAGCATCGCGATGGTAAAGACGATCACTGTAAACAAAGCCATCACCATTAATGGAGTTTGCACCTCTGAGATACTGACACCTTTAAGCATCACACCTCGAACAACACGCAGAAAATGCGTTAACGGAAACACCTCTCCAAGAGTCTGAGCCCAAATGGGCATACCACGGTATGGAAACATAAATCCAGACAACAAAAGCGAAGGGAGAAAGAAAAAGAAAGTAAGCTGCATAGCCTGCATCTGGGTTTGCGCGAATGTGGAAAAAGTAATACCCAGCGCCAAATTCGCGATGACAAAAATCGTGATCCCAAGCAGGAGTATCCAAAGGCTCCCAACAAAAGGTACGCCAAACATTAATTTGGCGACTGTTAAGATAACAACAGTCTGCACCGAACCGATCATCAAGAACGGTATTATCTTACCTACCATGACTTCCCATGGCCTAGTGGGAAGCGCTAATAAATTTTCCAGCGTCCCCTGCTCTCGCTCTCTCGTTAAAGCCATCGCCGTGATCATGACTAATGTCATTGTCAAAATAACGCCGAGTAAACCAGGGACAATATTGTATTGGGTGATTCCTTCTGGATTGTATTTGGCATGAATAACCAAGTCGAAAGCATCTGGTGATGGGGCCAAATGCTGGAGACTACCATTTAGTTCTGTCTGCAACGCGCGACTGAATATAGTGCGCGCATTTCCGATAGCACCCGAGGCCGCAGAGGGGTCCGATGCATCTGCTTCAATCAGAATTTGCGGCCGATCTCCTCGAACAAAACTTTTTGTAAATCCTGCCGGGAATGTCACCACAAATGCCACTTTGCCGCTGGCCAATAGCTCATCCGCTTCGGCATAGTCCTGTGTCTGTGCGACAAAATCAAAATAGTCTGATGCTGCCATACCTTGCAACAATGTTCGAATTATTGGGCTCTGCTCTTGCAAGAAAATGGCTGTGGGCAATTGTTTAGGATCGGTATTAATTGCAAACCCAAACAAGGTCAGCTGAACTATTGGAATGCCAAACATCATTCCAAACGTTAAACGATCTCTCCGAGTTTGAGTGAGTTCCTTAATAAATATCGCCCAAATCCTGTACAGAAAACCAAAGCGTTTCATGAGTGTTGCCTTGTGTCGACTCCAGCGCGTTCGGTCAACGCGATAAAGGCGTCCTCTAAGGTGGGCCTAACTTCTTCCCACACCACATTGCTAGTGCCAACGTCAGATACCGCTTTGGCAACGTCATCTCGATTTGTGCCACTCACGTGCAGGGCTGAGCCGAAATAAGCGGCATGCTCTACACCCTTCCTGCCCTCAATCAGCTCGGCCATTTTTCTAACACCTTCACCTTCGGCACGGAACGTCGATAGCCCAGACCCTTTAATTATTTGTTGTACCGTTCCTTCGGTGACTTTCAAGCCGTTGGCCAAGTACACAACTTTGTCGCAGCGTTCTGCTTCGTCCATATAGTGAGTAGACACCAAAGCAGTCACACCCTTTTGAGAGGTGAGCCTATGAATCTGATCCCAAAAATCTCGTCTTGCTTGTGGATCAACGCCTGCAGTTGGCTCATCTAGCAGCAGCAGTTCCGGTTCGTGCATTGTTAATGCGGCCAACGCCATACGCTGCTTCCATCCCCCAGACAGCGCTCCAGCCAACTGCTTTTGTCTGTTTTGCAACCCTAGAGACTCTAAGATTTCATCGACTTTGTTCTTCAAGTTAGGCAATTGATAAAGCCGTCCAACGAATTCCATGTTTTCGCGAATAGTGAGATCAGACCAGAACGAAAACTTTTGTGTCATGTAGCCAGTGCGGCCTTTAATTTGGGCTGACTCTTTTCTGATGTCGAACCCCAAACAGTTCCCACTGCCTTCTGTGGCTTTTAGCAGACCACAAATCATGCGAATGGTAGTTGTCTTGCCTGACCCATTGGGTCCTAAAAATCCCCACACTTGGCCCCGAGGCATCTGTATATCAACGCCGTTCACCGCGGTCTTGTCTCCGAATAGTTTAACTAAGCCTTTAACATCTATAGCTAAGTCGGAAGAGGTATTTTCGTTAGTCATACTTAGTTCCACTGGACAGAAACCGGCAGGCCAGGCAACAGCCCGCTACCTTGTGGCACGCGTGTTTCTACTAGGAAAACAAGTTTTTCTCTTACATCATTTGAATAGATAACCGGGGGCGTAAACTCTGGCTCCGCTGCAATGAATGACACAACTGTTTCCACTGCACTCTCGATACCGTCAGCGCTTACAAACACAGTATCTCCTAGTTCAATTTTGGGCAGCTCCGCTTGTGCGACGAAGAATTTAACTTTTAATCCGTCGTCTGTAAGCAGCGCAACAACGGGCCTGCCTGCGGCTACGAATTCTCCTTCCCTGTAAAAAATCTCTTCGACCCTGCCAGAAATTTCAGCGATGACCCGACGCTGATCTAGTCTTGCTGCGGCCATATTACGAACGGCTTGAGCGGCAGCGACAGATGCATCCGCCGCCTCTCTTAATCCATCTCTTGCCGCGAGCTTTGCGACGTTTACTTCTTCGATCAAGGCTGAGACTGTTGCTTTTGCCATCTCAACGTTTGCAGCGACTTGTTCACCTCGGTTTTTCGTCTCAATACCGCGCACCACTAAAGGGGCTATTCGATCTTGCTCAGAGCTCGCTTGCATCAGTCTCGCTTGGGCCTCCTGCAGCTTTGCTTCCAACGCTCTTATTTCCGCTGGGCGCGCACCCGAAGACAAGTTTGAGACGTCAGCTCTCGATACAGCAATGCGCCCCTCGGCTTCTGCGAGTGCGGCCACTTCGACATCGTTCTCAAGCTCGAACAGAATGTCACCCGCGTTTATCCTGTCTCCTTTAGAAATAGCCTGATCTGTAATTTGTCCCGCAGACGAGGCCGACACATAGATCCAATCCGATTCTACGTAACCAACGGTTGTGGGTGGCAGCGCGGAGTCAGAACATGCGCTAATTAAAGCTAAACAACATACTACCCACGCAGTTTTCGACATGTCATAGGCGGTCATAGACTTTCTCCGGTCTTCAAAGCGTTTAATAAATAGCCAACATGAGTTTCGAAGAACGCTACCAGGTCCATTGGCTGCTCATCATGCTGAGCAAACACAGCCTGCCAGAGGCCTGCAAAAAGAATTGGTGCAACGACCAACTTCGCTGTCATTTCGGGACTGCGGATAGAAATCTCGCCCCGCCGCTGCGCATCCTCTAGCATTCCTGCTATCAGTCCGAGGACCCGATTAATGATGTTTTCCTTATAGTCCTTTAGAATTTCGGGGTAGCTCTGGGATTCACCAATTAACACTTTGAGCAGTTTCGGCATATTGGAGCCTCGTATAAATGTCGGTGCAAATTTAGCGAGCCCACCCAATGCCGCTTCAAGCGTCGGCGCATTGCTCGCAATCATCTCCAGAGCAGCAATGTTTGGCTTGGTCATGCTTTCAATGAGCGCCTTGAATAAGTCTTCTTTTGATGAAAAGTAGAGGTATACAGTGCCTTTAGAGAGCCCAGCCCGCTCCGCAATGCTATCGGTTAGCGCGGCTGAAAAGCCTTTTTCATAGAACTCATCCAAAGCCGCATCGAGAATGATTCCTCGGCGTTCTTCTTTTGCTTTATCTGTTCTTGCGCGCTTCATAGTAGGCCTCTATATAACTGACTAGTCAGTTATATAATTAAACGGCAATTCCCCGCAAGCTTTTTCTTTGGCTTTCATGTGCGCTAATTTGAGATTGGAGGCTGACCTTCTTTGATAGATCGACGCAAGAGTCGTCTTTTGCGAAAAAATGATATTCTCATTCGGCTTTGAAATTCGGCCACGTTTTTCTTAATTTTTTGGTTGATTATTCCGAGCATAAAACCAGCAACCTATAAGTAACAAGTCATCAAGCAAATCAAGCGCATAACCCCTTTTATGTATGACTTGGAGTTTTGACATTTAGCGTTCTTTTTCGTTGGCATCTAATAGCCCCACAAATATGACGACTTTAAAAATACTATGCAC
>CAYGSO010000074.1:0-7973 GCA_964352445.1 uncultured Pseudohongiella sp. | reverse complement strand
CGGCACTACCACTGCAACTGTGTTGGCACAGGCAATTTTAAACGAAGGCCTTAAGTCCGTCGCTGCGGGCATGAACCCGATGGATCTTAAGCGCGGCGTTGATAAAGCGGTAGCCGCGTTGGTACTGGAAGTGGGCAAACTGTCCACGCCATGTGCTGACTCTAAAGCCATCGCGCAAGTTGGCACGATCTCTGCCAACTCTGACGAGCAGGTGGGCGCGATAATTGCCGAAGCAATGGATAAAGTCGGCAAAGAAGGCGTCATCACAGTAGAGGACGGCTCTGGTCTTGAGAATGAGCTAGACGTTGTAGAGGGCATGCAGTTTGATCGTGGCTATCTGTCTGCTTACTTTATCAACAACCAAGAGAGCATGTCGGTTGATCTTGAAAGCCCGCTGATTCTTTTGGTGGACAAGAAAGTATCGAACATTCGTGACATGCTGCCTTTACTAGAAGGCGTGGCTAAATCAGGCCGACCTTTGCTAGTTATTGCTGAGGACGTTGAAGGTGAAGCGCTAGCGACGTTGGTTGTTAACAACATGCGCGGCATCGTTAAAGTAGCTGCGGTTAAAGCGCCAGGCTTTGGTGATCGTCGTAAAGCTATGCTGGAAGACATTGCCACCCTAACTGGCGGTACAGTTATTTCAGAAGAAGTTGGCCTGAATCTAGAAGGCGCAACAATTGATGATTTGGGTTCAGCCAAGCGAGTACAAATTACTAAAGAAAACACAACCATCATCGATGGTTCAGGTGATGTTAAAAAGATTGAAGGCCGAGTTGCTCAAATTCGCGCTCAAATCGAAGACACTTCATCAGACTACGACCGTGAAAAACTCCAAGAACGCGTTGCTAAGCTAGCAGGCGGTGTTGCAGTGATTAAGGTTGGCGCTAGCACTGAGATGGAAATGAAAGAGAAGAAGGCTCGCGTCGAAGATGCGCTGCATTCAACTCGTGCTGCGGTTGAAGAAGGCGTAGTACCTGGTGGTGGTGTTGCCTTGGTAAGAGCGCTGCAGGCTATTAAAGGCTTGAAAGGCGATAACGAAGATCAAAATGTGGGTATTGCATTGCTGCTTAAGGCAGTCACTATGCCACTGCGTCAGATCGTAGCAAACGCTGGCGAAGAGCCTTCAGTTGTATTGGACAAAGTTATGGCCGGAAAAGGTAACTTTGGTTTCAACGCGGCCACAGGTGAATATGGCGACATGATCGAGATGGGTATTCTTGACCCAGCCAAAGTCACTCGCACAGCCATTCAGGCCGCCGGTTCAATAGCGGGCTTGATGATCACCACTGAAGCCATGGTTGCCGAGCTTCCAGAAGAGAAATCTGCTGGTGGCGGCATGCCTGATATGGGCGGCATGGGCGGAATGGGTGGTATGGGCGGCATGATGTAAAACGTCCTGACTTAGTCCTGTTAAGTCACAAGAAAGCCCGTAAGCTTAATGTTTACGGGCTTTTTTATTGCCTATCATTCGCAGTAAGTTTCATATTTCGCAATGAATAGCGGGGTATCCTGGGTCCAACCGTGTAATTGGCAGCAGAGCGCTACACGAGAGGCTCGAGCAATCAATCGTCAGTTTCTTGCCCGATGGCAATGGCAATATTCAAACCATCACCGACCCGAATAACGCCAACTCCAACAATCTATTCGATGACGCTAATCGGCTAATTCAAACCACAGACCGCCTCAACGGTGTAACTACTTTCGACTACAATGTTGACGACCGCATTGAGCGAGTAACAGCGCCCAATGGCGTGGTAACCAACTACACCTACGATGTGCTGGGCAGAATGCTTACAGAAAGTAGCCCAGACCGTGGCAGTTCGAGCTACACCTACGACCAAGCCAACAACCTTCTCACCGCTTCAGACGCGCGGGGTGTGGTCACTACCTACAGCTATGATGTGCTTGAGAGAGTCACCGCTAAGACCTTCAGCGGGCTAAACAATGGCAAGAACGAAGATGTAATCTACACCTATGACACTTGCCTGTTCGGCGAGGGCAGGCTGTGCAGCCGAGATGATGAAAGCGGCGCCTATGATTATGTATTCGATGCCTTCGGCAATCTAAGCCAAGTTGTTCACAATGAACTGGGCATCAACTATACCACCAGCTACACCTACGATAACGGTGACAATGTAGCGTCCACCACCTTGCCCAGTGGCCGCACAATTAACTACGGCCGCGACGGTGTGCGCCGGGTTCAATCCATAGACACCGTCGTCAATGGCCAGACTCAGGTGGTGGTGAACAATGCTGAGTACCGGGGCGACAATCAACTAACTTCCCTCACCTTTGGCAACGGCCTCGTGGATGCTCGCAGTTACGATGTCCAAGGCCGCTTGCTAGCCCAGAGCCTCGCCAGCGGGCCAACAGTGTTGGATGAGCGAACCTACGACTACGACCCCAACAGCAACCTAGAAAGCCGCACGGGCACCGTGCAAAGCAGCAGCTACACTTACGACAGTTTAGACCGTTTAACCCAAGACAGCGCCGCAGGCGACTCGCCCCTTGCTTACACCTACGACCCCAATGGCAACCGAGAAACTCGCCAAAGCCAGAATGGCGCACTGGATGAGGTTCTCACCTACAAGACTTTTAGCAATCGCCTATTAACCCGTGCCATCACTCAGTCTGGCCTGCTGCCAGAGGATTTTGCGAATCTATCGGTAAAGACCTTTGTCTACAATAAAGCCAATCGCCTGTACCAGATTAAAGAAGAGCTGGTTGATGATTTAAACCCACCGGTCATCGCCGAATACCTCTACAACGACGAGGGGCTAAGAACTCAAAAGACGCTGTTTAATGAAAACGGCAGCACCAGCACTACGATCTATCACTATGATCAAATCGGTATGCTGATCAGCGAAACTACAGATACAGGCGAGCTGATTAGAGACTATGTGTGGATGGAAGGCCTAATCGCCTCGGCGCAGATAGACAATGATGTCAACACCGGCAATGAGACCATCAGCTTCTTACACCGGGATCATTTGTTAACCCCACGGCTGGCGACGGATTTAGGTCGTTGCTCGAAAAGTTGCCCGGCACTGATCTGCAACATGTTGAATCTCTTATGCCATGGAATATGCCGCAGTAGCTAGGCGTAGTTCGCCTGTCGGTTACCGTGCGGATACTCGTTTGTACTTCTTCACACCAGCTCTTGCCGCACGTGGTTCCCTGCGGTCGCACAAACAAAAAAACGTTTGCGCGATCCTCGGCAGCATCATAAAAAAGCATTGAAATAGAAAAGAATTACTCGTAAACGTCTTTGCGGTGGCCAGCACGCAATACCAAGACTATCAGCTTGTCGTCTTCAATATTGCAAATTATCCGGTAGTTGCGAACGCGGTAACGCCAGAGCCCCGCTAATTCGCGAGATAATGGCTTACCAAAACGGCGGGGATCTTCATCGGTGGCGATGCGCTCTCGGAAATAACGCAGAATCTCTTGTTGAACTTGTTTGTCGAGCTTGCGAAGCTCCTTGGCTGCGGCATCATCAAACTCTACTGTCCAAGTCAATGTCTTGCTCCATCTCATCCAAAGTCCAGCGCTTGCCGGGGTTCTCAAGACGGTCAATGGCTAGATACTTCTCTTCCATGTCGTCCATATGCTCTAGAATCGCTTCTTTAGCATAGAATGTTTTAGTCCGGCCAGTCTTAGCAGCCAATGCCGCCAAGCGGGCTTCGATCTCTTCGGGTAGTCTAATAGCAAGCATAAAATCACCTCCATTGCTATACGTGTATTACATGTATAGCGTAGCACGCTCATGAGTTCAAGGCCACTACATCAAATATGAGAATAAGGCTGGCCAAGGAGTAGATCCGTTTCGGGGATAGACTATGCGTTCATTGGCATTGGATACCAAGCAAGTGCGATTAGATTGGGCCATTCTATTTCTATCGGGAGTGGAGGACAGATGGGTTGGGACATTGAGTGCTCCTGTTTTTTCTGTAAAAGGCTGGTTATGTTCGTTTAATGTAGAAGTAACTTTTCCTTTGCGCAATGTGTTTGGGGGATAATGCGGGGTACTAAGCGAAGTTAGTTTTTAAAACTCTATATAAAACAACGTCATATATTTCATATGGGGGCACGATGTAGAGAGTTTAAGCTGGCTTACAGCCGGCTTTGATTCCAGCCGCTAATTTGACTGCTGTTTGTCAGTGGATTAGTTCAAAAAAACCGAGCTTAGCTCGGTTTTTTTGTGTCAGCAGCTTCGAAAAACCAATAGGCATGCGCCCTGACAGTTCGTATTTTATAGTGATTCTATCGCATCTTTCGCACTGTCTTTACAGTTGTTCTTTGGTACTGTGGACGCTCATAAAAAGACAAGGCAAGAGGAGAAAGGCAATGGGGTCTTCAAAAAGCTCAGTTTCTAAGCAAACTCGACACCAAATCACGGCGGCATCCGCGCTGCTAATCACAGGTTTATTGAGCGTTTCTGGCGCTGCAGCACAAGATTTCTACATCTCAGGAACCGTTGGGCTTAACAATCCCCAAGATTCGAGTAATTCGGGGCGTTTGAATACCGCCTTCACCACCCCTGCAGTGCCCGGATTTTCAAGTATGGCACTGGCCGCAGGAACGCCATTTTCATGGAATACAGATTTTAGCAACGGTGAGACCTATGCTGTGGCTTTCGGCTACAATTACGACCCGTTTCGGGTTGAATTAGCCCTGCAGCGCGCTTCTAATAACGTAGATAAACACTCTAATTTTACCCTCAACGGTATGGACATCAGTGCCGCCAATGTGGGTATTTTGGGCACCGGTGTGACAGGTACAACAGTGGAGGGCTACATATCACCTGATGGCAGGATGGAATCCACCAGCGTGATGTTAAACGTGTATTATGATTTTGACTGGGAAGGCGACATAGACCCGTATGTGGGTATTGGTATCGGCAACGCGGAGGAAGAAGTTGTTTTTTCATCCGCCACAGGAAGCATCGTAGACGGTCAGGAAAACGATTTTGCCTGGCAGCTTATCGCAGGCTTTCAGTACCAAGTAGATGACTCTGTGTCTTTCTTCGGCCAGTACCGCTACTTTAATGCCAGCGATCCAGACTTTAGAACCACCTTTTTTCCTGGCACGGTAGGGGTTGAGAATCAATATCAGGCGGTTGAATTTGGCCTCAGATTTTCTTTCTAGGCTGGTAATGCCGTTCGTCAGGTAAATAATTTCAGACACAAAAAAGCCGAGCGTTGCTCGGCTTTTTTGTTGCTGGTTTTTCTTAGCCCGCAAGGTTTGCGTTGGCAAAATCCCAGTTCACTAAATTATCTAGATATGAGGCTAAAAAGTCAGGCCGGCGGTTTTGGAAGTCAAGATAGTAGGCGTGTTCCCAAACATCAGCGACCAAAATAGGCGTCATGCCATCTGTTAAAGGCGTTTCCGCGTTAGCTGTTTTGACAATTTTCAGCTTGCCGCTATCCGCCACTAGCCAAACCCAGCCGCTGCCAAACTGGCCAACGCCACCGGCGACAAACTGTGATTTGAACTCGTCGTAGCTGCCGAAATCTTCGTTGATTTTAGCGGCGATGGCGCCAGTTGGAGTGCCGCCACCATTGGGGCTTAGGCTGTTCCAGAAAAAGGTATGGTTGTAGCATTGGCCGACATTGTTAAACAAAGGGCCGCCAGCAGCGACAGTAGCCATGACTAGTTCTTCAAGACTGCTACCAGAAATCCCGGCTTCAGCAAGTAACTCATTGCCTTTAACAACGTAGGCGTTGTGATGCTTGCCGTGGTGAAAATCAAGCGTGTTTGCTGACATGTGGGGTTCTAGTGCGTCTTTGGCGAAAGGTAGCTCTGGAAGTTGTAGTGTCATGATGTCCTCGTTTTCCTTTTGGGTAATCCGTATGAATGTAGTTCTACTAAGATTGAACTTGCTAAGAATACCTACGCTCCAAGCGGGGCGCTAGATTAGCAGTGGAGGGTCATTCTAGCAGAAATCGAGCTGAAGAAAATGGCGGTTATTGCGGGGCTTGCCGAGGAAATGGGGCGGATGTTGAGCTAGAGTTGGTCTCAGATGGGCTATACACCGTAAATTAGAGCTGAAAAGAGCTAAGAGCCTGTTGGATTTGATGGCTGCAGGGATAGCACACTAGGCCGCTTTGAAGGATAATACCCCCATGAAAAGTACTGACGATGACTTAGGAAAACTCCCCCCCATGGTACCCGATAGGGACGATGTGGATTCCCACATCAGCAATCGGCGCGCCCAAGGCAATGACATAGTCAGGCCAAATTTTTACGGGGAAAAAGTAAAAGTAAGCACCTGGCCTGTGCGCATAATGCTGTTGCTGCTGACCTGCGCGGCAGGCGGCGGCGGTTATGCGGGTTATTACTTCTACGGTGAGTATAAGGCCGATTTGCGGGGCGCGGAGCTTCGCATCAGTGATCTAGAGCTGCGCTTGGCATTGGCAGGGCAGTCTTCTGAAGAAACCGACAATACGCTGATGGAGAACATCAGTAAGACCATCGAGCAATACGACTTGCTGTGGGCAAACTGGCGTAATAATAATAAGCAGTTTACCGATATTCAGTCAGAGATAGCGCGTTTAAAATTAGTGAACGAGGGCCAAGATGAGGCCACTACCAACAACGCCCAGCTGCTTGCCAGCGCGAACGAAAAGTTAACTGCTTCGGACACCCGGTTGAACCGTCTTAACAATGATTTTACTCAGCTCAATCAAGCGGTGACCGCCATGAATTCTAGCATCGCGGCGCTTGAGCCAATCCGCGCTGACCTGGAGATGATAAGGCAGTCGCTTAACAGCGGCGACAGCACCCTGCTTGGGCTGCTGGGCAGGCTGGAGTACGTAGAGCAGGGCATGGAATCGGTTAATGCCCACAGACTCCAGATCAATGAGAGCCTGTTTCGTCTGCAAGAAAGTTTGGAAGTTGTGCAAAGAAGGGTAGGAGCGCCGTAAAAGCGCTGCTAACCTAGCTCGCTGAGGATCTGACTTTTTGGCGGCTTATTTGCCGGTAAATATAGGTTCGCGCTTTTCCACAAACGCCGTAACCCCCTCCTTGAAATCCTCATGCGCAGCGCAGTCTGAGAAATACTCAGCCTCGGCTTGGAGCTGGGACTCAAATTCACTTTCCAATGAGCGATAAAATAAGGCTTTGGTGTTGCCATAGACATGGGTTGGGCCGTTGGCGAGTCTTGTCGCCAGCTTAGTCGTTTCAGCGTCAAGTTCACCCGTTGGCACGACAAAGTTGATCATGCCAATCGCTTTCGCTTCTTGTGCGCTGAACCGATCCCCTAGCAGAGCAATTTCCATGGCTTTCTTAATACCAACAGCCCGCGGTAAATGAAATGAAGATGAGCCATCCGGGCTCGTGCCAATCTTGCAGTAGGCCAAGGTAAAAAAGGCATCTTCCTCTGCAATGATTAAATCACAGGCTAGGGCCATGCTAACCCCGGCACCCGCCGCGGCACCTTTACAGGAGGCGATAATGGGTTTTGGCATACGGCGCATGGCGTACATTATGGTATGAAGATCATGGATCCGCAGAATGAACTCTTTGCGGATCGCCTCTGACTTCTTGGTTTTCACAGTCTCGGCCATGCCTTTAACATCACCGCCGGCCATGAAATGGTCGCCAGCGCCTTTTAACACCACACAGCGCACGGAATCGTCTCTTTCGATGTCGTGAAGAGAGTCAGACAGGGCCGAGCGCATCTCCATGCTCAAGGCATTTCTGGCCTCGGGCCGGTTCATTGTTAGGGTGGCAATGCCGCCTCTTATCGCGACTTCTAAGTCAGACATATCTCTTCCTAGTTCAAATTTGGTCCGGGTGGAGTGGGGTTCTTCAGCCCGAGTATACATTCGCTAAACAATGTATTCCTAACTGTGTAATCAGATTTGGCAAATGGCGTGGTTTAGGTATAATACGCGCCCCGTTGAGGCTAAACCCCTCAAGTCTATGCGGACGTGGCGGAATTGGTAGACGCGCTAGATTTAGGTTCT
>CAYGSO010000073.1:0-8238 GCA_964352445.1 uncultured Pseudohongiella sp. | reverse complement strand
TTGGTGGAGGCGGGGGGATTTGAACCCCCGTCCGTCAGTTCTATACCTTCGGATCTACATGTGTAGCGTCGTCTATTAAATTAACCCTCGTCCGCCCGACGGGCAGGGTGATTTGGGCGAGCTTGATACTTTTTAGCCGCTTTGCGTCAAGCGCGCGCTGCTGGCGATTCCGTTCTAGATGACGATTGCGAACACCAGTTTACGGACATCCTAGTGGCAATCGCTAGCAAGCCCTTAGGCTGCTAGAGCGTAGCTTTCGTCGTTGGCAACTATAAAGTTGCAGTAATTGATTAACGAGAGTTACTACCCTCTCGACATGCACCTAAGGCCTCGATACCGGCGTCGAATCCGAATCGCCCCCTTGTGACTGGTTACATTAACATAAATGGGGGTTTCTAGACACAATTCAATGGCGGGGCGGTATAGCCGAGCTTTTGGCTACAGGCGCTGAGCTGGGGTCGGTGAAGCGGCCACTGGCATTATACTGGGTCCACATTGCGGCTTTAGTGGGTTCGGCTTAGAGCGTTAAACGCCGTGAAATAGCTCGCTAGGTCTAGCTAGGTAGTTTGTGGTGGGGTCTGAGAGTGTGCAGATGTGTGGGTGTGAAAGCGCGCGCTAATCCCTGAACGGGTTGCGGCCGCGGCGCAGTTTGCCTAGGGCCATTCTTATGCGGCGGTAGGCTGATTTCTGCTCGATGCTGGCGAGCCCGCTGATGGGCTTGTCGGGTATCCACTGGGGTTTGCGCATCTCTTTTGTGGTGGGGGTGCTGTTCATTGGGGTGTAATACTGGCAGTTCTCAAAGAAATAATGAGTCACCTGAGAGTGCCGGGTTCTGGCTCTGTCTTTTTGCGGGGCGCCGCCGTGTAATAGGTTGGCGTGCCAAATGATGATGTCGCCTTTTTTGGCAATGCCCAGCTCGGGCTCGAGCTTGTGCTCGGCCAGCACGCCTTGGATGGCCTGTTCGTAGCGGGCGTAGTTGTGGTAGCCGGCTTCTAAGCCAAAACTCTCCATGGAATATTCTTCTAGCTTGTGGCTGCCGGGGTAATAAATCAGCGGGCCGTTGTCTTCGTCTATGTCTTCCATGGCCACCCAAACCCCAACCATAAAGCTGGCTGGAATAGAGTTAAAGTGCAGGGTGTCGGAATGGGCTAACTGACCCGTTCCGATGGGGAAGTTCAGGGTTTGAAACGGCAGGGCGGCGCGGCCAAACAGCTGCTTTAGGGCGGCCAGCACATTTTCATTGGTGGCTAGCTGGCGCACTTCATCGATATGCCGCCAGCCGTCTTGAATACGCACTCCGGGGTGGCGCTGTTCAAAGCTTTCCTGGTTATACATCGGTGTTACTTGGCTGACGATGGCGTCGATAAACTCATCACTCAGGCCAATGCTAAGCTTGAGCACGCCGCGGTCGTTGAATGAGTCGATTTGTTGTTGGCTGAGCTGCATGGTGCTGACTTTTTGTTGGTTTTGTTTGGCAGTGTTTTTGCGATATCTGTCTGCTAACTAAGTAGGAGCTCGCTGTGGGTTTAGCTGCTACAAAAGCCGCTAGCCAATTGGCGGCAGCGGCTGCGCTGCGTCTACCTGTTGGTATGACGGACTACGCGCTGCTTTTCTACTTTCCACTCGCGGTCTTTCTCACTGGCGCGCTTGTCGTGTTCTTGTTTACCCTTGGCCAAGCCAACCTCGCACTTAATCATATGGCCTTTCCAATACAATTTAAGGGCCACGGCAGTGTGTCCCTTTTGCTGGACTTCCATAAACAGCTTGGCCAGCTCGCGCCGGTGCAGCAGCAGTTTTTTGGTGCGGCCTGGGTCGGCAATCACATGGGTGCTGGCGGTGTTCAGTGGCTGAACATTGCAGCCCAGCAAAAAGGCTTCGCCGTCTTTCATCAAGACATAGCTGTCCACCAGCTGCACTTTTTTCATGCGCATGCTTTTTACTTCCCAGCCTTCCAATGCCACGCCAGCTTCAAAAGTGTCCTGAATAAAATAATCATGACGGGCTTTTTTGTTTTGCACGATGTTGGGATCTGGTTTTTTTGAGCTATTCGTTTTTGCCATAGGTAGCGATTATACCCAGAACTAACATTCGCTGCCCAAATGATTAGTTTTTTGAGTAAATACAGTGCGTTGTGGCAGTAATGGCGGTTTGTACTCTCTAGGGCGCGCTGGTAGAATCCCTCATCACTTCAGACCAATAACAAGCTAAAACACTGAGTTATAAGGGGTTTTAATGTCACAAGAGCGCGGGCAGTTTAGTTCCAGATTGGGTTTTATATTGGCTGCCGCGGGTTCGGCGGTGGGGCTTGGTAATCTGGTCGCGTTTCCAGTGATGGCCTCTAAAAACGGCGGCGCTGCTTTCCTGTTTATTTACCTGCTGTTTGTCGCGCTAATTTGCTACCCGGTGATGATGGCTGAAATCTCTATGGGCCGGCGCACCCAGCGTAACCCAGTGGGGGCGTTCTCGGAGCTCTCCGGCGGCATGATGCGCTGGCGCATAGCCGGTTGGATCGCCATCGTTACCCCGTTTATGATCGCCGTGTTTTATACCGTGGTCACCGTATGGCTGGTGGTGTACATCAAAGAGTTGGCCGCGGGCAATTTAATGGCGTTAACCGATGAGGCTACCTTTGGCGAGGTTGTGTCTCGGCCCACTCTGTTTGGTTACGTGGCATTGCTGCTAGCCGTGGTGTTTGCCATATTGCTGGGCGGGGTTAAAGGCGGCATTGAAAGACTGGCCCGGGTGCTGATGCCAACCTTGGCGATCATGCTGATTCTCCTAACGGTGTTCGTGCTCACCCTAGACAATGCCAGCGCCGGCATCGCCTACTATCTAGTGCCAGATTTTTCCAAGGTGAATTTAAGCGTTATCAATGGCGCCTTAAGCCAAGCGTTTTTCTCGCTGTCTTTGGGCATGGGTATCTTAATCACCTACGGCTCTTACTTCAGCCGCGAGGACAACATCGCCAAATCTACGCGCATGGTGGCCATCGCCGACACCTCGGTGGCATTTTTTGCTGGCCTGCTTATTCTGCCTGCCATTTTTGCCTTCGACCCCAACACCAATACCGATGATCTTTCTACCAGCTCAATCGGTCTGATCTTTAGCTTTTTGCCGAAAATATTTTTGTCCATGCAGGTGGCGGTTGGTTATCAGGGGGCTACTTTGGTGGCGTTAGTATTTTTCACCTTGGTGTTCTTTGCGGCCCTCACCTCGCTGGTGTCTATTGTTGAAATACCCATCGCCTGTTGGATTGATGAGTTTTGCTTAAGCCGTAAAAAGGCAGTGCTGTTGCAGGCAGTGCTGCTTAGCGCGTTTGCTATTCCGGCCACGATTTCTTTTGGCATATCAGATTTTTTCACCAGCTTTACCAGCTATGGCGGCCTCAGCAAGTCTTTCTTCGATGTAGTGTACGATGTGTTCTATGAAACCATTTTGCCGTTTGTTGGCTTTACGGTGTGCATCTTCGCCGCCTATCAGTGGAAGATGAGTGGCCTGAAATCAGAGCTGATATTGGGCGATGATTCTTACTCCGGCTCTTGGTTAGAGAAATACATAAACTTTGCTATGGGCACAGTGATACCGGTGGTTTTGTTGGCGGTGTTCATTAGCACAATTTCTACGCTGTATTTCGCATAATCGATTGTGGCTAAAATACACCGCAGTGCCCTTGTCGAATTCTCTGCCCAGCAGATGTTCGATTTAGTAAACGACATTGAGAATTACCCAAAATTTATGCAGGGCTGCGTGTCGGCGCAGGTGATTAGCCGCAGCGAATCTGAGCTAGTAGGCAAGCTGTGTTTGAAACGGGCCGGTATGCGTCAAGAGTTCACAACCCGAAATACAATGGACAGCCCCCGGTCTATTACTATGGAGCTGGTGGAAGGCAACTTTTCGAATTTTCACGCCCGCTGGGAGTTTTTTGAGCTGGCGCAGACAGCCTGCAAGGTCACGCTGCAGATGGAATTTGAATTTAAGTCTGGGCTGTTAGACATGGCGCTGCAAAAACTGTTTAGCAGCTCTGCCAACAACCTAGTGGATGCCTTGATAGAGCGGGCCAAGTTGGTTTATGGGCATGGTTAGTAACGAGGACGATATCCAGCTTATCGATGTGGAAGTGGTTTATGCCACCCCAGCAAGGCAGCTGGTTGTTGCGCTGAAAGTGCCAGCTGGCACTACAGCTTATGAGGCAGCAGTGCAGTCAAACATTGCCGCTGAGTTCCCGGAGATCAAACTGAGTACTATTGCCATGGGGATTTATTCAAAACCGCTAGATGGTAAAGGCAGGCCAACTCCCAAAGAGTATGAACTGCGAGCACGCGACAGGGTAGAGCTCTATCGGCCATTAATTATAGACCCGAAGCAAGCCCGCTTAGCCCGGGCCGAAAAAGCCAAAATGAAAGACTGAGCACGGGTCTATTTGAATCAATAAAGTTAAAATGGGAAGGCAATGACAGACACTAACACGCCAAAAAAGAAATCACTGCTGGCGCGAATCGAGCACGGGCTGCACGAATATTACGTGACATCCTATCGCCGTTCGTTTGCCCGCGCCCAGCGCGATGAGGAAGATCTATTCATGCTGCTGGTATTCGCTGAAACCATGGGTGTACCAAACCCAGCGGCTTTTTACACCATGGAGCTTTTGCCAATTGTGTACGATCGGTTTCATGACTGGCATGTGCGCATGGGGATGGAGCGCTCACCCTTGGATCACATCAGTTGCTGTTAGAACTCATCCAAAAAAGACGCATCCTTTTCTTTGGTGGCAAAGGCGGCGTGGGTAAAACCACAGTGTCGGCAGCCACTGCCTTAGCGGCTGCCGCTGGCGGCAAAAAAGTGCTTTTGGTTTCCACTGATCCAGCCCATAACCTTGGCCACTTGTTCGACCGCAAGATCGGCGCCAAGCCCATGAAGGTGGCGGCCGGTCTGGATGCCTTGGAGCTCGATCCGGTGGATACCGTCAAGCTGCACATGAAAGAAGTCTCCAGTGCCCTGCACCAATTAATGCCTGTGGGCCAACACGCCGAGATCGATAAGCACATTGCCCTGTCGAAGGATGCGCCGGGCATGCAAGAGGCAGCCATGTTGGAGAAAATTGCCGAGGTAGTGGAAACCGGCACCAAAGAGTATGACTTGGTGATCTTCGATACGGCGCCGTCTGGGCATACCGCAAGACTAATGATGCTGCCGGAAATGATGTCAGCCTGGACCGAAGGGCTTATCCGCCACCGCGAAAAAGCCGACAAGTTTGCCGAGATAGTGAAAGATCTCACCCGCGATTCAAGCGTGGAGGACAAGTTTTTTGGCGACCCACAGCAGCCGGAGCAGGCCAAAGAAAGCCGTATCCGCCAGATCCTGCTAAGGCGCCGAACTAAATTTGCCACTCTGCGCAATAAGCTTGCCGACAAAGATATAACGTCGTTTATTATTGTCTTAGCCGCCGAGCGTTTGCCAGTGCTCGAGACAATCGAGCTGCACGCTCAATTGGATCGCGGCGGTATCAATGTGGACGGGCTGGTCATAAATAAACGCGCCCCAGACGACGGTAGCCCCTTTATGCAAGAGCGCCGCCAGCAAGAAGAAGCTCATATGGCGACGCTTATACGCGCATTGCCCCGCATCCCTCGGCAAGACCTATTGCTGGTGGCTCAAGATGTCGTCGGCCTAGCTGCTCTTGAAAGGTTTTCTAAAGCACTGTAAATTAAAATCACTTGACCACCCCCAGCGCTTGTTGAATACTCTGGCGCTTAAATTTTGCTCAACAACGCACACCCACGCACATGGCCAATTTCAACCTCATAGGCTGGACCCAACGGATTTTAGACAAGCGCAAACTGCGCCCATCTGATTTGCTTTTGCGTGGCGTGTTGGTTTTTACCCTCTTATTTGTGCAGGCGGTTGCCTTAAACCACACCCACAGTGGGGATTTAGCCGATCGTGTCGATTGCGACATTTGTTTAAAAGTCGGCTCTAGCGATGATGTTCTCGTCAGCACAAATCTGCTGCTTGCCGTCAAAGCACCTTCTACTGCTTACACCAGCAAAACTATTGACCCTCTTCACTCGGTTTCCTTCCGAGCCACAGCCCGCGCCCCACCTCTAGTTTAACCCACGGTTATTTTTAATTTGCTGCCAAGCTTTGGCGGCGAGTTTCGTGTGTTTGCTTTATTTAATTCTTGGTTTAAAAGATTTAGACGTGGAGATTTGTCATGGGTTTTGAGAAAAAATTTGTTAGAACACAGCTAGCGCTAAGCGTTAGCCTTGCATCAGCTGTACTTGGGTCTTCAGTAACCTACGGGCAGGAAGGGTCAGGTAGCATTCACTCAGAAGACCGTTTAGAAAGCATCGTCATTACGGCGCCGTTTCAGCAATCGGAAGCGCAGACTGCCTTGCCTATTGGCATTCTCTCTGGCGAAGCCCTGCGGGAAAAAGCCGCCAACAGCCTTGGCGCAACGCTGATGACCGAAATAGGTATAGCTAATGCTTCGTTTGGTACTGGGGTCGGGCAGCCTATTATTCGTGGCCAAACCGGCAACCGGGTTAGCATCTTGCAAAACGGCATCAGCCTTACTGATGCCTCAAACGTTAGCCCCGACCATGTCAACGGCACGGAAGCACTGCTGGCTGATCGAATCGAAGTGATACGCGGCCCCTCAACCTTGCTCTACGGCAGTGGCGCTATTGGCGGTGTGGTGAATGTTATCGATAATCGTATCCCCAGCGAACTGATCGAACGCCCCCGGTTTCAAATAGAACAAACTCACAATAACGTTAACGATGAAAACAAAACTGTCATGCGGCTAGACGGTTCAGTGGGCAACTTTGGTTTTCATCTTGACGCTTTTAATCGCGACAACAACAACGTTGAGGTGAAAGGATTCGCGATTGACGAGGATGCTATAGGCCAGATCGATGAAATCGCAGACGCGCTGGCTGTTCACATGGATGACCATGACGACGACCACGATGACCACGACGATGATCATGACGATGATCATGACGATTCTGATTTCGACAACACCAATGGCTTCATCAACAATTCAGATAGCAGGGGTGAGGGCTTTACCATTGGTGGCTCCTATGTGGGAGACTCGGGCTTCTTTGGCTTTTCTGTTGCCGAGATAGAAAACGAATACGGCTTGCCGCCAGGGTCTCACAGTCATGAGCATGGTGAAGAAGACCACGACGACGATCATGATGATCATGACGACGACCACGATGATGATCACGACGAAGATCACGAAGAGGAAGAAGTTTTTGTTCGTATTAATATGGAGCAAACGCGCTACGATTTCAAAGGTCAGTACAACTTCGGCGACGGCTTTATCGAAAGCGTCAAAGCCAGTGTTGGCTATACCGATTATCAGCACCGAGAAATTGAAATAGAAGACGGCGAAGTTGAGCTTGGCACCTTGTTTAGCAACGAAGGCACCGAGGCGAGGTTTGAATTTAAGCGGGCCGCCACCGGCAACTGGCAAGGAGTGTGGGGTTTACAGCTGTCCGATACGCAGTTTAGTGCGATCGGTGAAGAAGCCTTCATTCCTCGGTCGGATATTTCTAACATTGGCCTGTTTGGGGTGGAGCGCTATGCTGGTGAAGGTTACACGGCAGAGATTGGTGTTCGTTTAGAAGATGGTAAGGTGGACCCATCTGGCGCCTGCAGCAATAGCGAAACCGCCCTCAGTGTCAGCGGCAGCGTGCTTTACGATATCGATGATCAATCCAACCTATTGATTGCAGCGGCCCGCTCAGAGCGAGCGCCGACAATTGAAGAACTTTACTCTAACACGGCCACGGACGACTGCGCGCCAATTGCCGATAATGAAAATCTAGTTCTGCATGCTGCGACTAGCCTGTTTGAGGTGGGTAACACCCAGCTGGACAAAGAAGTTTCTAACAACATTGAATTTGGCTACCGCCGCTACGCAGGTCGTTTTACCGGCGAGTTCAGCGCTTACTATAACCAAGTCCAAGACTATATCTTCTTGGGGCTAACCGGTGAAAGAGTTGACGAGCAGTTTATCGCGACCTACCAAGCGGGCGACGCGACCTTCAGCGGTTTTGAAGCAGAAGTGACGATGTCTATCTACGAGCAAAACGGCGTTACCGGTGAGCTGAGCCTATTTGGCGATGTGGTTAATGCGGAGTTTGATGCTGGCGGCAATGTGCCGCGAATTCCTCCGGCCAAAGCCGGCCTTGAGGTGCGTTACTTTGCCGACAATTGGAGCGCCCACCT
>CAYGSO010000072.1:0-8760 GCA_964352445.1 uncultured Pseudohongiella sp. | reverse complement strand
AAAATACAACCACTTCCAATGCTATATTTACCTAACTAAGAGCGGATCTTTCTATGAAAATCGTCGCGTTTGCAGCCAGCAATAGCCAGCAGTCTATCAACAAGCAGCTAGCTACCTATGCCGCCAGTCTCATCCCCGATGCCGATACAGAAATTTTAGATCTGAACGATTATGAGTTGCCTCTGTTTAGCGTTGATACCGAAAAGCAATTGGGCCAACCTCAAGCCGCCGCAGACTTTTTTACTAAGTTGGGGCAAGCGCAGGCAATCATCATTTCATTCGCCGAACACAACGGATCCTACAGCGCCGCCTACAAAAACCTGTTTGATTGGTGTTCGCGAATTAACCCCAAAGTATTTCAGAACAAGCCCATGCTGCTGTTGGCCACCTCACCCGGAGCCAGAGGTGGCGCATCGGTCCTGGCAGCGGCATTGGCCTCTGCAGCTTTTTTTAACGGCGATGTAAAAGCCAGCCTTGCAGTGCCCAGTTTTAATAAAAACTTTGACACTGCTACTGGTAAACTTGCCAACACAGAATTAGATACGTTGCTAAAAGAGGCCGTAAAGGCACTGTGCTAAACAATAAGAGACTCAGCCCATGAAGAGACTTTCCCGTCGCCAGTTCAACACCGGCCTTGCTTTAGCCGGTGCAGTAGTCGCAGCACCGGCGCTGGCCCAAGCTCAAGCGAGCGAAACTAGTGGCCCCTTAGTCTTCACTTTTGCAGGTACCGGTGTTGCTAGCAGCGAGGTAGAGGCCAACGGCGCCCTTGCGATTCGCTCGAAAATAAACAACCCCTATGGTATCGTCAACGGCCCAGACGGCGCACTGTATTTTTGCGAAGTAGACACTGGCCGCATCAGGCGAATTAGTTTGCAGACCAATCGTCTCAATACTATAGCCGGTAATGGTGACAAAGGCTTTGAGGCCGAGTCACGCAGCCCACTTGCAACCCCTTTTTCTGCGCCCCATGAAATACGCTGGGACGATTCTAATAGTTTGTATGTAGTTGAGCGGGATTCCCATGCAGTGCGTCGAATTGCCGGCGAGTCTGGCCTTGTGACAACTTTGGCCGGCGACGGCGAACCCGGCTTTAGCGGTGACGGCCGCTCCTCGGTTCTATCGCGCTTACGTCAACCCCATAGCATTGCGTTTGACTCGGCTGGCAATTTACTTATCTGCGATACTGGCAATAGCAGGCTGCGACTTGTTAGCCGCGACACCGGGATCATTACTACAGTCGCCGGCACCGACGAACGTACCGCAAGCTCGGATAACGGCTCCATGCGCAACACCCCTTTATTAGGGCCAAGGTCGCTGGACACCGACCCCGATGGCAATATCTATCTGGTGCTACGAGAAGGCAATGCGGTATATCGATTGAATTCGAAAGCCAATACCCTAAATCGATTAGCCGGCACCGGCGCAACCGGTTACAGCGGCGATGGAGGCTCAGCGCTGGACGCAACGTTTAACGGGCCGAAAGGCATAGCCTACTCTCGCAGCGACAATAGTTTGTATATAGTGGATACCGAAAACCATGCCGTTCGCAGAATTGACCTTGCTACAGGCATTATTAAAACCGTACTGGGCAACGGCGAAAAAGGCGACGGCCCTGAGGGTGATCCGGCCCTTTGCAAACTGAATCGGCCCCATGGTGTTTGTCTGTACAGACAGGTGCTTTACGTCACCGATTCGGAGAATCATCGCATTCGAGCAGTCACTGGGCTGTTTGTCTAGACACCAGCTCTAAAGGAACTAAACTGTGTTTGAATTGAATGACCTGTTACTGCTGCTGCAAACCGGCCAGCCTATCATCTGCATCGAAACCCATGAGGAACAGCGTGCGCTGGACTTGGTTAAGCGCTGCCAAACTAAATTGGGCAAGCCAGTACTGCAGTGGACTATTACCAGCGGGCTTACGGATGCAGCGACAGGCAGACCACCGCTAAGTCTCTCTGCCAAAGGCGTATCCGAAAACAACAAAGCCGAACCTGACCCTAAACAGGCGCTGATTAGTATCAAGAACACGAGCCTGCCCAGCGTCATCGTATTGCTGGATTTTCATGGCTACCTAGACGACGCTTTTACTCTGCGCATGATTAAAGAAATTGCTCAAGACCATCGCAACCACGGCCATCATCTTATTTTTATCAGCCCCCAACTTAAACTGCCTAGCGATGTGGCTAGATTCAGCGCCCAGTTTACTATGTCACTGCCCGACAAACTGGCCATTAGAAAATTAATTGTAGAGGAATTAAAAGTATGGAAGTTTCGCAACCCTGATTTGCAGCTGCGTGCAGATCGCAAATCAATCCACTTGCTTGTCAACAACCTGCTTGGTCTTACCGTTTCAGATTGTCAGCGCCTCATTCGCAACGCAATTTATGATGACAACGCTATTTCGAAATCAGATCTTACAAAAATCCAGCAAGCCAAGTACGAGCTCATCGGCCAAGACGGTGTATTGAGCTTTGAATTTGAAACCGCTAAGTTCGCTCAAATTGGCGGCTTTGCCAATTTGAAGGCTTGGCTAGAACTTCGCCAAACCGCCTTTTTACCGTCAGAGCAAAAA
This sequence comes from uncultured Pseudohongiella sp., assembly GCA_964352445.1. Taxonomy (GTDB): domain Bacteria; phylum Pseudomonadota; class Gammaproteobacteria; order Pseudomonadales; family Pseudohongiellaceae; genus UBA9145. The sequence continues at coordinate 6,188 of CAYGSO010000072.1, read as the reverse complement.
GTAAAACTCGATGTTCCCAAAGGAATTCTGTTGGTGGGCATTCAAGGCTGCGGGAAAAGTTTAGCCGCTCGCGCAGTCGCGGGGGCTTGGAATATCCCGCTGCTAAGACTCGACTTCGGTGCCCTTTATAATAAGTTCTTTGGCGAGACCGAGAAAAACATGCGCCAAGCCATTACCCTGGCTGAAACCATGTCACCCTGCGTTTTATGGATTGATGAAATCGAGAAAGGCATTTCCACCGGTGACTATGACAGCGGCACCTCCCAGCGCCTGTTGGCGACACTGTTAACTTGGATGGCTGATAATACTAAACCGGTTTTTATTGTTGCCACAGCAAACAATATCAGTGCCCTGCCGCCGGAGTTAATCCGCAAGGGCAGACTTGATGAAGTGTTCTTCGTGGATTTACCCGATGCTGCAGCGCGGGAACATATTTTTTTAATCCATCTTGTCAAGCGAGGCGTGCCTACTGACGCGCTATCTTTGACTGAGGTGGCTGAGCTGGCAGCAGGTTTTTCCGGTGCGGAGATCGAACAAGTCGTGGTTTCTGCGCTGTATCAATCGGTAGCGTCCCAGACACAAGTTGACGCAGCCATGCTGCTAGCTGAAATTGACAAGACTAGCCCGCTATCCATTGTAATGTCGCAGCAAATTTCTCAGCTGCAAACTTGGGCCCAAAACAGAACGGTTCCTGCTAACTAAGCTACTTCTTCGAGGAAGTTAAAATGAAACAGCTCAATATGTCGCTACGCGTACTGTCAACACTATGGATTTTCACCGCGGCAACGATAAATGCACAGCCAGGCGAAACCGGCATCGAAGACTTTGCGTTCTTAACCGGTTACTGGTCCGGGACGGGCATGGGCGGTAAGTCTGAGGAGATGTGGATGCCGCCTTCCGATGGGCGAATGTTTGGCATATTCAAGCAATCTAACGAGAGCGGTCTGATTTTTACTGAGTTTATGGAGATCACTCAAGCTGACGGCGAGTTCGTATTAAGGCTCAAACACTTTAATCCCGACTTTTCGGGGTGGGAAGAGAAAACCGAGCACCTGACATTTTCATTGGAAGGAAGTTCGGAAAACAGCGCAGACTTTGGTAGTTTACGTTATAAAGTGAACGCAACAGATGCACTGCAAATAGAGCTAGACATGCGGCAACAGGCGGGCACAGTAAAAACAGAAATATTTATTTTGAATCGGGTACGCAATTAGGGTCAGGAATATGAGTGAATCACGAGTTACAGAATTGATGCGAGAGTTGGTTGCCGAAATTGAAGGCACCCCTAGCTTAAACAAAGACGTGCTAATTTCAGCCAGAAAGCTTGAGTCAGGTATCAATGACTTGGTAGATCCAGAAGTAGACTCATCCGAAAACACCCTGCTTGACGATGCCATCGCCCTAGAGGCCAGCTTTGCTGCAACCCATCCAGTGGCTGCCAAAATCATCAGAGAACTAGTTGATAGTCTGTCTAGAATCGGCATCTAGGCCTTAACAGCGGCACCCTAAATAGGGTGCAGCTCAATAGGAACTGAGCCCTCTCTGGAGCCCACTAGAAGCCCAATCACAGAGTCGCCCCAAGTATATTTGGCCTGCATTAGCTCATTTATTTTGTCACTCTTTTCTGTCCGCAGGGTTGATCTGAAACTCTGCCGCACACCCGCTCTGGTAACTTCGAACTCTACGTTATCCCGCAGGCGGTCAAACCAGCCAGAGCCGTCTGAACCGACTCTCAGGTATTGATAGCCCTCGTCATCAACCACCCACAGCCGGGTAGTCACCGCCTCGCCTGCGGCGTTGGTAGTGTGCAGCTCAACCACTTCCACTCGCTCTGACGCAGCCCATTGCAGCACAAAAACAGACAATGCCAGCACCACAACAACAACGACCACGCCCCCTATACACTTCATAAAAGTTTTCACTGTTCTCTCTCCTGCTCTAGTGGGATAATATTTTATCGCTAAACTATTTAATACTAAACAGTTTGACGATAAACATTTAGACGCACCAGCAGTAAAAAGGTTACTTAACATGGAAGAACACCCCGCCACCCGCCCTAGGATTTCTGAGGGAGCAATGCTTTTCTCGTTTTTTACCGAAATTGGCATCATTTCCCAGCTATCCAGCACACTTTTCGAGAGCGTTTTGCCCGAGGGGCTAACCCTAGCTCAGTTTGGAGTGCTCAATTGGTTTAGCCGTGTCGATACCGAAGCCACCCCAGGCAGGCTGGCCAAAGCCTTTCAGGTCACTGGCGGCGCTATGACCAATACCCTAAAAAAACTAGAGAGACGCCAGTTGATCAAGATTGAACCTGACCCCCACAGCGGCCGGAAAAAGCGGGTAACAATGACCAAAAAGGGCGAGCAGATGCGAGAGCTAGCTATCCACGCCACCGCGCCACTACTCAATGAATTAACCAATAAGTTCGATAAAAACTTTATATTAAATCAAATCAAAGAATTAGCAGAGGTTAGGCGCTACTTAGACGAGAGAAGGTTTAGATGAAAGAAGGGCTAGGCAACAGGCGTAGAAGTGAAAAGGGAAAAGGGAAAAGGGAAAAGGGAAAAGGGAAAAAATGAATGCTCCTACTTTTCAGGGTATTCCCCCGATATGTAGGAACATTCTCCACACACTCAGGGAGATCGTGTGGCAGGCCTTGTTACAACTAAGAAACAGGTCTAGGATCGTTTGGTCTTAAGAGCAATAAAGCTGGATAAGTCCGTTCCTGATAAAATTAACGCGCAAAAAAGTAGGACAGATCACAGCAATTGAAAACTATTTTATGCTCTGCATCGCTTACCGGGTGCTAACCCTATAAACACGTTAAAGGATAAATAGTCATGGGAAAACTGGCCAAATGGTTAGCCATTGTCCTCGCCGGCAGCATTGTATCAGTCAGCGTTTTCTTGTTTGCCATGGGTTATCACGATGGCCCCTTGGAAATAATATCCGGCGGTGCCTTTACAACCGGTGAGTTAAGCACAGCGCCTGACGACTGGAGCGATCTCAAAGACCGTAACACCATCGAATTTCAGACCCTTGACCCAATCTCCTCGCGCACCGTTTGGGTGGCTACTTACGAGGGCAGGTTATTTATTGTCAGTGGCTATATGAATCAATGGTATGCGGCCATTTGGAAACAATGGCCGCACTACCTCGAAGACGACAACCGCATAGTACTGCGTATCGACGGCAAACTTTATGAACAGCGATTGCAAAGAGTCATGACAGGCCCGGCCATTGTTCCAGTATTAAACGAACTCAGCCGAAAGTACCTTGGCGGAGCCCAAGTCACATCCGATGCCCAAGTAACCAACGGGGATACTTGGATGTATGAAATAATCGACCGATAGGAAAACACGCTTTGCAACCAAGAATTAAAATTTTTACCGTAGGCGGCACAATCGACAAAGTCTATTTTGATGCCAAAAGTAGCTACGAAGTTGGCCCACCGAATATTTCCGCCGTGCTCGGTGAGCTGCATCTGAATATCGACTTTAAAGTGACCTCCCTAATGCAGAAAGACAGCTTGGAGATGACAGATGAAGACAGGCAGATCGTTCGCAGCGCTGTGCTCAACACAGCGGATAAAAAAATTGTCATAACCCATGGCACCGACACAATGGTGTTAACCGCACAGGCTTTAAGCGACATCACAGACAAAACCATTGTCATAACCGGTGCCTTAGCCCCTGCCATTTTCAAAAGCTCGGATGCCATGTTTAATATTGGCTGCGCGCTCACTGCCGCTCAAACCAAACCCGCTGGCGTTTACATTGCCATGAACGGACAAATATTTGACCACGACAACGTTATAAAAGATGTCCCTAACAATCGTTTTGTTGCCTTAAAACAAGAATAACTTGGAGCTAATAGTATGGGTTTTAGAATAGCTAGCAGAAATGCTAAAATAATCGTCGCCGTCACAGCAAGTTTTACCCTAGCCGCGTGCAGTGAAGATTCGCCAGCACCGATGCCAGAAATCAGCTATGAAGAGGCGCTACAGCTTCAACTAATTGAAGCAAGCCCCGGTGAAGTAATACTGGTGCCAGCTGGCACTCATGAAATTACGCGCAGCCTATCATTAAGTGTTGCCGGAGTTACCATTCGCGGCGCCGGCATGAACGAGTCGATTTTATCGTTCAAAAACCAAGCCCAAGGCGCCGAAGGCTTGCTGGTTACCGCCGACGACTTCGTAATGGAAGATATCGCAATAGAAGACACCATCGGCGATGCCCTTAAAATTAATCAAAGTAAAAATGTAACCTTAAGACGAGTGCGTACCGAATGGACCAACGGCGCTGATACAGAAAACGGTGCCTACGGAATTTACCCGGTGCAGTCTGAAAATATTTTAATTGAGGACTCGGTCGCCATAGGCGCATCCGATGCAGGCATCTATGTGGGCCAGTCAAACCACATAATCGTGCGAAACTCTCGGGCTGAATACAACGTAGCCGGTATTGAGATTGAGAACTCAACCCACGCCGATGTCTATAACAACATCGCCACCAATAATACTGGCGGCATCCTAGTCTTCGATCTGCCTAACCTGCCAGTTCAGGGTGGCCAAGGCACCCGCATTTTTAACAACCTGATTTTTGATAACAACACCGAAAATTTTGCCCCTGAGGGCAACATCGTTGGCAATGTGCCTCCTGGTACCGGCTTGTTAATACTTGCCAACGACAATATTGAAGTGTTTGAAAACCAGTTTACCGATAACGGCAATGTCAACATTATGATTTACAGCTACATTCTCAGCGGCAGATCAGTTGACGATCCAAATTACGACCCTTACCCAGAACAGATTTACATTCACGACAATGAATTTGTTAGCGGTGGCGAAACCCCGCGCCATGCTATGTTAATTCCGCTCATGGAAATGACCGGCGAAAAAATCCCAAATGTCGTTTGGGACGGCCTCGTGAAACAAGGCGGCAGCAGAGCAAACCTAGTATGTTTGGGAAATAGTCCCGACGTCAGCTTTGTCAATCTCAATGGCGGCGCCAGCCCAGCCGACGCCACTTTTGATTTGACAGAACACCGTTGCGAACTGCCAAGGCTAGCTGAGATTACGCTCCGCGCGCCGGGTGACTAATCAGCTTTCTTAACAGGCATAGCAGCGTGCGATCACAATCTAAGCGAAACGTCCCTAGTTTAGTTAAACTTGGGACGACCCTGTACTGGGTTTTCCTTGTCTTACTGCCCACTATGTTAAGCGCTCAACCGCCGCAAGAACATGAATTGCTGACTCGAATCAAAGGGCTAAATAAAGCGTCTATCTGGGAGTTAGTTTCCCAGACGGACTTGCCATTCGACACCTTCCACCCCCAAGGAATGGTTAAAATTGGCGCACATTTTTTCTTATCCTCGGTAGAGACCACCGAACCCCCAGCCCGCCTCGATGATCCATCCGCCGCCTTCGATCGGACACCAGGCAGCGGCCAAGGCCATCTGTTTAAGTTCACCGCCGACGGCACCTTGGTGGGCCACACAACACTAGGAGAAGGCACAATCTATCACCCCGGCGGCATAGATTTTGATGGCGAATTCCTGTGGGTATCCGTGGCGGAGTATCGTCCCAACAGCCGATCAATAATCTACAGAGTTGACCCCAACACACTGGCAGGCCTCGAAGTACTGCGTTTCGATGACCACCTCGGAGCTATAGCACGCAACTCTGAGAGAGATACCTTACACGCCGCGAGCTGGGGTTCCCGCCGGCTATATTCTTGGCAAGGTGACGGCGGCGTTTATGCCAATGCCCCAACCAATATAACCCTGAACCCCAGTCACTATATCGACTATCAAGACTGCCAGTTCTTACCCGAAAACAAACTACTGTGCAGCGGCCTCAGCAGTTACCGAGGTTCTTCAAATACGAGCTTCAAACTAGGCGGAATAGACGTCATCGATCTAAATTCAATGCAGCCTGAATTCCAATTGCCAGTCACACAATATACAGACAGCGGCGCTTTGCTAACCCAGAATCCGTTCTATGCCGAGCTCAATGCAGACGGCAACCTGATACTCTACTTTGTCCCAGAAGACGACCGATCTTCACTTTACGGGTACTTAGTTCGATAGACTTCCCTAAGAAGAAAAAGTAGCAGTAGATTCTTGTATTTTATAACCCTAACTTCCATCTCGCCGCCCAACTGCAGAGCTTCGCGTCCCCTTCCCAC
>CAYGSO010000071.1:0-9126 GCA_964352445.1 uncultured Pseudohongiella sp. | reverse complement strand
CTCAGACTGCAATACAGGCGACACCATAGACTACATACACAAGCAACAGCACAGGCCACATAAAAAGCCAACTACACAGCTAACTAAACAGCCAACAACACAGACAAAACAGCGGTAGGTAACGACATGAAAAAACAGCACTCTTCAAGCCAGCAAGCGGGCTTTACCCTCATCGAAATTCTTGTGGTAATGGCCATCATCGGCATGTTGGCCGTAATGGTGGCGCCGAACATTTTTAATCAGCAGGCCGGCGCCCAGCGCGATGCCGCACTGTCCCAAATCTCTACCTTAGAAGCGGCGCTGGACATCTACCGGCTAGATGTCGGCGAATACCCAGACACGTTGGAAGGGCTGATGCGCAATGATTCTGACAGAGCTTCGTGGAACGGTCCGTATCTGCGTCGAGAGGTGCCTAAAGACCCCTGGGGCAATGATTTTGTTTATGACGTCAATGGCCGCGAATTTACAATTATTTCTTACGGCGCGGATGGCTCCCAAGGCGGCGAGGACGATGACGCGGACATCAGCCTTTAATTTTTCACCAGGCCCGAGACACCGCCAAGCAGGGTTCACCCTGCTGGAAATCCTATTGGTGCTCACCATTATCGGCATGGCGGGGGTTTTAATCGTCCCCAATATAGGCAGCTTGGAATCTAGAACTTTCACCGCACAGGTTCGCGGCGCCCATAATCTTCTCAATCATGCCCGCCGCATGGCGGTAGTCCAGGGTCAGCCCGCTACCGCCCGGTTTATCCTCAATGCCGGCGAACCCGCCGCAGAAAGAGTCCAACCCAGTGTTGGCGATTGGATCAGCGAGGGTATCGACGTCAGCTTTATCGACAGCACCGACAGACAAATAGACGTCGAGGACCAGCTCGATGTGATCTTTTATCCCGAAGGCGGCAGCACTGGCGGCACCCTGTTCTTTGTTCAAAATGACGATGCAGCGGCACTGGTGATAGACCCGTTTACCGGCCGTATTCAAACTCAATAAAGCTCGAGGGCGAGCAGCGTGCGCGTTTTGTGTTAAATGACAGTGTATCTATATCAGCAGACACGCAGCACCCACATTTAATAAACATAGGGCTTTGTGAATGCAGCAAACTATTGAAATAGATCACAAACTAATGAGCGACACACTGCAAGCAACGGGCGTTCTCACAAAGACAGGCACCGTTGAACTTGGGCTTCAGGCAATGATTCGACTAAAAAGACCAAAAGGCATTAAAGCCTGTAGAGGTTAACTGCAATGGAGCACAGACACAGACGAACGAAGAAGCGCCCGTGATTCTTGTTGATTCGATTGTTTGCTGGAAATATAGATAATTAATCAGCCGTTAAATGATGGATAAAATGAAAACCAAGTTGGCTGCAAACAACCAAGGCTTTACGCTTTTAGAAGTGATTGTGGCGCTGACGATCACCGGCTTTGTCTTGGGCGGCCTGTTCACTTTGGTTGGCGGTTCGAAAAGACTATCTTGGGCATCCGAGCAAAGTTTAGTGCGCGCCGCCAATGTTAGGGCCGCGATTAATTTCGCACTGCTAGAAAACGAATTTAATGAGGTGGAGGAAATCCGCAACAACTTCGACTACGACATTCGCGCCGGCGAACTTCTCGAACCGCCCCTGCGCAAAACCCAAGCCAGCCCTCTTTCCCTGCAAGAATACGAGATAGTTAACTCAGAGACCGATGAAATAATTTTCGGCAACCGCTGGGTGCAGCTGGTCCTACCCCAATGAAACTAACCTCATCCAACAGCGGGTTTACATTGGTCGAGGTGATGCTCGCCCTAGCCCTAACGGCGCTTATCTTAGGTCTGCTTAGCAGCGGCGTATACATCGTGGCCGAGGATTGGAATAGAAACTCTGACAAGCTTGACGCCCACCTAGATGAAGCCTTGGTGGTACTGCAAATTGATCGCGCGCTGCATGGCGCGTTCCCTCATAGCTTTACCAACGAGGAAACCATTTCACGGCAGCTTTATTTTGTAGGCGAGGACGACTACTTAAGTTTTGTGTCTTCAGTCTCGCCCCAGCGCAGCCCTGGGCTCACCGCATGGGAGCTATACTCCGATGATGAAGGAGTATTTTTGTCACTAGTGCCAGCGTTTAGTGACAACCCTCGCGACAGGCTTTCCCAAGCGGAACCCCAGCTGATCCTGCCGGGCTATGAGATTGAGTTTTCCTATTTGTTTGAAGACATTGACCAAACCAAGGTTTGGCGCGACGAATGGTACGCCGAAGAGACCCTCGGCCTGCCGTTGGCTGTGTATGTAAACCTTATCCCCTTGCGTGAGTTTAGAGACTCAAAGCAGCCAATTGAAATTTTAGCCAGAATCAAAAGCAACGAGCATCGCAGCATTCGCCCACTTTCCAATATCGTACTGCAATGAACGTGACTACCCAACCAATCACAAACAGCATAAAGCAGCGCCAGCGCGGCGCGGTGATTATCATTGTGCTGTGGACCGCCGTGCTGCTTACCGTGCTAGTCACAGCGATGGCGAGCAAAGTAAGGCTCTCAGCCAAAACTGCGTTCTATAACCAAGAGGCCTCACAGCAGTGGGCACAGCTTATGGCGGCCGTTAACCAAGCGGAGATGGAGCTGCTGCTAGAACGCATGCCAAGGCCAATTGGCGAAACCCTGGAAGAGTCTGAAGAAGGTGAGCTGCGCACCCCAGCCTATCGCTATAACGGCCAGCCACTTCAGCTTAGCTATCCCCAAAGCGAGGAATTCGTGGTCAGAATTTACGACCATGCCGGCAAGATAAATTTGAACCGCATCCCCCGCCGCAACATGCAGTCTTTGATAGAAGAAAGGTTAGGCGGCCTTGACGCCGACCCCCAGCAGGTGCAAGAACTAATGGACACCTGGATCGATTGGACCGACCTTAACGACCAAGAAGGCCTGAACGGCGCCGAGCGAGAATACTACGAATCCCTCGACCAGCCCTATGTGCCGCGCAATAATCCTGAGCTTGATACCGTAGAAGAAATTTTAAACATCCGCGGTTTCGCCGAGCTCTTCGAAGGCGTCAACGTAGACGCCGCCTTCACCATCTACGGCAACCGCCGCGACATCAACCTAAACCTAGCCACCCGCGAAGCCATGCAGCTATTGCCCGGCCTCAACGATGAACTCATCGAAACCATCATCGCCTACCGCGAAATCGAAGACTTCAGCAACCGCGGCGAGATCGCCGAACTAATACCCTTCGAGAACATGCAGCAACTATCCCCCTGGCTAGGCCTAGGCGTCTCCAACACCTACTCAATCTTCGTCTACCCCCAATCAAAGGGGTCAGAGCAACTTGACCAAGAATCAAATAGATCAAAGGGGTCAGAGCAACTTGATGAAGTCAGACAAGCTTATATGGAAATAGTCGAGGTGATAAATTTTAATGCCCTACCTAGAGTCTTCAAGGTAAGTCCTTACGGCATTCTTCCAGACACTGCACCGGCTCGCATCGAAGAATACGGAATAGAACTGTCACTATTCGACTAGCTCAGCAATCAAAGGGGTCAGAGTAACTTGATCAATCAAACCCACATTGAAACAGTCGAGAACATGATTCTATGCTCCGCCTAATATGATCAAGATGAACCCAAACAGGGCCGAGGGTGTCGAGCAATCAAAGGGGTCAGAGCAACTTGGTGAGGTCAAACCAGTCTATATAAAATAGCCGAGGTGATAAATTCTAATGGCCTGCTCAGGGATTACAAGGTGAGCCCAAGGGCAATTTGTCAGACACTGCGCCGGTTCAGATCGAAGATAATGCAATAGAGAAGCTGCTATCATACAAAGGTCAGGTTCTTAGCTGATTAGCTTTGCTCTACAGTCCATGCAGATTTCATAATAAGAGGTCCGACCCCTTTGTTAGTCGCGATAGTTAACAGCTTGCTCCATTTGGTTTCATACCACAGCAGCCCGCTTTTATCAGCCATCCCGCCCAATACATAAAACTCGCCAATACGCATGGCGACTTTTTCAACAACCAAAGTAATCGTAAGGGTTTCGCCCCTGTTAAAAGGGCCCTGATTCACCCCTTCAAAATTCGGTGTCAGAAAAGAAGCGATGGGTTCTTCTGCTGATTTCATGAAGGCAAAACCAAAATGGCCCTCCATGTTATCGACCAAAACTTCCACCTGCATCTTAAGCACGATGGTACTCAGGGGAACGATCTCGGTGATGTCTTCGCCGCTGGTTGTCTGCACTGAAACCGACACGATACGGCAGTCGTGCACGTCGCTTTCATCCACCGGGCCTTTAGAGTCTTCGGGTGCTAATGGCACATCTTCGCGGATACTGTTGAAGGTTTTGCTGCTGTTACAAAAATCTTCATAGTCGGCGACCACTTTATCGCTGTCACCTATTTCGCGAATTTTGCCCTCGTGCAGCCAGATCGCTGAGTCGCAAAGCTCCTGCACATGAAACATAGAGTGGCTGCAAAAAACCATTGTCTTCTCTTCCGCTCTAAACTGATTCATTCGCTGCACACATTTTTTCTGAAACGCCATGTCGCCAACCGACAGAGCTTCATCAATCACCAAGATATCCGGCCGCACCATTGTAGCGATAGAGAAGGCTAGCCGCACATACATGCCAGAGGAGTATGTTTTCACAGGGCGGTCTATAAAATCGCCGAGGCCGGAAAACTCAATGATATCGTTTTCCAGCTCGACGATGTTGTCGTCACTCACCCCAAGCAGCGCCGCATTCAAATAGATATTGCGGCGGCCGGTGAATTCAGGATGAAAGCCCGCGCCCAATTCTAACAAAGCCGCAACTTGGCCGTTCACATCAATACTGCCAGAGGTTGGCTGCAGTGTGCCCACCAAAAGTTTGAGCAAGGTAGATTTGCCAGCACCGTTGTTGCCGATAATGCCAAAACTTTTGCCGTCGGCAACAGCAAAAGAAATGTCTTTTAACACATGATAAATCTGGTGGCGGGGCTCGCGAGTAAACAGCTCGGCCAACCTATCTTGGGGCCGCTCATAGATGCGAAACTCTTTGTTGAGACCATTGACTGTGATGCGGGGGGTTTTAGACATAATTTTTCGAATAGCGCGTTAGTTAATTACAGCACATCGCCAAAGGCATGTTTGATGCGCATAAACAGCCAGCCGCCTAACAGGTAGGTCAGCACCGATACCGGAATGGAAACTTGGAAATGAATCAGGGAGACCTCGCCCGTTAGCACAATCTCGCGGTACAAATTGATAAAGCTGTGCATTGGGTTTAGTAAATACAGTGTTTGTATCGTCTCACTTTGAATCAGGTTGATTGGGTAGATAATTGGCGTCAGAAAAAACCAAACCATAATGCCCAGCGCAACCAGCTGCTGCAGATCTCTCAAAAACACACTAAACGCAGAAAGAATAGCCACCAACCCAACGGTGAACAGATACTGCAGAAAAAACACCACCGGCAGCAGCGGCCACATCCAGTTGGCATAGCCCTGGGTTGCCAGATAAACCAGCAAAACGACAATCCCAATACCGTGGGTGATGTAAGGCACCGTAGTGCCCACAAAAGGCAGTACCTGCACAGGAAACATCACCTTTGTGATAAGGGGCGCTTTCTCCAGCAACAAACCGGTAGAGCGCCCTATTGAGTCTGCAAAAGCAAACCAAGGCAGATAGCCCACCATCAAAAATATGACAAAGGCAGTTTCGCCATAGCCTTCTACCGCGCGCATCTGGAAAATATAGGCGAAAACGAATGAATAGATAATGATGTGCACAAGCGGCGTGAGAAACAGCCAAAGAAAGCCGCCCACAGACCCTGCAAATTGGATGTAAAAATCTTGTCTGGTGAAGTTGTGAAAGAGGCGGTAGTTGGCAAAAGGTGCCCAGAACCATTCACGTATTAAGCTAAAAAACATCGTTTGTTAGATTCCCACAGGTGAAAGCCCCGCAGTCAGTCATTGCCAACAGTACTCCCAGCCGGAATTTAACCACGAATAGACGAAAAAAACTAAAAAATAGCCCGCCCAGCCCTTATAATTCAGGCCACCGTCGCCGTTCGTCTAACAGGTTATAGCCATGCTAAACCCAGAACACTGTCTCATCCCCTACACCACATCACCATTGCCAGCTGGCCCTTGGCTTGTGTTTGCCCCCCATGGCGATGATGAAACCTACGGCATGGGCGGAACCCTACTAAAGGCTAAACAGCAGAGCATACAGACCAATCTAATTATCCTCACCGATGGCGCCCTGGGCGGTGACAAAGACAACCTAGTAGAATTACGCCAAGGCGAAGTCACCAAAGCCTGCGAGCTATTAGGCATTAGCAAAAGCCAAAATTGGCAAGAGCCAGACCGCGGCCTAGAACTAACCAGCGCATTGGTCGCCAAAGCCTATGACGCAATAAAGCAGACCAAGGCCCAAGCCGTATTTTTTCCAGGGCCCATGGAGCTGCACCCCGACCACCGCATCACTGCGGCTATTGTGTGGGCGGCCCTGCAAAAAATTCAGGCAGAGCAAGGCGCGGCCCCCGGCGCTTATTCTTACGAGATCGGCGTACAAAACCCAATCAACGTGCTCGTCGATATCTCAGCTCAAGTACCCGCCAAAGAAGAAGTCATGGCGGTCTATGCTAGCCAAAATGTTGAAAATAATTACGAGGAACTGGTGTTAGCCCTAGACAAAGGCCGCACCTACACCCTGCCAGCAGCAGTAAGCCACGCCGAGGGTTTCTACAAATACAGCGCCGCGCAGCTGAGCATGCCACTTAAGCAAGTCACCCAGCAGATAATAGAACTCTATTTCTAACTGACTATTTGGGTTCACAGCCCAAATATAAACAATGAGGAGCTTAATGGCGGACCAAGTTACTCTGACCCCTTTGATCACAAGTACCCGCCAAAGAAGAAGTCATGGCGGTCTATGCTAGCCAAAATGTTGAAAATAATTACGAGGAACTGGTGTTAGCCCTAGACAAAGGCCGCACCTACACCCTGCCAGCAGCAGTAAGCCACGCCGAGGGTTTCTACAAATACAGCGCCGCGCAGCTGAGCATGCCACTTAAGCAAGTCACCCAGCAGATAATAGAACTCTATTTCTAACTGACTATTTGGGTTCACAGCCCAAATATAAACAATGAGGAGCTTAATGGCGGACCAAGTTACTCTGACCCCTTTGATCATCAGAGCCTGTGTTTTGCTTGTTGATCCACTGCGGCCAGATCTGCACAGGCCACTGCGCTGTGGTCCACTGGGCATGCATAATTATTAGCCACTGTCGCAGTTGCTGCGGTTGAAACCCTAGCCCAATTTTGGCCTCACCATTTTTGAAAACAAAGCCCACCGCACCCTCAGGCGATCGAGTGATGTCCACTTCATTCACTAACACAGACTGAGTGACTTTCGAAGAATCCACCGCGGGTTGAGGTATCAGTGCCGAGCTTGCTTGGGCTTGGGCGACGCTCTGTAGCAGATCACTGGTATCGCTGTCTTGGGTTGGGTTTTGCAGCGCCTCTGGCGACCCCTTGGCAATTTGGTTAACGACGTGATCAATAATCCGCAGCGCCAAGCGCTGAGTTAGCCACAAACACAGCGCGTTGCCGTTTTGATCCTCACCGGTTAGTCGAAAACGATCCTCGCTCTCAATGTACTCTGTGGTGAGGCGATGAAGCTCTAATACTGTAGTTTGCGAATCAGCCATGTGTCGTCTAGTTCGGCATCTCCAACCAACTACTTACCTCTATCATATCCTCAGGACTAAGCAGCCCAGTTTCTCGCTTTAGAAACAGCAAAAACTTAACATGATCATAGCGCGCTCGCTGCAGATCTCGCTGGGCAGCAAACTGATCGCGTAGCGCATTAAGCACGTCGACACTGGTTACCACGCCCAAATTAAAACCCTGTTGCATGGCGGTAGATGACAAGGTTGCTGACTCAACTAATTTGCTTGCGGCATCCACCAATTTTTGCGCCGACTGCACCTGCAGATAGGCAGAGCGCACCCGCTCGCTAGCCTCTAGCTGGGTTTGCTTCAACTCACTTTCAGCAATATGAAACTGACTCGTAGCCTCACTAACCGCAGCACGGTTGCTGCCGCCGGCATAAATCGGAATAGTGACATCAAGGCCAAGAAAAGAAATATCAGACTGATCGATCAAGATGTTGTCGAAACCTAAGTTAGATTCCTGCAGCTGGGCGATAAAATTTACTTGCGGCATGTAGGCGCCTCGACGCTGATCTACCCGTTTATCAGCGGCTAGCACCGCAAACTCTCTTGCTACAATTTGATGATTGTTCTCGTTAGCCTGCTGCACCCAGTAGTTAATACTGTTTTCAATCGGAGGGATAACGGCGTCATCGCTTAGACTAGATAAATCCCCTGCGGTCATGCCGCTTACTGAAAACAATAGCTCTCGCGCTATATCTAACTCAATTTCAAGCCTTAGCTGCTGGCTTTCCACTGCAGCAACACTGGCTTGTGCCTGATATAGATCTGTTATGCGAGTAAGCTGTCGCTCATAAAGAGATTCAATCTGCGCTAGCTGGTTTTCTACTGCTTCTAGCTCTTGGGCGATTGACTCCAATGCATCTTTAGCCTGCAATACGTCAAAATATCTTTCTGCTACTTGGGTCATTACATTGGCCAGTTCGCCGTAGTACTCCGCTTCAAACTGGTTTTCCACAAAGTAAGCGCTTTTGCGCGCAGAAAACGCCTGCCAGTTAAATAACACTTGGGTAAGCTGCAGCGAATAGCGGTTACCATTAAACCTTTGGTCCTGATTCGGCGTTACCCGCCGGTTATCGGATACACTTGCCCGACCACTCACTTGCGGTAACAGCTGACCATTAGCAGCTTTGCGTCTGGCAGTGCCAATGTTCAAACTCTCTTCTGCTATTTTCAGCGACGGACTAAAGTCTAAGGCTGCTCCTAAAAAATCATCTAAGGTATGACCAACTTCAGGGATTGTCTGAATCGGCTGCCCAAGCGAAAAGGTCCCAGCGCCGGAGGCGAGGCAAAAGCTTGCAGCAATTATTAGCGGCTTTAGTTTCATCACTAGTCTTCTATAAAGCTGCGGGCAAGTGCATTGGAGAAAGGCTTAAACAAGTACTGCAAAAATGTACGAGAACCAGTGTTGATAAACACTTCGGCGGGCATGCC
>CAYGSO010000070.1:2928-9476 GCA_964352445.1 uncultured Pseudohongiella sp. | reverse complement strand
CAGATTTTGTGGTCGTAGCGTATGGTCCGCCGCACCAAACGGATAAGAATCGGCACTGACAGTGATGGGACCCTCAATCTGCGGAATGGGAATCTGTGCCAGACTCATAGATGAGCTGCTGAGCAGGAACATTGCCAATAAGAACCTAGGTGCTCGGCCCAGGGGCTGCACTGCGGAGGAAGCAGCAAAAAGCGTGAATCGGGGTATCAGCATAAGAAAGTCCTGCGTTAATTATTAATTTTTTATTGGTTTACTGATACTACCTCACGATGAAGCGTGAATCTAAATGAATAAAAGCTATCTTATTTGGCTTTCTCATCACCGAGACAAGCTTCATGTTTAACTCTATTGTAGTTTGTAGTGGGTAGACAGATATCCCCCATAACTGACGATAAATAAAGTACGGCTCTTGCCGATTTTTGGCTAGCTACTTGATTCTATAGAAAGGCAGCAAGTTAGAGAGTTCTCGGGGGATTGTGGAAGTCGGCAAACGGCGAAACAGAGAAGCGACACAAAAGTCAAAACAAGCCGTTTTATGACAATGCGATCAGCAAAGGCGGGTTACTAGTCTTCTAAAACAAAGGGCCAACTGGCCCTTTGTTTTATTTCTACACTCGTATTGCTTAGAAGCCCCAGAAGAACTGGAGTTTGTAGAAATCGTTTGTGGAGAAAGACGTCGCATCATCAGTTAAGTCATCGCCAAAAGAAAAACGCATGCCAACGTTATCTTTCGCAACCTGAATGTAGGGACCAATCCATTGGTAACCGTCTAAATCCCCAACATTAGAACCGCCGTTTAGGTAGAGTTCTTCAAAATGCAGGCCCGCGGAAAAATAGGTTCCAAACTTGGCGCCAAAGTTCGCCCAGTAGTGAACATACTCGTTGGTTGTTCCACCTGGTTGGGTGTTGTCTTCTAAATCATTATAGAATCCGTAGTAGAACTGACCTTCGTATTTATCGGTGTCATAAGTCATAGTCAGGTTGGGCACAATACCATCACCAATAATGCCGTCCTCTGCGGCGCCGGATGACAAAAGGCTGCCGAAAGTGAATCCAAGCTGCGGGTTGATGTACAAATCACCGTCCAACGCTTCAAAACCAATACCCACACCAAACTCTGTCCACTGACCCCATGCAGAGCCGGTGCCTGTACCCCATTGAATGCCATAAGCTGTTAAGTCGTAGCCACTGTCAGTGCTGTAAGTCGCCCCAAGAAATGGGTTGGTGCCGAAAAACGCGTCGTTATTCAGCGAAAAACTGAAGCTTAGGTCATCTTCTTGCGCCGTAGCATTATTAGCTAAAAGAGCAATGAAAGATGCTGCGGCTATTCCTGCTAGCTTGCTGGATTGTTTGGGCTGGTACATTTGCTTAACTCCTTATTGATATTTTAATTAAATTGACTTGACCAACATTTATCGTTTTACAACGATTGATATATTTCTAGTCTGTTATTGCCTACTTTAGAGGACGGCTTTTCTAGTGCAGAAATTAGTCATCGCGATTAAGCAGGAGCAAGTATCGTGCCGAAATTCTCAAAGTTGTATGTATATTCAGTGAGATCCAATTTGAGCTTTCGATTCAGAGAAAATCGCGCTGATACCGAACTTTTCATCAAAATCTGCACTTTATTTGCGCTTGGATAGATGATTGCTTCCGTTTTAACGAAGGAAGATATCTGTTTACTGGAATAGTTCTTCCAAATTGACATTCGCTTGCGGATATCCCGAAAGTCAGCATTAAAATGCTGCATATTTGAGTTTCTAAAGAACGAGCAAGCAGGATGTTTAGAGCAAATACTAGGCAGCCTAGAAGTTTATTCGAAGTTTAGTTTCGGTTTAACGGAAGAGTCGATTTTCGCGTCGCCTTAAGCCTTGTAGAAATTTTTTCGAGCGCACAAAAAGTGTGCAGTTTTGACCCATTGGATGAGAGTATGTTTTTGAGACAATGCAAAGCTTAGGCGGAGTCAAAGTTCTAATTTGAAATAGCGGTAGAACTTTTAGAAGGCAAGCCGTTCTGGAAAGGGTCTTTTATCAGTGACTAGTTGGGTCTACAAGACCCTCTAGGCACTGACAGTGATGGGACCCTCAATCTGCGGAATGGGAATCTGTGCCAGGCTCATAGATGAGCGGCTGAGCAGGAACATTGCCAATAAGCAAAGAGGAGATCGGCGAAGGAGCTGTATTGCAGCGGACGAGGCAAACAGCGGGGATCGGGATGTCAGCATAAAAAACCTACATCAATTATTAATTTTTATTCGGCTACTGTACTGGGTAGTGCCGTACGATGATGCATCAGCACAAGTAGAATAAAAGCTATCGCTAGCTGAATCTATGCCCTTATTTACCTCAAAGCTTATCTAGCTTGCTCCAAAACCGAGGTATCTCGATCTAGCTAGCTGATATTGACTGAGCTCGCTTGTTGTCCGCGGTGTAATTCCGTCATTTCTGATTTGCCTGAATTATTAGGCAGTAACTTGCACCCAGCCTTCCCTGACCACAAGGAGCAAAAGGGATATAAACATAATTAGGAACAATGAATATGATTCGACTACGCCTGCACAATTAGCAAGTAAGAAGCGAGAACGAGCAAAAAGAGTTAAGACTGTTTGGAATGCAAGCGACATGATGAAGTAAATTGTGCTACGGGTCCAGAGAACCGCCCATAATGCGATCATAAACTCCGTTGTCCATTACAGTTTGAAATGCTTTAGTTAGCGCCTCGACCAGTTTTAGATCGGATTGTTTGTTCATCACCAGGTAATTGCCCGTAGAAATTTCGTCCAGCTCTAAAACATCCACCAGAGTGCCCTGGGGGATATTATTGCGCTGCATATACTGGCCAATTCCGAAAGCACTGTAGGGAATCAAATCAATTCTACCCTGGCGTAGCATTGGATAAGTGTTGGCTGAGCTACGGATGTAAACGAGACTGGAAAAACCTTGCTCTGTTAAATACTCAGTGACTACATCACCTCTGGTTGCACTCACACGCGCGGTGCGCGCCTCTTCCAGCGAACGAGGCAATTCCTGCTCCCGTTCTTTCAGTCCCCAT
Source organism: uncultured Pseudohongiella sp. (assembly GCA_964352445.1). Lineage (GTDB taxonomy): Bacteria > Pseudomonadota > Gammaproteobacteria > Pseudomonadales > Pseudohongiellaceae > UBA9145. Next base: position 6,425 of record CAYGSO010000070.1, on the reverse strand, counting down.
AACTTGAAAGTCATGGGGCGAGTTTGGCCAATCCAATGATAGCGATCTTCGCGACTGCTGTTTCGGGCCATACCGTAAGCTAGTGTGTTCGGTTGGTTTTGCACTAACTGAAGCAACCGCGGCCAAGGGACCAATTGAATATCGGCTTCGAACCCTGCCTCCGCGGCAACGGCACGCACTAGTTCAGTCGCATAGCCTGCAACCACGGTCTGGCCATCACGCTCCTCAATGTCGCTATCTGAAAAACTGAGTTCGGTGTAGATCGTAAGAGGCTCATCCGCCCCTAAACTGGGTGACGTCGAAATGAATAAAATTAGAAAAACTGAAAAAATTAGACCACAATGGAACCATTGCACTGGCTTAATCTGGTTACTTGTCATATCGAAACCCCTTAGACCGGGTGTTTTTGGTTACTGACATATCTCTGTAATCTAGGTTAATTAAAGGTGCCATCGAACTCGTTGAAAAGGCGCGATACAGTTGAGCCACTTTAATGATCCCGTTTCTTAAGTGCAATTGGCTAGGTTCTGCATGAACAATAACCTCAAAATTAGATTCACGCAGCAACTTGCACCCAGGCTGGCAGTTTACACCATTTTAGCAGCGATCGTGACGGGGTCGATTATCTCTTTGCTAGTCATCTCGAACAATTTCTCCCGAACCACTCGTGATTTGCAAGCTGACGCGGCTTCCTTGCTTGAATTGACCCTTGATTCAGCGAGCGAGGCAGTATTTCAACTGGATAGTATGCTGGCCGGCACTATTGTCAGTGGCTTGATGCAGCACGAAGCTTTCTCCAAGGTATCTATCTATGATGACCTCGGCCTGATTCTCGCGTCTGAAACCAGAGACATCCCTCATGATTCATGGTTCGAGAAATTTGTACATTTTGAGCCAATAGAATTTCGCTACTCATTACCAACCGACGATTCAAGTGGTGCAAGCGGCACTATAGTGGCAGTGCTCGAGATTGAAGCGGGTTTAGATGAGTTCTACTCCCTCGCATTGATCACCGCTCTAGTACAAATTCTTCAAGCTCTGGGCTTGGCGTTAATTATATTTCTCATAGTGGCTGCATTTATTACTAACCCTCTCAGTGAGATTTCCCGCAAACTAGCCGGTATAGCACCTGGAACTGATGCAAAGCTGAACATTAGTTACCCCCATGGTTACGACGAATTAGGGCAACTGGTAGATTCGGCCAACCGATACCTTGAAACTGCGGCGCAGTATCAAACCCAATTACAACTCAGTCAGAGAAATCTGCAAAACATACTCGACCACTTGGTCGAAGGAGTCGTCTCTGTGGACGACAACGGGCACATTAGAACTTTCAATCTCGCCGCAGAATCGTTGTTTGAGGAGCAAGAGGAGAGTGCTGTTGGCCGGCCTTTGTCAGATTTTCTGTACGCTGAGGGCGCATCCTGTTTTGAGGAATTCGCTCAATTAACTAGTGTTGCCGGCCAATCAGGGTTTGAGTGCACGGGTAAGCGAAAAACGGGAAAAGAATTTCCGGTTGAGGCTGTCTTAGCTCGATACGACCGTGATCAAGATACTCAGCTTATCTGGACGATTCGCGACATTTCAGAACGAGTGGAGGCGCAGGAAGAGCAATCAGAGCTAGAATCACAACTCCGCCATTCACAAAAAATGCAGGCCGTTGGCACACTCGCAGGCGGCATAGCCCACGACTTCAATAACATTCTTGCTGGTATCAAAGGTTACACTGAGCTGGCTGTGATGGAGCAAAGCCAAGGCAAAAATGTAACCCCTCATTTACAACGAGTAATTGAAGCTTCAGACAAAGCCAGCTTGCTCATTGCACGGATTCTGACTTTTAGCCGTAAACAAGAAGAACACCGGCGAGCTGTGGATATTACGAACGTGGCCAATGAATGTGTTTCTCTAATTAAACAAACAATTCCGGCCAGGATTAAACTTCATTCTGAATTTCTGAGTGAAAACTTTTTCGCAATCTGTGACGAATCTATGGTGCATCAAGTTCTTATGAACCTGCTAACCAATGCAGCAGGCGCACTGAAAAATGACGCAGGCGAAATTCGGCTGGTTGTTTCACATTCGAGTGAGCCGGATTCAAGTGCAGCAGTGTTTTCGCCGAACCGAGAAAGTCCTGTTCGCGATACTGCACAAAAGTTCGTTAAAATCTCTGTTGAAGACTCCGGCCCCGGTATTCCCGAAGAATACATCCATCGAATTTTCGAACCCTATTTCACCAGCAAACAGCACGGTGAAGGCACGGGTTTCGGGCTGGCTGTTGTGCATTCTATTGTTGAATCCCATGGCGGGTTCATTACTGTAAATAATTCAGAGCCTGGCGCATGTTTCAGCGTTTATCTGCCAGCTTGCAACAACAGCCCCCTGGAAGCCAATGCCCCACCGTCAACTGAGCAGCCCGAAAAGGCCGCGGGCGAGCGGATTCTGATAGCCGAAGACAATGAATTGTTAGCCGATATGATGCGTGAGCTCCTTGGCAGTCAAGGCTACGAGATTGAAACCGTTAAGAACGGCAAGGACGCGTTAGAACTGTACATTAAAGCCAACAGCAACTTCGATTTAGTAATAACAGATCTAACAATGCCAGAAATGGGTGGCGATGATTTAGCCAGATCAATACTGGAGGTTAACCCAAAGCAACAGATCATACTGTGCACGGGATACGCCGACTCAATGACTGAAGAGGATGTAATGGCACTGGGCATTTCCGCTCTGCTTAGAAAGCCCATTCCATTCAGAGAGCTGAGCTTGGCGATTCGTGAAGCACTCTCTGCCAATAAGAAGAATGCCTAAGGACAAATACTTGGAGACACAGATAGTCTAATAACTTAATGATCTCTGAACCGAAAAACCATGCATAAGCTATTAAACTATCAATGTCCCCCATGCTTCCTAAATGGTCTACCCTGAACAGCCGTCTATGGAACTACTGTATTTTACTCTGACGGCGTTATTGATCACACCGCCGCTATGCATTCAATTTCTACGCGGGTGTCTCCGCCTAAACTGATGCCAATAGCTGTACGGGCTGGCTTATTTTCAGGGAAGAACTCGGAGTAAACCTCGTTCATTGCGCTCCACTCTTCCATATCGGCTAGAAACACCGTGCATTTTACAACTCTATCCATCGAAGAACCAAAACGCTTGAGTGCATCTTCAATTGACTCCAAAGTACGTCGCGTTTCAGCCTGTATTCCTGGCTCTCCCGACCCTCCAGTCTTACCTGCTAGAAAAATTAACCCACCATAGCGCACGCCCTCGGAATAAGGCGCACGAGGATTTGGATTCAAGTATTCCGGCGCAGTATTCTGCTGCATTACTTCTACGGCGGCGGGACGAGATGTCTCTGGTTGACAAGCAAACAAAGTAGCAAGAAAGGCAGCTGCGCCAAGAACTCTTAACATGATGTTGATCCTTTAGTTAATTGGTTAATTGGTTAATTGGTTAATTGGTTAATTGGTTAATTGGTTAATTGGTTAATT
>CAYGSO010000070.1:0-2828 GCA_964352445.1 uncultured Pseudohongiella sp. | reverse complement strand
GGTTGTGAGGATAAGAACTATCGTCCAAAAAGTCTATGCGCTTTGCCGATGTGATGGACTGCAGATATAGCACTATAGGACCAAACTCTACAGAAACACCAAGTAGTTTGTCCTCTCTTTAGAGATGCCCACGTAAAACCAATTATTCTCCTTGCCGAGCACCACTACTTGCTCGTCTTGTTCAGCCATGCCCCAGTCCCATTTTGTTTCGAATTAGGGTAGTCTCAGGGCTAATATCATTCCTATCAATAGAACATCGAGGCGCGCACAACATGAAAATAAGGCCCCTAAAAACCCTCTCTCTATTCGTTGTTTACCTATTCACAATACTAACCGTCGGCTTAGCAGCAGCGCAGGATATTCCTTGGGCCGCTAGCGCTGAAGATGTAGGCATGTCCAGCGAACGCTTAGACCGCATCAAGCAAGCCATGCAGCGACATATCAATGCCGGAAATATTCAAGGCGCGGTGACCGCTGTCGCCCGGCGCGGAAAACTCGTGCACTTCCAGTCACATGGTGTAATGGATGTGCCCAACAATCGCCCCATGACCAATGATAATGTGTTCATCATGATGAGCTCTACCAAACCAGTACTGGGCGTCGCCGCCATGATGCTAATTGAGGAAGGCTTGATTCGGCCCACCGACCCCGTTTCAAAGTGGATCCCAGAATTCGAGAATATGCAGGTAGCGGTTTTGGCAGACCCCTTTGATGAAAACATCAGTCCGCTCAGGATTGACCGTGAAAACCTGCCACAATACAGACTAGTGCCAGCGCACCGACAAATTACCGTGCATGACATACTCACCCACACTTCCGGCTTGGCTAGCAGCGGATTAGGCTCTGCCATCTCGCCAGCTGCCGATCGCAGCCCAGGAGCTACTCTTGCTAACACTGTGCCTAAGTATGGCAACTATGTACTCGATTTTCAGCCGGGTACTCGCTGGCAATACAGTGGAGGAACCGCACTGGATGTAGTCGCACGCATTATCGAGATTGAATCAGGCATACCCTTCGATCAGTTCGTAAAGCAGCGTATTTTTGAGCCGCTGGGCATGAACAACACTTGGTGGAACGTGCCAGAAGAATTTGCCGATCGCAGAGTAGTAATCTCCGACCGTGACATGTCTCGCTTCTTTGATGTGCCCGATGCTACTTACTTCTCCGGCTCCTATGGCTTAAACAGCACTGCCGAAGACTACCTGCGTTTCGAGCAAATGCTGGTTAACGGCGGCGAACTATTCGGCAACCGGTTACTCAGCCCACGCACTGTTCGCATGATGGGTAGCAACCAATCTGGCGATCTCTATAAAGGCATAAGATTAGATGTCAAAGGACAAGGATTTGGTTATACCGTTGCCGTAGTAGAAGATCCGATAGTGTCCAATGCACGTCGCAGTCCGGACGCATTTGGCTGGGGTGGCGCCTTCGGCACACGCTCTTATACCGACCCTGAAGAAGAGTTAACAGCTGTGATTATGCTGCAGCAGCCCTTTAGAGCGGCGCAGGATGACTTTGAGAATGCCGTGCAGCAGGCGATTATTGAGTAAACGTTTTAAAATAGATAAAAGAAAAGGGGAAGGAGGAATTTGTATTTAATCCCTCCGCCCCCTTAATCCTTACATTTAAAATTCCTGAACTTTATGGCAGGTTATCGAACGGCTGATTTTCTCTCGCGCCCGTTGCTTGAACGTTACTCCCACCACTTACGTTTGAAGAGTTTCCGGAAGCAGTATTAAAGCTACCACCACTGACAGTGGAATAACTAGCGCTGGTTTCGTTAAAAATTCCTCCACTAACTACTGCAAAACTACCCGATGAAATATTATATCCACCGCCAGATATCGCAGAATGCGGACCACCTGCGGCATTGTAAATTCCTGCAGTGACTGTAGAGAAACTTGATGAAGCCGAATTTCTGAACCCATTCAGAATAGAAGCATAAGGTGCCGACGTAGTATTTTGTGTTCCAGCGATAATACCACCAGAACTCGTATAATTGTTTCCGTCGCCTAAAACTAGCATATGCGAACCAGTACGAACTGTCGACAAATCTGGGAATGAAAATTCACCATCACCCTGCACCTCAGCTCTGGGTCCGTTATAGCCAATGATGATATTGCCTGAACCATTGGTGGATGATGTGGATCCTAACCCGTTCACTACATGTAAATTGCCACCATCAACCCGAAGATCGGTATCGAATAAATACACGGTTGATCCTGACTTCGAAAAGCTATCTAAAATACCATCTGGATCAGCGTCCGGTGTCGGCACATGGTGTGCATCTGCAGTTGAAATGTGTGTTAACAGCGAAGCATCTCTTACGGCTTGTGTGTCTGCTATGGCGTCGGTTGACGAATATCTGTCATGGGAAATTGAGATCAACGTCTGGACTTGATCTGAGAGGGATAAAATCTGCGCCTCAAGATCAGCTACCCGACTGTTTAATTCAATGACCTCCCCTGAAACCCCACCTTTGTCTTTGTCTTTGTCTTTTTCATTACTTGCAGCGAAACTAGAAGTGCATAGAGTGACTAATACTACGCAGGTAATACCTTTGAATTTTAGAAATTGCATATTTTCTAACCCTTTAGATTTACTAATTAGTTGAGACATGCAAAAAATAGATGGAGATCATTGCAAGAAGAGATAGTGTCACATGCTGGACCACTTGTCAGACAAATCGCAGCAGCCTGAGGTTATCTTGAGCGTTCAACTTACTCTGACCCCTTTGCTTGGTTAGAGGGGTGCTTGGATTGTTTGGCGTTGTTGGCCTATGGCTTGGACACCTATGCGAACAATGTCGCCGGGTTTTAAATAGCTGG
>CAYGSO010000069.1:0-9556 GCA_964352445.1 uncultured Pseudohongiella sp. | reverse complement strand
AGTCACGGTGCCGTAGCCAAAACAATAGTCAATAAAACAGCCGTTACTACAACCGCTACTACAACCGCTACTACAGCTTACACTATGAAAACTATCTCATTGCTAGGCCGGTGGTTAAGTGCCAGCCTAACGCAACAAATCGATGTATCTCACTGTAAGCTGTGCTTACATTTCGCTAATTGATTTAACCACTTTATTGACGATGCCGTATTCAATGGCTTCGTCGACGGTCATCCAATAATCGCGGTCTGTGTCTTTTGCTACTCTTTCAATAGACTGGCCGGTTTCGTCGGCGATTAGCTTGTTGATGCGTGCGCGCATGGCAACGATCTGCTCGGCTTGTATCGCAATATCTGTAGCACGCCCGCTAGAGCCACCTGAAGGTTGATGGACTAAGAAGCGAGTGTTGGGAAGGGCATAGCGATTCTCTTTCTTTGCCGCCAAATAAATAGTAGTGGCAGCGCTGGCAACCCAGCCCGTGCCAATCACTTTGACTTCCGGCTTAATGAATTTGATCATGTCATACACCACATCCCCGGACTCCACGTGCCCGCCTGGGGATGAGATGTAAATAGAAATTGGCTCATCGCTATCGGCTGCCAACGCCAGCAGTCGCTCGGTGGTTGTTCGAGCAATTTTGTCGTTGATCTCGCCAAAGATAGTGATAGACCGCGACTTAAACAGCTTCTCGTCCATGAAACCCGAAGGTTTTGCGGTTTTGGCTTCTTTCTCGTTGTTTGTAGAATTGCTTGTTGAATTGTTCGTGCTCATGTCTTCCCCTGCTCTAAAACTGCTCTGGTGAGTCTTGCGAATTTTGACTGTCAGGCGAGGCATCCTCACAAGACCCTTGTTTGCTTCGTAAAAAGGCAATGAGTTTCCAAAGATCGTCATCGCCTTCTGGAAAATTAGAGCCGAATCCTACCATGCCGGTGCCGGCAACGCCCGTAACTACAGTACTAAAAATTTCTTCATCCGAGCCGCCATATTTCCACTGGCAGTCGAACAAATTGGCGGCGCTGCCAAATTCTTCACCCGCAATTTCTGGCGTTAGGCCATGACAAAAGCTAGCACAAGACCCTGCGTAAATAGCCTCACCTCGCAGCAATGCTAGGTCATCGTTCATGTATTGCTCCACTATCGATAGCTCAACAACTTCGGGTTCTGAACCGCAGGCAGCTAATAGCGCTAGCAAACACAGCCCGATGCATCGCTTCATAGAATTCCTAGCTGTGTTCGGGTCATGCGCTTTCCTTACCCAATGGTTGGAATCGAACAATTAACTGGGGGAGCAAAGTTAGCGCACCCGTCAAGGCCACTATCATGGCCAAACTGGTCAGCAAGCCGAAGACGATAGAGGGAATGAAATTTGACAAGGCCAAGATCGAAAATCCCGCCACAATGGTAACCGAAGTAAAATACATGGCGTTTCCGATGCTGTTGTGACAATAGAACATAGTGTCCCGATAGTTACCAAGCCGTCTGAATTCGTGTTTGAAACGGTGCACATAGTGAATAGTGTCATCGACACCGATGCCCACAGAAATAGAGGCCACGGTAATGGTCATTATGTCCAGCGGTATGCCAAGCCAACCCATAATTCCCAACACAAAAGACGCCGCTATAGCGTTTGGCACGATGCAGATAAGCGCCAGTTTGACAGAGCGAAACAGCACCATAAACATTAGCATGATAACCAGCATCACCAAGCCTAAAGTTAAAATCTGAGACTCATAAAGACTTTGCAGCACATTGTTGTATAGCACCAAAATTCCGGTCACATTGACCTGCTCGTCACTGAAACCAAAGCGTTCTTCAACTCCCTGCTCGATCCGCAGCAGCAGCTCGTTACGCTGAAGGTTAGGGTCTGATTCGATCACTCGCACATTAAAGCGTAGCTGATTTTTCTCGATGGAGACGAAAGGTGTTAGCACTGTTTCTTTTAACGCCTCGGGAATGCGGGTGTACAGCACTGCCCACAGCAAACCGTCTATTGGTTCATTGCCATTGAGCTTCTCAGCCAATTGAATGACCGCGCCAAACGACAGGACCTTGCCGGTTTGTGGGTCTTGCTGCAGATATTCATGAATAGCTTTGACCTGGTCCATCTTGGGGCCAGTAAACCAATAGGCATCTTCACTGCCAGCCCCGGAGAAGCCATCGTCGAAGCCGCCGCCAAAACCATCATCGAATGAGTCGTTCTCTTCAGGCAGGTCTACGATCAAATCGAACGACAAGGTGCCACCAAGCTTTTCATCGAGCAGCGTCATGCCTTGAAATATTTCGGTTTTCTCCCGGAAATAATCGATGAAACTGTTTTCAACTTTTATCTGGCTTAGGCCAATGATGCTAAACACTAAAATACACGCGTAGATTAGCAGTATTTTGTTATTCAGCTTGTCCGTCACTTTGGCCATAAAGTTTGGCAAATTAAATTTGCTAGACACTGGCGCATGCAGCTCTTGTGCCGGCAACAGGCTGATAATAGCTGGGAATAGAATGAACACGACCCCCAGGGCTGTAAACACCCCCATCATCATCATCCAACCGAAAGAAATGATTGGTGAAATGCCGCTTACCACCAGCGAGCCGAAGGCGATAGCGGTAGTAAGGGCGGTAAACAAACTGGGCTTAAACATGCTGAGCACAGCATGCTTTAAAAGCTTAGCGTGATTGCTAAAGCGCCTGCTGATAAGCAGTTCGCGGTAGCGAACGGTAAGATGCAGAGTAAACGAGATGGTAATAATGAGCAGCAAGGACATGAAATTAGACGACACCACAGTGACCCGCCAATCTAAAATCCCCAGCATGCCAACCATGAGGACCCCAGCAACGGCGCAGCAGCTAAGGGGTAACAATACCCAGCGCACTTTGCGGAAGATAAGCCCAAGCGCAATGACGATAAATGCCAGCACGCCAAAACTAAATGAGCTGAGATCGCCGCGCACAAAGGTCACTAAATCGTCGGCGATCATGGGTGCACCGCCCAAATAGATTTGGGCCTCACCTTTATATGTTTCTAAGATCTGCCTGATTTCAGCGATGGCATCGGTCTGCTGTTGGCCTGTAACCATCGTATAAGCAGAGTACTCTTCCTCTACTGCGGTCAGTTCGGTTTGTTCCGCGGCGCTGATCGTGCCGGCTGCCTCTAGATTGCGCAGCTCGGTGCGGCGGTCAATTAAACTTCTTCCGCGGGTATCGATCTGAAAGCTCACCAGCATGCCGGCCGTTTCGCCGTCGGGGCTAATTACTGCTTCGCGAAATACTGGACTGCTAACTAACTCTTCTCGGGCCGCCGCTAGGTCTATCTCGGGGTCCATTAGCGTGAGGTAGTCTTCTGAGATACCAGTAAGGGGGGTATCTTCAAAGATAGGGACGTTGAGAATACTGTCAACTGATTCTACCCGGTCGACAAGCAGGAGTTCTTGCCGCAGCGCGTCCATGCGGTCGAGTGTTTGCCGAGAAAATAGCGGTTCATTCAAGGGGGTGTAGGCCACCACGACTGAATCGCGGATGCCGTAGATACCATTTATCTCGCGGGAGTATTCCAGCTCTTTATCACCCTCAAGCAAGAGCGAGTCGGCCGAGGCATCTAAGCGGAAATACTGGGTGAAGTAGCCCACACCGGCAGTAAGCGTAAGCAGCAACGCAATAGCGAGTAGTGGTCGGCGAAATACGAGGGCTGTGTAAAGCTGGGTAATCCTGGCTAGCATATTCTTCCTGATCAGAGCGGTGGCAGACGCCTCACACTGGTGGGGCGGCGGTCAAGCTGGTGCCCAACTATACGCGTTTCGCACGCTGAATTCGAGACTGAGTAATTGCCTGTTTACCGGCAATATAGACGCACTTAGAGCGATAAAGGTTGCAGTATTAATCGCTATAAATACGCATTGCCACGGCGACATGGTTCAACCAATGTTCGCGCCCCCTAACAATCTATCGGTTTGCCTGCAAAATTCTAAAAATCGCCCCTCAAATTGACCAAAAACGACCCATGGCAATTAAACCTGCCATGGCTAAACCTTAAATTTGATCAAATAGCTAAAGTGGGTATTAGTTACTAATCTTTACAACCGCCCATTTAACATCTAACTCATTGTATTTGATGATTTTAATTCAGCGAATTTAACAAACAGGCGACTCCGGCGGCAACGAGACATGGGATGCAACATTCTGTGATTTTGCGACAGGCCGTATGGGATAGCCTGCTTGGACTTGGTACTATTGGTACTATTGGTACTTAATAGCTGGTGCTTAAACCCCGATTGATCTGCATCAAAGAGGAACAGTCCTCACAGCATACACTTGGCTTACAGTGTAATTGCGTGCCTGCTGCGACTCTGTGACGCAGGGGACAGAATTGAAAAACAGGCAAAAACCCTTGCACTGGGTTGGTGCACGGGGCAAAGTAATGCCCGGCTAGATACGTTATATAGGAGCAGTTTCATGAAATTGTTGAATGCAGTACTTCTAATGTCAGTTACGATGGGTTTCTCACTCAGCGCCTTGGCTGAAGATGAATGGTTACGTTCGATTCCTGAGTTCGAATTAATGGATCAAAACGGCGACGCCCACACACTGGAACAATACAAAGACAATGAGTTTATTGTGATGTATGTGCAAGGCGTCGGTTGCCCAATCGCACGCATCGCGCTGCCTAACTACCGTGAAGTCAGAGACGAGTTTGCTGACAAGAACATAAGTTTCCTGATGTTTAACGCCAATATTCAAGATAGCCAAAAGCGCATTGCTCGCGAAGCCAGCGAGTTTGGCATCGACTTCCCTGTGCTTAAAGACGAAGGCCAGGTGTTGGCCAAAGCCTTAGGAGTTGAACGCACAGCTGAAGTGTTCGTGATTAACCCGAAAACTCATGAAGTGCTTTATCGCGGCCCAATCAACGATCAGCTGGGTTATGAAACACAGCGCAACCACGCCAACGAGCATTTCTTAAAAGATGCACTGAACACAGTGCTTGCCGGTGGTACTGTGAATATCGACGATATTCCGGATTCAAAGGGCTGCTTAGTGGCTATATTTGATACCTAGATTTTAAGCCAAACTACGAGATAGTTAAAAGCCCGACCGCGAATGTGTGGTTGGGCTTTTTTTTGCTTTAAAGTCTGCGTAAAGGACGTTCGTTTTGCTGATCAGCCCACGACACGCGCAGTGCGCCGCACGGAGCTATCTTCAGAGCCGGTCCAACGGGCTACTGGTTCCTGCATAATGCCGCCCCAACACGTGGGTATAAATTTGAGTCGTTGATACATCGTTATGCCCAAGTAACTCCTGCACCGTTCGAATATCGGCTCCAGCAGCCAACATATGCGTCGCAAAGGAGTGCCTAAAGGTATGAGCGGTAACCCGCTTGTGTTTTAAGTCAGTGGACTTAACCGCCTCACTCAGGAACTTTCTCACAACCGTGGGGTGTAAATGATGGCGGCAAATCTCTCCGGTAATTGGATGATGACAGAGCTTGCTGGCAGGGAAAATATAAGCCCACTTGTCACTTTTAAACCCGTTAGGGTACTTGCGGCTTAAGGCTGCTGTCATCGAACAGCCCACGCCGTGATCGTTATCCTTTCGCTGCAGCGAGATAGCATTTTTGATTTGTGACTCCAACTCAGATTTAAGCTGAGTGCTTAAAAGAGTTTGACGATCCTTGCGGCCTTTGCCGTTATGTATAGTAAGAGCGAAACGGCTTAGGTCAACATCCTGAACCCGCAATCCAAGACACTCGCTAACTCTTAGACCGCTGCCGTACAGCAACTGAAGTATCAGCTTATTACGGCCCTTAAGCTCAGCCAAAACAGACTTAACCTCCGCTACCGACAATACGTTAGGCAAGGTTTGTTGCTTGCTAGCAAGCCTAAAACCCAAATCTCCCATCTCCCGCTTTAGATACTTCTCGAACATAAAGGCGATGGCATTCAAGGCAGTTTTCTGCGTATTGACACTCACCTGCCGCTGCATCGCTAGATAAGTGAGATAAGCACTCACTTGTGAGAGAGGCACCGTTGAAGGATGCTCATTACCAGTAAAATGAATAAAGCGACGAGCCCAAAGCAGATAGGTTTTCTCGGTAGATAAACTATAACCGCGCAAACGGATATTAGAACGCAAATCCTCAATAAACTGGCTTGCCATTGAGCTGCCCTAGGTTACTTGTGAGTAAGACTTAACAGGGTAGTCAATAAAACGTGAACGCGCATAATTATGGCCATTAACAATTAGCGTGCTCGCTTTGCATCAAAAAAGCGTAGAAATATCGATACAGAACAGAGACATATGACCAAAATCATACTGTATACAAGGAAACCCAGTATTGTACATATAAGGGTCCCTTTATTGAGGATTCGCAGGACCCTCGGTATCTCAAGTGCACCAAAAGTGCTTTATTAAACTTATTGGTTGAAAAGAAAGAGTTGGCAGGTAAACTTAGCGTAAAGCGGAGATAGATACCGCGCGGGCTAATTATACAAATGTTATCTTCCTAGGAGCATCTGCGTGACATTGGGTTCTGCAAAATTGAGCTTTTCCGGTATATCCTTTGGTGGTATTGCTCTCATGCTGGCATTGATTCACTTTTGGGCAGGCCCATTCTCGCCACAACCTACACTCGAAGAGACGGTCGCTGAAACAGCGGTCTCGATACGAGATGCAACTCTCGCAGCCCTTCGAGGTGAGGAACTGGAAACAGTTACTGAGCCACGAGACTTCAATACAGATCAAATTATAGACATCGCCATTCCGATTCTGGGAGGGCTCGCAATAATACTTGCAGTAATCGGATATGCACTTAAAGAATCAGCCCGAGTTGCCATAGGTGCGGTCTTTCTCGGTAGTGCTGCAATCGCGTTTCAGTTCGCTGCGATGGCGCTCGGTGTTATTGTAGTGGCCATTCTGGTAAGTGCGGTGCTTTCAGAACTTGGCTTCGGCTAGGCGGAAGATAACAAACAAATCAAAAAGGAAGCAGTGCTTCGCGACTGCTCCTATTATTCAGGGCGTTATGTTTCTTGAATAGCCTATGAGTCCAAGTGAAGAATTCGTAATGCAATCACTCACCGCTGCCGTAGGTGGTAAATTTCAGGATGGCGACGATCCACCGGACGCAATACTGCACCTAGATGCCATGAGGATAGGTGTTGAAGTTTCTAGCCTAGTGCAGCAAGTTATTTCTGATTCGGGAATCACAGTTTCAAGGCTATCTCTCGATGCACCAGCGTTGAAATTTGCAGATGACTTGAATGATGAAATGGCATCTGAAATACCTGAGGACAAACACGTACTCGTGATTGTGCCCGCTCCGCTCAATAATGTGAGGAAGACCAAGAAGGACGTAAGAGGCGAAATATTGGATAGAATTGCCATGGGAAAACCTGAGGGCGATATCGATATTCAAGGGAATAAGATATCGATACACATTTATGAAGGGACAAGGCCATCCGGTAAGAAGGTTATAGGCGCAGTCGCAACTAGGACAGATTCCGCCAATATTGGATTGAATGCGAAGAGAATTTTGAAAGATCGAATCAAAACCAAATCAGAAAAATACAAGGAAAACGACACGCTGAATGAATATTGGTTGGCACTTTTCAATGACTATTGGCTTGCTGATTTCAAAACTTATGAGCTTGCATACAAGTCATTGAGCATGCAGCATCCGTTCGAGCGGATTTACATCGTTAATGGCGGCGGCGATATACACAATTTGGGCAGCGAAACATAACAAATCAAAAAGGATGCGCTACGCACACCTATTATTCAGGGCGTTATGCAGGCAATACCGTGAACTCTGAGGTGATTGTTGACATATCATATATAGTATATATACTATTTTTGATATGTGGGTTATCTACGAACATAAACGAGTATCCAAAAGTCTATCCTCAGCACCAGTTGATGTGCTGAAGAGGTACGAGAAGTGGAAGGATATTGTCTCGATTTCTGGACCAATGGGGTTACGCAACATAGCGGGATTCCGAGATGAATCACTCGCTGGAAAATGGAAAGGACATCGTTCTTCCAGACTGAATCTCCAGTACAGAGTCATATACAAAGTCGAGAAGGACAAAGTTTTAGTTCAAGTAGAGAACGTTACGCCCCATGACTACCGGAGGAAGTAACATGAATGATTACAGACTAGCAAAGCGATCAATAGAAGTTTCCGTAGGCGAATCCGTTAAGATCTTGCGTGAACTCCAAGAGATGAGCCAGAACGAACTGGCCGCAGCCTCACGCATCCCCCAGTCTACTATTTCTGCAATTGAAAACGACAGAGTGCAACTTGGTGTAGAGCGAGCAAAGGTTCTAGCTAGGGCGCTTCGTTGCCATCCTGCCGTGATCGTATTTCCAGGCTGGGATATTGAGCACGAATCAGCTGCATAACCAACAAATCAAAAAGGACGCTCGCTTCGCGCAGCGCCTATTGTTAACGGCGTCATGTGTTTCAAAGCGTCAGCTTACGACCCAGAACGGACGAAGGCATGACTTTTGAGAATACTGATCGCAATTGAAGAGCCGCACAACTTTTGTGGAACGCTAGCTGAGCTAAGTTGATTTGGTACAGATGGCCGCCTCTCCCTGTTGAACTGAGCGTAGGAGGTCTTGAATTATGGCAACTTGGCAACAAACTGTAAGAATAGCCCTTGAATATCCTGGTATCGAAGAGTCGATTTCGTACGGTGAGCCTTCGCTGAAAGTCAGGAAATCTCTCATCACCCGATGGCGAAAAGCTGATAATAGCATTGTGCTGATGGGAGTGGATTACTATGAGCGAGACCGCCTCTTGGCGGACGAGCCGAACGTCTATTTTATGGAGCCCCACTATGCGGCTCATGAAATAGTCTTGGCACGTCTATCTGTTGTCAACTTGTCGATAATCACCATGTTTATCGAGCGCCGATGGCGAAGCGTCGCTCCGAAGAAACTAGTTGCAGAGAGAGACCTGAGCAGTGAAAACAAAGACTTTTAAATTAGGCGCATTCTTTGCGCATCTTGCGGACAGCGGAAAGGCCATCCCAATCGAAGTGACCGACGAATTCTGGGTAAGTGGTACTGACCAGTTGACCCCCGGTGGTCTGGTCAGCCTGATCAAGACCGAAGAAAACTGGACTAATTGGGAGATGCATCTGGGCGGCGATGAGTTAATTTTCCAGTTGTCTGGCAACCTTGAACTTATCCTTGATCGAGACGGTGTACATGATGCAGTAACACTCAGTGCCAGTCACTTCGTAGTTGTTCCGAAAGGAATTTGGCACACAGCCAACTCAGCAGACCCCAGCGAAGCGCTATACATCACTCTGGGAGCTGGAACGGAACAGCGAGAGCGGTGAATCGCAGAACCCACGGCACTCTGCCGCACGAACCTTCTCGATGAACGCTTAGGTCAGACGCAAAGTTGAACAATGCGACCGTCCGATATTGGCACAAAGCGGCCCTAAGGACAGAGTATTTTTACAAATGAAACCAATACATAACAAACAGTTCAACAAGGAAAATGGCTGCGCCATTTCCTATTAACAAGGGCTACATGGACTCCCCCAAGTGTCAAGCTCGGACT
>CAYGSO010000068.1:0-10634 GCA_964352445.1 uncultured Pseudohongiella sp. | reverse complement strand
TGGACCTTATTGGATTTGGCTGGATTAGATTGTGGCGGAAGAGGCAGGAGTCGAATATGTGTCTTAACATATTGATAATAATTTATATTTATAAAAAGATATTAGTCGCATGTTACATAGCGTGTTACTTTAGAACAGCCTGACCCGCATATTACTCCGCTATTCTGCTTTTGAATTGATCGCATTTTGAATGGCTTCTACTGACGCAATAATTTCATTAAAACTCGGTGTGTCACCTGACATCATACCTGCATCACTCATCTTTCGGTAATCTTCTCGAAGCAAGTCCAATCCGCTCTTACCCGGTATAAGCATTAGCTCACCCGCAACACAGGCATCGTAATTAGCATTTCCAGCCCGGAAAAAGATTTTTTTGTGCGCAACAACATCGTCTAACAGCAACTTGTTTTCAATGGCCGCCTGTCCTATCGGGCTTTTTGCCATTTGCGCCAAGTCATACCAGTGTCGAGAGTTCCTTTCTGCAGATTGTTGAAATAGATTTCTATTGCATGCTACATGGATCAATGTTGCTTTTTCCCAAAAGGTACGTTCCGGCGATAACACGGTTACTTCAGCATCTGGATAGATAACTCCACGAGTCTCTCCCTTAATATAGGGCTCCACCCTATGAGTCTCATTTGGGTCGATCACATTCCTCCCACCAAATTCGAGTCGTACCACCGATTGCAGATATTTGTCTCCACCTTCTACCACTGAAGGGAATGCCAGATAGATAGATTCTCCTTCATCTTCCAGAGTCAATTTGAATTCTTTACATCTATCTAGTGCAGCCACTCTTTCTTCAAGTGCAGGCAGCACAACTTCTTTTACGTATGCTCTTGCGTATCCTCTTAGCCTTTCTCCAAATTTATGGCTTTGCGAGTTACTTGCTCCATTGCCAAACGGATCATATTTTTCCGGATGCATGGAATATCCCGAATCTTGGAATTCCCTATAATCTAAGGTGACATCGATGTCTTCTGAGAACCTGTCTATCAACCCATATACTTTTGATAGCGAAGTACCGCCCTTGAATGCCATCGGATGATGATCAGGGATTTCAAATATCGATTGGAGTGACCAGCAGACCCAGATGTCTTTCTCCAGAACTGCCTCTGCTTTGCCTAAGCTGGCAGCGGCTGTTTGTAAAATATCTTTCTGGTCTGCTTGATCTAGGTTTTCGTAGTGCTCAGCCATTGATCTGCGATCCTGAGTACCGTCTTACAGCATCCGCCATCCAGGCTGGCATGCTGGCTTTCTTGAATTTTTCGAACTCCTTCTTATTCAAACTCTTTTCTATGCATCCAATAGCGCTCTCATTTACATTTTCCTTACCCAGATACCACAAAGCGCTAAGTGCCATACCAGGTTTCTGACCCGCATGAGCCAACTTCCGGGGGCTTTGAGTATTCTTCAATTGGACTCGAAGATTTCCTACTCTGATTTCCCTAGGCGCTCCATTTGTATAGTAGATATGCTTAGTTGGCATTTGGGTACTCATACCTAGTCGGTTGGCGGCTTCTGCCCCCCCAATCTGCATCACTTCCTTATTATCCTTAGCTATTACATTCATTACCTCTCCAACCTCAGGCATTACTTCAGCAACAAAACGGCTTGATTTAGGCCGCATGTAGACCCCTCTGGCCACGCGTCTAATTTCACCAGCCTTAGCCAACCTCGATAATGCCTGATCTACAGAAGCACGGGCCCCTATCTCTAAAAATCCGCTGCTACTGAAAGGCTTGCCCTTGGGCATCCTTTTTACTCGCTCTTTGACGCTCTTAGAAACCGACATTTACCAGCCCTCCGTGAATATGTCAGAAAAACTAACACTTTTTCTGACATTAATCAACAATAATATAGATTCTAAATATAATCTATAACTCCATATCCATATGATTTTTATATAATAAATTTATTAAAACACCGTACTTTTTAGGAAGCATTAGAAACATCACTATAGCAAGCCATATACTAGAATTAGAAGGCACTGGGAACAACAACCACTACTAGATACTAATGCTTTATGGACAGAAATTGGCGCTAAATAGAGCCGCATCATGATGGCAGCGCAAATAATGACCGAAGTGACGGGCACAATGAGGCATAGTTACTGCCAAAGCCCAAACCTTGAGAGAACCTGCAGCTAACACGGAGAGAAGATCAGACCTTTACCACAGTTTTGGAAAAGCATTTAAAATGTCTACATTCGTAAAAAGAAACCCCAACACATTACTTTTTCTTAATACAGGGGCTTTTCCTGCATAAGGCATCATGGTCTGACATTATAAGCTCTTCGTCAGTCAATCCGTTCGGAGATAGCGGCAGAAACCTTAACGCAGCCCTTTGATCATAAGCAGTTTTCACTTCTTTTATTTTCTTCTCAAACTCCAAGTTTTTCAGAGTGGCCAGCTGTCCTTACGAGAAATTTTGCATTAAGGTACTGGTACTAACTTCCCTAAAAATGTTAAGACGAAACTTCAATGAAACCCTATCACGGCTTAACCGCTCAAAATGATAAGTATTTTTAAGTCGAATCCGCCCAATCCAGAGTTATCCCGCATGACTTTTAAGCGAGTTAAGCTGCCACTCGCCAGTTTTGAGATAAGCATATGCACAATTCAAAGGGATACCGACCCTTTATATAGAGCGAGCCACTAGTATGAAAAAGCTTATATACACACTTATCTCAATGGTTTTGACAACCAATGCCCTCGCAGCAGAAATATCACATCAAAAGCGATACAACGTTTGGCAAATTAAGATAGAGGGCGAGATAGTAAGGGGCGACCACAATAAGTTTCAGGACATAATCAGCGACGTATTTACAGAGAGCCTGAAAGAATTCAAAGATAACTTCGAGAAGTTTCAAAGGGAAGCGCCTTCTTTATATCAAGACTTAATGACGAAACATAGAAATCCTGAAGGAGCAACTCGTGTACAAGTAGTGCTGAACTCAGATGGAGGAAACCTACTTGAAGCTATGCAAATTGGTAGGGACATTAGAACACTGCTCATCGACACTAAGACCGGGCAAAGTTCTGAAGATATAGGCCAATGGAATAAGTGCCTAAGTGCTTGTTTCTTCATTTGGTCGGCTGGTATTTCTAGGTCAGCCATTATGCCGGCTGCGCCGGGAAGACCACCATACCTAGGAATTCACAGACTATATTTCGCCGCCAATGAATACAGCCAGCTTACTTCAAAGGAAGCAAACGATCTATATAGGCAATTGGACATCTTAGCGGAATCCTATCTGAACGAGCTCGGTATACCTGATAAATTCTATGAGAAAATGCTGACTACTTCATCAAATGAAATTTACTATCTCTCCTCAGATGAGATAAATCAGCTTTCAACTGTCGCGCCATATTTCGATGAGTTACTTCACGCAAGATGTAAACAGCACATAGAAGACGACGAATATGATCGTTGCGTGAGTTTTGAAAAAGGCATTGAACAATATCAAAGTTTTGTGAGCTACAGGGCAGAGAAAGAGCTCTAGCTTGATCCTGAGGCTAATCTCTAAACTGTTCTGAGCTACCAAACAAAAGCCCATTAGCAACCCCTTTGAACTGAAGGCGAATGCATGAGGAGCTAGAGAAGAGCACACAGCTATGGAGCAAGAAGAACAAGCTAGATGCTCACCCAACATTTCAGAAGAACTCAAACCTTGAATCGTTATATAGACAATCGAATAGCAACTGCGAACCAACAAGTGATTGTTTTATAACCCATTAATGAATTGGACAACTATGGGCGCAAGGTACCGTGGACTTCCCAGACTTTGCCTAAATGGTGACTGACTCGCATTCTTAAATAATGAGGTATTTTAGATGCTAAAAATGTTGACTAATGTTGACTGGCATGAACCTAAGCGTTATCTCCGGCAATTAACACAACACTGATGGTAAATATGTAAAGGTCAGCGATATTCAGAGCTAACCTTACTACGCTCAGGCTAGGTATTAATTACACGATTTTTACGAATAGAAACGGCAATAAAAAACGGCCATTGATCTAGTTTCGGAATACATCGGCCTCTATAATTGTGACTGGGCCGCATTACGAAAAATTCAAAACTATGGAAAATAAACCGAAGCTCCGCAAGGCAACGCTCAAGGGAAAACCTTTTCGTAACGAAATAGTAATAAACAACCTGAAGCGAATACTGGCGCACCAAAAGGCTCAGCGCGATCAACAACCGGAAAAGACTGAGAAGCCGCAAAAGAGCTAGGATGGCTGGTGGCGCAAAATCAGGATATGCTACTGGTATCAACCAATTCTTAATGGAGTTAAATGGTGAAGGATCAAGAAATAACGAAAATGCTGGAATCGGTGAAAACGGACGAAGAGCTGAGAGCGGCCTTAAAGAAGATGCCAAAGCCCCCCAAATCTTTTACCACGGAACAAATGATAATGTCAGGGATTTCAACCTTGAACACCCCAACAAAAAAGACTTCGGATGGCTAGGCAAAGCCTCTTATATATTGAGTGATTCTGCTCCTGCTGGTTCTCATGCAAACATAAAAAGCGGCGAGTCAGAGCCTAAAGTTATTCCAGTCTACGTAAAACTAACTAATATGTTTATAGCAGGAAAGGCTATGAAAGAGACTTTGCAAGATGGTAAATCGATTTGGGCCGTGAAAAATTCAGCTCAAATCTTTATTTCAATTGGCTAACTTTCGCATTCGACAACCTCAACATTTCTCAATAGCTATCTTGGAATAGATTCAACCTAACAAGCAAATGTTTTGATGTATGCATGTCATGAGCAATGCTTATTAATTGACTTCAAACCTTAACATTCCTTAACACTCTGGGATATGCAAATTAAAATCTGCACTGCAAAATAGAGTCGCAGCAAATCAATCTAACTACCGTTCTTTTTGGCGATATCTAGCGAGGATACTAACAATGCAACAGTGGATAGACATAGCCAAGGAGCACTGGAAGGAGTTTCTTCCGAAGAAGTACGCGGCTCTGGAAGCACAGGGCCAAGAGGCTCTGTACAAGGCGCTGTATCAGGCGGCAGAAATGACGGGGCAGCAGATGGATCAACTGCAAGCGAGCGGCCTGAGTCATTGGGAGGCGTGGGAAATGACGCGGGAGGAGTATCTACTACTCAAACCGGAGCCCGAGGTAACGGCGAAACTCGAAGCGGAGGACTAGAAGATAATACTCAGTCAGTCGACTTTGTTATTACTAAAGACTTCGATCTTGGTGCTGGCGGTGAAACTGCCAATTTTGAAGGAAACATTGAAGCTATATCCCTTTTCAAGCAACTTGAAGCAGAACGCAGAATAGCGACTCCGGCTGAACAAAAAGTATTAGCCAGGTATGTTAGATAAAGTGGTATTGGCAGTGATTCTAAATCTGATAGCGTGAGTGAGAAGGTAATCAACAATGTCAGAGAAGTTAGCGGTGTACAAAACGGGGAACGTGTTGATTCTGAACAGTCATCAGCAGCGCAATGGGACTTATTCGCCTCACCCGACTTACCAAGTGAAACGGCAAAAACCCAAGCTGCAGATAACTTGCGAGTCGGTTGCTAAAGTGTCGAAGTCTGAACCCTAAGCTCGTCCAATTCCAAGGCTAGCTTGAATTCGTGACAACTCGCATTCTGAAATTGCGAGTTATTTTAGATGCTAAAAATGTTAACTATTGTTAACTGGCATGAATTTAAGTGCATGAATTTTTTGATAATAAAAATGAGGCTCAAATTCTAATCTTGCACGCTTTTCTTCTTTTTATTGACCAGCTTTCGCATTCGACAACCTCAACATTTTCCAACAGCTAACCAAGTTTAAATACGACCTGATAAACATGTGTTTCGATGTTTTCATGTCATTCAAAAAGCTATCTCATTAACCCTCAACCTTAACATTCCTTAACACTTAATCTGGCAAAAAGTTTTGATAATGGCTTGAGCAAGTTTTCTAAATAGGGCTACTAATCACTTTCCTTGATGTATACCGCCACTTCAAACAAGCTAACAAAAGCTAACAATCTACGAGACCAGCTTTGGCGTTCGATGATGTTACTTATACGTTCTGGATACCCCAGCTTCCTGATTTCTCATTCCACTGGGGCCGTGATGTTGCTCTCGATAGTTGGCCCTTTACGTTTATCCAAGGCCAATTCATTGCCATACCATATCTCTGAATCTCATTATTTACCTTGCCTCTAGCTATTCTGAACTAGGGATAGGGTTAGGGCTAGGCTCAGTGATAGGGAAAGGATTAGGTTAAGGACTAAAATCATCTTTCAGTTCAATCAAATTAATAACCTTAGAATGCCACATTGGCTCAGGCAGCTTGGTCTTTCGATTATTGGTTTTCACGGTAGCAGTTTCAGCATAAACGATCTTGTCATACAACGGTTTCATTGAAAGCCGATCAAGTCGTCGATCGCGTACCGTTATCAAGTTATAATAATCAATTAGAAAGTCACCGCCGTTAGTGGGTTTAAAACGCCCTTTCTTACCAGGCTTTCCAATTAGTTGCTTTACATTGTAGAACCTCGGCAAGGTAACTCCATGAAAATCGCCATAATCTAAAATAGCCAAAAGCAAAATCAATCTAGGGCTTCCGAACATGTATTCTGTGCGGTGACTTTTAAGCTTAAAGTGATAACGCCCATCTGGAACCAGCGGGCGCTCATCAGGCAATAAGATTTCTTTCTCATTAGGAATCACAGAAAGCGATCGATTAGCAGTTATTGTCATGCTGACTCTCTCCCTTTCTTATCAAACAGAATAGCAGAAGACGCTTTTTCGTCACTCTCTCGAGCTAGAATCGTGCTTCTCCATTTATTTAACTTAGGTTTAACCCTAGGGCGAAATGCATGCAATTTACAGGTAAATGATGCACATTTTGTGATCTGACTTAGCGCAGAGCCATTACCAGGGTTCTGATCCACTATACAATCGCGGCAAAAGGCATTAATAGCCGCTTTACGAGATCCCATTAGGCTACCCTCCATAGCTGCTTTTCAAAATCGACAGCAATTTCCAACTCAAAACTCTCATAATGTCGCCCTCTAATTGGAAAATAAGCAACCTCTTTTCTCTTTGTACAACCTCGCTTTATCAGAACTGGGATGTGGCCTTGAATATTGCTCACTCCACTATTAATAACTTTGGTGTTAGACTGTTCGTGAAGTTGTATCGTATTTAGCAGTTCAATCAAGCCGGGTTGCACCCCGGCTTTTTTGTGCATTTGCATACCTAATTACCTCATATATTATTGACCGATAAAATTTAGCTATCTCCTGTTAATGTTCATAAGGCGGGGGTTAATTTTTCCGCTCAGCTATTCGCGCTTCAATCCAACTCTGTATTTCTAAAGAATTCCAACCAACTGACCTCTTGCCGATCAAACAAGCTTTGGGGAACGTGCCTTCCGCTATTTGCGCATACACAGCACTCCGCGAAAGCCCCGTTCGAGCTTTGACTTCAGGCAGTCTTAGAATCGTAGTAATCATAGTCATGTCCTCTTAATATCCTCCTGGTTGTTGTTGGAAGAAGTAAATCAGAGCGTTAAACGCCTGCAACACATCTATAGATATACTTTCAAAGCTCACTAACTGATTGAAATAGAAGAATTTAAAACAAATAATGTCGAGGCACTGGGCTTGAATGCCTGAATGCCTGAATGCCTGAGCGATAAGAATAGTGGATGACTAAGGTATTAAATTCTGTAGGGCATTGCGCTCAATATTGGCAGCCGTAAGCGCCTTGCCGCCTCGGCCCTTTATTCCCTGCTCCTTCATTCCCATTTCTACTTTGGCGGCGATTTTCTTGATGCTCAACTTGGGGTATTCCGCATGGAACTTTAGCCCCAAATCTCGCGCAACGGGCTTCCAATCTGACGCTTGTCTATAGTTTTTGGACGCTGAAGGCGAAAATAGGAAAAAACGAGCAGCGAGCTTTTCGCTAACGCGCTTTAATTGCATAGCTAATTCTTTACGCATTGCTAGCTGCGCTTGCATTTTCAGCGGGTCGTTTTTATGTTGGGTTTGCTCTAGCGATGATATATCTCGCTCTAACCTCAACTTTTCCAAAATTAGAAGCCATTGAGCCTCTCCTTCTTTAGCATCGTCCCAGCTAACTTGCTCAAGCTTCGAACTTGACGTAAAGCATTGATTTCCATCCTCGTTGCGCAATGAAGTGAGATAGCTAAGCGAAATAGGAGGATTAAATACGCTTTGTGTAGCAAAAAACCTTGCGAGATAGATTACCAATCCTGGTATGTACCAATAGCATTCGAACTCGTTCTTACTCTCATTGCTGAAGTATTTCTGAGTTTCGACCCCTTCTAAAACCGGCAAGTCTCTATTATTGCCAGCTTCATCCTTAGCCGCTTTTGCGATCACATTTAGAAAGAGAGCGCGCTGCTCTGAGGTTAGCGTTTGATTTAGTGAGCCTGTGATGATTAGTTTTAAGGCGTCGCCTAATGGTGCCCATAAAGTATTATTCACTACCATTCTTCCTAGCGATGTGATGTCAGCTTAGCCAGCATAAGACTGTATGAGACTCTATTGTACATTGCTGCAACTGAGAGTCTCGCCAGAAGCTAGAAAACCCTAAAAACCAAGCTCTAGGGTTAGAAAATAGAAAACTGCGTTAGTTTAGTAAGGATCAATTCTATAACTCATCGAGTTTCACTCGCACGTTAATGTCGAATTCCTTTAACGTCCATTGCCATCTAATATAGTATACCGTCAACTATTAGGGAATTACCCGCGCTTCAGTGCCAACAATTAGGCAACCTAATTAGCTGCTGTACCTGAATCGCAACCTAACCAAGAATTGATAACCACCAACCGCAGCAAACAGGAATCACCGCATGACAAGCACCCAACAACGCGCCGCCCTCCAACGCCAAATCTGGGCCATTGCTAACGATGTGCGGGGCTCAGTCGACGGCTGGGATTTCAAACAATATGTCCTCGGCACCCTGTTCTACCGCTTCATCAGCGAAAACTTTGCCCTCTATATTGAAGCCGGTGACGACAGCATTCATTATGCCGAACTTGGCGATGAAGTTATCACAGCAGACATCAAAGACGACGCCATCAAAACCAAGGGCTACTTCATCTACCCCAGCCAGCTGTTTGCCAACGTCGCCAAACATGCCAACAGCAATGAGAGCCTTAACACCGATTTAGCCGCCATCTTTGCAGCTATCGAGGCCTCGGCCAGTGGCTATCCCTCTGAGAGCGACATCAAAGGCCTGTTTGCCGATTTCGATACCACCAGTAACCGCCTCGGTAATACCGTTAAAGACAAAAACGGGCGTTTAGCGGCGGTATTAAAAGGCGTGGCAGGCTTGGATTTTGGCCATGATTTTTATGAAAAGAGTGATGCCGCCCAGATTGACCTGTTCGGCGATGCCTACGAATACCTCATCTCCAACTACGCCGCCAATGCCGGCAAATCCGGTGGTGAATTTTTTACCCCCATGCACGTTTCCAGGCTGATTGCCCAGCTGGCCATGCACAAACAAACCAGCGTCAACAAAATTTATGACCCGGCAGCCGGTTCTGGCTCGCTGCTGCTGCAAGCCAAAAAGCACTTCGACGCCCATATCATTGAAGAAGGCTTCTTCGGCCAGGAGATCAACCACACCACTTACAACCTGGCCCGCATGAACATGTTTTTGCACAACATCAACTACGACAAGTTCAATATGCAGCTAGGCAACACCCTGACAGACCCGCACTTTGGTGACGACAAGCCTTTTGATGCCATCGTCTCCAATCCGCCCTACTCGGTGAAATGGATTGGCAGCGATGACCCAACCCTGATCAACGATGACCGCTTTGCCCCGGCCGGCGTGCTGGCGCCTAAATCCAAGGCCGACTTTGCTTTTGTATTACATGCACTAAATTACCTTTCCAGCAAAGGCCGCGCCGCCATTGTGTGCTTCCCCGGTATTTTTTACCGGGGCGGTGCTGAAGCCAAAATCCGCCAATATCTAGTGGACAACAACTACGTGGAAACGGTGATCTCGCTGGCGCCCAATCTGTTTTTTGGCACCACCATTGCCGTGACCATTCTGGTGCTCTCCAAACATAAACCCGATACCCACACCCAGTTTATTGATGCCAGCGGCGAGGCCTACTTCAAAAAAGAAACCAACACCAACGTACTCACCGACAAGCACATTGAAGACATCATGCAGGCCTTCGACAGTAAAGAGAACGTTGAACACTTCGCCCGCTCCGTACCCTTTGAGGAAATCGCTGCCAACGACTACAACTTGTCGGTCAGCAGCTATGTGGAGGCCAAAGACAACCGCGAAGTGGTGAATATCACCCAGCTAAATGCCGATCTAAAAACCACCGTCACCAATATCGATCAGCTGCGCAAAGACATTGATGTGATTGTGGCGGAGATTGAAGGCGAGGAGTTGGAAGCATGAGCAGCATGAGCTTCATGGAAAAGCTGCTGGACGAGGTTGAGGTGGAGTGGAAGGCGCTGGGCGATGTGTCTGAAATAAAACGCGGAACATCAATTACAAAAATGAATGTAACCCATGGCGATGTCCCTGTAATTGCCGGCGGGCGCACACCAGCTTATTTCCATAATGCAAGCAACCGCACTGGTGAAACAATTGTTATTGCTGGAT
>CAYGSO010000067.1:0-11288 GCA_964352445.1 uncultured Pseudohongiella sp. | reverse complement strand
GAAAGTTTATAGAAGTCCCAGTAACCACCCGAATAGTTCATCGCTTGAGAGCTTGTTAGGTGGAATATGTAAGGCTCAAGCTTCAAGGGAAAGTCGATTCCGAATAACTCTTCGGTGAAGGACGATCTCTCAGTTGTTTCAATAAGTACGCGTTTTATATCTTCGGTCATTAGATGTCTCCATAAAAGAATACCCCAGACGTATGTCCAGGGCTAGATTGATGTCACTGTTGGTGCTCGCTGAGGTAATCCATGAGGTATTGCTCAAGCTCCCCTTCCGGATAGTCATCAAACTCAGAATCGAGGATCTGGATCGCCACTGATTCATAGGTGTCGTAAAGGTCGCCTGATGCCACGCCTTTATCGATTAACTCCTGAACCACTTTTTCCAGGCGAGCGCCCACCTCCAATAGCTTTGGATTGGTCATGCTTTTGTTCCTTTGGTGGTTGAGTTGAGAGGATTGCTAAACGAAGAGGTTGTCTAGAGCAGAGGTGTGGTACAGCGAGGAAAGGTCAAGTGGCGCGTCCACATCCAATATGGAAGTGCGTCTCAATTGATCTTCCAATTCAAGAGATAAGTCGCCGTCGTTGAGGAAGGCATGTTCTAGTGCGGTTACTATTAATGTGTCGTACATGGTGTTTCTCCTTCAGATTGTGAAATCTACGTGCACGGTGAATCGGCCAGAGAACCTTAGAGCGATCAGCCGGCTTGGCATAAGTGCTTGTGAGTTGGGTGTTACTGGTGGGTGAAAATTGGCTCGTAAATCAGTTCGGTTCATGCAAAAAGCTATGGTTTTGAACGGATTCTGTTTGGTTTTCTTCGAGTTATGAATCCGCCCATTTTGAGCTCTACGGAAAGTAAGTCCCTTGCTCTGCCTTCTTGGCTTTCTTTGCAGGTGCCTTACGCTTCGTGGCCTTTGAAGCGGTTGTGGCAGACAGTGCCTTGCCCGTGGCTTCGAAGTGACGTGTCTTCTTGGGTAACGCCTCGAGGATTCCCTCAGCGACAAGCACTGCCAAAAGAAACCCAGACGAATTCACTGACTTGCCCTTGAACAAAGGGCGCAGGCAAATACTCGTGACGGGGTCAGCCTCCTTGATCGCCGCTTCAATGTCTTTCCATGCAATCCACTCAGGTGAGAAGAACCCGCCACCGTCGTTACTGGTGACGCATATGCAAGCGGCTTTGGATGGATTCACGCCCACGGAATATTTCAATTCGCTCTTTTGGGAAAGGGTCTTGCAGGTTCCGGTTCTGATTGAAGTCATCTTGGTGGTTTCAGTTGTAGTTTTCTTGGTCATGATTATTTCCTTTTGATTGATAGTTTAGGTGAGGTCTTTCAGTAGTCTTTGCCAGCGGCCCGATCTTGCTGCTGTTTGTCCGGTCACGATCTCAACGGCCAGTGTGTCCACTTCGGGGTCTTCGCTGATGAGCTCAGCTGTGTTGAAGCGATTGAGGATTTCTTTCCAGGGGAGAGGGTTGGGGAGGTCTGTGACGAGGAAGGCTTCTTTGTACTCAGCCAATGATCGCCAAGTGAGCAATGATGGTGAGCCGTCTTCAAGCCGCAGCAGGCAGCCGAGGGAGTGGTCAGGTGAGACCGAGAACATGAGAGTTGAATGAGAGAAATCGAGACTTGAGCGATAACAAGAGGAGATCGACTTCAGGGGTAGGTTGACGGTTAGGTGACTGAGGATTGAGCTGGCGGGGTCATTCGGAATGGTTGCGCATAAGAGGGTGAGCATTGATTGGAGGTTGGCCATGCGCGGTACATATATGAATAGTGAATTTGTATTCATATAAGATGGCGATTTCCCCTCGTTTTGACGGAATAATCCGATGGGTGACATTACAGCGAAACTGGGCTGTTGGTAGGTCTTCTCAGGTTCTATTCAATGGAACAGGCACAGCGTTCTCTAAATGCACATGCCGCCGTTTACAACTTATTTAACCTGGGCCGACATTTGGTTTCTGCGGAGAACTATCGGTATTTTCGGCTGCTTGCGTTTGCAGCTTGGGAAAAGGCAGTCGCAATATGAATGTGGATTGACGAAAGTTTTGCCGATCTGAGTGTTTAACTTGTTAATACCCGTTGGAGAGCTTGTAAATCAGATTTTGCTCGAGAATTCTTCATTATCTTTGACGATTTGTTTTCCCACGAAACCTGTAATACGCTTGTAGCATCCTTGCAGCCAAATAATGGCAATATTGGGTGCTTAAAGCTTGTTGATACAGGCAAGCATGATGAAGCTTATTCGGCTTAGGGCCTAGATAGTCGGAGCCATCCCAATTATTTACTCACGATAGCACGACACCAATCATTTAGATTTTGGAGCAGATAGCCAGTGAATCACCTCAGTCTTTCATATCGTGACCTTCCAATCTATTCGCTAGCTGCTCAACAAAATGCATATCGTCTTTTTGTGGATCTTAGACTTCACTACATCGAGAGTGATGAGGAGGGGCAAGGAAAAACTCTTCGCAATCTAACAATTGTGTTATCCATTGAGGGTGGTCTTTTGCTTGAGGAGAAGTGGGAGGTTTCTCAGATTGCGCCGGGTCAGCACATAAACCTTCAAGACCGCACTTTGCAGTTTTCTCATGACTATTTGTTTAATCTGTCGGACGAAGTCAATCTTTCGTTTACATTTACTGTCTTTGACTCCGATCAAACTGATATTCCGTTACATACTCAAACGGAAGTGGTTCATATCCTGCCAGCTAACTTTTGGGGGGGTGAAGCTCGACAACCTGAGTTGTTGGCCGCGTTCGTCAAGCCAAATGGAATCTATGTTGAGTCGCTAGTTAAGCAAGTAACCGAAGTGCTCGAAAAAAATGGTCAGGGAAGACGAGCTGATGGCTATCAATCCAATACGAGAGAAAACCCATATTTTATGGTCGCTGCGTTGTGGTCAGTTATTTGCAAACAAAAAATTGCCTATGTGTCCCCTCCACCTAGTTTTGCCCATCAAGGTCAGCTAATACGTCTCGCTTCAGATATTAGTAACTCTAGAATGGGAGCGTGCCTTGATCTCTCACTGCTTTTCGCGAGCTGTCTTGAGCTTATGGGGTTAAATACAGTAATCGCGCTTAGCGAGGGGCATGCGTTTGTTGGGGTATGGCTAATAGACAGTATCTTCCCTTTGCTCACTAACGATGATCCGATGGAGCTAAGGAAAAGAACAGATGCGAAAGATATTATTTTCTTTGAATCTACCATGGTCACGAGTTCAGCTGTTCCTACCTTCATACAAGCTTGTGAATATGCGAGATCACAGTTAGCGGAGGAGAAAGAGTCTGAATTTGTTTACGCAATTGATATAGGCCAAGCTCGTAGTCGAAAGATAAAACCAATGGCTACAATAGAGCCAAAGATGGATGAGGCTTCGGCCGAGGATGATGGCGTAATTACTTTGCCTCCGGCGCCTCCGTTGCCGCCTGTTCGAAAGGAAGAGCAGGTAATCGAGGATACTCCCGAAACGCGCATCGACACTTGGCAGCGAAAATTACTAGATCTAACCAAAAGAAATCCATTGATTTCTTTTCGGGATAACTCAATGGGAGTAAGGATCTTTTGCCCTGACATCGGTCAAATGGAAGATCAACTTGCAGACAATACTACCTTTTCGTTTCTGCCTTCTGAGGATAGTCCTATAAATGATCGTGAGCGGAGCGCCGAATCTTTTAGGTTGGCCACGGGTAACGATTTGCACGTAGGATATGCACTAGAGCAATTAGAGAAAAACACTTTAATTGTCAATATGCCGAAGAAAAAAATTGAAAGTACGCTTATCAATCTTTTTCGAAAAGCAAAAAATGATCTGGAAGAAGGTGGAGCGAATACGCTATTTCTAGCGCTAGGGATGTTGTCGTGGAAGGAAAATCCTAGTGATTCAAAAGTATATAAGGCGCCTTTGATCTTAATTCCCGTAGAGCTCATTCGCAAGAGTGCTAGAGCCGCGGTAAAACTCCGATTGCTCAAAGACGAAGACCCCCTCTTTAATCTAACGCTTATCGAATTCCTAGTTACAGAACATGCTATTGATTTATCCCATCTAAGAAATGAGCTGCCCATGGATGAGTCAGGTGTAGATGTTAACCGCGTTTGGCAGGATGTGCGTAATGCTGTTGCAGAGCAACCTGGCTTTGAAGTGGTTGAGGAGTGTGTGATTGCATCGTTTTCATTTGCCAAATACTTAATGTGGAGAGACTTAAGGGATCGTATACAGGACCTAAAGGAAAATCCTTTTGTTGATCACCTCGTTGACCGCCCGCATGATGCATATCAGCAAGAAGCGTCTTTTATTCTGCGTGATCAGCTGGATGAGAAAATCGACCCCTCGAAAATTTACGTTCCATTGAATTGTGATAGTTCTCAGATGGTAGCAGTGGAAGCCGGGTCTCGGGACCAGGATTTCGTATTAGAGGGGCCGCCCGGCACGGGAAAATCTGAAACTATCACTAATATAATTGTTAACAATATGGCTCAGGGGCGCAAAGTGCTCTTCGTTTCGGAGAAAATCGCCGCTCTTCAAGTGGTTTATCGTCGATTACAAAAAATTCATCTCGATTGCCATGTTTTGGAACTTCACTCGAATAAGGCCAATAAAAAGGCAGTTTTGGATCAACTACGTCGAACGACAGCAATAGGAAGTGAAAAGACTTCTGAAGAGTGGGTACATGAAGCGGCTCGACTTAAGAGCAAGCGTGATGATCTAAACGTATTCGTCAAAGCATTACATGAGCCTTCTAAGTTTGGAATATCTCCACGTTCGGCAATTGCAAGAGTTGTAGGATTTCAGAAAAGGCAAAAAATAAGATTTGACTGGGGCCTTAATCTTTCCGATTCTCGAGTAGAGGGAGAACTGGGCGTGCAAAAACTCAGGGAAGTAGCAAAGAAAGCTGGTTTGGCATATGGAGATGTATCCTCGTTTGACATTAATCCTTTTAAACCAATTACGGCTAACACTTGGTCTTATTCTTGGCAAGCGAGTTTAATTGAGTGTTCAAAGGTTTTTGTTCAAGATGCTGAGAACGTCTCGTCGGTTGCATCCGATTTTGCGGCACATTTTAACGTTAAACTTGATGGGCCAACGTTGGCTCAAATTAATACGCTCAACATGCTCTCTGAGCTAGTCGCTATTGCTCAAGAGCAATCCATTAGTTTTGCTTTACGTACAGGTGTAAAGGAGAGGCTTGCGCACTTGGGAGAGCTAGCGACAGCGAAATCTGACCTGGATGGACGCCTCAAAGGACTTGCGCATGGCATATCAGCAACTCGCATAGCCGAAACACCTATTGAGGAATGGATATTACTGTTGGAGGAAGCTCAGCACAGCTGGTGGAAGAAGTTATTTATCAAAGGCAAGTTGAACAAACTGGCTAAACAAGCTGGCTACGAAAAATTTGACGAGCTGAGCATACTTTACGCGCTGAGAGATGCAAAGGATGTGGTAAATGAGGTTGACCAGCTTGCTAGGGAGTTTTCTGCTGATGGAATATGGAAGGGCTGGGATAGTAAGCCGGATAATCTACGTGAAAAACTTGCGGATGGTGAGCGAATTCACACTTTGGTTAAACATGGCGTGAAGCTTGTTGATGATCCCGTGGAGTTGCTCACTGCAATTAAAGGAAAGTTGATCGATGGTCGTGAATTTCTTGATGAATCAAAAATAGTCGGTGACAAAAATAAGTTTGATAGAGCCAAACAAAAAATTGATCAATCAGTAAAAGACATTATCCAGATTGGTGTTGAATTTCATGAGCATAAGGCGATTAATGAATACCGCGACAACCTTGCCTCCGTAATTCAACATGAGAAAAAGCTAAAGCCATGGATTGAATGGGTCGCTGCAAAAAAAGAGTGCGAAATCTTAGGAATTAAAGCCGTTTCCGATGGGTTAGAAGCTGGAGAAATTAAGAGTGGAGATGCTGAGGAGCAAGCATATACAGCATTTTGTGAGTGGTTGGCCCCGCGTCTCATTGATAATAGAGAACCTCTCAGAGCATTTGCAGTTAGTGATCATAACGCAAAGCTAGACGAGTTTCGCAAACTTGATGCCAAAGTGGCTGATACCACCGCGGAATACGTATCGGCTTTATTGTCACAAAAAGCGCCTGATATTAAGAGTAAAGAGAATTCTAAAGAATTTGGATTGCTCTCTCGAGAACTTCAGAAGAAAACGCGACACAAACCAATTAGAGCATTATTTGAAGATTTGGGAGAGAGATTGTTAGAACTTTGCCCCTGTATGATGATGTCTCCACTGTCTGTTGCACAGTTCCTGCCTTCTGACTTTAACGCTTTTGATGTTGTTGTTTTCGACGAAGCATCACAAATGACTACTTGGGATTCGGTTGGAGCCATAGCGCGGGGTAAAAATGTTATTGTTGTGGGCGACCCTAAGCAGATGCCTCCGACTAACTTTTTTAATTCTTCTGCTGGATCAGATGATCCCGACGAGGAAGATTTGGAATCTATTCTTGATCAAGCTCTAGCGGCAGGATTGCCACATCTTCGGCTTATGGGGCACTATCGATCTAAACATGAAACCCTTATCGCATTTTCAAATTCTAAGTACTATGAAAACTCCCTCGTTACCTACCCATCTTCTGATACCAAAGAGTCAGCCGTAACATTGCACCGTGTTGATGGCATTTACGCTAAAGGCAAAGGAAGAAACAATCCCATTGAGGCGAAAGCGGTTGTTGAGGAAGCTGTGCGCAGGCTACTGCACCCGCATCACAGTAAGCAGTCTCTTGGCATTGTGACGTTAAACAGCGATCAACAACGAACTATAGAAGACCTATTAGATGATGCCAGGCGTCGATACCCGCAGATAGAGGCTTACTTTCAGGCAACCGATAATTACGACCCTGTGTTTGTTAAGAATTTAGAATCGGTTCAAGGGGACGAACGAGACGTAATTATATTCAGTTTAGGATATGGCCCTACTGAACCTGGCGGAAAGACAATGTCCATGAACTTTGGTCCACTCAATAAAAGCGGTGGCGAGAGAAGGCTGAACGTAGCAATTACGCGTGCAACTACTGAGGTCTTGGTGTTCTCTAGCTTTGATTCGTCAATGATTGATCTCGGAAGGACGTCAGCGACTGCTATAGAGCATCTTAAACACTATTTGGAATTTGCTGAAAGAGGGCCTGTTGCTCTTTCAGAGCAAAGTACGGCTGCATATGGCGTCGATCAGTTTGATAGTGATTTTGAGCAAGCTGTAGCATGGGCGCTTCGAGATCTAGGCTGGAAGGTTCAAACGCAAATAGGGGTATCTAAGTTTCGGGTAGACCTCGGGATAGCTCATCCGGATAGCTCAGGTCTCTATTTGGCTGGTATTGAGTGCGATGGGGCGACTTATCATAGTTCGCCCAGTGCAAGAGATCGCGATCGTACGAGGCACGCTATTCTTGAAAATCTTGGTTGGAGATTGATCCGACTTTGGTCAACTGACTACTTCAGAGATCCCGACTCGGCGATTCAAAAAATACATAATGAATTGATGGAAATATTAGAAGCGGACAGGGAAAAATCGTCAGCAGAGCCCGAGCCTGATGATTTTGTCGAAGTTAGTGTTGATCTAGACAGTTATTTTGAAGCGCCTGCAGATAATGAGGTGTTAAATCAAGATGGAGAAGAGCAGTTGGTGGAAGGTGCTACGTATCCCGCCAGTGCCTATTTTGAAGAAGGACATGTTCCAAAGCTGGTAGAAATGGCGAAAAGTGTCCTAACTGAAAGGCCTTGCATCACTCAGCGCGCTCTTGCGCTTGAGATAGCGCATCAGCATGGCTTAAGTCGCACATCTAGCAAGCAGTTATCACACCTAATGCCTCTAATCGATTTATGGGCGGGCATAGATCAATATGAGGGCAGCGACCGAGTATACTGGTTGTCGCCAAATGACATCACTAAAGTCTTCCCTTGGCGAGGTTTAAGTCCATTTGGGTACGACAGAGATTGGAGCGAAATAGCCCTGCCTGAGGCGATAGGGCTGGCGTTGGAGGCGCTTGGGAATGCTCCGTCGAATCCGGTGGACTATATCTGCAATACTTTTGGCTTAAAGAGGCGTTACCCAAAAACATTGGAAGTCTTTCAGTCTTGGGTAGATATGGCCGTTGCATCAGGCTCCAGTATGCCAACAGATCATGGTGGATCATAAGAACCCGTGAATTTTTAAGAATTGGCAGGGAAGAGTGGTTGCGGTTTAAAACGGTACATAAAGAGAAAATAACAATAACCATCATATAAGGTAGGTAGGGAGAACTAGTGGCAAGCATCAAGGAAATAATTGAGGATACTGACACTATTGGTGGAAAAATATTTGATCTTACTATCCAATCATTGATCGTTTTATCACTGATAAGTTTTTCTATTGAGACGCTGCCGAATATTTCCGATCAATTAAAGCAGAATTTAAGGGTATTTGAGATATTTAGTGTGGGAGTCTTTACTTTAGAATATTTCTCTAGAGTTTTGGTTTCTTCACATAGAGTTCGGTTTATTTTTTCCTTTTTTGGCCTGGTAGACCTGATGGCGATCCTGCCATTTTATCTTGCTACCGGATTAGATTTAAGATCGTTGCGGTCGTTTAGACTTTTACGACTAATTAGGCTGCTTAAACTCGCACGTTATAGCGCTGCTGTTAAGAGGTTTCATCGAGCATTTCTAATCATGAAAGAAGAGCTCGTGCTGTTTTTATTTGTCACACTCATAATTCTGTATCTTGCAGGTGTTGGAATTTACTATTTTGAGAACCCTGCTCAGCCGGACA
Organism: uncultured Pseudohongiella sp.; assembly: GCA_964352445.1. Classification (GTDB taxonomy): domain Bacteria; phylum Pseudomonadota; class Gammaproteobacteria; order Pseudomonadales; family Pseudohongiellaceae; genus UBA9145. The sequence continues at coordinate 2,511 of CAYGSO010000067.1, read as the reverse complement.
CATTTAGCTCGGTTTTTCATAGTCTTTGGTGGGCTGTGGCCACTTTAACTACTGTTGGCTATGGGGACATCTACCCTATAACTGTTGGAGGTAAGCTTTTTACCTTTTTTATTCTTTTTATAGGATTGGGTATCGTGTCTATACCGGCCGGGCTGATGGCTTCAGCATTGTCAAAGGCAAGAGCGTTAGATGAATGATGCCGTGCTTGGGCCCACTGCCTGCAATTACCAATGGCTGCTTCTTCGGCAGAGCTTGAGGCATGGTTAGCGGTTAGAGACGCCGAATCATCTGTTTTTGACTGCGTGCCTTTGCGTCTTGGGAAAAGGCAGTGGCGATATAGAGCGCTAATTCACCTGTTTTTATCGGCTTGGCTCGTTAACTTGTCAATACCCGGTGAAGAGCTTGGTTTGAGGCAGCTCCATGATTATCGGTTGGGCCTTACCACAGTTAAATAAGAGGGTACCGCTAAGCGATACCCCCAAAGAGCTTGAAGTGAAACTTTTTAGTATTTTTTGGTTCGCGTGTTCCCAGAACCATCAGTCACCGAGGTTGAAGTAGCTTTCCAGTTAGGGCCAGAAATAACACCGCTTCCGGTGTTTTTATAAGTCGTCGAACGAGTGGTTGAACCGCTGCGCTCTGTGACAGTTTTCCCTGTTAGATGGCCGTTCTCTGAATTAGTAGTTGTTTTTGAAGTCATAATATTAAGTTCCTTTCGAACGTTGGTTAAATGGGCTTACTGGAGTTGTTAAACATCCCTTAACGAGACAATGAATAGAATACATGCACTAGCCCAATAAGATAGCGACAGAAATCGACAGTAACTAGAAACTCAAGACTGGGAGACAAACAAGGTGGCACGACCCAAAGAGAAGAGGGATATAGAAAGATTCTCAGACAGAATCGATTGGATCGTTAAGAACTTAGATACTGACCCTACCCTACTAAGATTCTGCAACTTCCCTGAAGATATATACAACGCGTTGGTGAGCAATATCAAAAGAGATGAATTTGTAGGCGAATCTAAATACAGTACTGATGGGTTTCATGCTCCAGGTCCTGCAACGTGGGACCGGGCTGTTAAAAAAGATGATGTTGCACAGATATTTATTGATTGGCTTGTCGCCCTGTTTCCAGATTTATCACAAGAATGGTTGGTGGTCGATACCTACAAGGAATTTGAAGAACTAGGACTAGACATTAGTACATCTAGAGAGAGGTGGAAGAACGCTATTGTTTTTTATTCAAAGGAACGCGATTCTCTAAAAGCGATCGCGCTCAATTTTTACGCGAGAACTAACGAGACTCCAAAACTAAAAAGCACAGACATGATAGTGCCCCTCTTGGCCAAACGCGGCTGGTTTCGAAATACTCCTTTGGAGCTGAACCATAATACCGAAGATGAATACTTGCATGAACCCTCAAAGTTCAAAAGGTATTCACCTACTAAATTAGAAGGACTTGTAGGAGAGTATGTTTCGTACAAAGGTTCTTTAACTTATAAGAAGCGTAGGAAATCTAAGATTGAGCCGCAACACAACGGCGAAATATTTTGTGCAACCGAGGTTGTCTTTTCGGATGGACAATTTGTAGGATTCAAGTATAGGTTGGGTCGATATTATGATTACATAAATACGTGTGAAGTATTAGGAGCGGAACTGGCAGATCAGATAGTGCGGAGGAAAATTGATGATTTAGATAACGTAGTACTCACTAGGCGAGGGAGTAGTGAAGATGCTTATAAGTTGGACTTTAGAGCAAGTTATCCAGGCGTCAATTGCCTGACTATATTTAGAGATTACAATGAAGAAGAGAAGTTGCCAAAAGGTAACTATTTTTTGCTGCACAAGAGAGATGAAACGCAACTTCAGGCTCAAAATAGTGTGCATGTATTGCCAGCTGGTGGGCATCAAGGATATTCCAAAGGCGCAGCGAGAGAGGATACTGCCATTTGGAGAACGGTAGTTCGTGAATTTTTTGAAGAGCTTTTCGACAAAGAAAGTTTATACAATCAAAGCGAAAGCCTGGAAGACGTTCTTTTGAACCCAGATATAGAAACTCTTACACGAATCTTCTTTCACGGTGAAGATCCAGGAGCAAGAATATATTTACATGGTTTTGGTCTAGATCCTATAACACTTAAGCCCGAAGTAATCGTAACCATAGTCGTAGACTGGAAAATTGTCCAAAAAAAGTTTCCCAAGTTGCAACTCAAGTATAATTGGGAGGTCGCTCGCAAAGACAGTAGTAGGCATCAATGGGTCAAGTTATCTAAAGAAAATCTTATTAGGCAAGCCGGTGGGTATGCTCAATCACTAGGAGATGTGGATTTGAGTACTTTGCCCGCCGGGGCAGCCTGTATGCTTTTTGCAGCAGAACACCTCGATCAAATAATGGGGAACGGCTCATTATAAGTAGTCTATTGAAGTGCCAATGAAACCCGGCCTAGAGATAGAACGGGTAAAACGCAGAGAAGGTATTGAGGTTTGGGCGAAGCCTTGCTGGAGGCCGTCT
>CAYGSO010000066.1:0-11911 GCA_964352445.1 uncultured Pseudohongiella sp. | reverse complement strand
TGCCGATTCTTATCCGTTTGGTGCGGCGGACCATACGCTACGACCACAAAATCTGGAGGATCTTGGCTATGTGGAAGAAGAATATTTTGTCAGCGGCAAGGCCAATGTCTATGAGTGGCCAGGGCGTGATCAATTAGTAACTAGAACTGCAGACGCACCTTATACTACGAGGGTTCTGGTTCGGCGCCCCGCTAACCAGGAAAATTTCAGCGGCAATATCGTGGTTGAAATGCTTAACCCTTCAAATCTGTTTGATTTGAATATTGGCTGGGCAATTTCACATACTCAAATGATTCGAAATGGTGATGCATGGGTTGGCATCACAGCCAAGCCGATTTCCGTGGTTACCTTGAAACAGTTTGATGCGGAGCGTTATGACTCATTATCCTGGGCAAACCCCTTGCCCGAGAACGATTCCCGCAATTGTGAGCCTGCCAGAGGAGACACAGTCCAGACCACCGAGAACGGATTAGTCTGGGACATCCACTCTCAGGTCGCAGCCTGGCTGCGCAGTGGAGAACCCAGCAACCCCTTCACCTATGCCGGCAATGGCAGTGCGGCTGAAAATCTGTATGGCTGGGGCTACTCACAAACCGGGAGCTTCCTCTATACCTATATCAACGCCGTGCATAAGCCAGCGTCTGCGCAATATGGCGCAGATCTGTTCGATGGTTATATCGTGGCTGTATCAAGTGGCCCGGCAAGCATCAATCAATGTGCGCCAAGATTTGAGCGCGATGACCCCCGTAACCCGATCGAGAATGCCGGTGTGCCTGTCATCCATATCATGAGTCAATCGGACTATCTTTTCGGCATCGCCGGCCGCCAGCCCGACAGTGATGAGCCTGGCGATCAGTTCAGGCATTATGAGATTGCCGGCTCCGGTCATGCCAGCCCCGATGAACTGTATTGGGGGCCAGCCCCTGCAGATTTAATTAAAGCCGGCCGGGACGTGCCACCATTATCCTGTAATGAGGGCGAGCGCAGTCGGTTCCCAAACAGCTTAGCCTTCAATGCTGCCCTGGTTGGTCTCGACAACTGGGTTAGGCGCGGCATTGCTCCCCCGCGGGCTGAATTGATTCAAGTCGTCGACGGCCAACCCGTCCTTGATGAGCATGGCAATGTGGTAGGAGGATTCCGCTCACCATTGGTGGATGTGCCTGTCAGCACTTGGAATGGCAATTCAACAGGGCTGTCATTCTGCCGAATTGCCGGCCATGAGATTCCTTTCACGGCAGCGAAGATTCGCGAGCTCTACGCAAGTCAAGCAGGCTATGTTGCAGCCGTCACTGCCAGCGTAGAGCAGTTGGTTGCAGATGGGTTTTTACTGAAAGCTGATGGAGATTTGCTGATTGCCGATGCCAGAGCAGGATCGTTTCCCTAGTTATCGCCTGGCGAAAACCTGTCCCGTTTATTTCCTTGGAAGCCTCGAGCGATTGAGCTTGTTGAAAATTGTTGGCGCGATTAGTCTAATCACAGACACGAGGAATATCAGTAGGCCACTTAGCCGACTCTCTATTTGCATAAATAAATTGCAAGTTTGAGAACTGAGAGTGTTAAGAAGAGTGCTAAGAAATTGGCGAAGGTTCGGATCAAATTACTCTGACCCCTTTGATTCAACTGCCTACGCAAAATTTTTCAGTGGTGTCCATGACCGATTCATTATTCAATTCAATGAGCTAAATCTTAGAAATAAGAGTGTGCTAGGAAGTGCGCTATCAAAACCTGCCGGATGCCGCACTACCTCTCGTCTTAGCAGAATAAGTTAGTGGGAGATGAGTAGGAAAAGGGTTAGGAAGAAACATAACTAGAAATGTGCAAGCAGCGATTGCGCTTGCACATTGCTCAAGGTTTAAGGATTAACGGTTACCGGGAAGTAAGCGTTGGACCAGCAACAAACATTATCAAATTGGCTATCTGGTGCCTGGAAATTGTCGACTCTCAGACGGATGATGTATTCCCCGGGTTCTGGGAACGTCACCTGAGTTGAAACCTCGGTCCATTCATTAGCGTTTGGATCGATTGGGTTTTCCTTTTCGCGTTCTCTCCCAGAAATCTCCGGCGTTTCTATTTCCGGTTGAGCAGGGCCTTGGTGCATAGCCCAAAAAGAGCCAAGATCGTAATAGGGCACAACGTCTGCATAACCATAACGCTCCCCTCGATCCTGCATCAGCGCAGCAAGTGTGAGCGGCTGGCCGACTTTGACAGTTTTAGGCTCTGCATAGATACCCACTTCATTAACGGATTCAGGTCCATCCTCGACGAAGCGAATAGCTGGCCTGAGAGAGCCTGCAGCGGCTATACCTGCACTCAACTCATAGGCGGGCGAGGTTGCGCGGCCTGGGACAGAGTAAGTATTGCCGCCCGATGACAGCGTCCAAACAACTTCGGTGCCCGCCATTTCTGCAGGTATAGTCACGCCGAAGGCGCCTCTTTCCTGAATACCAACGAATCCACGTCTTCTGTATACGGGGAAGTGGGTAGGCTGCGCTCCCTGAAACTCGGCAGGTTCTAACTTGTTATTTGGCCCCAGCGGAATATCCACGGTAGCCGATCTGTTCCGGTTGGCAAAGCCAAAGATCATTGTTGTGGACCCATCTTCGTTGGCAATCCAGCCATTGAACATCGGGGCCACTATTTCACCAGTCTTTCCGCGAGTCGCTAAGGGATAGTCGCGCAGCCGCTCTGGCAGCTGGGCATGCCCAGGGGCTGCTACAAGCAGCCCCGCCAGTAGTGGCAACAATAGTCTAACAGGGTTAAAGCAACGCATCATTCCGCGCCACCGTCCAAGCTAGCAACGCTGCTGTTATCCCGATTTTTGCGATCGGTAAGAAGCTTCTCATAGGCTTCGTTATCGAGGTGGGAAACAGCGATCCACGCATGTGACATCTCGTCGGTCGTACGCTGACCTGAGCCAACCCATTGATCCGGGTCGGGATTCATGGGGTTGTCTGCTGTATTGTCATACCATGCGGTCATGATAATCGTCGCACCCGCTGGAATAAGGGGTTGGTGACCTTCTTCGTAGGTATGGCTATGATTCCAAGCGGATGTCCAATTGGAAGCTTGGCTTAACACTTCTGTTCTACCCGTTTCCGGATAAAACACTTCCAATGACATGGCGACACCGCGCAAATGCATGTGCGGCTGCCAGCTGTCGATGCGCACTGGATGGTCAAAAGACCTAAATCCCTGTGTTACAAGCTTGCCGTGAGGGGCAATCATATAATCCTCTCCGGCAGAGAGGAAGTAGGCGCGCAGGTCTTGACGGTAGCTTTCTTCTTCCACGAAGCCATCTTCTTCGTCGTGGTACCAGATGCCTATGGTCACCTGGTCATTTGGCACCGCAATGCCATTAGGAAAGTAGTGAATTTCCCATTCAACTTTTGAATTCTCCGGAACCCGACGGCATGCGCCCTCTGGTACTTTTTCCCCGAGTTTGCCGATCGCAAATTCGGACAGACGATCGCCGTCGACCCACTCGCCATTTTCATTCACAACCTTGAAGTGCGAGTTGGCATGGTGAGTTGAGCCTATGGCCGCAGCCGAGGGGCGGGTTTCAACAGCTTTAATGCAGCGGCTTTCGTTGATGCCGGAATCTACAATAGGCTTCCACCAAAGATCTTGACCGTTAGCGGGAACATCCCAAGCCTCAGATTTGATGGTGTGGTCTGGCGGTCCAAGTTCAGCGGCCAAGCGCCAGTCGTCCAATGCAGGGAACTGAACCTGCTGCGGTAAATCCTCCGGATTGCCCAAAGGCGAGCCCGCGTTGACCCAGTCTACGATGGTATCTATTTCCTCTGGAGATAAACGCCAGTCATTTTGCAGATTCTGTATGCCGACATCATTATCGTAGTGGTACGGGGGCATTTCCCGAGTCGCAACCTTGAGCTGAATAAGTGGTGCCCAAGGACGCACTTCTTCGTAGCTCATGAATGACATAGGCCCGATTGATCCGGGTCGGTGGCAGTTTTGGCAATTCTCCTGAATTATCCGAGACACCTCTTTGGCATAGGTGGGGTGTGGCGCGGCTTCCTGAGCAATGCTAAGTGCTGGGAACGCTGCTAAAACTAGAAGTGCATTTAGGACTTTTTTATACATCATTTTCCATATCCTCTTTTGGGCAGGGTATTTTGAATACCCTAGACTAAATCTCTCGAACTAGACTACATTGGTACTATTAACAGGTGATAGTGACAACTGCCGATTGTCCTCAATTCAGCTTCGGTCTTCAAGTGAATAAATGTAACGAGTTGTCGACCAGATGTGGCAATTTGTCGAATTCTACAAAGGTTATACGAATCCGTATGGCCTTTAGATTACCGACATTCCGCAGCATACGCACCAAAATAAGGCAACAAAGCAAAGAGGTTTTGTTGCCCCTATTGTTACTGGAATTATGCGAGGGAATTTGTGCTAGCCACAGCCCAAAGTTGCGATGTCACTTGGTCTTACTGGCGCACCCCGAAGACTGGATGTTGCCGTGGCATTTTTTATTGCAATAGGGCTTAAAAATCGCGGCTCTGGTCTTGGCTCCTACTCATTTGCTGAGCAAAGCTACGGAGGCGAAGGCTGCGAACCGATGCTTATGTGGGGGTTCTCTGACCGTTCCCGTGTCCAGTTTCGGTCCGGCCGATTCAGACCACCCCGTGCAGGCCCACCGGCATTGTAGATGCCACCGCGAAGCGTGTAGTACAGGTAATCTGTTTCGTCGCTAAAGTTGTTACTTTTGTCGGTGTAGCTCTGAACGGCCAGTTCTATTTCCTGCCAGCGGTCTTCTACTTCCGGATGGGCGAGGATGTCGCCGATGACTACTTTTAACAATTCCAGATTGTCGACAATATAGGCGGCGTCCGGATGCAGCTGCAAAAAAGTGGGGGCGATAACCGGGCTGGTAGGGATGTCGCTAGGCAGGGAAACCAGGCTGCCATGCAGGCGTCTTATTTTCTCCTCGTAAAGCTCAAGTAGGTAAGCGATATCCTGATTGCGGGCTGCCACATCCGGTTGGGTTACTACGAGTTCCAGCATACCAATCTTCAACCATTGCGATGCCCAGGTCAGACCAGTTAGTTGCGGAAAGCCGGCCTTAAAGGCGTAGGCCCACGGGTGGTCGGACAACAAGTCATCGGATTTCGGTCTGGGGGCGACGGAGTGCAGGTCATCCTGCAAATAGTTTTCCACCGCAAGTGCCACCGCCGCTTTCTTGTCCTCGAAGGCGGGGTTGATGTAAATCTCGATGAGTAGCTCAACAAATTGCCGCCCTTTTTGCAGGGTCTCTACCGCTAGAGGAGGCAGGTTGCCGACATCCGCCAGGGCACTACTTACCTGATCGGCGCTATGGGTTTTTCTGATTACTGCCAGCAGGCCGGGAGTTGCCCGACTTTCAAATACGCGATGTGGCCCCAGCATGGCCGAATGGTCACCGGCAGAGTGGTAGTGTGAGCTTTTCGATTCTTTAAGTTCTGCAAGAGTATCTAGCAAGACTCTCTGGCCAATGGCTGCGGTGCTTGATGCATTGGTTATGCTGAGTTCTTCATAGACGCGTGCCTGCACAATATCGTGGGCCAGCAGCAGTTGTTGCAGCTGGGGATACTCCCGTGCCAGCACCGTGTCTTTGTCCGCCATTGCAGAAAGGGAACCAAACAGGGCCAGCAGCAAAATTGAGAGTCTAAAACCTATCATTGCTAAGCATCCCGGTTCACTTGTTTGCGAAGAACTCATGACTTCACCCTATAGAAATTAGTTGCGATGAGAAATGCGGCTTATTGTCGCAGAACACACCCGTTTTCAGTTGGCTCTGGCGCTTTCTTTCAAGTGGCGAAAAACCAACTTTGGAACAATTTGGTAGTCTGATTATCGCATTTTTAAGATGTTGAATGTATGCATCAGACAGGCCCAATAGCCATTGTACAGGTATGATGACTTAAGGAACATCGCCTTAGCCTTGATAAGGGTAGTGCTTTGGAACGGCTTCATAGATCAAGCTATTCTGGGGGAGCCTCAGCCTGTCCCCTTTGGGCTTAGTGCTGGCACGCTTCGTTGAAAACTGCTGGCGCACATTTAAACCAAAGGCACGAGGGTTTTCAGCCGTGCGTGTAACCGATTCGCCATGCGAATCATTGAGTTAAAAATATGAAATCAGATTGCTACTTTTAGGCGACAAAAATTTACAAGACTATTTAACGTTCAGTGAGTGGTCTTCTACGCTTCCTAATGTGCGCAGCCCTCTTGATGACGGCGAGCAAGACCCAGACTCAAATTATGCGCTATTTTTATTTAGCCTAGGAGAAATTGATACTGTGTTGCCTTGGGATGTTCATCGAAGCATTAAGTCTGTGAGCATGATTGAACAAGGTCAAGTGCTGAATCATAAGATAGAGCCACCTCCCGCTGAGCTCTTGCTGTTTGAGAAATTGAATAGTCTAACCTTTCGTCCCAAGCTGTTTGGTGGTGAGCCGCATCAGGCTTATGGGCGACTCAAGTACCAAATCGCCGACTAGTATCAGTGCCAAGTGCCTGTCTCAATTAGTTCTAGGGTGAGCACACACCTCGCAAAAATGTCTTCACCGCTCTTTTAACGTTGTCCCGCATCTCCTGATCGAGCACTGAGCTTTTATGCTGAATTAGAAGCTGCAAGTGCAAAGGAGCCTTTACCATGTCGAAAAATTGCGTGGCTGCAAGTTCGGCCTCGGGCTCAGATAACTCCAGCATTTCGCTAAGATAGTGCGAGAGCATTTTGTACCCTCTGACGGGCCCGGATTGATAGTACAGCTGGCCCAATTCTGGAAACCGCTGAGACTCGGCGACGATGATTCGGAATAGGTTGATACTATTTTCTGTGTTCAACGCTTTGCTGAGCCTATAACCAATCTCAAATAAAATCTCATCAATGGTTTCGCCAAAGTCCTCGTAATCTTGAAACAAAGTTAGAATATCGTCGCATTGACGCTCAATAACCGCACCAAATAACCCCTCTTTGTTCTTAAAGTAACCGTAGAGTGTGGCTTTAGACCCGCCTGATTGCTCAATAATTTCAGCTACAGATGCGCCGTTATATCCATCGCGCAGAAAGATTCCCGTTGCCGCATCCAAAATTGCGGCGCGGCGTTTGTCTCCACGCGCCGTCTGGGGTGTTTCCTTGAACTTATGTTGTTTAGTTGTTTCCATAACTGGCGGCAGCTTTACATAAAAGTTTTTTTAAACCAAATCAATTGACAAAGCGTACTGATTATTACACATTGGAAGACACGCAAGTGTAACGATTATTACGGTTTGTTCAACAGGAGAGCTTTATGCCTTTTTCGTCTCGGCCCTTGCGCCACTTTGGTTTGCATCTGACGGCCGCCAGTGCATTGGCACTCTCCGCCTGTGGCAGCGACGGGGGTGAGGCTGAGGCAGAACCTGTCGAGAGGCCCGTCGAATTTACCGTGGTGCAGCCATATGAGCGTTCTGCCAGCGCGGTTTATGTTGGCCAGTTACAAAATGCACAGACTTCGATGCTGAGCTTTGAGGTTCCAGGAACTATAGCCACGATGGTGGTTGAGCTGGGCGATGAATTTAAGGCGGGTCAAACACTGGCGACTTTGGATGGGCGCAACTTTGATTTGGATATAGAGCGCCGCGAGGCTGAATTGGTCCAGGCCCAAGCCGAACTGACGGATGCAGAGCAAGACTACGCGCGCAAGAATGCCCTGCGCGGAACTGGCGCGGTCGCTGGCGCTGCTGTCGACGGGGCAAAGGCACGACGAGATAGTGCCGCATCAGCACTGAATGGCTTGAATACGGCATTGGCTCAAGCTAAAAAAGCGGAGTCTGATACCCGCTTACGTGCACCCTTTGCAGGTACAGTTTTATCGCGCGCTGCCCAGCCTGGGCAGACTTTGAGCGCAGGTCAGCCAGTGCTGTCTGTCAGTGAAAATGGACAAAACCTTGAAGCTCTGATTTCGTTAACCCAACAAGACCTGCAGACGCTCTCTCGCGGGGATAGTCTGTCTGTGAGAGTGACAGCTTTAGGGCGCAGCGTTGTAGCCACTGTGACAGAAATTTCGACGTCTGCTAACTCGTCTTTGGCCTTTCCTGTTGTCTTAGCCCTAGAGACATCGGAGGGGTTGCGGGCCGGTATGGGTGTAGAAGTTGCCCTTGATCGCGTGGATGACGAAATCGGCAAGGTTATGGTTCCGCTGCCTGCGGTGCAAATCGATAATTCTGGACAGCATTTTGTTTACACACTCGACAGCAGTGACGCCGCACAGCGCGCCCCGGTGACTATATCCCGCATTATAGATACCGGTTACGTGTTATCAAGCGGGCCTCCTATTGGCACACGGATAATCAGTCGCGGTGCTGTTCAGGTCAAATTAGGCGAGCCGCTTAATCTGCTCGATCCTGATACCCGCCGGTTCCCGGAGTAAAGGCGTGGGATTTTTAACCGAGTTTGGGTTTCGTCAGCGCAAGGTCGTTGGGCTTTTGATGGCTATCGCCATGCTGTTTGGCATTACCCAATATTTCACGATGCCCGCCCGCGAAGATCCTATTTTGGTTATTCGCAACACGGTTGTTGTAGCCAATCATCCGGGCCTTTCAGCTGAGCGCATGGAAGACCTCGTTGCTCGCCCGCTTGAAGAAAGCATCAGGTCGATCCCACAAATTAAAGAAATTAGAACCACTATTTTAGAAGGCCAGGTAATCATTCAGCCTGAAGTCTATTTCGAATATACAGAATTAGATCAAATCTGGGATGAGCTGCGGGAAGCGGTGGAGGATGCACGTCCTAACCTGCCGAATACCATGGGGTCGATAACCGTTGACGATGATTTTGGTGACGTGGCTGTAATCACGGCGGCACTGACGTCGGACGCCTACACGTTAGAAGAGCTATATGATTTTGCCCAATATGCCCGCGATGGTTTGGTCTCGGTGCCTGGCACCCGTCGCGTGGACATTTCAGGGCAGCGCACAGAGCAAATTTATATTGAAATTCGCAATGCAGAGCTTGCGGCGGCGGGCGTGTCTGTTGTCGATATTTCGCGGGCCTTGCAAAGCCAAAATATCATCGCGTCGGGCGGGAATATAGTTTTAGATGAGCGCAGTTTTCTGATTGAACCCAGTGGCGAGTTCAAAGATGTGGCGACGATAGAGGATATTTTTATCCGCCCATCTGCGGCAGCCGATGGCAGTATAGTTCGCCTGTCCGATGTCGCGACCGTCGAACGTGGGTATGCAGACCCCCAGGCAAAAGCGGCCTATTACAACGGCGCTCCGGCCATTGTTGTCTCGGTTGTCATGCAGCCCAATCAAAGCGCGATCAATTATTCCGAAGCCGCCAAAACGAAGTTCGACGACATCACTAACTCGCTGCCCCTTGGGGTCAATTTCGACATCATTACCTTTCAAGCTGATCAAGTTAGAGCTGCTGTTTATGGCGTGTCTGGAAACATGCTGCAAACGCTTATCATCGTATCGGTGGTTGTGGTGGGTTTCTTGGGGCTGCGCACAGGTCTGGTTGTTGGTTCTATTGTCCCCATCGTTATCTTAATCTCAATCGCCGTTATGGCAGTGGTTGGTATTCCGCTGCAAAGGATGAGCTTGGTGACTCTCATCATTTCCCTCGGCCTTTTGGTGGATAACGGCATTGTGATTGCCGAAGATTTTAAGCGTCGTTTGGGTGATGGTGTTGAGCGGCGCAAGGCCATGTCAGAAACCGGCGCCGAGCTGGCGCTGCCATTACTATCATCTTCACTGACAACAATGGTGTTCTTCTTACCCCTTGCTTTGGCTGCTGGGGGGTCGGGTGAATACACGCGATCTATTTCGCAAGTCGTTATTATCGCGCTTTCAATCAGTTGGTTTGTCGCTATCACTGTGACGCCGACATTGTGCTACTACTTTGTCACCACCACGCGAGAAGCTGAAGGAAAAGAGCCGCGTTTTGTGCAAAAGGTTTTCAATAATCTAGAAGACCGTTACAAATCTGTTTTGGAGGCTACTTTGAACTGGCGCTGGACGTTTCTTGGCGGCGTTGTAATCGCCTTCATGGTGGGCGGCTGGTCGATCGGCCAAGTGAAAAACCAGTTCTTTCCCTCATCAGACCGAGAGCAAATGCTTGTCTATCTCGATCTTCCGGAAGGCGTGTCCACCAATGACACAGATGCAGCCATGCAAGTTATTATGGACCGACTTGCAAACGCCGAGCGCTACCCCGATATTCAAAACTTCGCGGGCTATGTCGGCTTCGGCGGGCCGCGCTTCGTGCTCTCGTTGGAACCTGTTGATCCCGGTGCCAATGTTGGTTTTGTCGTCATTAATATGGACGGACTAGAGCGATTGGACGCTAACGTGGTGCGGTTGCAAGCGGAGTTGAGTACGGCGCTGCCGGACGCTTTCGTGCGGGTGACGCGCATGTTCCTTGGCCCAAGCGATCCCAATACACTCCAAATTCAAGTCAAAGGCCCGGACGCGCAGCACCTTGCCGAGGTTGCTGCAGACATCACAGACATGCTCTATGGGGTTGAGGGCCGCCAATATGTTTGGACTGATTGGTATAATCCTGTGAACCGATTAGTGGTCAACGTCAATCAAAGCCAAGCTCGGCAGGTGGGGTTAAGCTCCGCTGATATTTCTAGCGCGCTTGCAACAATGACATCAGGGCAAACGGTCACGCGATTTAATGAAGGTGATGAAAAAATTCCTGTCACCATTCGCGCTGCTAACGTGGAACGAGAGAGTGTGGAGTTTCTGTCAAATTTTTTGATCTATCCGCAAAATGGCAGGGCAGGCATTCCTTTATCGCAAGTTGCATCGATAGACGTGGCAACCGGATATGGCCGCATCCAGCGTGAAAATTTGGAGCGCACCGTCACGGTCGAAGGGCGCAATGTCAATATTGGCCCGGAAGATTTGGTGCCGATGATTACCCCTCGATTGGATGAGATTCGGGCGACGCTCAAACCCGGGCATTCAATTGAATTTGATGGCACGATTATCGAAAGTGCAGAAGGGCAGCAAGGTATAGCTGCCAATGGGCCGCTGGCACTTGCTCTTATTTTAGTACTGCTGCTGGCTCAGTTTAATTCATTCCGTGCTGTTGCGATTGTCATGTCGATTATACCGCTCTCAATTATTGGGGCAGGGCTTGGCCTTAACGTGATGAATGCGCCCTTTGGATTTGTTGTCATTCTTGGTCTGTTCGCGCTGTTTGGCATTATCGTGAACAATGCCATTGTGTTAATCGACCGTATTCGGGTGGAGTCATTGGACAATCCAGAAGAGCGCTATAGCGCAGTTATATCTGCGTCTGTCCGTCGCCTTCGCCCAATATTAATGGCAACCATAACGACGATTTTGGGCCTCATGCCATTGATCATTACAAACGACGTTTTGTTCTACGGCTTTTCTGTGGTTGTGACATTTGGGCTTGCAGTCGGGACAGTCTTAACCCTTGGTGTTGTGCCTATTCTCTATTGCCTGTTTTATGGCGTAGACATTCCAAGGAGTGATGACGGCTCGGCGAAATCCGCCAAACAGACGAGTGTGGCGACATGAAAATTCTAAGCCTTTTCGCAGCGACGACGCTTCTTCTGTCATCTTGTGCGGGCCTGCCTGAACGACGGCCCATTGATGTGGCCGCGACGGAAAACGCGGTTGTGCCCGATGCGTGGTCTGAGCGTCTGCAATCCGCACAGGCCGCTTTGGCCGAGAGTCCATCGCAATCGCTTTGGGCAGGGTTTAAAGATCCACAGCTGATTCAACTTATAGAGATGACGCTGAGTTCCAATCCGCAGATTCGCGAGGCTCAAGCGCGCATTGCCCAGGCCGAGGCCGCCTTGCGAGTCGCCGGCAGTAGCGCACTGCCGTCAGTGGGTGCATCTTCCGCCGCACAGCGCGAGCGCATCAGTCTTTTGGGCCCTGGGCC
>CAYGSO010000065.1:0-12616 GCA_964352445.1 uncultured Pseudohongiella sp. | reverse complement strand
TGGCATTACCTTTTCTGCAAACCAAGCCCTCATTTCGTCTAATTCTCGATACTTTGCGCTCACATCAAGAAAATAGCGGATGACCAATGGTATATCGGCAAGATACTGGGTTTTATTATCCCTAATATTTAAGCGCGCAAAGATGCCCATAACCTTTAGGTTGCGCTGCAAACCTGTCAGATCCATATCCCGCAGCACAGTAGCCAGCAGCACGTCGCCCAGCAGCCCTTTCGAATGGGCCTGACTCAAGTAGAACCCCGCCCACTGCTCCACCTGAGCTTGCGGCCAAGCAATGTAGCAATCCCGCAGTAGAGACACCAAATCGTAGGTATAGGCCCCGCTCACGGCATCCTGAAAATCGATAATTCCGGGGCCAGCACTCTGGGCAAACTTGTCTTTATCCAAAATCATAAGGTTACGGGAATGGTAGTCTCGGTGCACCGCCACCTGCGGCTGTGCAGTCACCGCCTCTGCCAAAAATGCAAAATGATGCTCTAGCATTGCCAACTCGGCAGACGTTAGCGTCATGCCAAACAGCTCGCCACACAGCCATTTAGGAAACAGCTGCATTTCTGTTATCAGTTTGGCCTTCGAAAACGGTTCAAGCCGCTGAGAATCGACCTTGGACTGTAGCTCAACCAAGGCAGTCAAAGCCGCCTCATAAAGTGTGTTAGGGGTGTTAAGCTCGTTTTGCTTTTGGCTGTCTAAAAGCGTGTCCAAATAGAGCTGATCACCAAGGTCAACCAGCAGCATAAAGCCCTGCTCATAATCCACTGAATAGACTTTTGGCACCGTGATATTAGCCGCTAACAGCATATTAGAAATTCTAACGAAGGCGTGATTGTCTTCGTGCTCGGGCGGGGCATCCACCACAATAAAAGAATCGTTGCCTAAACTCATGCGAAAATAACGCCGAAAACTGGCATCGCCACTGACCATTTGAAGTTCGAGCGCGGCTTTTTTTGCCGGCAGCAAATGGTCCAGCAACTCGTTGGCCCATAAGGTTAGTGCGTGCAGTCTATCGTTGCTCATAATTAGGTCTTGTTCTCGGTGCTTAGGTTTAAATCCCATTAGATTTGCGCTGTTCAATGCACTATTATGCCATGCCTTAAGCACACTCTCTCAGCAGGCTTCACAGTTCTGGTAAGTTGTCGGTTTATTAGAATAATAATTAACCCTAGCCTGCTTCCTGGCGGAAACTATTCATGCCATTGACTAAGCGTCGATTATCAACAGATATCGCTCTTGTAGTAGCCTCCGGTTTCTTGCTCGCGGCGATTCCCAAAACCGTGTCAGCGCAATTGGAAAAATTCAATTGCCGCGCCAATGAAAACGGCGATGGCTGGGTGTGTGAACCCATCAATCCTGACAGTGTAATTGTTGCGCCGCGGCGCAGCCCTGCTTATCGACCTACGCCACAACTGCAATCTCCCCCCGCGGTTGAAGACCCGGCGCCTGCTAACCTGCCGACTGAAAACCAGCCAACCCAGGCCCAACCAACCGGTGCACCAAGCATCCCACAACGCCAGAGCGCTAGCCCTGCCTCACCGGCCATAGCCAGCTTTGGCTCAGATCATCCGTTGGACTGGATTCCGCGGGCGCAGCTGTCCCCCGAACAGTTGGCCAGTTTACCGCGAAACTGCTGCGGAGCCTTTATCGACCCCAACCTGCTTAGCAAAGCCGAAGGCATCGATCCTGCCAATGCCCCAATTGAGTTTAGCGCCGCTAATGGCATGCAGCAGCTCAATCAAAGCCAGATAAATCTCTCTGGCGATGTGGTTGTCCAGCAGGGCTACCGCACTGTGCAGAACGATAGCGTGACGTCGGTGGATCGCACCGAAAACACCATCGTGATGCAGGGCAATGTGGAGTTCCGCGAACCGGGTATTTTGATTGTGGGCGACTCTGCTTTTATCGACACCGACAACAACTCCAATAGAATTGAGTCGGCCCAATACGTTATTCATGATTTTGGCGCCCATGGCTCGGCAGCCAGCATGATTTACAGCAGCGACTCGGGGTTGGTGGTTATCGAAAACGGTGAATTCAGTCGCTGCGAACCTGAAAACAGTTTTTGGAAGCTAAGCGCCCAAAGCATCGTCTTGGATCAAAACGCCAACCGCGGTTACGCCAAAGCGGTTAGCCTGCGCATTCGAGATTTTCCCATATTCTACTACCCGTTTACCCTGCCATTTCCCCTCAACGACGAATCGGTGTCTGGGTTTTTACCCCCTAGTATGGGCTCCACTCGCACTGGCGGGCTCGATGTTGAACTGCCTTACTACCTTAAGCTGGCCCCTAACTATGATGCGACAATTTCGCCCCGACTGCTATCAGACCGCGGCATCATGCTTAACGGCGAGGTCCGCTATTTGTCCAAGAGCACCGAGAACGCGCTCAATTTGTCTTACTTGGGGGGCGACGACCAGTTCGATGCTGCCACGGCGGACACTTTAGGCAGCCCTTCGCCGCCAGTGGCGGATCGCTGGTTCGTGGGATACAAACATCAGGGCGCTTTCGGCCAAAACTGGAGCACCTTTGTCGACTACAACGCAGTCAGTGACGATGACTATTTTTTCGATCTTGGCGCCAATGGCCTCAATGTCTTTAGCCGCTCCAATCTAAACCGCCAAGGTCAGCTCAACTTTAATTCTGATTTTTTGCGCGCTGGTATTAATCTTCAGCGTATCCAAATCATTGACCCATTTGCCAACGCGGTCTCCATCAACACCCCCTACGACAGGCTGCCCCAGATCCATTTTGAAACGGGCACCTTTCTGCCGGCCGGCTTTCGCATAGGCCTGCGCGGTGAAGCCACCGCGTTTGACAGAAATATAAATGATGCGACCTTAAACCAGACCCTATTGGACAACGGTGCTTTGGTTACCGGCCAGCGGCTCAATTTGGAGCCCGAGGTCAATTGGTCAGTGGAGACCCCCGGCTGGTTTTTACGGGCCAACGGCAAATACAAATTGGCCGAGTACCGTTTGGAGAATCAGGCGCTCAATACGATGGAAGACCCAGGTTTTGGCGTCGGCATCGTCAATGCCGATGCCGGGCTTATCTTTGAGCGCAGTTTTGGCAACGGCAGCCGCACCCAAACCCTTGAGCCGCGCCTGTATTATCTTTACAGCGAATTTGAAGACCAGTCGATGCTGCCGCTGTTTGATACCTCCGAGCTCAACTTCAGCTTTAATCAGCTGTTTCGAGACGACCGATTTACCGGCGGCGACCGCGTCAGTGATGCCGATCAGCTGACAGCCGCTTTGACCACCCGTATTCTCGACGCTAAAGGCCGAGAACTGCTGCGGGCCAGTATCGGCCAAATCACCTATTTCGAAGATCGCCAAGTCAGCTTAGCCAACCCCCTCATAAACTTTATTCCCCGCTATTCGCCCACGGCCAACACCTCGGCTTTTGTTGGCGAGTTTGGCCTGTCCTTGGGGGCAAACTGGCAGCTCAATACAGACCTGCAGTACAATGAAGACCGCCAAGACGTAGACGAGGGCAGTTTTGGGCTGCGCTATCAGGCAGACAGCGACCATCTGTTCAACCTTACCTACCGGTTTCGCAGCCTCGTGAACACCCCTACGTTCACTTTGCCCGGGGGTATCGACCCGCGCATTAAGCAGACTGACTTTTCCGGTGTCTGGCCCATTTCTGCAAACTGGAAAGTGCTGGGGCGCTGGAACTACGATCACTCTAATTCGCGAGTGTTAGAGACATTTGCAGGGGTTGAGTGGAGCAATTGCTGTGCGATTGTTCGAGTAATCGGTCGAGAATGGGTTGACGTTGACGAATTGTTTGTCCCTAATATCGAACCGAATCAAGGAATTTTTGTCCAAGTTACTCTTAACGGGCTAGGCAATCTCACCGGTGGTGGTTTGAGTAACCTGCTCAGCGACGGTATTTGGGGATTCAGAGACACACAATATGACCAGTAAACACAGTTTTTTTAATGCCTATGTGCGCCGCGGCGCCGCAGTGGCCGCACTATCTCTTTTAGTCGTGGCAGCGCCCAGCGCCAGCCTAGCCCAGCGGGTTCTGCTGGACAGAATCGTCGCCGTTGTGGATGACGACGTGGTGCTGCAAAGCGAGCTTGACCGGCGCATGGCAGATGCCCGCGCCAATGCCGAGCAGGCAGGTATGCCTATCCCGCCAGCAGATCAGTTCAAAGACGAGATCTTGGAGCTTTTAGTGATTGAAAATCTGCAGCTGCAGCTAGCCGAGCGGGTCAGCATTCGCTTTGACGATGACACCATCAACCGCGTGCTCAACAACATGGCCACCAACAACAACCTGTCGTTTGAGCAATATGTCGCCGCTTTAGAAGAAAACGGCGTGTACCTGCAGACTCGCGACGAAGTGCGCCGCCAAATGACACTGCAGGAATTGCAGCGCGGCATGGTCAACCGGCGCATCACAATTACGGATCAAGAGATCGAGAACTTTCTCAACTCTGAAACCGGTCGCGAGGTGATGTCGGCAGATTTCTTAGTCAACGACATGATTATCCCCACCAGCGAAACCGATACCCCTGAGGAAACTGCACGACGCCGCAAGATTGCCGCCGATATTGTGGCTAGAGTTCGTGACGGCGCGGCGTTTAACGACGCAGCCGCTGCCGCCCAGCAAGCCTCTGGCATACAGCTCGAAGGGTCGAGCCTAGGCTGGCGCAAAGCGTCTCAGCTGCCAACGCTATTTGCAGACATTGTCCAGCGCATGCAAATTGGCGACATCGAAGGGCCTATCCAAGCCGGTAACGGCTTCCACGTGCTGTCACTAGCAGACAAACGCGGCGGCACTGAGCAAATGGTGGACCAAACCAATATTCGCCACATAATGCTGGCGCCAAACGAGATTCGTGACGAAGCCCAAACCCAAGCGGCTATTGAAAGCCTGCGGGCCCAAATAGAAGCCGGCGCCGATTTTGCCGCCCTAGCCAGAAAGAACTCTGACGACGCCTCATCGGTAGTCGGCGGCGGAGATCTAGACTGGGTTAACAAGGGCGGCCTGCCAAGAGAAATGGAAGTGGTAATAGACGCCATGGAAGTAGGCGAACTTAGCGAGCCTTTTCGCACTGAGATGGGCTGGCATGTAGCGGAAGTACTTGGCCGTCGCGAGACTGACCTAAGCCGGCAGTACTCAAGATCCCAAGCCGAGAACGCCCTGCGCAATCGCAAATTCGACCTAGAGCTGGAGAACTGGATCCTTGAGATTCGGGAAGAAGCGTTTGTTGAGTTGGTTGACTAAGCCTCACACCCCTTTGGAAAACCTCTGTGCCAAACCCCATTGCAATTACGCCGGGCGAGCCCGCCGGCATTGGCCCCGATCTTTGTGTCGAGTTGGCCACAAAACCCTGCAGCGGTATTCAGCCGGTGGTGGTAGCCGACCCTGAACTATTGCTGGCCCGAGCCAAAAGCTTGGGGCAGGCACTTGCTCTCACAGCGTTTGACCCCAAGGCGCCGCCACGAGAAAATAAGGTGGGTGAATTGTTTATTCATCCAGTTCCTCTGCGCGCGCCGGTGCAGGCGGGCGTCCTGTCTAGCAAAAACAGTGAGTATGTACTCACTACCCTGCGAACCGCCTGTGACCTAGTGCTTGCTGGCACTTTGGACGCCCTTGTCACCGGGCCCGTGCACAAAGGCATCATCAACGACGCCGGCATTGCGTTTACCGGTCACACCGAATTTTTGGCCGAGTATTGCAACCAACCCTTAACCGTGATGATGCTAGCCACCGCAGGGCTGCGGGTCGCACTGGCGACCACCCACCTGCCGTTAGCGAAAGTGCCCCAGGCCATCACCAAGCCCTTACTGCGCAGTATTATTCAAATCCTCAACAGCGATTTGCAGGCTAAGTTCGGCATTGAGAAACCCCGCATTTTAGTTTGCGGTTTAAACCCCCATGCCGGCGAGGGCGGCCACTTAGGCATGGAGGAAATCGAAACCATCGAGCCGGTCTTAAATGAGCTTCGCCAACAAGGGCTAAACCTTATCGGCCCGCTGCCAGCAGATACCCTGTTTACCAATAAATACCTAAATCAGGCAGATGCGGTGCTAGCCATGTTTCACGACCAAGGCTTGCCTGTGCTCAAATTCAAAGGCTTCGGTGACTCCTGCAACATCACCCTTGGCCTGCCAATGATTCGCACCTCGGTAGATCATGGCACGGCGATTGATCTTGCCGGCAGCGGCACCATCGATACCGGCAGCCTCTACAATGCTCTGACCACCGCGGCTGCAATGGCGTCACACTGGAAAAAACCATGAAGCCCGGGCACACAGATTTACGTCTCAGCAACGGCATGCGCCATCAGCCGCGAAAACGTTTCGGCCAAAACTTTCTCCATGATCAAACGGTCATCGATAAAATCATTGCAGCGATTAACCCCAAGCCTACCGATCATTTGGTGGAGATCGGCCCCGGTCAAGGCGCCATTACCGGGCCACTGGCGGCAGCCGGCGCGCCCCTGGACTGCATCGAGCTAGATAGGGACCTAGCCAAATTTCTAACCAGCCAGTTTCAGGCAATGGAGCACGTCACCGTGCATCAAGAAGATGTCTTGAAATTTCATATCGCCAAGTTGAGCACTGTGCCCCACTCAATGCGGGTGATTGGCAACCTGCCCTATAATATTTCCACCCCGGTGCTGTTTCATTTGTTAAAAAGCTACAGCTTGATCCGCGACATGACCTTTATGCTGCAGTTAGAGGTGGTTCAGCGCATGTCGGCAGGGGTGGGCGACAAGAACTATGGCCGCCTTGGCATCATGCTGCAGTACTTTTGCCAGGTTGAGCACCTGTTCAACGTGCCCTCAACCGCCTTTACGCCCCAGCCCAAAGTGAGCTCTGCAATCGTGCGCTTGACCCCCCACCGAGACATGCCATTAGTGGCTGATGATGTTAAAACCCTAGAAATTATCGTGCGAAACGCCTTCAACCAGCGCCGCAAGACCTTGAAAAACAGCCTCAAAGACATCACATCTGGGGTAGACCTAGACAGTTTGGGCATTGATTTAAGTTTGCGGCCGGAAAACCTATCGCTGGCTGAGTACGTAGTTATAAGTAATGCAGTCACCAACGCCAACCCCAAGTAATCGAGCAGCGGCAGTATGAGTTCAAGTAATAGCATAAAGATTGATGTCACCACACGTTATCTGAAGGAGCAGTCCGACCCCTTCACGCGCCGCTTTGCCTTTGCCTATACCGTTGAAATTACCAATGAAGGCGATCAGTCGGTTAGGCTGTTAAACCGCTACTGGCACATTGCCGATGACAACAACCACGTGGAAGAAGTTCAGGGTGAGGGCGTTATTGGCAAGCAGCCAGAAATCCAGCCTGGTTCCAGCTTCAAGTACACCAGCGGCACAGTGATTTCCACCGAGGTGGGCACCATGAAAGGCAACTACGAAATGCTCTGGGCAAGCGGCGAGAAATTCAAAGCCCCGATTCCGCCGTTTCTTTTGGCCATCCCCCATACGGTTCACTAACACAGCTGCACAGAACTGCCGCAGTGTTATACTTCGGCCCAAGCCAAACAAAACGAAAGACGCCATGAGTAACTATGCAGTCGGCGACATACAGGGATGTTATAGACAGCTCCGTAAACTGCTGAAGAAAGTTAAATTTTCACCTGCCAAAGATACCCTTTGGTGCGTCGGCGACCTCGTCAATCGCGGCCCAAAATCGGCCGATACATTGCGCTTTTTACAGGACATGGACGACGCCACCAACATCGTGCTCGGCAATCACGACCTGCACTATATCGCCTTATCTGAAGGCTGTGCGCCACTGCGCTCTAAAGACACCTTGGGCAAACTGCTAACTGCAAGCGATGCCGACGCCTTAAGCAGTTGGCTGCGATCCAAACCCCTCGCCCATCTGGGCAGCATTGATACTGACACCGGGCCCGAACATTTTTTAATGTTTCACGCCGGGGTTGCGCCAAGCTGGACCGTGCAAACTACCCTTGATTTTTCCGCCGAGGTTGAGCTGGCGCTTGCAGGAGCCAACTACAAAGAATTTCTTCGAGCTATGTATGGCGACAAGCCGCGGCGTTGGCATAACAAATTAGCCGGCCAAGAACGTCTGCGGGTGATCACCAACTATTTGACCCGCGCCAGGTTTTGCGACGCCGTAGGAAATCTCAGGCTTGATGTAAAACAAGGTTATGCCTTCGCGCCCCACGGCTACAAACCTTGGTTCCACTATGAAAAAGTAAGCCAAGACGCCACGGTGATTTTTGGCCACTGGGCGTCCATCGAAGGCTACACCGGCAAACACAATGTTCATGCCTTGGATACCGGCTGTGTCTGGGGCCGAGAACTCACCCTTATGCGATTGGAAGACGGCACCCGTTATGCCATTGCTTAAGACTAAGCCTATTGCTTCGACAACCGGCGCCGCTGCGTCATGAAAACCTACCTTGTTGGCGGCGCAGTTCGAGATTCTCTGCTTAATCTTCCCATTAAGGATAAAGACTATGTGGTGGTGGGCGCCACGCCGGCCGAGCTATTGGCCGCAGGCTACACTCAGGTGGGCAAGGGCTTCCCGGTATTTCTGCATCCCACCTCCAAACAAGAATTTGCTTTGGCGCGGCTAGAGCGAAAAACCGCGCCTGGTCACACCGGGTTTGAGCTAATCTTCTCAAAAGATGTCACCCTAGAAGAAGACCTTTCCAGGCGCGACTTAACCATTAACGCTATCGCCCAAACTGAAACCGGCGAGCTGATCGACCCCTATGGCGGCCAGCGCGATATTCAGGCGAAGGTTCTGCGCCATGTCTCCCCGGCCTTTGTTGAAGATCCCTTGCGGGTGCTGCGGGTGGCTCGGTTTGCGGCGCGCTTTGCCCACTTAGGGTTCACCGTGGCACCTGACACCCTCGCACTGATGCAGGAAATCAGCCGCAGCGGCGAAATTCAATTGCTGCCGAAAGAGCGCCTGTGGAGTGAAATCGAATTAGCCATGAAGGCGGCCACACCGGCCGCGTTTGTCTCCACATTGAAAGACTGCGGCGCATTGGAGATTATTTTACCCGAGGTTATGCGCCTGTTTGGCGTGCCTCAACCTGCGAAGTATCACCCCGAAATAGATACTGGACTACACGTTCTACTTTGCCTAGAGCAAGCGGCTAAACTGACCCCTGACCCTGTGGTGCGCTACGCGGTCTTGGTGCACGACGTGGGCAAAGGCGTTACTGAGAAAGCCAACTGGCCCAGCCATGCAGGCCATGAAAACTTAGGCCGCGACTTATTGGACGGCATCAACGAACGCCTTAAAGTGCCCAATGAATACGCCGCTCTTGCGGCTATGGTTTGCGAACACCACACCAGAATGCACCGCGCCTTAGAGTTAAAGCCCAGCTCAATTGTGAATCTGCTTGAAGCCCTTGACGGTTTCCGCCGGCCCGAGCGATTCGAAAAATTTCTCCTGGCCTGTGAGGCCGATGCCAGAGGCAGAACGGGCCTGGAAGAAAGAGCTTACCCCCAGCACGATTATCTGCGCAGCGCGCTCGCGGCGGCCAGCGCCGTTGATGCCAAGGCCGCACTGGCCCATAGCCCTAACCTGCCGCCACAGGATGTGATTCGCCAAGCCCGCCTGGACGCCGTAAAGGCCTATGTCGCTGAATATCAAAGTAAGCAGCAACCCAACAGTGAAGACAACTATGCCTAAGGTGGTTTTTATTACCGGCGCGGCCAAACGAATTGGCGCCGAAATCGCGCGGCTGTTCCATAGCCGCGGCTTTAACGTGATTATTCACGCCAACACATCAGTAGATGCCGCCGACACCTTGGTGGCTAGCCTAAATCAGCAGCGGGCCGGCTCCGCGGCAATGCTGCAGGCCGATCTTACCGATAGCGCAGCCACCGAAAAGCTCGGCGCCAGTGTCCTGCCAGTTTTTAATCGTTTAGATGTTTTGGTCAACAATGCCTCGAGCTTTTATCCAACCCCGTTAGGGAATATAAATTCGCAGCAGTGGAATGATTTAATCGACAGCAATTTACGGGCAGGGTTTTTTCTATGCCAACAGCTGGCGCCGGAAATCAGCAACAACCAAGGAGCAATTATCAACTTGGTAGACACCCATGCCGACAGGCCGTTGGCGGGGTTTCCTGCCTACAGCATCGCCAAGGCCGGGGTTAAAGCCATGACCCGCTCATTGGCCATCGAGCTTGCACCTAGGGTGCGTGTAAATGGTGTTTCACCTGGCGCCATTTTATGGCCCCCGGCATTGGAAGATGACAATGACCCCCAGGTGATTGAAAAAAGGCAGCAGATGCTAAAGCAGGTCCCGCTGAACCGGCTGGGTGAAACCCGAGAGATAGCCGAGGCGGTTTACTATTTGGCGGTTGAGGCCAGCTATATTACCGGCCATGTTATTAAAGTAGACGGCGGCCGTAGCCTGCGTTAAAACTCAAAGTCTACCGCCCACAGTTTTTGCCTAGACTTATCGTAGCGCTGCCATAGCTGGGCGTAACTCAGCTGGGTGGGCTGATGAACCGCGTCGGGCAAAAGCTCTGACAGCGGCAGCAGCACGAAGGCGTTGTCAGTAATCTCGCCCCGGGGCAAAGTCAGACCGCACTCCTCACCGCTGGCATCACCATAGAACAAAATATCTACATCCATAGTTCTGCCAGAAAACTTGGGCTGGGCCCGATCGCGGCCCAGCTGGTTTTCAAGCCGCTTAAGCACGTCTAATACCTCAGCTAGCCCCAGCTCGCAGTGCGCTACGGCAGCTAGATTGAGAAAGTTTTCGCCGTCAAACCCCACCGCTTCACTTTCATACACGGTCGAAAGCCTTAGCGGACCAAACTCAGCACGCAGCAATTTGACGGCGGCGCGGATATTGCGCGCCGCATCAATGTTGCTGCCAATGCTTAAAGCTAGAACTGCCACGATTAATTCCTGTTAAACTTTTTCGCCGCGCTCGATAATAACCCCAACATCTTTGGAGCCAGTCACCGCGCCAGGCTTGCCCAAGCGCAGCTTAAGCCAAGGCACATTGAATTCATTGCGCACGATCGCGGCAATTTCCTCGGCCATGGTTTCAACCAAAAAAAATTCCGACTTGCCGACAAAATCAATTATGCGCTTGGCTACCGACTTGTAGTCTAAGGTTTTGCTAATGTCATCTGCAGCCGCTGCCGGACGAATGTCTGTGGCCATTTCTAAATCTAGGCTAACCACTTGGCGCTGCTGCCTCTCCCAATCAAAAATACCAATGATGGTTTCAATCTCTAGCTCTCGAATGTACACAATATCCATGACAGTTTTGCTCTCACATAGTGTTCTAAAAAAGTACGCTTTTCGTTACCGCCGTCACTGTTATAACGGTGGCAAAGTATCCAACGGCCAACGTGGCCGCGCTTTAATTTCAAGGGAGTCCTGCTGGCCAGCCATCAGCCTTTGGCAACCGGCGTAGGCAATCATGGCGCCATTGTCGGTGCAAAACCTCGGCTGGGCATAAAACAGCTGGCCGCCTAGTTTGGCGGTGGTTTCTTCCAGCACCCCGCGCAGGGTTAAATTGGCGCTGACGCCGCCAGCAATAACCAAGCGCTTCAACCGGGTAGCCTGCAAAGCCCGGCGGCATTTTATCGCAAGCGTCTCGGCCACCGCATCTTCAAACGCCACCGCGATATCTGCCTTGGTCTGCTCATCCACTGCGCCGGCCTCGCCTTTGCACTGCTCAATGGTGTTGCGCACGAAGGTTTTGAGCCCGCTAAAACTAAAATCCAACCCCGGCCGGTTAGTCATGGGCCGGGGAAAAGTAAACCTACCCCGCTCACCTTTTAATGCCAGTTTGGCCACATTCGGCCCGCCGGGATAAGCCAGCCCTAACATCTTGCCCACCTTGTCGAAGGCCTCGCCTGCGGCGTCGTCTAGTGACTCGCCCAGCAGGGTATATTGACCAATGCCTTTGACCTCCACCAGCTGGGTGTGACCCCCAGACACCAACAGCGCCACAAACGGAAACTGGGGCGGGTTTGCCTCTAGCATGGGAGCCAGCAGGTGACCTTCCATGTGATGTACCCCAATAACCGGAACACCCCAGCCCATGCCAAGAGCGCGGCCTATCGACCCACCCACTAGCAACGCGCCCACTAGCCCCGGCCCTGCTGTGTAGGCAACGCCGCCTATTTGGCTGGCATCTAGCTTGGCGTCAGCCATGGCTTTTTGAATCAGCGGCAGGGTTTTACGGATATGGTCCCGCGAAGCTAGCTCGGGTATTACGCCGCCATACTCGGCATGGATTGCAATCTGACTGTAGAGCTCCTCCGCCAGCAGACCGACGTCGCTGTCGTAGATGGCGACGCCAGTTTCGTCACAAGAAGTTTCAATACCTAATACTATCAATGACTTAGTTCCAAGAAGGTCGTGACAGGGAGGCCAATCATGCCAAAAATTCGGCAAAACCCCAACCAGTGTCTAAAATACCTTAAACAACGCTAAACTCTTTGCAATTCGCTTATTGGGGCATTAAGATACCTGCCCCTGAAATTTGCCCAGCGAAGGCTGATGTATTGGCGATTTTCGGGCCAATGAATTCATAAATTACAACTTAAGGTAGGTGTTTTTTCCATGCCAATGGTAAAACTGAAAGAAAATGAGCCGTT
>CAYGSO010000064.1:0-14209 GCA_964352445.1 uncultured Pseudohongiella sp. | reverse complement strand
GCTGGAGGCCGATTACAAGCTGAGCGCGACAATGCCGAAGCGGTAGAGTCGCAATTTGAAGCGCAATATGACCAAACTGTGCTAACCAGCCTAAACGATGTGGAAACGGCGTTTGAGACCTATGTGAGCGCAAAAAGACAGTTAGCAAAATTTCAGGCTTTGGATGCAGATTTACAAAATATTCTGCGCCTGTCTGAACTTCGATATCAATCCGAGCTAAGCGCACAATTTGAGGTTCTAGATGCACAAGCTAATTTACTGACTAATCAGTCAGAAATTGCATCCGTAAAGGCCGATATCGCGCTTGCCCTTATAGAGATCAATGCGGCGCTTGGCGGCTATTGGGGGCAGTGAGTTCTTGGGCTCAATAAGGGCGGCGGTCCGCCGTCTGCGCTGCTACTGCAGTTTTGAAACCACCAGCACGTAGATTTTCAATAGAATGTGTGACTGATTTATTTGTTGAATCAATCAGCTAACGTTGCGAAATTAGAGACTGCGTAAAAGTATGCAGTGTATTTGCCGCAGAATCGTAATAGCACTACCCCATTATTTCTGTGAACCCCATTGCTTAGCTTTTCCAGCCTATGAGAAGCTTAGCCCTTTCTTATTCAGTCACAAAAACAGGCTTCAAATTATGTTTCGATACTGCTTCGCTCTACTGCTGATGATGTTTACGCATTTAGCCCTCTCTGCCGACAACCCTGACGTCCGCGAATTGATGACTGAGGAAGAGTTTGCCGCTGCTGGGTTTGGTCGCCTTTCTGATGAAGAGATAGGGGTTGTTAACCGGTGGCTCGTGCGTTACACAGCCCAAGATGCCAAAGTAATGATTGACGACAGTCCGGCAGTGAAAGAGCTGAGCAACGCCGCTATCAACAGCAGGATTGACGGAGAATTCAACGGTTGGAATGGCCCAACACGATTTCATCTCAAAAATGGCCAAATTTGGGAAACTAAAAGCCCTAGGGTCTATAGATACTCAGCTGTCGACCCCGAAGTTGAGATCACTACGAACTGGATGGGTATATCTAGGATGCGTATAGTCGACACGGACCGGTCTATAAATGTTAGGCGGGTAGAGTGAGGCTAGCTAGAGACAATTTGGAATTACGCTGTGAGAGCACTTTGATTCTTACGCTAACGATTTGCAGGCTTAGTCATCCTTCTGAGTAGTGAACGGTTAAGTGCCTTAGATACCGCTCATACGCGGGAGCTCATTTTGAAAAACCAAATACCGTTTGGTGCATCTCGGTGCGGCTGGCAGCTCCATCGGTGTAAAAACTCTCGCGCTTGACCTTCCAGCACCACGCGAAGCTGCTGATTTGATTCAGAGTCTTCCACCTTCTCCAGATTGCCTTTGTAAATTTTACCGTCGATGCGCAACCGAATGCGGTCGTCCTCAAGGGCATCCGTGCGCCAATGTTTAAAGGTGTACATTGTCCGCAGTGTCAATTGCAGGGTTCCAAGCTCTAGTCGATTCCATATAAACCCTAAGTCGTAGGTCATATAGACTTCGCCTTCGTGGATAATGGAGCCAGCCATAGGAGAACTGCGAAAACCTTCTAGTGCGAACGGGAGCGGTTTTGCCGCCGCAAAAGACCAGCCCTCTGCTAAGGCTTCGACAAATCTTCAGTCTGGAAAGGGCGCCTTGCATAGGCTCGATTGGGCCATCAGAGGTGCTCCGTACATAGATAATTGCGATGATAGCCAACAGGCATAGCAAACCCATTACGCCAAGACTGTACTTCAGTCTCTTCATAGCTATTTCACTCCTGAATGAATTCTTTACAGATAAGACTATGCAGTCGTTAGACCGTGCGTATGTCTGATAGGACGGAGGTGGCAATTGAAAGATGCAGAATCAAAGGGATCGGAGTGCTTAGGTTTAGCGATAAATTAGAGATGGCGGCACGGGGCGGACCAACTCGCGGCAGCCTAAAGTTGGTCTTAGGCCGAGTCTAGAGATAGGCGAGTCAATATACCAAACAGGTTTTGGCCGTGTCCCCTAAGGGCTTCGCGCTGAGTTGGAAACAAAAACTTCTGATCAGCTAGGCCCCCATGCTCTCGCTAGACTAACATCGTCCCATCGCTGTGACTGCTAAGAGCAACTAATTCTTTCTTGACCTTTCTCGATAATGATAATAGGGTAGGTTCTATTATCATTATTAATAATAGTAGCGCAGTAGGGCATGCTATAACATTGAGGAAGCACCGCATGGCAAAAGGCACAAGCAAAGCAGATACTCTTCTTCACCCGGTCAGGCTGCGTATTGTTACTCAATTCTTTGGAAGTGAGGCTACCGTCAAGGAGTTAGCGACAACGCTTGCTGATATTCCACAGGCCACACTGTACCGCCACATCAAGGTGTTGTTGGAAGCGGGAATCATCAGCGTGGTCGACGAACAACACGTCAATGGTGCAATAGAACGTACATACGGGGTCAATGCAGGGCAGACCCGCTTTTCTGAAGCTGAGGGACAGAGCATCACAGGCCAGCAGCACGTGAGTTACTTCTCCGTCTTTATGGGCTCTCTGCTTGATAATCTGAAACGCCACGTCAAACGCCGATCTGCCAAACGCATCGCACAGGGGGGGTTGAGCTATAACCGCGTGCTCTTGCATTTAAACGCAGCTGAGCGGATCGCACTGCGTAAGCAGATGACTGAGCTATTAAGTAAGTACACGCAATCGCCTACCAAAGATCGGGAGGCTTATTCTTTTGCGCTGGTCGTGATACCAGAAGACAGGTCCTGATAATGCAATTGAAAATTTTTGAATACGGTTCGACAGACAAGCCATCCTTGGTTTTTTTACACGGTGCCAGTGTCAGTAGTTGGATGTGGCAACGCCAGCTACACGTGCTGGCAAAGCACTACCACTGTGTTGCAATTGACCTGCCCGGTAGCGGTGAGAGCTGCCTCGTGCCGTGGCACTCAATGGCCGCTACCGCTGAGAATGTCGCGGACATTATTCGCGCCAGATGCAGTCAGAGCCAGGCTCATGTGGTGGGGTTCTCAATGGGCGCTTATATTGGGCTTCACCTGTTGAAATCTCGGCCGGAAGTTTTACAGTCACTCATGCTTAGCGGTGTGACCACGCGCCCCTTTTCACGGCCTTGGATTACGAGGGTGATGCTCGCGATAGTAAGTCAGACCTTGCGATGGGACTGGGTTATTCGCTGGCAAAGCAATGCCATGAACCTGCCTGCTGAGTTTAACGAGCATTATCACAAAGACATGAAAAGAATGTCTCCATCAATGTTAAGGCGGGTTTTTGACGAAGTGCTCGGTTACGAGTTGCCGCGAGGGCTTAAAGGAAAAGAAAGAGGTTTGCTCGCCCTGGCTGGCGACCGTGAACAGCCTATGATTAGGGATGGCCTCGCTGACATTGCAGAGCGAACCAAAGGCACCTGCGCTGTTATAGAGAATGCAGGCCATACTTGGATCGTCGATCAGCCTGATTTATTCAATGAAATAGTCAGCAAATGGGTTGAAGAGAGGGCGCTTCCGAGCCATATGATCTGCCTAAATTAAGAGTAATGTGGGTCGATTAATCCAAATAGGCGAATGCTGGGCGAGCCTGAGCCCATTCATGGAAGTGTCAATAATCCGAATAGGTTTTTGGCCGTGTGCCCCTCCGCGCTGGCGTTCGGAAAAAGCTGTTGCCGCAGCTTTCGAGCAAACGACCGGTGGGTTATCAGAAGAACGTGTGACCGACTTTATATTTAACTAGCGAAAACAGAGTACGTTAATAATTAAGCTATAAATTTCTGGTACATGAACCCTAATATATCTATAGCTTTTTTGGCCTCTTGATTAACCAACCCTCCAGAACTCCTTGCTGCTATAATAAGCATTGCCCCCACTAAGACAACCTACCGAGCTGATATGCCATTTTTAAAACTAGGATTATGTGATCCTGTTGTACAAGCGATTGAAGAATTGGGTTATACAACTCCTACCCCGATTCAGAAACAAGCCATCCCCATTATTATTTCTGGCAAAGACCTCATTGCCACCGCTCAAACTGGGACAGGTAAAACTGCAGCGTTTGTCCTGCCGATTTTAACCCTATTTAACAAAGACCGTACCTTGCGAGGTAAACGTATACGCGCCCTTATCCTAACTCCTACCCGGGAATTAGCGGTACAGGTTGCTGCGAGTGTTGCTCGATACAGTAAGCATTTAAACCTAAGTTCTATGGCGGTTTATGGCGGTGTTGATAGCGAATCACAACAGCAGCGTTTAATTAAAGGCATTGATATTCTAGTGGCTACTCCGGGCAGGCTGCTGGATTTGGCTTATCAGCGTGCGCTGCATTTTGATGAGCTCGAAGTGCTGGTGTTAGATGAAGCAGATAGGATGGTGGATATGGGTTTTGCTGATGATGTTAAAAAGATCATTGAGCGCTTACCTGCAAACCGTCAAAACCTGTTGTTCTCGGCTACCGTGAACAATGGCGTTCGTATCTTTGCGGATTCTTTCTCAGCTAGCAAAATGGGTAGGCGCGCTGTTGAGCTATCGATTTCACCAGAAGCGAAAACGGCACCCACTATTGAACAGTGGCTGATCACCGTAGACAAAGACACAAAGTCTGCCTTGCTGAGTCACTTAATTAACGAGCGACAATGGGATCAGGCGTTAATTTTTATCGAGAAGAAACACTCTGCTGCCAAACTGGTGGCTCAACTTGCAAAACGGGGTATTGAAGCAGATGCCATTCACGGTGATAAAAGCCAAGCCATGCGTGAAAAGATTTTGGCTGATTTTAAATCTGGAAAACTAAAGTACTTAGTTGCCACAGGCGTTGCCGCCCGAGGTTTAGACATTGGCGAGCTGAGCCGGGTTGTTAATTATGATCTGCCATTTAAGCCTGAAGAATACATTCACCGCATTGGCCGAACCGGCCGTGCGGGCGCTACAGGTGAAGCCATATCGTTTGTGGCGATGGGGGATTTTAAAAACTTATGCGCCATTGAAAGCCGGTTAAACCATGTCATTGACAGGAAAGAGGTCGAAGGCTTTCCGGTTAGAAAAGTCGTTCCCGTTTCAGTTTTAAATTACGTTCGCAAGTGTAAACGGTAGGGTTCGCTCGTATTAATGTCGTGTTATTTCTTTTCTTATAAACTGGTTTTTGAATCAGAGGGGGCGGGCTCCACCTTTATTGAATGATGTGTCTGGTGTGCCTTTGTAACAGGCTAAGACCCAGGGATAGCTATTCACGACATAATAGCCATAAATACCTTGTCGCATCATACCGTTGCATTCGTCTAAGTCGCCGCTTGCTGGTACGTAGTTATAATCATCGACAAACGTGCCGTCATAGTTGCCGCCGGGGTTTCCAGAGCCGCTTGGGCGTGAACCACCTTTAAGTTGGAAGCTGCTTCTCACCTCGCGAATCGTTCCGCTGTCATCGATAAAGCTACCAAATATTGGAAAACCATCGGCTGCAAATCCAATAACAGGGGACGCTTTAGTGCCACTAGTGTCAAACAGAGCATCAGGGTTGCCATGATAATGATACGTTCCATCTGGCTGTGTGTGAGCGTTGTGAGAATCGGTGCCAAACTGGCTTAGTGGGCTCATAGGATCATAGCGCCATGGCTGACTCATGTCGTTACAGCCGACTTTGCCATTACCCACTCCAAAACAACCCGCTGCTAATAAATCTACTTTAACTCCATTGAGCAACACAGCGTTGTCGGTGGTGAGCGAGATGGGCGTGCTTGTTGCCGCGAATACGGGTTCTATAGGTACCTTGAATTGTGCCGACACCTCCGCGACTTGAGTCGCGAAGGAGGCCCCAGAATCATTGAAGTCATGATTAGGAATGCTATTGGTTGTAATAATACAGTCTGCGCCAGACACAGATATATCCACATTGCCGGTAAAGAGTATTCCGCGCTGCAGGTCTTTTACCGCAGAAAACAAACTGTCTGCATAGTAGCTACAATTGCCTCGGCTGTTAGTTAAGATGGTATCACTGATGTTTGTACTATTGATGGGAATGAAATCTTCAATTTTTCCAACATAAACGGCGCTTGCACCTAGCTGTTCGCCGAGCGCCCATACGTCATCCCCTTGAACTCCTACGTAAATATCGCTGTCAGAGTAGTAACGAACATAAAAGCCCAGAATTTCTTGAACCTCCCCAGTCGTTGGAGTGAGTAATGCCGAATATTGCTCTTCTGCCCAGCTAAAAAGCGCAAGGGCATTAGCACGGGTATCAGCTAGTGCCATTCCACTGAATAGGGAAAGCAGTAGCAGTGTAGTTATTTTAGAGAACACTATGAGTCTCCCGAAAAAGGTCGAATGTTGCATGATAGCGACGTGTTTAAAAGTAGTACGCGGTAGCATAGAAAACCCTTCTCAATTTTTCTCAACAGAGTTTAGGCGATTCAATTTGATGCTATGACTATACGATACTATTGAATGGATTAGCAGAGATTTTAATCGGCTTTGCAGCGTTTACAAATGATTGTGAAAAAGGTGCAAGTTAAGGGGGCGGAGTAAAGATACAGTAGTTTTTTGAATCGAGTAGGCGGTTTGGGGGCGGAACAACTTGCGTGAGCAAGTTAGGACAGCCGAAGGCTAGGCGTAGGCCGAGCCCAAAATGGAAGAGTCAATAATTCAAACAGCTTTAGATCTTTTTGTCCGTTTTAGCTTCGCTCTGGGTCACTCTAACCCCATTTGTTAATTTCGTTAGTTCTGCGAATTGTTGCTGCTCAATTTCAACGCCTTGCTTATCAGCTCACTGATATCGCTAAGCCTTGCTGGTTTTGCTGTGATCTGATCCATACCCGCGTCGCGACATTTCTCGATATCATCCTGCATGACACTAGCAGTAAGTGCAGATATGTACACGGGTTTGCTCTTACGATTGTCTTTGATAAGTCTCGCCGCTTCGAAGCCATCTAAGATAGGCATATGGCAATCCATAATTATGAGGTCGTAATCATTATCATTAGCCGCTTCAACTGCTTCCTGTCCATTGCACGCAATATCTGCCGTAAAGCCCAATTTTTCCAGCATTCTCATTGTAACCTGCTGATTCACTGTATTGTCTTCAGCCAGTAAAATACGAAAATCACTTGTGTGCGTCCTAGCTACAGAGCTAAAAGGTGGCTCGGATATGACGGCTTCACCCTGCTGAGCTTTAATGGTAAAGGTGAATTTGCTTCCTTTATTTAAGTTACTTTCCAGCTCAATAGACCCTTCCATAAGTTCAACAAGTTGTTTTGATATGGAGAGGCCCAGACCGGTACCTCCGAATCGTCTCGTAGTGGACATATCCGCCTGAGAAAAATTTTGGAATAAAGTTTTTTGCGTTTCCTCACTTATGCCAATTCCCGAGTCCTGAACTAAAAACTTTAGCGCTTGTCGACTCTCCTCCATTGATGCGCTTACCTGAATCACTCCCTCGCTGGAAAATTTCACCGCGTTGTTAAGAAGATTATTCAGCACTTGAGTTAATCGAAATTCGTCTGCAAAAATCCATTGCGGGACAGAGCTGTCAATCTTACATTCAAGCGTTAACTCTTGGCCTTCGGCCGCAGCCTGATGTATTGCGCAAGTTTGCTGCAGTAACAGATGCAGATCAAAACTGTGATTTTCAATCACTAGCTTTCCAGCCTCGAGCTTGGATAGATCCAGAATATCATCAATAACTTTTAGGAGACTACTCGCGCTTCGAGAAATTATGTCCAGTTTTTCCTTAAATTCAGAATCCTGATGACCAGCATCATCTAGAAGCAGAGAAGTCATACCAATAATGCCATTCATCGGTGTTCGAATTTCATGGGACATGTTTGCCAAAAACTCGGTTTTTACTTGAAGCGCGTTTTCCGCATTTTCTTTTGCTTTACGAAGTTCCTCTTGATGCTTCTGCTGCAGGGTTATATCGTTGGCCACTCCCAAATAACCTACAGTATCTCCAAAGCGATCTTTTAATGAAGTAATGGAAAGGCGTACGGGAATTCTTTCACCATTTTTTCTTATATAGGTCCAGTCATAATCATTGGGCAGATCATGGTCGGTTAACGCGACAAAGGCTTCGAAGCTTGGCTCAATCTCCTTGCCTAACAATATTGATACCGCTTTAGAGTGTTCGATAATTTCTTTTGTATCGTGGAATAATGCGGGAGTTCGCTTGAGGATAATTTCTTCGGCGGTGTAACCTAACAATTCGCTGGCCTTTTTATTCCAATTCGTAATTAGCCCGACTTTGGAAGTGGCTATGATTGCATACTCAGTATGATCCTGAATGGACTGATGGAATAATAATTTGCGTTCAAGCTCTACCGTGTTCTTTAAGTTGCGGGAAAAAGTTACATCTTCAACAGATGACCAAATGTAATCGGTGCCCTCTAGATTTACTATTTTTCCATTTAGCCTTACCGGGACTAGATCCCCATTCCTATGGAGGTATTCTTTATCATAGGGGCCATAAGCACCATGATCTGCAAGGGATTTCAGCTGCAGCTCTTCCTGAAATTCATACTTTCTGGGCGTAATATCCCAATAGCTTAATTGGTAGATTTCATCAACGTTGTAGCCGATAGTATCTGCGTAGGCTTTGTTTACATAGTGAAGGTTTCCATCCATATCGCATATGGCCAGCCCTAATTTGATGGACTCGAAAAGCTCCAGATGCATTTTCTCAAAAACTTCTTTGTTCATGCTTTACAGTATAGTTGATGTTTAAATAAATAACGTTTTCTAAAAAATGGGGCCAGAGTAAAAATACAGTAGTTTTATTGAGAATCGAGATGTCTGCTAATGACGGACCGACTTGCGGTAACAAGTTTGTTCAGTCGGAGGCTGGGCGTAGCCTGAGTAAATTCATAGGCGAGTCAATAATCCAAACAGGCTTTGGCCTGTTTTCCCCTTCGGGCTTCGCGCTGGCGCGCTAAGTTGAAAATTGCTGACGTACATTCGAACCATCGACACGAGGATTTTTAGTAGTTTGCGTGACCGATTCCTAATTCAAATCCATGAGTTAAAGCTGCTGAATTAAACAAACAACGGGACACCCATAATCTAATAACTTAGGAGATTTGGCGTATTCTCGGATCGTGACTAATCTGCAGTTATGCCTCGTCGCGGTCGATTACATATTCCTGGTGCGTGCTATCACCTCATTGGTCGCGGTCTTGAGCGCCGCGCTATTTACCGTGACGACGAAGACAAGCAGGACTTTCTGCTTCGCTTTGGAGAAAACCTTTGTCGGTATCAAGCTCAATGTCTGGCGTGGGCGCTCATGTCCAACCATTATCACTTTCTGGTGCGGGTGGGAGCAGAGCCGCTCGGCAAGATTATGGCTCCAGCCCTGTGTGGTTTCGCTGGCAGATATAACCGTAGGCACGGTCGCAGTGGCTATGTCTTCCAGAATCGATTTACTTCCATACTTGTTGATGAAGATAGCTATCTTCTCGAGTTAATCCGCTATTTCCACCTAAACCCCATACGAGCAGGGATGCTGCAGTCGCGCTCCGAATTGGACCGATACCCATGGACCGGTCACGCAGGTATTCTAGGTATACGCGTGCAGCCTTGGCATGCCCGTGAGGCGGCACTGGAAGTGTTTTCTGATATCCCGACAAAGCGTATGCGTCGCTATCTAGAGTTTATTGACGCGGGCGTGACTACGGGGGCTTCTGTATCGTTGACCGGTGGCGGTGTTGTTCGCAGCTACGGTGGCTGGGAAAATCTGGCTCGCTTGCGTCAGGTGCATCAGCACTGCATCGGCGACGAGCGCATTCTGGGTGGGGCTGAGTTTGTAGAGCGAGCGCTTAAGGAGGATAAGCTGCAACTCGATACACGGGAGAGGCTGCGCACCGAAGGTTGGACCTTGGAGACGCTCATCAGCGAAATCTGTGAGCGATTGCACGTGTCACAGATCCAACTGCTGGGCAGATCGCGCTTAAGCGACGTGTCCACCGCCAAGGCGTTGATCTCTTTCTGGAGTACCAGCCAATTGGGCTGCAGTGCTCAAGAAGTCGCGAACCGGCTGGCGATCAGTCAGCCAGCTGTTTCGAAATGGATACGCAAAGGCGAAGCACTCTGCAACGATCGCGGCTGGACACTGGAACCCTGATTTCTTAAGTTATTAGGTTATGGGTGTCCCTGAGTAGGAAGCGGCGGCACGCCGGGGAAGTCCGGGCTCGCGACGAAGGCCTTGTAACCGGCGGTCATGGCGCGCGAGCACTCCACGGGGGTGCCCTCCATCGTCCCCCGGTTCTTGCAGGGGCCTTCCATCACCTCAGGCATGTTCTCGCGCACCCACACCGCGGCCTCGCGATAGATGTCCTGATCGTTCGAACTGGTCGTGACCTTGACGAGCACACCGTCATCGAAGGTGAGGTGGAAGGTGTCGGTGACGTCGAAGCCCGTGCCGAGCGCCTGCACGCGATCGTCCTTGACCTTCACGGGGCAGTTCACGATCCCCTCTTCATCCCGGGCGCAGGGCGTGCGCAGCAGCACTTCGTAGTTCCCGCCATTCGCCGAGCCCTGGTAGTAGAGCAGACGCGGTGCGGTTTCCGGCGCCGCCGCCATGATCGGTGCCAGACGGTCGGGTTCGAAGGAGTAGAAGGCGTCGATGAAGGACTCGGCGATCACCAGATCCGGATCGGCGGTAGCATCGGCAGCGACTTCGGGAACGGCCGGCGCTTCCAAGATCGCCGGTGCCATGGAGTCGGCCGTTGCGGCTTCCGGCGGTGCGCTCTCCGAGCAAGCGCCCAGCAAAGCGGCGAGGCAGGTTACCGAGGTGATCTTGATCGAGCGGTGAATGATGTTCATGGCATCTCCGAGTATAAGAATGGTATGGAAAGAACAAAAACTATTACTTAAGCGTGTTCCTGATTGGCGTACTGTAGGGTGGCCGGGTAAATCCCTGAGATGGTTGTAAGGTGTCCATCACCTTTACTCCTCTTCCAGAACTTCGCCTTCCCCCTCCTCATCTTCGTCGTCTTTCGCGCTGCTGCAGGTTTCTGGCAAGTAGCGCTTGCCTAAGGCGTCTACTGTGACCACGTCCGCCACGCAGTCCCATTTGATGGTGTCGTCGTCTTGGGCTCGCGCAATGAGCAGGAAGCCAGACTCAATGTCTTTAAATCGTACACCAAATTCTGTCATATCTACCAAGGCCCTGAGCGTTCCGGTGCGTAATTTGTCGGCAGCAGGTACTCCCAACTCGCCTGCCCGATAGTCCATACCGGTGAGAATGCCTTCCGGAACGAAATAGCTCAGGTTGATGTCCGCTTCTGACTGTGGCATTTCGCCGTAGGTATCGAAATACCCTTCAATAATTGCCTGCTGCTCCAGCCCCAGATCAACGGCAGCGGACACTGCGTCGTCGATTCTGGAGTTGTGGTAAAAACCAAAGGCAACTCCTATAAGCACTACTACTATCATGGGATAGACAACCATCTCGGAGGTTGTGAGCCCACTCTGTCGGTTCTCCGTTTGGGGTTTTTTCATCGAGCTGAATTCCAATTTTGCAGATAGTTATGTCCTGCACTATTGCAGGCGCACAACAACATGCAACTTTCGCGCCCGAGCGTCGTTTTATTTTCTGTTGGGCTCCCTGTTCAGTGCCGATGCCTTTTATTTTCTTTCGGGCTTCTTGTTGAGTGCCGATGCCTTCGAGCTCTATGAGGGCCTTCCCAGTAGGTCTGGAGAGCACACGGCATCCACGAGATTTCACCGACTACCGCCCTGAGGGGCGCCTGTTATGCAAGGACAATTGGAGTGGTGAGGTTTTTCAGACGGGCGCGCTACCTTTCTTCGAAACGACTTCAGGCTTCATTGCTACCTGTGAGCAGTTCCTGCAGGAACACTGATGTGGCTGGCACAAAGCGCCAATAGCTAAGCTAGGCACAGTAATTGCTCCATTAATATACATCTGACTGTTTCTGGATGATTTTGCTGGCGCATCGCGCTAAAGCGCACAGATTCGGAGCATTCATCTGTTTTTTTGTCTCAAAAAGAGGCGGGGACTGGTATGGAAATTTGGAACAATCTGGTCGACAAGTTTGATCTCTTGTTACAGAAGATCAAGCTGGAAAGTACAGTGAAAATCGCCGGGAGAGAAATTCCTCCGGTAGTTATGGGCTTCGCACTGATCGTTATCTGCATTCCGATCTGGGGCTACCTAGAATTCGAAGGCCGCAACAAACTCATCGGTGCCTTGGTCGCGATCCTGCTGGCCTGGGGCGTTTCCCAGTTGGGCGCTCTGGGCCTAGGTGACGGTGTCGGTGAGAAGCCGGGCGGTTCCTCAGACGATAAGTCCTAGGCAATTCAGGCAACGATTATAGCGGGTTGCCCACTTTTCACGTGACACAGAGTTTTGATCTGCGCGCCTTCGCTCATTTAATGTCTGTTAATCTCACGATGATCGCAGCTTTACCAAGTAGGACATGGCGATGACTTGGGCCCAGCGGCTGAAAAAGAGTATTCAAAATAGATATTGAAGCCTGCGAGCAGTGCCAGGGCCCAGTGCGCATGATCACCTGTATTGAAGACCCGGTGGCCATCAAGCAAGGTAGCGCGAGGCGTTGGCCGAGCGGTTTCAATCCATCTTCGACGCCACCTATAGCTTTCCCTGCGAGACCGAAAAGATCTCCGCCGTAAGCTGGGTCAACCTGCACCGCCCGCTCGGACGAGTTATTGCTCAAGACAATTACTATCGGCAGGCTGCTCGGTCAGGAATTTCACATCATTGACTCCGGTGTTGGCACCGACGGCTCGCTAACCCAGGCTGCAGGTCTGTCTACCCTAGACTCGTTGGGCATTGAAGGCAGGGGTGCCAACACCAATCGGAAAGAATCCCGGTTCAGTTCGCTGCTCGAAAGAACCCAGCTGAGTGCTGTGCTAATTTCGTGATTGACTGCCGGTCAGTGACAAATTAGCGGTCTGAAACTGAAGTGCCTTTTGGTAGTGTGAATCTTTACAGGGCTGGTGGAGGCTGCTTCGTGATTGCACTATGCCGGCCCTGTGCGCCCAGAATTAGTGCATTGCTGCTATTTTAACAGGCGTTTTTACCGCCACAAGTCCCAGTGGTTGCCCACTCAACTTCTCCGTCCTCGATCTTTGGGGTAAGAATATAGGTCACTCCATCTAGGTCGGATTCATCCTTCATCCACGTCGCAATGATCATGCCGTCGATGACGGAAATGCCGTGGGCCTCTTCAGAAACTAGCACCTCATCGGGCAACCCTACCTCTCCGCTGTCGAGCAAATCCATGTCGAAGGAGCTCCGGGATAGCAGAGCAGCCTCTATCGTGTCTTGGATAGGCTCCACCATATCGACCAGTTCGCTATAGCGAAACTCGATGTTCATTTCTTCGTAACCGTCGAAATTTCTAATCACATAGATGACAATTAATGCGACTATAACACCCGCGAATGCGAGTAGGGCTAGTCGCTGCTGCTGATCGGGTTGAGTTTCAGTTGCGTCCATTGGATGCTCGATTGAGTTGGAGTTATTGGTTGATTCAGTCATAGTGCCGAACTTGAGAAGCAAGGATAGTGCCACCCTCACTGCAGGTTAAAACTCCTTACAAATTGCTCGGCCGGAAATTACCTGGAAGCAAAGTGGCGCGAGTTGGGGTCTGGCCTTGCAGCGCTGCCAGTTATCTATCCTGCTACTTCGCCAATTTCCAGTTTGCCAAAACGCTGGACTACCGGTTTTTGCCTGTTTATGGGGCTCAATCTGCGTAGTAGTGACTCATTTAGGAGCTAGATTCGTGGATCTTATCACCCTAGGCTTGCTTCAGTCTTGGTGCGAGCACACACCAAGCCTGAGCGCCTAACTGGCGCAGCCAATAGCTGCTGCATTAAGCCATTGATATAGCGAATAAAAATAGTTCGCCAAATAATGCCATAGCCCACCACTTGTACATTTTTAGCCAGCTTTGCGCCTTTCTGTGACAGCATCTGAAACTGGCAGAGTTTTTGCAGCAATCAATGTCTAACTATCCATCAGCCAAAAACTCAGGAGCAGCAGTGATGTCTGATCAATCCATGAACCCTCTCGATATGGTTAATTCTCTCGATATTGTTAATCCTCTCGATATGGTTAATCCGCCTGACTCGGTGGACCGCTCATCACCCGAGACGGGCCCCTCCGGTAAGCCAATAGTGCGTACCGAAGAAGGAATCATCACCGAAGGCAGTAAAGTGACATGGGACAGAAAAGCAATCCTCTGGGCTC
>CAYGSO010000063.1:0-14813 GCA_964352445.1 uncultured Pseudohongiella sp. | reverse complement strand
TGGCTTATGGCATGGACAAGAAAGGCGGCGATTCAACTATCGCGGTGTATGACCTAGGTGGCGGTACCTTCGATATCTCAATTATTGAAATTGCTGAAACTGACGGCGAACATACCTTTGAAGTTCTCTCTACCAACGGTGATACGTTTCTTGGCGGTGAAGATTTCGACTTACGCTTGATCGACTATCTAGCCGATGAGTTCAAGAAATCCTCAGGCATGGATTTGCACGGCGATCCACTGGCCCTGCAACGCCTGAAAGAAGCCGCTGAGAAGGCGAAGATCGAATTGTCTTCCTCGCAGTCGACCGAAATTAACCTGCCCTATATCACGGCAGATGCGTCTGGGCCTAAGCACATGGTGCAAAAGCTAACCAGAGCGAAATTTGAGTCTATCGTTGAAGAATTGGTAGAACGCACTTTAGGACCGGTAAAAATGGCGCTTAAAGATGCCGGCCTTGATACCAGCAAGATTGATGATGTGATTTTGGTGGGCGGTCAAACCCGCATGCCATTAGTGCAGAAGAAAGTGGCTGAGTATTTTGGTAAGGAAGCCCGTCGCGATGTGAACCCTGATGAAGCAGTCGCGGTTGGTGCAGCAATTCAGGCGGCGGTTCTTTCTGGTGAAGTGAACGACGTATTGTTGTTAGACGTGACTCCTTTGTCTTTGGGTATCGAAACTTTGGGCGGTGTTGCTAGCCCACTGATTGAGAAGAACACAACGATTCCTACCAAGAAGACACAGGTTTTCTCGACAGCGGATGACAATCAAACTGCGGTGACTATTCACGTAGTGCAGGGCGAGCGCAAGCAAGCCTCCCAGAATAAATCCCTGGGTCGGTTCGATTTGTCCGATATTCCGCCTTCGCCGCGAGGCATGCCACAAATTGAAGTTGCCTTCGATTTAGATGCCAACGGTATATTGAATGTATCAGCAAAAGACAAGGCAACCGGCAAAGAGCAGTCTATAGTAATTAAAGCATCTAGCGGTTTATCAGATGAAGATATCGAGAAGATGATCAAAGATGCGGAAGCGAATTCTGCTGAAGATAAAAAATTCGAAGCGCTAATTACTGCTCGCAACACAGCCGATGGCCTGATTCATGCGACTAAGAAAACTCTAACCGAGGCAGGTGATAAAGCCACTGACGAAGAGAAAGACGCGATCAATAATGCCATTACGGCACTTGAAGCGGCGCTAAAGACCGATGACTTGGCAGATATCGAAGCCAAGACTAAGGACCTTACTGATGCTTCAACCGGTTTGGCGCAGAAGATGTACGCCGACCAGCAGGCACAGTCAGGCGCTGATGCAGCAGATGCATCCGCCGATGCTGGAGAAGACGACGCAGTGGATGCGGAGTTTGAAGAAGTGCAGGAAGACGATAAGTAATTCGATTGGGCCTGCCTGTTGGCAGGCCAGTAGGCGAATTCTTGCTAAAAACTAAGCCATCCCAATGGCTTAGTTTTTTTGCGTTTAATTATCAAGAAATCGACGGTGCCGCCGGCGTGGTTGAGTTCAAGTCGAATCAGTTGTAAAGCAGAGAGAGCGAATGTCGAAACGAGATTTTTACGAGGTATTGAGTGTCGAACGAGGCGCGTCGGAAGCTGAAATTAAGAAAGCTTACCGCCGCGTTGCTATGAAGCACCATCCGGATCGAAATCCTGATGACGATACTGCTGAAGATAAGTTCAAGGAAGCTAACGAGGCTTTCGAGGTGCTTTCCGATGCCCAAAAACGCGCTCGTTACGACCAATACGGCCATGCCGGCATTGAAGGCCAAACCAGCGCCGGTCAGGCTGATTTTGGCGATATATTTGGCGACATATTTGGCGACATTTTCGGTGGTGGTGGTGGTGGCCGCGGCGGCCGCAGCCATGTGCGCAAAGGCGCCGATCTGCGCTACAACTTAGAGTTAAGTCTGGAAGACGCGGTTCAGGGTACATCGGTTAAAATTCGCATTCCAACCACGGTTAACTGCACTACCTGTGATGGCAGCGGCGCTAAAAAAGGCACTACTGCCGTTGACTGCGCTACTTGTGCTGGTCACGGCCAGGTGCGGATGCAGCAGGGCTTTTTCTCGGTGCAGCAGACTTGCCCGCGCTGTCAGGGCACTGGCAAACAAATTAAAGACCCCTGCAACACCTGTCACGGCCGCGGCAATGTGGACGAGACTAAAACTCTTTCGGTTAAAGTACCGCCCGGTGTCGACACGGGAGATCGTATTCGCTTAACCGGCGAAGGTCAGGCGGGTTCTCACGGTGGCCCATCAGGGGATCTGTACGTTGAAATAGGAGTCAGGGCTCACGCTATATTTCAGCGCGATGGTCGCGATCTACACTGCGAGATTCCAATTAGCTTCGGCGACGCCGCGCTTGGCGGCGAGTTAGAAGTGCCAACGCTTAACGGCCGGGTAAAGCTGAAGATCCCTTCGGAAACCCAGTCTGGAAAATTATTCCGTCTGCGCAATAAAGGGGTGACACCGATTCGCGGTGGCGCCGCTGGCGATTTGTTATGCCGAGTGGTGATCGAGACGCCGGTTAACTTAACCAAGCGCCAAAAAGAAATTTTAGAAGAGTTTAAGACTATTCAAGACGAACAGGGCGCATCACAAAACCCGCGCAAGTCGTCTTGGTTTGATGGTGTGAAGAAGTTTGTCGATGACCTGAGAACGTAAGTTCTCAGGCCGTTCGATCTAACCCGCAATACTTTCCAAAATGACTGCGTGATGTTCGGGCGCTAAACGTGGCCCAAAGCTGGCGACGACGGTGGCCGAGGCGAGGCTTGCTAGTTTTCCCGAGGTTTCAAAATCTAGCCCGTTAGTTATGCCATACATGAAGGCCCCCGAGTACATATCACCAGCACCGTTGGTATCCACTACCTGCACTTTGTGAGGCGCAATCTCAATGTACTTTTCGCCGTCGAAGAGCAAAGAACCGTTGGCGCCGCGAGTGACTGCAAAACGTTTAGCCTTCTTTTTGAGGGCCCCACACGCCGCTTCGATGGTGTCTACCCCTGCCCATGTCATCGCTTCTTTCTGATTACAAAACATCAGATCAACCCCATCGCCGATCACGTCGTTAACCGCATCGCAGAAGTATTCAACCATCGCTGGGTCAGAGAACGTCATGGCTGTCATG
This sequence comes from uncultured Pseudohongiella sp., assembly GCA_964352445.1. Taxonomy (GTDB): domain Bacteria; phylum Pseudomonadota; class Gammaproteobacteria; order Pseudomonadales; family Pseudohongiellaceae; genus UBA9145. The sequence continues at coordinate 11,674 of CAYGSO010000063.1, read as the reverse complement.
ATGTTGTTAGCCTTAGCGAAGGCTTTCATTTCGATGATCGCTGCTTTCGCTGTGGGTGATGTCACCAGATAGCCTTCCAAATAAATGATACTGGCCTGCTTGGCGGCATCAAAATCCAATTCGGAAATTGAAATAGCATCAGAAACCCCAAGGTAAGTTTGCATGGTGCGTTCGGCATCTGGAGTAATCATAACCAAGCAGCGACCGCTAGTGCCTTCGACGCGTTGCTCAGTGAGATTGGTTTCGATATTGTGTTGACCCAGAGTGTTCAAGAAAAAATCACCGGTTTCATCGTTGGCAACACGGCAAGAATAGAATGCTGTACCGCCAAACTGGCTCAGGGCATAAAGTGAGTTTGCAGCGGAGCCACCCCCGGCACGGGTCTTCAGACCATAGGTTTCCATGAGTTGGGCCAGCAAAAAGTCTTGGTGGTCATGATCGACCAAGGTCATTAAACCCTTCTCGATATTGTGTTTGGCAAAAAACTCTTCTTCGACTTCAAACTCTTTATCGACCAGCGCATTGCCTATGCCGTATACATCATATTTCGTCATGAAAACGTCTCTCAGTGTTTAGCGGGATAATGAAAATTAGTCTTTTATGGCGGCGAAGGCTTTCTCGGCAGCATCTAAGGTAAAGTTGATTTCGGTGTCGGTATGGGCCATGGAAATAAACCCAGCCTCATAGGCAGAAGGTGCCAGATACACTCCATTATCAAGCATGCCGTGAAAGAACTGCTGAAACTGATGCACGTTGCAAGCCATAACCTGTTGGAAGGTTGAGACCTTTTCTTCTTTGCTGAAGAAACAGCCAAACATGCCGCCGGTTTGATTAGTTGTGAAAGGAACCTTGGCAGCCTTGGCACGCTCTTCCAGGCCGCTGAGCAGGGTTTTGGCTTTTTGGTTTAAGGCCTCATAAAAACCAGGTTTTTCGATGGCCTCGAGCATGGCTAAACCGGCGGCAACCGCTAATGGGCTGCCAGCCAATGTGCCAGCTTGATAAACGCCGCCTAACGGCGCGATGTGATCCATAATATCCGCGCGGCCGCCAAACGCGCCTACTGGTAAGCCGCCACCGATAACCTTGCCCAGTGTCGTCAAGTCTGGAGTCACGCCATAAACCTCTTGCGCGCCGCCCAGGGCTACCCTGAAACCAGTCATTACTTCGTCAAAAATAAGCACGCTGCCGTGGTCGGTACAAACTTTTCGCAGGGCCTGGAGAAAGCCAGGATTTGGCGGTACGAAATTCATATTGCCGGCAATTGGTTCGACAATTATGCAGGCAATTTCATCACCGTGAGCCGCGAAAAAGGTTTCCACTGCTGCGATGTCATTGTAGGGCAGGACGTGGGTTAAATCGGTGTAGGCTTTAGGTACGCCTAATGAATCTGGTTCACCCAAGGTGAGCGCGCCGGAGCCTGCTTTAACCAATAAGCCGTCGACATGGCCGTGGTAGCAGCCTTCAAACTTTACTACCTTGTCGCGGCGCGTAAAACCTCGGGCTAAGCGCATGGCGCTCATAGTGGCTTCCGTGCCCGATGTTACCAAGCGAACCTTTTCGATCGAAGGCACTAACTGGCAAATCTTGCGGGCAATGTTTATCTCGCCTTCGGTGGATGCGCCGTAGCCAATGCCGCTGTCTAGCTGAAGTTTGAGAGCATTGACAACATCTGGGTTTAAATGACCCAAGATTAAGGGGCCCCAAGCGCCTACGTAATCGACGTAGCGGTTGTTGTCAGAGTCGATCAAGTATGCGCCTTCACCGCCTTTAAAAAACAGGGGGTTGCCACCGACACCTTTAAAGGCGCGAACAGGAGAGTTTACGCCGCCGGGAATGTATTGAAGCGCCAGGTCATACAAATTCCTGGAATTTTCATGGTTCATCGTTGCTAGCCTTTAGTCATGAATTTTGCCCTGTGAACTATCGAACAGGGCTACTAAGTGTTTCGTATTGGTTTGAATGTCACTGCTGCCAAACAAAGCGTTGATCACTGCGAGAAAGTTTGCCCCCGCTGCAAGAAGCTGGCCGCCATTTTCCGCGTTGATGCCGCCGATGGCAACTAGTGGTATTGTCAGTTTTTGCCGTGCTGCTTTTAAAATACTCATGTCTGCCGGTGCCGCACTGGGCTTAGTCAGTGACGGGAAGAACCGCCCAAAGGCCACGTAGTCTGCCGAGTCTTGCTGTGCTGCAACAGCCTTTGCCAGAGAGCTGTGGCAGGTTACACCAATAATAGCATCTGGGCCTAACACCCGCCGAGCCTCGGTCACTGAGCCGTCCGACTGACCTAAGTGCACGCCATGGGCACCCACTTCTAAGCACAGCTGTGGATTGTCGTTAATTAAAAGCGGCACGCAGTAAGCCTCGCATAAAACCACTAGCTGCCTAAGATTAACGGCAGCCGCTGGCGATAGGGCCTGTTTAGATCGGTATTGGAGCAGCTTGAGACCGTTATCTAACGCCGCTTTAACCCCCCTCAGCAAATCCTTATCTGGCAGCAAAGCGTCATCGGTGATGCCGTACAGCCCGCCCGGCGGTAGTTTCATTGGGCTATTACGCCTTGGTGAGGAATCTGGTTGCATAAGGTTTGTGCTTGTCCTGATCAGCTTAGGTGCCGGTTTGGAAACCATTGGCCTTTGCCTAGCTTGCTTGCCTGGTTTAGCGCTTGCCAGGTAAATTCTTGGGCGTTTGCGCTGGCCGTGGCTACGTCTGCTTGCTTGGCTAAACCGGCGGCCACGGCACTTGCTAAGGTGCAGCCGGAACCGTGGTAGGTTTGCGGTAACCGCGGCCAAGATTTTACAGTGACCGAGCCATCGGCGAGGTACAGGCAGTTTTCTACTGCAATGGAATCTGCATGGGTGCCAGTAAGCAAGACTGCCTCGCAGCCTTCGCTTAAGGCTATCGCCGCGGCTTCGTCTAGGTTTTTAGCTTCAGGAATCAGCGTTTGCAGTTCGTAAATGTTGGGTGTGATGACAGTAACCCGTGGCAAGAGTAATTCGCGCATCAGCGCGGTGGTGTTTGAGTCGCTCATAGCAAAGCCGCCGCCGGCAATTAATACCGGGTCAAGCACGACAGGAACCCCTGAGGCTTGGCCCACGACGTGATGAACCGCGCGGATAATGTCACAGCTGGGCAGTAGGCCTAGCTTGATGCAGGCAACATTCATGTCCTGCAGAACCGCTTGGGCTTGGGCTATTACTAAGTCGGCATCCACTGGGCTTAGGCTCTGCACGTTGACACTGGTTTGTACGGTGAGCACAGATACCACGGCAGCAGCGTGGCAGCCCAAGCTAAACAGGGTTTCAATGTCGGCTTGAATACCGGCGCCGCCGGTTGGGTCTAGACCTGCGATACACAGCACCACAGGTTTAGCCGATGAAGAGTTTTGGTTCAGTTGAGTTGGCATCTAATGGGCGATTCGGTATCAGGCTAGGATGGGCTTAACCACAATAAGGATAACGATTCCGATCAGAAGAAAGACCGGTAGCTCATTAAACACGCGGAAAAAAACGTGGGTTGGCACTGCAGAATCTTCCCGCAGCCGTTTCATGTACCAATAGCAGTAACAGTGATAAACCACGACCAATGCGACCAAGCCTAATTTTGCGTGCATCCACCACCATGCCATGAAATAGCTGGCGTTGGTGACTAAAAGCCAAGTACCTAGAGCAATTGTTAGAACCGCAGAGGGGGTAGTGATTCCCCAAAATAATTTCCGCTCCATAATTACAAAGCGGTCTTTGCTGATCTGGTCTTCACTCATGGCGTGATAGACGAACAATCTGGGCAAATAGAAAATGCCGCTAAACCAGCAAATAACAAAAATAATATGAAAGGCTTTGACCCAAAGCATCGGGACCTCACTACGTCCAAATCAATTGAGGCTGTATTGTAGCAAACACAGCACTGCTCACACAGGCTTAATTTGAAGCTAAGCCGTTGATTTTACGTGATGAAATGCGCCCATTTATTGCATTATTGGGTCTCCGGTGTAAGATACGCCTCCCAACAAAAGAAGCGATTATTTTACGACGTTTGGAATTTAGATTCTCAAGAGCTGTCAAAGATGCGTGTTGATAGGGAGTAACAGGTGATTAAAGCGGGGATAATTGGCGCCACAGGCTACACGGGCATAGAGCTGCTCAGGCTTTTGTGCGGCCATGGCGATGTGCAGGTTAGTCTCGTGACTTCCAGAGAGCAGCGCGGCGTCGCCGTTGCTGATTATTTCCCCAATCTACGTGGTCACTTAAATCTCAAATTTGAAGATCCGGCCGAGGCTGACTTTAGTCAGTGCGATGTGGTGTTTTTCGCCACGCCCCACGGGGTTGCCATGCATTCGGCGGCGCAGATTTTAGCGGCGGGACCCAAAGTTATCGATCTTTCTGCTGATTTCAGAATCAAGGATATTCCGCTTTGGGAACAGTGGTACAGCACTAAACATATCGCGCCCGAGCTGGTTGCAAAAGCGGTGTATGGTTTGCCTGAGGTGAACCGAGAGGCCATTAAGCAGGCCGATTTGGTTGCAGTGCCTGGCTGTTATCCCACCGCGATTCAGCTGGGCTTTTTGCCGCTGTTGGAAAATAAGTTAGTGCTAACTAACCGGTTAATAGCCGACGCCAAGTCGGGTGTGAGTGGTGCGGGGCGAAAAGCGGCGGAAGACTATTTGCTCTGCGAAGCCACAGAATCGATTCGCGCCTACGCCGTAAGCGGCCACAGGCATCACCCTGAAATTTGCCAAGGTCTGCGCAGTGCCGCCGGAGAATCGGTGGGCCTGACCTTTGTGCCTCACTTAACGCCAATGGTGAGAGGCATATTGGCGACGCTCTATGCGCCGCTCAAATCTGAGTGCAAGGTCACATTAGATGAGTTGCAATCAATTTTTGAAGACCGCTATGCTAACGAGCCGTTTGTCGATGTATTGCCTTCGGGTAAACTGCCGGCCACGAAAGATGTGCGAGGCAGCAACCGCTGCTCCATTGCGGTTCAATATTCAGAGCAAACCAATACTGTTATAGTCCTTGCCGCGGAAGATAACCTGGTCAAAGGCGCAGCGGGGCAGGCAATACAAAATATGAACCTGATGTTAGGGCTTGATGAAGCCAAAGGATTAATGGGTATCGCGCTGAATCCGTAATTTTCATCTACAGTAATTAAATACTGAAAAAGTACCCTAGGCTTGGAGAGAGCGCAGTGCCAAACGTAGTAAAAGGAAGCAAACAAGAACGCATGATGGTCGTGCCCTATCGGCCGGCACGGCGGTTTCTCGTGGCTTTGGTGTTGCTTATAGGTGTGGGTGGCAGCGCCGCGGGTGGCTTTCTGTATGGCTACTACATCACTTTGCAAAACCAAGAGTCGGAATTGGCCGGTCGTGAAGACTTGACCCGAGACTTGGAAAAGTATCAGACAGAGAATTCAGAGTTACGTCGGCAAGTGGCTATTCTTGATAGATCCAGTGTCATGGATCAGCGTGCAACCGAAGAAGTTCAAACTACAATTATGAGTTTAAGGGAGCGGGTAGCCCAGTTAGAGCAAGACATTGTGTATTACCGTCAGGTTGTGTCCGACGAAACCGGTGAGACTGGGCTGGTCATTAGCCAGCTGGATATAGCCACCACAAATACATCGGGTGTCTACAGCTACAAGCTGGTGCTGCGGCAGCTCGATGCCGACGGGGATACGTTTTTGCTGGGGTTTGTTAACGTCAATATTGTCGGCCGCCAAGGGGATGAGCAGATCATAATTCCACTGCGGCAAGTATCAGAAGAACAAGATCAGTTAGATATCAGGCTACGATTTAAGTACTTTCAAAACATCGAGGGCTCGCTGCAGTTACCCGAAGGGTTTCAGCCAGAGCGAGTTCAAATTGCGGCTGTGTCACAGGAGCCGGTGGAAAAAAACATCAACCAAGATTTTAGCTGGGTTGTAGAAGGGGAGTAGTCCATGTTTGGTAAATCAGACGAGGGAAGCAAAATGACAGGAGGCCTAGCGCATACGTTAGTTTCCCGCACGACTGAAATAGTTGGCGATATCCATTTTAGTGGTGAGCTGTTAATTGAAGGCAAGGTGAAAGGCAATATCTACGCTGAAGATGATTCCAACGCCCTAATTCGGGTTGCTGAGAAGGGTTCGGTTGAAGGTGAAATCTGCGTTCCGTCGGCGGTAATCAACGGCCTCGTGCAGGGGGACGTGCGATCAGCAAAACACATTGAACTAGCCGCTAAAGCCACGGTAGTTGGCAATGTCTATTACAATCTTATCGAAATGGTTATGGGTTCGGAAGTAAATGGCAAGCTCATGCATATCAGTGCGAATCAGACAGAAACCAAACGCCTAGGCACTGAAAAACCCGCGTTGCCCTTCGAAGGCGCGAGTTTACAAGAAAGCTAAGGTACTTGGTCTAGCAACGCTCTTATTCTCGTTGCAATACTTGACTGTTTTACTGGGTTATGCCGATAATAACTCTGTCCCAGTGCCGTTTAATCCATTCTTGGCGCTGTGCAGCGTTTAAGCAGAGACTACCTATGTCAGTTGTGCAATCAGTCGAACCGGTAATTATGTCATTCACTGACAATGCGGCGAAGAAGGTTCAGAGTCTAATTACTGAAGAAGGCAATGCAAACCTAAAGTTACGGGTATTTGTAACCGGTGGCGGATGCTCCGGTTTTCAGTATGGCTTCTCATTCGATGAAGAAGTTGGTGAGGATGACACTATAATCCAAAACAAAGGTGCAAGTCTGTTGGTAGACCCTTTGAGCTACCAGTACTTAGTGGGTTCCAAAGTAGACTATATGGAAGGCTTGGAAGGGTCTCGCTTCGTGGTGCAGAATCCGCTTGCAACCACAACCTGTGGTTGTGGCTCATCGTTTTCCATTTAATCAATTAAAGTCTGCCAGCGCCGTCTGTCAGGAGCTTATCTAGGGGTATATACCCCGCCCAGCATAACTGGCTCTATTGCGCCTGTGAAAGGTCTGGTATCAAGAGCCCGTCCCTCCATTCGCTCCCGTGCCATCCATGCAAAAGCGATCGCCTCGACCCAATCAGGATCAATGCCCAGAGCTTCAGTTGAGGTTACCTCAGTGTCTGGCAGCTCGATTCGCAGCGCAGTCATGAGCGTCCCATTGTGAGCGCCACCACCGCAAACATAGAGCGCCTCTGCGGCCATTAGCCTGGTTAAATCTGCCGCAATAGTTTTTGCGGTCAGGGCTAACAGCGTTGCCTGCACATCGGCAGGATCTATCGCGGGCACTAACTCCAATTTGGTTTCTAGCCACTCGCCGTTAAACAGCTCCCGCCCGGTGCTTTTTGGATAGCTTAGGGAGAAGTAAGATTCATCGAGAAGTTTGTCTAATAGCCCCAAGTTAACTTTGCCACTTGCAGCCCATTGGCCATTTTCGTCATAGCGGCGCTGCTGATGCTTGCCAATCCAATAGTCCATGAGAACATTGCCGGGGCCACTATCAAAGGCTGCACTTTTGCCGTTAACCGGCAGACAGGTTAGGTTTGAAATACCACCGATGTTGGCCACTGCCCGGGAGCTTTCGCTGCTTTGAAATACATTGCGGTGCAAAAGCGGGGCTAAAGGTGCGCCTTGACCCCCAGCTACGATGTCCATGCGGCGGAAGTCGGCGACTGTGGTGATGCCAGTGTGGAAGGCAATGGAATTAGGATCACCTAGCTGCATGCTAAATGGGTACAAACCAGCCGGCTGGTGCCAGAAAGTTTGGCCATGGCTGCCAATGGCTGTGACGTTTTTTGGTTTGGTGCCAGACTCTTCGAGGAGCTCATTCACCCCTTCGGCAAAGAAACGCCCCACCTGAATATCGATTTGGCCGAGAGAGGATAGATCTACTTTTTCGCCGGAGCATATCTGCAGTACTTTCTGTCGCAGCTCATCGGGGCTGGGCTTAAAGTGCGAGCACAGCAGAGTGGGTTGATCTTGGTCGAATTGGACTAACGCACAATCGACACCGTCAACGCTGGTGCCAGAGATTAGTCCGACATATAAATCTGAAGAAGACATAAGAATTAGTCGGCAGCGGGCTGGTTTAAAGTCAGCAAGGTGGAACTCGTCATCTCGGTAAATTTAGTGAGAAGTTCCGTCGTTTGTAGCTTGAATTGATTTAACTGGCTTGGGTCTATGGATTCCGCTTGGGGCAGTTTGTCGACGATTGTGCGTGGGTTTTTGTGCACGCCACTGACCAAAAATTCATAGTGTAGGTGAGGCCCTGTGGCGCCCCCGGTTGAGCCAACATAGCCAATAATGTCCCCCTGCCTAACTCGCTTGCCAGACTTAATGCCTTTGCCATACTTGGATAGGTGAGCGTATTTGGTTTCAAAGCCGCCGCTGTGCTGAATAATCACTAAGTTGCCAAATGAGCCATAGCGCGATGCCCGTGTGACTTTGCCATCGCTGGTTGCGCGAACCGGGGTGCCGGTTGGCGCGGCGTAGTCTGTCCCTTTATGGGCGCGGATTGTATTGAGAATCGGATGGCGCCGGTTAGGGTTAAAGTTAGAGCTAATACGAAACACATCCAGCGGGCTGCGCAAAAATGCTTTGCGCATGCTTTCACCTTCCGGGTTGTAGTAACCCACCTCACCGTTTTCATCGATGTAGCGCACGGCTGTGAAGGTTTTGCCTTGGTTGACGAACTGGGTTGCCAAGATTTCGCCGTTACCTATGTATTCGCCATCTAAGTATTCTTCTTCGTAGAGGATACTAAACTGATCGCCGGCTCGAGGATCGAGAATAAAATCAATGACACCGCCGAAGATATTGGCCATTTCCATAATATGAATGGCGGGAATTTGTTCTCGCTGACCCGCCATAAAAAGACTGTCGGATATTGTGCCTACTTTAAAAGACTGTTGAATTTGCGCTTCTTTGAGGATGGACTCAACCGCGTAACCTGAATCGTTGAGGGTAAACAGATAGCCTTCCAGCGGTGACTTTAGAATTCTCAGCTGTTCTAACTGGCCCGCATTGGGAATCATGAAATCTAATTTGTAGCCTGGATAAAGCCGGTTTAGCACTTTGGCTTCATCGCTGCTGTTTAGCACTTTAAACAGGTCTTGATCGCTCAGTCCAACCTTGGAGAAGATGGCAGATAAGTTATCTCCTTGCTTCACTTCAACGTTGCGCCAGATTGGCATGGATATAGTGTCTTCTATCAGCGGCGCTGATGGGGCGGGCTCAACTACGAAATCAGAAAGGGTGATGGCTGGGTCTAGCTTTACCTGGGCGGGGGCTGAATTAATCTGGCCCACGCGGTTTATTGTTATTGGCACTTCTAGCTGGGTCTTTTTGGGGGCAGCTGCCACCTCATTCCCATTGGGTACCAATAGAATCAGCACAAATAGGCCGGCAAGTCCCCCAGTGGCGTAGAGATATTCGCGGGGGTAGTATTTTTCGATAAAGAATTTTATAGATTCTAATTGAGTCATCTTATTATGTTTCACTTGCCCCTAATGGCAGTAACAGCTAAAAAGCTGCGGGATTATAGCAATAGACTATAAGATTCACAGACTATTAAATAGTTCAATCCTTCACACTCTTTTATTAACTCGTGTAGAATCTGCGTCCTTTTCACGGCCTTAAAACTTACTTTACTTCTGAGTGGGTCGGCAACGTGGGGAATTTTCTTAGTTTTGTGATGAATTTACGGTTATTTGTTCATTTTAGTTATGACCGTCTCAATCGAGAATAAATCATGAGTAACCCTGACATAATCAGCGATTTGGAAGGCCGCCAGCTAATTTCACAGCTCGCCGGTGGGGAAGAGCTTAAGGCTCACTTGGCGAGCGCCAAGCGAACCCTCTACTGTGGCTTTGATCCTACTGCCGAGAGTCTGCATATAGGCAGCTTAGTGCCCTTATTGGCTTTAAAGCGCTTTCAAATGGCAGGGCATACGCCAATAGCCTTGGTGGGTGGCGCCACTGGTTTGATAGGCGATCCAAGTTTTAAGTCGGCGGAGCGCGCCTTGAATACCGCTGATGTGGTGTCCGAGTGGGTTGAGCGCTTAAAACCCCAGCTGAGCCAGTTCTTGGACTTTGACAGCGGCGCTAACCCAGCAAAACTGGTAAATAACCTAGATTGGACCCGAAATTTCAGCGTATTAGACTTTTTGCGTGATGTAGGCAAACACTTTTCAGTGAATGCCATGGTGCAAAAAGAGTCGGTAAAGCAGCGCATAGAGCGAGAAGGCGAAGGCATTTCTTTCACTGAATTCAGCTACATGATTTTGCAGTCCTACGACTTTGCCCAGCTCAACAAACAGTATGGCTGCACTTTGCAGATAGGGGGTTCGGACCAGTGGGGCAATATCACTGGTGGTATTGATCTTACCCGCCGCATGAACAATCAGCAGGTATTTGGCGCGACGTTGCCGTTGGTGACCAAAGCCGATGGCTCCAAGTTTGGCAAGACAGAGTCTGGCACCATTTGGATTAGCCCGGCCAAGACCTCGCCCTACGCCTTCTACCAATTCTGGCTAAACACCGCCGATGCGGATGTGTACAAATTTCTGCGCTACTTTACCTTTTTAAGTATCGAGCGGATGAACCAGATTCAGGCCAGCGACGAAGCGGCTCAGGCTAAACCCGAGGCACAGGGCATTCTAGCGCGTGAAGTGACGGAGCTAGTCCATGGCCGTGACGGCCTGGCAGCTGCAGTTCGTATCAGCGAAGCGCTGTTTTCTGGCAAGCTGGCGAGCTTAACGCCGGACGACCTTAGGCAATTAGAATTGGACGGATTGCCCTGCACGGCTATCCCTGCAGCGGAAGGCGGCATTGTCGATGTGCTGGTTAAAACCGAGTTGGCTAAGTCGAATAAGATGGCCCGTGAGTTTTTGGGCAATGGCGCTGTCAGCATCAATGGAGACGTGGTTGATTCGACTGAATTTTCCCTAAATGCCGCTAATGCACTTTCGGGCAGCTTTTTCGTCCTGCGCAGAGGAAAAAAGCTTTTTCATTTGGTAAAGTTGATTGCTTGAATAAGGCTACAGACTAGGCGGTTCGCCAGAGTTTCTAGAAATTCGTGCTTTGTGGATTGGATTTCGCAGCGATTACCTCGACACCTGCAGTGTGATTGGCAAAGTGGGTTTGTTGAACAAAGCTATAGGTTAGTCGGTTCGCTAGAGTTTTAGAAATTCGAGCTTTGTGATTTGGGTTTCGCAGTAATTACCGCGACATCCGCAGTGTGATTGGCAAAGTGGGTTTGTTGAACAAAGCTATAGGTTAGTCGGTTCGTTAGAGTCTTTAGACATCCATGCCCTGTGGTTTTGGTATCGGAGTGGTTACTGCGATACCATGTAAGGCACAGTGAATGGACTCCGCTGTACCATGAGAAAGTCTTTGGAGGCGGCGCTGCCGCTTGAAACTTGTCCATGAGTGACGCGATTTAATGCGCATTTGCTGCAGACGATGTCTTGTCTTGTTGCCAGTTTGTGGATTAGAGCGGTAAAAACCCTTCCCTTTGGTTGAGTTTGTGGCTCCGAAGCGGGCTGCAGGCCAATAGAATCGGCGTTTTGATGCAAAAAGAAGGTTTATGTAAAATAGTTTACAAAATCGTCTTTTATTTTCTTGTAAAAACAACTTTCGGGCGTATAATACGCCTCCCTCGAGTCAGATGACTCCGGGAAAGTTCTTTAAAAATTCGATCAAGTAATAGAGGTGGGTGCTT
>CAYGSO010000062.1:0-15697 GCA_964352445.1 uncultured Pseudohongiella sp. | reverse complement strand
AGAGATAGCGGCAAATGAATAAATTAAAACGTGATGACGAAGTGATTGTAATCACTGGCAAAGATAAGGGTAAGCGTGGCTCCGTTACCCGAATTCTTGACAATGGCAGAGTCATTGTGGCCGGTATTAACATGGTCAAGCGCCACACTAAAGCCAACCCTAATGCAGGTCAGGCTGGCGGTATTATTGAGAAAGAAGCATCAATTGATGTTTCAAACGTTGCACTTTTTAACGCGGCGGCGAATAAAGCAGATCGAGTAAAAATTCAGGTTTCTGAAGATGGCTCGAAGAAGCGAGTATTTAAATCAAACGGTCAAGACATAGATTAAGCACTGATAGGTTGCCAAAATGGCTCAGTATAGAGAATTTTACAAGAAAGAAGTAATCCCAGCATTAACCGAGCAGTTTGGTTATGACAATCCAATGCGCGTGCCAAGAATCACTAAAGTGGTTTTAAACATGGGCTTAGGTGAGGCCGTAACTGACAAAAAGATTTTAGACGCGGCTGTTGCCGATCTAACTAAAATCGCCGGCCAAAAGGTTGTGGTGACCCTGGCTCGTAAGTCAATCGCCGGGTTTAAAATCCGCGAGGGCTGGCCAGTAGGTGCAAAAGTTACACTGCGCGGCAACCGTATGTATGAATTCTTGGAGCGTTTGGTAGGCATCTCTATCCCGCGCATCAGAGACTTCCGTGGTTTAAACCCTAAGGCGTTCGATGGCCGGGGCAACTACGCAATGGGCGTTACTGAACAGATTATTTTTCCCGAAATTGATTACGACAAGATCGACAAAATTCGGGGACTAGATATCACTATTACAACAACAGCGGAAAACGATGATGAAGGTCGCGCATTATTGACTGCACTTCGCTTCCCTTTCCGTGGTGTAACGCTAGCTGGCGCCGATAAAGCCGCTGCGACTGAATCAAAGGAGTCCTAACAATGGCTAAAACTTCAATGCTCGCCAGAGAAGACAAGCGCACTAAGCTAGTTGCTCAGTACGCGGCTAAGCGTGCTGCTCTTAAGGCGATTATGAGCAGTGCCGATGCCAGTGATGATGAAAAATGGGCTGCTCAAGTGAAATTTCAGAAGCTACCTCGTGACTCCAGTCCGGTTCGTCAGCGCAACCGGTGTCAAATAACTGGTCGCCCACACGGCGTTTACAGGAAGTTTGGCCTGTGTAGAAACAAATTACGTGAAGCAGCTATGCGCGGTGATGTGCCTGGCTTAACCAAAGCTAGCTGGTAGTCGGGAGAAGAATTATGAGCATGTCAGATCCAATTGCAGATTTCTTAACTCGAATTCGCAACGCCCAGATGGCGCAGTTACCAACCGTATCTTGCCCTTCCTCCAAGCTTAAAGTGGCTTTGAGCGAAGTGCTGCAAAAAGAAGGTTATATAGGCGAGTTCGCAGTCGACGGCAATGAAGGCAAGCCAGTACTTAATGTAAATCTTAAGTATTACCGTGGCCGGCCAGTTATTGAGGAAATCAAGCGAGTAAGCAAGCCCGGTCTTCGCAACTACACAGGCTCCGAAGATGTGCCGAACAACAGAGCCGGGTTAGGTATCGTTATCTTGTCTACAAGCAAGGGCTTGATGACTGACAAGCAGGCGGCTTCTGCAGGAATTGGTGGCGAGGTACTCTGCTCCGTATTCTAAACGGTTTAGAGATTAGCAAATTAATTAAAGAGCAACGAAAAGATGTCTAGAGTAGCCAATAACCCAATCGCTTTGCCCAAAGGGGTAGAAGCAACTTTTACTGAGAATCAAGTTTCAGTAAAGGGTAGTAAGGGAGCCCTTCAGCTTGACCTTCACGGTTTGGTTGGAGTTAGCCAAGAGGGCGAAGAGCTTAAGGTCTCTGCGAAGAAGCCAACTCGTCAAGCAAATGCTATGGCTGGAACTTTTCGCGCACTCATCAATAACATGGTTCTAGGTGTTAGCGAAGGCTTCCAAAAGAAACTTGAATTACAGGGCGTGGGTTACAGAGCGCGCGCTGAGGGTAAGTCTGTCAATCTGACGTTGGGTTTTTCTCACCCAATTGATTATTCATTGCCAGAAGGAGTGACCGCGGAAACTCCAACTCAAACGGAAATTCTCATCTCTGGCGCCGACAAGCAATTAGTGGGTCAAGTTGCCGCAGAAATCCGAGATTTTCGTCCCCCTGAGCCTTACAAAGGCAAGGGTGTTCGTTATGCGAATGAGCGTGTCTATCGCAAAGAAGCTAAGAAGAAATAGGGCTTAAGATTATGAACATCAAGAAAAAGGCTCGTATTCGCAGAGCGAAGAGAGCAAGAGCTAAAATCAGTGAGTTAAGAGTTAATAGGCTTTGTGTCTATCGCTCGCCGCGCCATATCTACGCGCAAATAATTTCACCAGCTGGAAATCAAGTGTTGGCAAGTGCGTCAACAGTTGAGAAGGAAAACCGTTCTTCTGCATCAGGAAATGTTAAAGCTGCGGAAGTTGTTGGAAAACTAATTGCAGAACGGGCGAAGGCTGCTGGCGTAGAGCAAGTTGCATTTGATCGTTCGGGTTATGCCTATCACGGCCGCGTAAAAGCTTTGGCTGACGCAGCACGTGCAGGCGGATTAAAATTTTAAGGGTTTGAGATATGGCATATAGAGACGAGCCAGGTAAGAACAACGAAGAAGGCCTTCAGGAAAAACTGATTCAGGTCAATCGTGTTGCTAAAGTTGTGAAGGGTGGTCGTATTTTCGGCTTCACCGCACTAACTGCCGTTGGCGACGGAAATGGTCGGGTTGGTTTTGGTCGTGGCAAGGCTCGTGAAGTTCCATTGGCGATTCAGAAAGCCATGGAAGCAGCTCGTCGCAATATGATCACTGTCGGTTTAGACGGACATACTTTGCAGTATCCTATCAAGGCCCGTCACGGTGCTTCTAAGGTGTACATGCAACCGGCATCAGAAGGTACTGGCGTTATTGCTGGTGGCGCTATGCGCTCAATATTGGAACTTGCTGGTGTGCAAAACGTACTCGCCAAGTGCTACGGCTCTACAAACCCTGTGAATGTTGTTTATGCAACGTTTAAGGGCTTGAGAGATATGCGTTCACCAGATGAAGTTGCTGCTAAGCGCGGCAAATCAGTTGAAGAGATTGTAGGTTAAAAAAATGGCCAAGAAGACAGTCAGTATTACATTAGTGCGCAGCCCAATCGGTGCGTTGCCTAAGCACAAGCTATGCCTAAAGGGCCTTGGCTTGAAGCGTATGCGTCAAACAGTCGAAGTTGAAGATACTCCTTCGGTGCGCGGTATGATAAATAAAGTTAACTATATGTTGACTGTAAACGGCGAGGCATAAGTTATGTATCTAAATACACTAAGCCCAGCTCCTGGCAGCACCAAAAACAAGAAACGCGTCGGCCGTGGTATTGGTAGCGGCTCTGGTAAAACTGCGGGTTCTGGACATAAAGGTCAAAAGTCTCGTAGTGGTGGCACTGTGCGGGTAGGTTTCGAAGGCGGTCAAATGCCTTTGCAAATGCGCCTACCTAAATATGGGTTTAGCTCGCGCATTGGCCGTGTTACTGGCCAAGTTAGAACATCTGAATTGAATGCTTTAGATGTTGATGTAATTGATCTTGAAGCGCTGCGTAAAGCCAATCTGATTACAGCTGGTATAAAGCGCGCCAAGATTATGTTGTCCGGCGATGTAACCAAAGCGGTCACTGTAAAGGGTCTGCGAGTTACTAAAGGCGCCCAAGCGGCTATCGAAGCTGCTGGCGGCAAGGTAATTGAAGCTGAGCTTCCGGTCGCGAAAAAAGGCAAGCTAAAGAAGAAGCCTGCTAAAACTGAAGCTTAATATTAAGTTTTGTTTATAAACAACTTAAGAACTGACTAATGGCAAATAAACCTAACATAAATCCAGAGAACATCGGCGCAGGGCTTGGCGAACTAAAGTCTCGCCTGCTATTCCTGTTGTTTGCGATTTTTGTTTACAGAGTTGGCACCCATATACCTGTGCCAGGTATCGATCCGCTTCAGCTCGCCCAGTTCTTTACTAGCCAGGAAGGTACTTTCACCGACATGATCAACATGTTTGGTGGCGGCGCATTGGAGCGCATGAGCATCGTGGCGCTAGGGATCATGCCTTATATATCTGCTTCAATCATTATGCAGCTTTTAAGCGCGGTGAGCCCGCAGTTAGATCAGTTAAAAAAGGAAGGCGAGTCCGGGCGTCGTAAGATTACTCAGTACACTCGATACGGCGCTCTGGTTTTAGCGACAGTTCAAGGGACTGGCATGACTGTTGGTCTGTTAGCGCCTATGGCCTACGCACCTGGCTTAGCGTTTAACATCACGGCAATCGTGTCATTAGTGACAGGTGCAATGTTTCTAATGTGGCTTGGCGAACAGATTACAGAGAAGGGTATAGGTAACGGCATTTCGATGCTTATATTTGCAGGTATTGTTGCTGGGTTTCCAGCGGCTATCAGCACGTCTCTCACCCAAGCCTACGAAGGTCAAATAAGCGGAGTCTTGCTCTTGGTAGTCGGCTTGATCGCTATTGCCGTTATCGCCTGCATTGTTTACATCGAGCGTGCGCAGCGCAGAATCACAGTTAACTATGCGAAGCGTCAGCAGGGCCGCAAAATGTATCAGGCTCAAGCGAGTCACTTACCTCTAAAGATTAATATGGCAGGTGTTATTCCAGCAATTTTCGCCAGCAGCATACTGTTGTTTCCGGCATCAATTGCAAACTGGTTCGGCCAGACTGAAGGCTCTGAATGGCTACAAGACTTGGCATTATTGATAGGCCCCGGTCAGCCGCTGTACATCATTATCTTTAGCGCCATGATAATTTTCTTTTGCTTTTTTTATACGGCCTTGGTGTTTAACCCAAGAGACGTTGCTGAGAACTTAAAGAAGTCAAACGCGTTCATTCCTGGCATACGCCCCGGTGAGCAAACCGCCAAATACATTGATGGCGTTATTACCCGATTAACTATGTTTGGTGCTGTGTACATTACCCTTGTATGTTTGCTGCCAAACTTCATGCAAATGCTGGCTAACGTGCCTTTCAATCTAGGCGGCACAGCATTGCTAATTTCAGTGGTTGTAACCATGGATTTCTGGTCACAGGTACAGTCGCATTTGATGTCTCATCAATACGACTCGCTTATGAAGAAGTCAAAGTTGGGCAACTATGGTAGAAGCGGTATATAGGACCGTAAGGGTTCTTGTGCGCTGACAGCGAGCGGAGAAAGAAATGAAAGTAAGAGCATCAGTCAAGAAGATCTGCCGTAACTGTAAAGTTATAAAGCGCAACGGATCAGTACGAGTAATTTGCAGTGCTGAGCCTCGCCATAAGCAGCGTCAAGGCTAATTCATTAAGTTTATTGAGAGTCATCGAGAGTAACGGAGCAGATCTATGGCACGTATTGCCGGGGTTAACATACCAGACAACAAGCACATCGTAATTTCACTACGGTATGTATATGGCATTGGTCCAAAAGTAGCTAGCGCAATTTGTGAGGCAACTGGAATTCAGCCTTCAATGAAGACTGGCGAACTAAGTGCTGAGCAACTAGATATCGTACGAGCCGAAGTAGCAAAAGTGCCTACAGAGGGCGATCTACGTCGCGAGATTTCTATGAATATCAAGCGACTTATGGACCTAGGCTGTAATCGCGGTATTCGTCATCGTCGCTCTCTTCCAGTGAGAGGTCAGCGCACTAAGACTAATGCTAGAACTCGAAAAGGCCCAAGAAAGCCAATACGCAAATAGAAGTTGTCTGTAAGACATCAGAAATTGAGAAATTGACGGAATTAAACTATGGCAAAGCCAGCAGCTAAGTCGACCAAGAAGAAAACCCGTACCCCAGTTATTGACGGTATGGCGTATATTCATGCGTCTTTCAACAACACGATAATTACAATTACTGATCGACAGGGTAATGCGCTTAGCTGGGCAACTGCCGGTGGATCGGGTTTCCGAGGTTCTCGCAAAAGTACTCCTTTCGCTGCGCAGGTTGCAGCTGAGAAAGCGGGTAAAGCGGCAATAGAGCTTTACGGATTGAAGAGTCTGGATGTAAAAGTAAACGGACCTGGCCCAGGTCGAGAATCTGCGGTGCGAGCGCTAAATACGTGTGGATTACGTGTAGGTAATATTACTGACGTAACTCCAATTCCTCACAATGGATGCCGACCACCTAAAAAGCGTCGCGTATAAAATCAGAAGCTCTTCTGAAATACCAAGAGCACAGGAGAAGAAAGTATGGCCCGTTACCTCGGCCCAAAATGCAAACTAGCTCGTCGTGAAGGAACTGATCTGTTTCTTAAGAGCGGCATTCGCCCACTCGACAGCAAGTGTAAAGCTGAAAACATTCCAGGACAACATGGTGCTAGACGTGGACGTCTGTCTGACTATGGTGTTCAGCTACGTGAAAAGCAAAAAGTTCGTCGTACCTACGGTGTGCTAGAAAAGCAATTTCGTGGTTACTATCAAGAAGCTGCGAGGCTTAAAGGTGCAACTGGTGAGAATTTGCTGCAGCTACTCGAGTGTCGTCTCGACAATGTTGTGTATCGCATGGGTTTCGGTTGCACACGTGCAGAATCAAGACAGTTGGTTGCGCACAAGTCGATCACAGTGAATGGCGATGTTGTGAATATTGCTTCTTTTCAAGTTAAAGAAGGCGATGTAGTGGCAATTCGTTCTAAAGCGAAAGAGCAACTTCGGATAAAGTCTGCGTTGGAGCTTGCTTCACAGCGTACTGCAATCGACTGGGTGTCTGTTGATAACAACAAGTTGGAAGGCCAGTTTACACGCAAGCCCGAGAGATCTGATTTGCCTGCTGAAATCAACGAAAGCTTGATCGTCGAACTTTATTCCAAGTAGTGAACTAGTCACACAAAAGGTGGATTACATGCAAATTTCTTTATCAGATTTCCTTACACCGCAAGTGATACAGGTCGAAGAATTCGATTCGTGTCACTCACGAGTGGTTTTGGAACCACTGGAGCGTGGGTTCGGCCATACGCTAGGCAATGCCCTGCGTCGTATCTTGCTATCTTCTATGCCTGGTTGTGCAATTGAAGAAGTTGAGATCGATGGTGTTGTTCATGAGTACAGCACGATAGAAGGTGTTCGTGAAGACGTCATTGAGATATTGCTTAATCTTAAAGGCGTTGCTGTTGTGTTGAACAACAACGAAGAAGCGGTTCTTACTCTGAGCAAAAAAGGGGCGGGCACTGTGACGGCAGGCGATATTGCCACTGATCACGATGTTGAAATCGTTAACCCTGATCACGTTATTGCTAACCTGAACACTAACGGTGAGTTAACTATGCGCCTAACTGTCCGTAAAGGACGCGGCTATTCACCTGCTGATAGCAGAGTCTCTGAAGACGACGAAACTCGTGCTGTTGGCAAGTTAATGCTAGATGCTTCCTACACTCCTGTTATACGTGTGTCGTACGCGGTCGAGAGTGCGCGGGTTGAACAGCGTACAGACTTAGACAAATTGGTTATTGATATTGAGACAAATGGCACAATCGATCCTGAAGAGGCCATTCGTCGAGCAGCAACAATACTGCAGCATCAGCTAGGCGTATTCGTTGATCTTAAGAGCGAAGTAGCTGCAGAGCCTGAAGTTCATGAAGACGAGATAGATCCTATTTTATTACGTCCGGTTGATGACTTAGAGCTGACAGTCCGCTCTGCTAACTGCTTAAAAGCAGAAGATATTTACTACATTGGTGATTTGATTCAGCGTACAGAAGTTGAATTGTTAAAGACTCCTAACCTAGGTAAGAAGTCTCTCACTGAAATTAAGGATGTGTTGGCTACCCGTGGACTCTCTTTGGGTTTGCGTTTAGAAAACTGGCCGCCATCAAGTCTTAAATCTGACGATCGAGCTGCATAAAAATAGTTTCGATAGTGTAGCCCGTAAAATAAGGTAGAAAGTTATGCGTCATAGACAAAGTGGTCGCCAACTAGGTAGAAATAGTTCGCACCGGCAAGCAATGTTCCGCAACATGACTACGTCATTAGTAGAGCATGAAATTATTAAGACCACATTAATGAAGGCTAAAGAGCTGCGCAGTGTTGCCGAGCCATTAATTACATTGGCCAAGCAAGATAGCGTTGCTAACCGGCGCCTGGCATTTAACAGGACTCGCAGCAAAGCCACTGTTGGAAAGTTATTTACTGAGCTGGGTCCACGCTACGCAAACAGACCAGGCGGCTACATCCGTATTTTAAAGTGCGGAGAACGTGCCGGTGATAAAGCGCCAATGGCCTATGTTGAGTTAGTTGACCGCCCAGTAGATGGTGGCGACGAAGTAGTATCCAGCGAAGATTAGCTCCCAGCGTAAACTGTTTAGTCAAAAAGCCGAGTTTTACTCGGCTTTTTGCTTTCTTGATGGTCAATGTATAATCTATGTTGTCTACTTCTACACAAGTTACAGGTAACTCATGATTAAGTCTTTCCATCCGCCAGTTCGTACTCTTATGGGCCCCGGCCCTTCAGATGTAAACCCTAGGATACTAGAAGCACTTTCCAGGCCCACCATAGGCCATCTTGATCCGCTTTTTATCAAAATGATGGATGAGATCAAAGAGCTGCTGCAATATGCGTTTCAAACTAAGAATGAGTTAACTTTGCCTGTGTCGGCGCCAGGCTCAGCTGGCATGGAGACCGCGTTCGTTAATCTACTCGAGCCGGGCGATAAAGTTATCATTTGCCAAAATGGGGTTTTCGGTGGGCGCATGAAAGAAAATGCTCTGCGCTGCGGGGCAATTCCCATTATGGTGGAAGACGAATGGGGTAAGACCATCGACTGCGACAAGGTAGAAGCGGTGCTGATCGAAAACCCCGATGTTAAAGCATTGGCGTTTGTCCACGCGGAGACATCTACCGGCGTGCGCAGCGATGCTCAACTGCTGTGTAGTCTGGCGCAAAAGTATGGCTGCCTTTCTATCGTTGACTCGGTGACTGGTTTGGTAGGAATCGAGCTAGATGTAGACGGCTGGGGTATTGACGCAATTTATTCAGGCACCCAGAAGTGCCTGTCTTGCGTGCCTGGGCTCTCCCCAGTGAGCTTTTCTAGCCGCGCTGCAGAGGTCATTAAAAATCGTAAAAGCAAGGTGCAGAGTTGGTTTCTAGACTTGAATCTAGTCATGGGGTACTGGGGCAGTGAGGCCAAGCGCTCATATCACCACACCGCACCGGTTAATGCGCTTTACGGCCTCCACGAATCTTTGGTGATCGTAGCTGAGGAGGGTTTGAAGAACTCTTGGCAGCGGCATGCCCGAAACCATGAGGCATTTGCAGCAGGGATCAAAGCCCTGGGTTTGGGTTTCATAGTTGATGAAATGTACCGACTGCCGCAGCTAAATGCGGTGTCTTTTCCTAGCTCTATCGATGATGCGGCTCTCCGCAGCGTTCTGTTGACCAACTATGATTTAGAGATTGGCTCAGGTTTAGGCGCACTAGCAGGAAAAGTGTGGCGAATTGGGTTAATGGGTTTTGCCAGTAATAAGAAAAACGTATTTTTCTGTATCTCTGCTCTAGCGTCGGCACTAAATCATCAGGGCTATTCTTGTGACGCCGATGCAGCAATCGCGGCGGTAAATCAATGTTACGCCGAGCAAACTTAATATTGCTATTTGCGCCGAGTCAGCACTGACTGCACACTACCAACTCTTTAGGATCGTCGTTACATGAATTCTCCTTCCCTTAGGGATTATGGCGAGCTTGTATTGCTGTCTGCAATATGGGGATCTTCGTTCCTGTTTTTACGTATTACCGCCCCAGTTTTTGGCCCTGCGCTGCTGATAGAACTGCGAGTACTTAGTGGTTTAGTGTTTTTACTGCCTGTCTGTATTTACTTAGGCAAGCATACCCAAGCGATAGCAAATTGGCGGTTGATAGCGCTTGTGAGCCTCACCAACATGACAATTCCTTTTTGCCTGTTAGCCTTTGCGTCCATGAGTATTGGCGCTGGCTTTGCGTCAATCCTGAACTCAACCGTGCCTTTTTTCGCGGCCTTAATTGGCTACGTTTTTTGGGGCCAAAGGCTTAGTTTGCTCTCGGTTCTGGGCTTGTTTGTAGGTTTTGCTGGAGTTGCACTTTTAGTGCTGGACCCTAGTGGGGCGTCCGGGTTTGCGGCCAACGGCTTGGCAATTGCCGCAGGAATAACGGCGTCAATGTTTTACGGGATCGCAGTTAATATAACCGCGCACAAACTGCAGGGGATAAGCGGTCTATCCATTACAGTGGGAAGCTTAGCCTTAACGAGCTTATTTTTGGCGCCTTTTGCACTGGTGTTTAAACCGCAGGTGATGCCCTCGGGACCCATTTGGTTGAGCGTTATTGCCTTAGGTGTGCTGTGTACAGGCATTGCTTACCTAATGTTCTACCGTCTCATTGCCAAGGTTGGGGCCAATCGTGCCATTACATCAACTTTTTTAATCCCCGTGTTTAGCATTCTTTGGGGGGCACTTTTCCTCGGAGAGCAAATCACAGCGTCTATGTTTGGCGGCTGCTTCCTAGTGCTCGTGGGCATTGCTATGACCACAGGTAAGCTTGGTGTGCTGGCTAAGCTGCGATTATAGTCTGGCTCTGCTTAGCCTTTATAAATCTATAAAAAACAGTAGGTTAAGGCCATTTTATGGCCTGCGAGATACAGCAAACGCCGTATAATCGACAAATTGTGCGGGTTTGTATTTCCTGCTAAAGTGATTTCCATCAACCCTTTTGACATACGATTCACGCTAAGATGAACAATTGCAATTTGCTAGAGCAATGGCTGTCTGCTGGCCTGCGCTTAAACCCGACAGATACAACTCTGGAACAACGTTATGCCAGCTGATACAGCTATTATTATCGAGGAAGATCAGGATCTAATGCCTGAAAAAAACTTTGTCATAAACGGTCTGCGGATCGATTTGCAGCCGCCGCCTTTTTCAGAGGTTGAAGAAGGGCCTGAGTATGAAAACACGTTTGTAACAATTGAGCTAAACAACTCAAACCGAGTAAAAGGCAAGTTGGTGCAGTTCGACGGCTCTTCTGAGTCTATTCGGGTTTTAGAAACTCGCGCGGTTACCCCTACCGAGATCGGCATGGCGTCAATTAAGTTTATGCGCTTAGAAAAGCCATATCAGATTACGCTTAAATCATCTAAGACAGACAAAAGCCACCATTCCATAGATGTCGATGCTGAAGCTCGCACATTCGAGGTTTACTTCAAAGACCGCTCGGAAATAACTGGGAAGACCTACGGTGCCAGAAATGACAAAAACGGGATTCATTTCTACGAACAAATCAAAGTAGGGCGCAAGTGGCGTTACTGCACGCACTTATTTGTCTCTAAAGCAGCTATAGAGAATCATGTTATTGGCGGTCAAATTGGTGACATGCTGGTGCAAGATAAACAGATATCTCAAGATGTTTTAGAAACTGCTTTGCAAGATCAGCAATTAGAGCGCTCGCGACTAATCGGTGACTACCTAATAAATCAGAAAATCGTAGATGCCGATGAACTGGAAAATGCGCTAGCTCGACAAAAGCATATGCCTAATCTCAAGCTTGGCGAAATTCTAATTAGCGAAGATTTGGTCACCGAAGCACAGTTGCAGGAAGCGCTAAAAGAACAGAAGAAAAAGCGCAAAAGCGCCCTGGGTGAAATTCTAGTTAATAAGGGCGTGATTCAAAAAAATGAGATACAGCAGTGCCTTGCTAAAAAACTTGGTATCCCTTTTATAAATCTGCGCGAGTTTATCGTCGAGCCAGACGTAATTCGCTTGCTGACAGCCGCTATCGCCTTTAAACACAAGGTTGTGCCCCTATATGTCTATGAGGGAAAAATTGTCGTGGCCATTGAAAACCCAATGGACTGGCAGGTAACGGACGCCTTAAGTTTTAACATCAACAAATACGTTGAGCCTGTTATGGCATCCCCTGAAGATATTAACTGGGCGTTACAGTTTTATTATTCTTCAGAAGATATCGAATCGACGATAGCGAATTTTGATGAAACAGAGGATGAGGTTAGTGAAGACGAATCTTATGATTCAACAATCTTCTCAGCCGTAGAAACGTCTCAAGTCACCGATAACGTCGTCGTGCGCATAGTCAATAAGATTATTGAAGATGCTTACCGGCAAAAAGTGTCTGATATTCATATTGAGCCCGGCATGGGCAAGCAGAAAGTCATCGTTAGATTTCGAAAAGACGGCGTGTTGGCAACGTACTACAAATTTCCAACCAAGTACCGTGCTGTTTTCGTTTCTCGCATTAAAGTTATGGCCCATTTAGACATCTCCAACAAGCACAAACCGCAAGATGGCAAGATTAATTTCCGCCATTTTGCGCCTATCGACGTGGAGCTTCGGGTGGCAACTATACCCACAGCTGGTGGAGTCGAAGACGTTGTCATTCGACTCCTGAGCGGTGGTAAATGCATGCCAGTCAACGCTATAGGTCTTAGCAGTAAGAACCTGGATAAGCTATTGGACGCGGTGTCCCAGCCACACGGTTTGTTTATTGTTTGCGGGCCAACCGGCTCGGGTAAAAGTACAACCCTGCATTCGGTATTGAACTATCTAAATGCCGCTGAGCGCAAAATATGGACGGCGGAAGATCCAGTGGAAATAACTCAGCCTGGCCTGCGTCAAGTAGAGGTTAACGACAAAGTAGGTATGACGTTTGCGGGTGCCATGCGGGCATTTTTGCGGGCCGACCCGGATATTATCATGGTGGGTGAAATGCGTGATGTAGAGACCGCATCCACAGCGATTGATGCATCATTAACCGGTCACTTAGTCTTATCAACCCTGCATACTAATAGCGCCGCAGAAAGCGTTGTGCGCCTGTTAGATATGGAGATGGACCCGTTTAACTTTGCTGACGCCATTATCGGTATCTTGTCGCAGCGATTGACGCGAACGCTGTGCACATCCTGCAAAAAGCCCTATGTCCCGGAGCAAAGAGAGCTGGAGTTCTTGGCTGCTGAATATTGCCGAGAAGTTATCCCCGATGGCAGCCGATCGGACCCGCCAGATGACTTAGTTTTGCAGCAGGTTGAGGAATGGAGAGCGCTTTACACCCAAAAAGGTGAGTTCACTCTCTACAAGGCGCCAGGTTGCTTGGATTGTCTGGACACCGGCTATCGCGGACGTATGGGTGTACATGAGCTGCTTATTAATAGCTCGGACATTAAAAAGATGATTTTGCGAGGCGCGCCAGCATCTGAAATTCACATGGCCGGTATCGAAGGTGGCATGCAGACCCGTAAGCAAGACGGCATAGAGAAGATACTTTTGGGATATACAGACTATTCCCAGATCAGAACGCTATAGAGTAAGGCACCAAAACAAATAAAAACGGCGACCTAGGTCGCCGTTTTTATTCATAGCATGATCAGAATTAGTGACCGCCGCCCCCGCTTGAGACTGCTCCCGGCAGTGCCATTGCGGTAAGTTTGGAGCCAGTTTGCAGCATAACGTACTGATGCCCTTGGTGGACCCAAGTGCTCATGCCATAACGGCTGGTGGCCGGAACCTCGACTTGTGCCATTACTTCGCCGGTTGCTTTGTCTATCGCATACAGAATAGGGGTGCCTTCGGTATTTACGTCAGAGTAAATAAGCATTTCGGGAGTGATGGTCATTGGCACTAGATTGCCCGTTCCAGTATTTCCAGTATCAATGCCTGCGAGGGCTGGATTGTTAGCGATTCTTGACGGAGTTTCTCCTGTTGGAATCATCCACGCGTGCTCTCCGGTGTTCATGTCGATAGCAGTGATTCTGCTGTAAGGCGGTTTGAACACAGGGATGCCGGCCCTATGCCGAATAACGCCTGCACTAGGTCCATTGGCATATTCGGCAAATGTGGAGCCGGTAGGCGCGTCATACTGCAGGTCAGCTTCTTCCCCTGGCACTAGCTGAATTGGGCTGCAGCTCGAGCGAGAGGACACATACAGATAGCCTGAAACCGGGTCTGCGACCGGTGGCGCGGTGATGTTGGCACCGCCACCGCCACCTGGGCAGAATAAAGACGCCCGCTTGCCGAGCTCGTTATCCCTGTGAATAGCTGGGTTAAACAAGGGGCCCATTTCAAATTCAGCCAATGCCTCGATGGCTTGCTGCCTCAGCTGCGGGGTCCAGTCCACTAAGTCGTCCAAGCCAATGCCTTGGATGTCAAACGGCGCCGGTTTGGTTGGGAAAGGCTGAGTTGGCGATAGTTTCTCTCCGGGCACAATAGACTGTGGCACGGGGCGATCGACAATTGGCCACAGTGGCTCGCCGGTTAAGCGGTTAAAGGCATAGACGAAGGATTGCTTGGTGACCTGCGCGATCGCCGGCACCTTGCCTTGTCCCGGAATGTCCAGATCTAACAGAATTGGTGCGGTTGGGTTGTCGTAATTCCAGATATCGTGCTTGACCATCTGGAAGTGCCAGCTGCGCTCGCCCGTGGTGGCGTCTAAAGCAATCAGGCTGGTGCCGAACAGGTTATCACCCGGTCTAAACCCGCCGTAGTAATCGATGGTGGCGCCATTGGTGGGTATATACACAAGGTTGGCGTCGACATCGGCGGAGATGGGTGCCCATGAAGAGACGTCTCCGGTCCATTCCCAGGCATCATTCTCCCAAGTCTCATGGCCGTATTCGCCGGGCTTAGGAATAACATTGAACTTCCAGCGAAATTCACCGGTCTTAGCATCATAGGCTAAAATATCACCGGGGATGTTCTCGATACGAGACTGGTGGTAGCCCTGCTCAGCCGAATTACCAACAATCACTGTGCCATTGACCACGATAGGTGGCGATGAGCCGGTAATATACCCTGTCTCTAATGGAATGCCTTTGTAGGGATCATAGGGATGGCCTAAATCTGCCAACAGGTCAACAACACCTGTTTGAGGAAAGCCATCAACAGGTACGGGTTTACCAAAGCCTTCCAGTGGCAAACCGGTTTTGGCATCCAAGGCTGTTAGAAAAAAGCCCGGAGTGATCATATAGATGACTCCTTTGCCGTCGACTTCTGCGTAGCCAATGCCCTTGCCATAATCTGCACGCATGGAATATTCCCAGCGTTCGGTGTTAGGCAGGCGATAGGTCCAGAGGGTTTCTCCAGATTTAGGATCAATAGCCACCACGTGCCGGCGAGCGCCGGCAACCGTATACAGTGTGCCATTGATGTAACTGGGGGTAGAGCGCCCACTGATAGCGCCTAATGTGGCGCCATCCCACTCCCAAGCAACTTCTAGTTCACTGAAATTCTCGGGCGTGATTTCGTCTGCAGGTGAATAACGGGTGTGTGCAAAATCATTACCTAGCGTAAACCATTCGACGGTATCCTGAGCCTGCACGAGATTCGAGCAGATCAATAGGATGCCTAGTAGCAATGGGCTTTTTACACGGGCAAGGGGGTGTGAAATAAAATTCATCTATCGCCTCTCCATTTATATTTATTGTTGTTAGCTGAGGCTACAGTGGACGATTAACCTTCCACTACTGCTGAATCTAAAAATAGTTCATAAATATCAGTATGTTATGCCGTTAATGGCGAGCTGATATTTAGTAGGCTCGACTAGAAAGGCTACCCCAAGGTTTGGGTTTTGTCTATTGATGTCTGACGCTGTTTTAGGTCGTTCTGGCAGATGTGTATAACTCTTCAATGGCTGAATAGTTGGCGTGAAAATGCGGGGCTGGAAGGGATACGGCGCGTGTAGCGCTGACCCAGC
>CAYGSO010000061.1:0-16161 GCA_964352445.1 uncultured Pseudohongiella sp. | reverse complement strand
TGCTACCTTTAGCATGAAATGGGAGAGTGTATTGAACGACCAATTCCTGCAACTACAGTTCAAGAACCGTTTGAACAGCGGCGACTTTCAAATGCAGGCCTATGGCTATTACAAGAGTGATGAAGCAGGTAAAATCAATGGGTTTTGGGTTGATTCTAGAGGCGTGAGTTTTCCCCTTAGAGGAGTCATGCAGCAAGATACATTGACTATATATTGGGGCACACCAGATTTGGAGCAAGGTCGTACTGAGTATGTGCTATCGGCAAACACAAGTTTGAACGTTACTGACTACGTCTTAAGGGACGGCGAGTACACTGTTTTCGGAGAAGCCGTCTATCATCGCAGCCAGTGAAGTATGGGCTTTTTACGGAATTAATGTCCCTAACTGAACTTGCCCCCTGTTTGCATTCCAAGCTGTGCTTACAAGCAAATTTAAAAAAAGGCTAAGAAGGTCTAACTGAGAACCGATACCCCGCGCCACGCACGGTTTGAATTAGCTTGGCGTAATCGATAGACGTGTCATCGATAGAAGACAAGGCTTTGCGTAGCCGCCGGATATGAACATCGATAGTGCGCTCTTCCAGGTAGACGTTACCGCCCCACACTGAATCTTGAATATGATCGCGGCTAAATACTTTTTCTTGGTTTAGCAAAAAGAATTTCAACAAGCGAAATTCTGTCGGCCCCATGTCGACCGCGCGATCTTCGATCGAGATGCGGTGGCTGGTGGGGTCAAGCTGCAGATCGAATACGCGCAGCACCTTGTCTTTTTGTTTGCCGTTAATCCGCCGCATCACAGTTTTAATGCGCGCAACTAGCTCTCGGGGTGAGAACGGCTTGGTGACATAGTCATCCACGCCTTCATTGAGGCCCTGCACTTTGTTGTCTTCACTGGTTTTAGCCGTGAGCATGATAATAGGGATATTG
Organism: uncultured Pseudohongiella sp.; assembly: GCA_964352445.1. Taxonomy (GTDB): domain Bacteria; phylum Pseudomonadota; class Gammaproteobacteria; order Pseudomonadales; family Pseudohongiellaceae; genus UBA9145. The sequence goes on along the minus strand of CAYGSO010000061.1, from coordinate 15,234 downwards.
GCAGTAAGCTCATCCCGGCGCAGCCTGCGTGCGAGCTCTATACCGCTGCCGCCCGGTAGCATCCAATCCAAAAGCACAAGGTCGGGCTTGTTATCAATAATGGAAATGTGGGCGTCGTGGGCGTTGGAGGCGCTGATACTACTAAAGCCAGCTAGGTCGAGGGTGATGCCAACCATGTCGCGGATAGCGGCTTCGTCATCGACTATTAGTACAGTTGCTTCGCTCATAATTCAGGTCACTTTTACGCCAGTGGCGTTGCTGGAAACTGCAATTATTTAACCAATCTTATATGACACGTATATGACAAACTTAACTCATTTGAAACAAAAAAGCCCGAGAAATCAATATCATTGATCAACTCGGGCTTTTTTTAACTAATCGACCAAGAACTGCCGATTAGCTGCCTAGAAAGAATAGTCCAGCTGGACACTGGCGGTTCGCCCTTGGTACAAACCCGTGGTGATAAAGCCGCCCTGAGTAATCTCGGTGCGCTCGTCCATCAGGTTTCTAAAGCGTGCGTTTAACTTCCACTTATCACCAAACTCTTGAATGTAAACAAAGTTCAGTTCGCCAAAAGGCTGCTCGATCAAATCAGGTGCGCCGCTGGTGCCCACTTCCGTGATGCGCTCGCCATAGTAGTGGTAAAGCAGCGTAGCCGTGACTCCTGCGTAGGGCTCGTATCCCACCTGAGCATTGAACAACCAGTCTGATTGACCCTGCAATGGCCGTGAGGTGTTAGTCAATACGCCTTGATCTTCAGGGCGAATAGTCACACTCGATTCGATGTAAGAAATATTGCTCTGGACATAAAAGTCCTCGCCCATTCCTGGCAGGAAATCCAAGCGCTTATACATCTCAAACTCAGCACCGCGGTTTTCTGCACTTTCAGCGTTGGCGAAAGACTGCAGCTGCTGAGGACCGGCCTGAACAGTGGCTTCGATGGGCAATTCGAATTCTTTGTAGAACAGCCCAAGCGAGACATAGTCGCTGAAACCAAAATACCATTCCCAGCGGAAGTCGTAGTTAGTGATACTGGTGATCTGCAGGTTCTCGTTACCCACAACTTCGCGGCCGGTCACCGGATCAGTAAAGGCAGCCGGCGAAAGCTCTCTGAAATCAGGCCGCGACAGCGTTTCGCTATAGGCTAAGCGGAACTGATGGTCATTGTTGATAAACGTGGCGCTAAAGGCAGGCAAAATATCATCGCTATCAAGCCCTGCATTGATAACATCAGTGGGCCGGAAAATATCAAAGGTTTCTACATTTTGCTCGAAGGTTTCATTGCGCGCGCCAAGCATCAGCCGCAGCCTGTCGTCGAAATTAACTTCGCCCTGCAGATAGAAAGCTTCCGACTCATTGTTGGCCACGTAATTGTCCGTTGCCCGGGTGAGTTCTCGCAGCTCAAAGCCATCTGGGCCGATATTTTCGGGGGCTAATACATTTTCTAACGGTTGGCGCAGCAAACTCACATCGTTGGCTAGCCTGCCCACGTCGAGAAAAGTATAGCGGCGAATTTCTGAATCCCGCTGTTTCTCGTTGGTTACGTAACCGGCTTGAGTTGTAATGGTGGAGTTCATTGGGCCATAAAACACCATGGTCATATCCAAACCAAAGTCTGAGGCATTATCTTCAAGGGCCATGAAGCGGCGCACGTTGCCGTCAGCGCGGGTAGAGAATATGTATTCGCCGTTCAAAAGGTCATAGCGGTAGCGGCGATTGTCCGGCGAATCGCGGCTTGCAGTCACATCGGAATAGCGCCAATTCACAACCAGCTCGTTAAACCCCGGAAAATAGTGATCGCCCTGCAGCTGATTGGACATAAGCTGGCGCTCAATCCATTCGATCTCGTTGATTCGAACGATATTCTCCGCGGCCAAATCACCGGTGAGTTCATTCACCCGATCATCGGTTTTTCGTAGGATGGTCGAGGTCAAGCGGACGTTGTGGTTCTGATTAAAATCCAGACCGGCTGTCACGATACTGCTGACATCGATGCTGTGCTCGGTGCCAAAGAAATCCAGATCGTCTTCAATTTCAAGGCCGCCCTCAGAGGTGCTGCTGTTCTTATAAGAGTTGCGCTCAATAATTTCCGTATCCCAGGAATTGGAATAGTTAACGGCGGCCAAGTAGTTTATTTTGGCGCCGTTGCTGCCCAATTCGTGGGAGTTGCCCATGGATGTTTGCAGGCCAAAGTTGGCCGGTAAATCTTGCATCTCGGGATTGTATTCGTTGCGCAGGCTGCGGCCGATGGTTTGCAGCTCTTCTTGAGTGTAGCCAGTGCCTAGAAATGGGCTAAATCGACGCAGCTCCTGATCGCCTGCGGTTGCCTCAAGCAGCGGGGCGGGTATGTCGCGGTAACCGTCGTCATAACCCAAGGCATCTCGGCCGCCGCCGGGGATGGTGAAGCCGTTATTAAAATTTACATTTTGTTCCATGCCCAGAGAGCTGGAGACTTTCCAGAAAAACTCGTCCGTGGACTTTTTAGTGCGAAGCTGCAGCACACCACCACCAAATTCACTGGGGTACTGGGCCGAGTAGGTCTTTTGCACCAACACGCTATCCAGCACTGAAGTTGGGAACAGATCCAAAGGCACCACTCGGTTTACCGGCTCTGGGCTTGGCAAGATCGCGCCATTGAGCAACGTGGTTGAATAGCGCTCGCCCAAACCACGAATGAACACAAACTTGCCGCCTACGGTGCTTAATCCAGAAACACGCTTTAAGCTTTCGGCGATGTTGGCATCACCCGAGCGGGTGAATTGTTCTGACCCAATAACATTTGCTACCGCCGACGTACCGCGCTTTTCATCGGGTACAAACTGGCCGATGACAGAAATCTCTTCTATCTGCGGTACTAATGCGGATTGGGCAACGGCAATACTGCTGATCGCGCTGGCGATGCTAATAACCAGTAGTTTGCGCGTAAGGCTGGCTGACATGTTTGGGCTCCGAGTTTCGCTTTCTTGATAGCGGAGAGTCTATTACTGTTAGGTGACAGTTGTATTACTAGAATATTGCAAATATGTGACAATACTGAGTGAATTTCTAATGCTCAGCGAGCACTGGGCTTCGCCGCTTTTGAATTCCCGCCTAGATAAAAAAAGGGTGTCAAATTGACACCCTTTTGACATACCTAGCAGCCGTTGGCTGCAGGTTTAGCTTTACTAGTTCACAAAGCTCTTGAACGTCCAGCCAGCAGTCCAGTCTGAAGTGCTGTCTTTGATTGCGCCGATGTAATCAACTTTATCAAAGAAAGGGTCGGTTAGAGCAGGATCAACGGCAATAGCATTTAGCGCGTTGCCATTAGTGATGCCCAGTGGACCGCCCAGATCTGTGCCCTGACCATTGCCCATAAGCGCTGCAAACCACTCAGCGACAGAGAAAATATCGCCAGTGCTGGCACTGAAACCGCAGCCAGTAGAAACACGTGAGTAGCGCATGCTTAAGTTGCCATTCAAGCCGGCGATTGAACCGCCTGCGTTATTGAATGTTGCGTCTTGGTCAATGTCTACACAGTATGAGGTAAAGTTTGATACCACTGAGTTAGTAATTGTTGCAGACGTTCCTTCGCGAAGACGAATGCCTTGGCCGTCATCGTTAAATCCACCGGCACAAGTTAGGTTAGAAATAGTAGGGTTAGAACGAGGCGTCGCATCGTTGTTGTCCCCATTGTTATCCGCTTCGATACAGTGATCCGAGCTTGAACCCATGCGCACAACTGCATATTGAACTTTACCGGTCCAGCCTTGAGTCCAATCGATTGAGTCATCTTCGTTACCAGTTAAGAACAAATGCTTCGCATTCACAGTGCCGCCAAAGAACTCAACACCGTCGTCTGAGTTATTGTGAACCTGCACGTAATCAACGTTAGTGCCGCTGCCTACGCCTTGGAATGCAATGCCGTTGAGCTCATCAGATTCGGTAAAGATAATGCCAGCATACTTAACCTGGACGTAGGTTAGTGAACCGCTGCTGTCGGTGTCGTTAGTGCCGCCGTATTCACCGCTGCCGCCTTCACCGCTGGCCACACCACCGGCTTCATTGATTCTAGCGCTGCCGTTAATTACCAGCCCGCCCCACTGTCCGCGGGTATCTGCAGTAGCCGCCGCATCACCTTCATAGGTGAATATGATTGGCTTAGCAGCACTGCCGTTGGCGAATAGCTGACCGTTTCTGTCAACCACCAACAGGTTTACACCGCCAGTGTTGAAGACTGTAGTACCGGCATCGATCGTCAGCTTAGTTTTCGCACCGGCAACAGTGTTCTCACCAATGATGACTTGGCCGTCTAGCAAGTAGCTGTTGTTCGACGTTAAGTGCACGTCCTGAGTGATGCGGCCTGTTAATACACAGGTTGGCTTGCCCTGGAAGCTAGACTGTGATGCTGCCGTACCCGTTGGGCATCCGGCTGCTGCAGGCGCGGCAATTGCCATGGCGGCAGGCGCTGCTGAGAAAGTCAAATTGGCAATATTGCCACCGGTGTAATAGCCCACATAGCCTCTCAGAGTAAGGCCAGTAAGGTTAGTGTCGGTGCCGATTAAGTCGTCCAGCACGGTGACGCTCTCAGTCGCCGCTAGCATTTTCGTTGCATAGGGCCGAATGTTTGCAGGGTTGCTTATGTCCACCGACACCCAGATACCGCCAGAGAGCAAGTTGAAGAAGCCAATGCCAGGCACTTCCAAGATAGCGACTAAGCCGCCCATCTGGCCAACGTCTGCCGCGGCCGGCTTAATTGTTGCAAGCAAATCAGCAGGCTCTGAGGCTGGCACTTCAGTTAAAAAAGATGCGCCGCCGTTAATCGTTGCACCACCGGAAAAAACCGCAGTGGGCTGTGCTCCAGCTGTAGGCAGTATCGGTTGATCTGCAGCTTGTGCAGTCATAGTAGCTAGGCCTAATGCTACGCCGCTTGCAATTAAACTTAGTTTTGAAGGCTTGAAATTCATGTGGACTCCTCGGTCATAGTTCTAATAGTCGGTCAGGGATGTTTTAATCTGCGATTGACAGCAATTAATCTTTGATCATAATAGGGTCGGGATGTTGCATTTATGCTACCGATATTTTGCAGTTTTGTGACAATTGCACTTAGCTGCTTAGCAATTTCGGTGGCTGCCACTTTTAGACTTAACGCGGTAGTCACTCTACTGCAATAATCCTTCATTAATATGACAGCCACTATGCAAGACTATGACACGCTCCCACCCTTAAAAGTTGAAGCTTCCCATCTGGGCTTTTTTGAATCGCCCGTGGTGTATGCGCGACTCACTGACGCGGAACAGTTGCTGGCAGATTTAGAGTCCGCCATACGGCACAACATGGCTAGCTCAAAAGGGCTTGATCGCTCCAATGTCGGCGGCTGGCATTCAGATACCGACATGTTGCAGTGGGGTGGTTCTGCTGCTAGAAAACTCGCTGACACCGCTATTAAAGTCTGCAAACGAGTCTCCCATTTTAATGACCGCCATGTGGATAATTTCCATTGGACTGCAAAAATGTGGGCCAACGTCACTCCTCATGGCGGGCTCAATCAAGCCCATGCCCATCCGGGCAACCTGTGGGCAGCAGTGCTGTATCTTGATTTGGGCGAAGACCCGAAACAGGCAGCAGACGTCGGTGGTACTTTTTATATTGAAGACCCTCGATTCCCCATGGCCGCCATGCACAACCCAGGGTTTCGCCTGTTGGGAGCCAACGGACAGCCCCAGCAATACGAGACTGAGTTCAACCTGCTAAGGGGCAATCTTATTGTGTTTCCAGCTTGGCTAAAACACGGGGTGCGCCGCTATCTAGGCAAACGAGAAAGAATCTCAATCGCCATGAATATAGATGCGACAGCAATGAAGTGACGCCCTTAACGGCATCGAAAAGAAATTTAGCGCATCGAGGCGATCAAACCCCATAGCAGCATCGACTAGGAGATTTGTCGCCTCGCAGGGCTTGGCATGAAAACCCAGTTGCCATGTCCATGATTGCAGTGTAGTTGACTTATCGAAGGTTGGTAGTGAAGGTTAAGTGGCAGCGGGTTAGCTGCAAGGAAATTGTTGCGATGACATTGTTTCAGTGAACATGTCATCACGACCTAGCGCTATTAAACCCCAGTGTTTTGCAGCAGTGGGGTTTAATAAGGAGATCGGTAAAAGGGGCATCGACTGTCGTGCAGCTTTGCTGAGAATTTGCCCTTCGCGGCGGCTTGAACAGCAGGACACCGCGAAGGCCATGCCGAACCACTAGGCTTGCTGAGATACAGACCTTCTGAACTTGTACTCTAAGAATGGGTTCATAAGCCTTGCCAGTCCCTTAGTGAATGTCAGCGGACTGTCTAGTACCGAGAAGCATAAGCAGCCTTCGTCGCTCGCTGGTCTATGCATGTGTTCTTTAGTCCTCACTACAAAGTCCGAAGCCCTGTAGTGGCCCAACTCATCTGAGAAACTGCCGTCCAGGACCAAAGTGACTTCACTACCCTGGTGTTTATGCACAGGGACTTGGCTACCGGGGGTCATGTAAATAAATTCACACTGAGTTTCATCATCTAGCTTGACTAACGCTTGGTTAATACCGCCGGCCAGCTTCTTCCATACCAAACCCTCTGACGCTGCTTTTGCCAAAACCCGGGGTAACATCACACTGTGATTAAGCATGTGCATTTCACGCACCGCGTAATCATCTCGGTTTGGTTCTTGGGATGTCTGAGGCTGGCTTATTATGGAAGATATCATCGCCGAAAAATCGGATTCAGGAGCCTCTTCCGGAATTTGCAGCCAAGACAGAATCGCATTGGATTCCATTTCGCTGGTTTTGTTGCGGCAGATATCGCATAGCTCAATATGGGCCGACAACGCGACACTCATGCCCGCGGACAGCTCGCCTTGGGCGAATGCGCTGAGTAGATCCTGCGCAGGGTGGAAGTTAGTGGTGTAGGTCATGTTGTGATTCCAATCAACTGTCGTAGTTTACCCACGCCTAAGCGTAGCCGAGACTTTAATGTTCCCAAGGGAATCTGTAAAGCCGCAGCGGCCTCTTCGTGGGTTCTGTCGAATATAAAAATTTGTTCTACTACCGCCTGCTGGGATTCCGGCAGGTGGGAATAGTACCGTTCAATTTGGGCTATCTCAACTTGCAGGGAGCCTTGTTCTTCATGGACAAACACCGAGTCGGCTTCGCCATCAGTGGGCCAAATATCATCAGCACTAATGCAGCTGGGCTGACGCTTTATCTTTCGTAGCATGTCAAAACAGCGATTGCGAGTGAGGGTGAAAATCCAGCTTTGCGCATTACCCCGATCCAAGTCATATAAAGGTGCTTTCTGCCAGACCATAAGCATGGCCTCTTGCACCAAGTCTTGTGCCAACTGCTCATTTCGGGTCAATTTCATACCCATGGCGAATATTTTCTTCGCAAAGCGTTGGAACAGGCTGTTGAAAGCGGCGGTGTCTTGGCAATTGCCCACAGCAATAAGCAGCGATTCATCACTGTTTGGATCGGTTTTCGGTAGCGGCTGAGCTTCACTAGTAATGGCGCGGGTTTCCTTACTTGCTAGAGACCCGACACCGAAACTGCACATTGTAGGAGATAATTCATACATACTGCGCTAATACGGCACTGCGTGGGGGGGCGGATCACTATTCATTTAACTGTTTTATTGGTGATCCAAACATTACCAGAAGCCGTTTAGAGATCATACCTTATTCAACAGGCTTCCTGCGAAAATGAGCACAGTAACCAATATAAAAACTGGATTGACCAAAACCAGCGCGGAATTCCTCACCGAGAGCGTTATCGAGGCCTACCAGTCCTTGGGGTCAGGAGATTTTGCCCTGATCGAGCCTTTATATGCCGATGACATCTACTTCGAGGATCCCTCCCACGGCATCCAAGGCAAAGCAGGTTTGATGACCTACTTTGTCAACATGTTTCAAAACATGGAAAACTGTGACTTCAAGTTCCACCAAACGCTCACCAGTGACAATGACATATTCATGACCTGGACGATGTTTTTGAACCACCGGCGTTTAAACGGTGGTAACACCATACGCGTTGACGGATCAAGCTTCCTTAAGACACGAAATGGCAAAATCTACTATCACCGTGATTACTTCGATATGGGTGCCATGGTCTACGAGAACTTGCCGTTGCTTGGCCGGGTCATCAGAAAGATTAGGTTACGTCTCGGTCAATGAACGTACTCATTACCGGAAGCAGTTCTGGTATTGGCCTGCAGCTTGCCCGTGACTACTTGTCCCAAGGCGCTACCGTCTACTGCTGCGGTCGAAATAAATCTGCCTTAGCCGATCTGTGCAGCACTCAGCCAAAGCTCGCCATACCTATCATTTTTGACATCCAAAACCTAGCTGAGTGCCGTCAGGCGCTAGAACCGCTGCAAGCGCTGGACCTAGTCATACTCAACGCCGGCACCTGCGAATACATTGACGCAGCCAAGTTCGACGCTGAACTGTTTGAACGGGTTATTCGAATTAACCTGATCGGTATGGCCAATTGCCTCGAGTGCCTCATCCCCCGAATCAAGCCGGGCGGGCAACTAGCCTTAATGGGAAGCAGTTCAAGCTACCTGCCACTGCCTCGTGCAGAAGCCTATGGCGCTTCCAAGGCGGCAGCCGAGTACATGGCTAAAACTCTCGCGATTAGTTTACAATCTGTGCCGATCACGGTGAGCTATATCGCGCCTGGCTTTGTTGAAACACCGCTAACGGATGTCAATGATTTCCCCATGCCAATGAAGGTCGATGTTCATTTCGCCTCTCGTAAAATTCGCCGAGGTTTGGAAAAGCGCCGCAGCGAAATCCACTTTCCCGTGGCATTTACCCTGCTTCTAAAAGCAATAAGCCTGTTACCCAATGCATGGCAACGGTTTCTGCTGTCGAAAACCCTAGCCAAGCATTAAGTTGTATTCGGAATCCGCAGCTATGACCTCACGTAAGATTGCAATTATTGGCAGCGGTATTTCTGGACTGACCTGCGCGCACCTGCTCGGTAAAAACCACGACATAACCCTGTTTGAGGCCAACGACTACATTGGCGGCCACACCCACACAGTGCCTGTGACTGTGGACGGGGAGTCGTTTATGATCGACACCGGTTTCATTGTTTGCAACGATCGTAATTACCCAAACTTCCTCAAATTAATGGCGAAGCTGAAGGTAGCAATCAAACCCACGGAAATGAGTTTCAGCGTGCGCAACCCAAGTCTGAAACTCGAATACAACGGCCACAATTTAAATACCCTGTTTGCCCAGCGCCTGAATTTGTTTCGCCCGTCATTTCATCGCTTGATAAAAGACATCTTGCGCTTCAACACAGCAAGTAAGGCAGCGCTTGAATCCGGTCAGGTGGATAAAATCACCCTTGATGAATTTGTTGCCCAGCAGGCTTATAGCAAGGAGTTTAAAGAAAATTACTTGCTGCCCATGGTCGCCGCTATTTGGTCTTGCAGCCTTAGCCAGGCAGGTGCGTTTCCCCTGGCATTTTTTCTGCGCTTTTTTCTTAATCACGGCTTGTTAGATATCAAAAACAGGCCCCAGTGGTATGTATTGAGCGAAGGCTCATCCTCTTATATCAAACCTATCATCGAATCCATGCCCGCCGGTTTTGCTCAGCGCATAAAGCTCAATAGCCCAGTCAGCCGAGTTACCCGCACCGAGTCTGGGGTTGAGCTAGAGGTCACCGGCTCAGTGCAGCATTTTGATGAGGTCATACTGGCCTGCCACAGCGATCAGGCTCTGGCAATGCACAGTGACCCATCACCCCAGGAAACCCAGATACTTGGCGCCATAGGTTATCAAGCCAACGACGTGACTCTGCATATGGACGCCAGCATCATGCCGAAGAAATCCCTGGCGTGGGCCAGTTGGAATTTCCTCGCCGGCCAGTCTCACTTAAATGAGGCGCCTATAGTCACTTATTGCATGAATATTCTGCAGGGAATTCACAGCACACGGCCGTTTCTAGTTACCCTAAATGCGACACATAAAATAGACCCGGAAAAGATACTGCAACAGTTCCGCTATGATCATCCGGTCTACTCTCAAGAATCCATTATCGCCCAGAGTCGCCGCGGTGAAATTTGTGGGACCCAGCGCATCCACTACTGCGGCGCTTACTGGTATAGCGGTTTTCACGAGGACGGCGTTCGCAGCGCGCTAGATGTCTGCGAGCGCTTTGGCGAGAGTCTATGAAGCCCGTGGGCAATGAGTTAGAAAGCGCAATCTATAGAGGCTTTGTGCGTCATCGCCGGTTCAGCCCTCTCAAACACGAATTTCACAACAGGATCTTCATGCTGCTGTTAAAGGTGGATGAAATACCCCTTGTGCTTAAGTCTTTCTGGCAGCTTGGCAGCGGCAGAATGAGTTGGGCAAGGTTGCGCCGAGACGATTACATTGGCACTAGCGCCCAGTCAATTGAAGAGGCTGTAAAAACCAAAATTGCCGAAAAGCTCGATGATCAGCAGCCCACTGTTGAGGGCGAGGTTTACATGCTAGTACACCTTCGCTACTTCGGTTTCTATTTCAGTCCGCTTAATCTTTACTACCTAAAATGTGACGGCAAATTCAAGTATATGTTGGCCGAAGTCAGCAACACCCCATGGCACGAGAAACACTATTATTTGCTGGATCTAGACGATGTCCAGCCCCATAAAAAAGAGTTTCATGTGTCGCCGTTCAACCCCATGTCACAAAACTACCATTGGCGGATTATCCCGCCTTCAGGAGATCAAGAAAAATGTCTGGTGCATATCCAAGCCCATGACCAGCTCACAGCAACCGAAAAAGTATTCGATGCCACTCTGAGTCTAAATAGAACCCCGCTAAACCAAACGGAATTGAGCCGCGTATTATTTTACACACCGATGCAAACCTTTAGCATCGCCCTAGGTATTTACTGGCAAGCATTGAAACTGTTTTTTAAAAAAGCGCCCTTATATTCGCACCCGAGTAAAAACAAGATCAAAACTAAAGAAGGTACTTTATGAATCAAAAGAATACAGCGCTGGCCACTGGCAAAGAACGTAGCGCAGTAACAGAATCAAAAACGGCGGCAGTGCTGCGACAGCTGCTTATCAAAGTTTTAAGCCATGCCACAGAAGGGCATTTCATACTGAAAGAGAATGGCCGAGTGATAGCCGAAGTAGGCAATCGCAACGCCCCACTCCAAGCCGAAGCCGAAGTGCTTGACTGCCGGGTCTATGGCCGAGCGCTTTTAGGCGGCAACACCGCCGCTGGCGAAGCCTTTGTCGACGGCTGGTGGACCTCACCGGATATCACTCAGGTTACGCGGTTCTTCGCTCGCAACCTAGGGATGATGGATTACTGGAGCAGCCGCTTCGGCTGGCTGCTAAAACCGTTCAGCGTGTTAAGAGTGCTACGTAGACTTAACACCACCGCGCGGGCCAAAAAGAACATTTTGGCCCACTATGATTTAGGCAATGATCTTTACCAAGCATTCCTGGATCCCAAGATGCAATATTCCTCAGCCATCTATAATCACGAACAAGAGAATCTCACCCAAGCCCAAGAAAACAAAATGATCAGGCTGTGTGAGCAGTTGAACCTCACTGAAAAAGATCACTTATTGGAGGTTGGCTCTGGCTGGGGCGGCCTAGCCATTTTCGCAGCCTCTCGCTATGGCTGCAGGGTAACAACCACTACCATCTCCGATGCCCAGTTTGCATTCGCCCAAGAGCGCATAGAAGAGCAAGGCCTGGACGATAAAATTACATTGCTGAACCAAGATTACCGACTGCTCAGCGGCGAATTCGATAAGATAGTGTCGGTGGAAATGATAGAAGCTGTAGGTGAGAAATACTTACCCGGATTTTTTGCGAAGCTAAACGGTTTGTTAAAACCCAACGGCCTGCTAATGCTGCAAGCAATCACCATCGCCGATCAGCGTTTTAGAGACTATAGCCGCAGCGAAGATTTCATTCAAAAGCATATCTTTCCGGGCGGCTTTTTACCTTCCATGGCTTTAATGTCGAAAATAATGGCCAGCAAAACTGACCTAGTCATTCGTGACGTTCTTGATATCGGCCAAGACTACGCACAGACACTCGCCCACTGGCAGCTGAGTTTTCTTCAAAAACAAACTCAGCTGCTGGAATTGGGCTACGATCATCGCTTCAAAAACTTGTGGCTCTACTACCTAGGCTACTGCGAAGGTGGCTTTCTAGAAAAACGCATTAGCGCAGTTCAACTGCTCGCTAGCAAAGCGCCTCATCGATACTAACGTCTCTATCACAATTGTCAGCACTCAGCAGGCGTGTGGGAAACATGGAATCTTTACTAGTCAACACAGTTAGATCAAAACCCCTAAAACCAGCTAGGTTCAATTTGTTTTGGCCAGGATTCATCGCTCCACTGTCCCTGTCATTATCAATTCCTGGCATAAGCAGATGCATAACTGCGGGCGTAGGCACCATCGCATTTCTTGCCAACCATCGCCTTGGCCATGGCGATGGCGCGGAGAAAAAACTCGGTGCTGCCCCTATCAAAGAGATCTACCGAGCATCAGCTTCCCATAGGGCCATTTTGCTGCCGGTGCGGCTTGCCTTTAACGAGACTTTTTCACCAACCATCCGAGGCATTAGCAATGTTACGGCTTAGCACTTTTGCAGTGTGTTTCTTACTGGCTTTTCCGGTGGCTGCCGATCCCATTCGAGATCTCGACAAAATAGGCTCAGCCAAACTGCGGGTGTTCTTGTGGAATATTTATGACAGCACGCTCTATTCCGCAAGCGGAGACTTCGAAGGTATAGAGCCTGGGCTAGCGTTGGAAATCGAATATCGACGCAATATTTCAAAGAAAGCCTTCATCGACTACACCCGAGAAGAATGGCAAAAGCAGTCTCTTTACAGTGATGCAAGCGAGCGCTGGTTGGCGCAGCTTCGCGATATTTTTCCCAGCGTAAAAAAAGGCGACCGACTTATCCTAAAAGTGGATCGCTCCTTAACCAGCGAGTTCTACTTTAACGATGAGTTTATCGGCGCCATTAACAGTGCCGACTTCACCCGCGAGTTTCTAGCAATTTGGCTCTCCGAACAAAGCAGCTACCCCGAGCTGCGCAACCAATTGGTCGGCAGCACACCCTAGGCTATTCAAGCTGTGCTGCTTCCCTACCCAGCACAATCTTCTCGCTTTAATCACCCCAGCCCGGCAAGGCGATTCAAGCCGTGAAAAAGGAGGTTGTTCTCACCCTCTTTTTCTATAGAATCAAGTTAATAAAAATTAAAATAAGCAGGAGTCTGTGATGCATAGAGCGCTAACGACGACCGGAGATTTAACCAAGCACCTTACTAAAATACTCAACGTATTCCTTTTCTCCATACCAGCGAGCCTAGCTCAGCAAGGCGCTATCGACGGCGAATGGCAGGCCTACGGCGCTGACAACGGTAGCACCAAATACACTGCTCTGGGCCAAATAGACCGCACCAACGTGCAAGATCTGCAGCTAGCTTGGCGGCGTCCAGCCCTAGATGACGTCTATACACAGCTTAATCCCCAGCAGCGCTATACAAGCAATTGGGTGGCCGCGCCCATCATTAAAAATGGCATTGGCTACATCCCTAACGGGGTAGGCTTAATCGAAGCATTCGACCCCAGCACAGGAGAAACCCTGTGGGCCCAAGACCCACCCGGCGGCCTAGACGGCCTGCCTGGCGCAACCACTAGAGGCGCCGCCTATTTCAGCGATGACAGCGGCGCTAGAATATTCGTGCAAAGAGGCACCTTCCTCTATGCTCTGGATGCAGCTAGCGGCCAAGCCCTAATGGATTTCGGTAGCAATGGCCGTGTCGACTTACAGCTAATGCCCGAAGAGTTTGAACGCTTTCGTTGGGGCGGCGTCCCTATGGTGGTTGGAGACGTAGTAGTTATTGGCCAAGCCATGTCTGATAATTTCGATAGCCGCCAGGCCTACCGCGGTGACGTCCACGCATTTGACGTGCACAGCGGAGAGCTGCGCTGGACCTACAACACCATTCCACAACAAGGCCAGTTTGGAACCGATACCTGGCAGGACAGATCGTGGTCCTATACCGGCCACTCCCCAGTATGGGCCCTATTCAGCGCCGACGAAGAACTAGGCTTGGTTTACATGCCCATTTCATCGTCCACTAACGATATGTATGGCGGCCACCGCATTGGCGATAATTTATTCAGCCAAAGCATCGTTGCCGTCGATGCTGCCACCGGCAACCGAGTTTGGCACTACCAGACCGTTCACCATGGCCTATGGGACTATGATCCCCCCGCCGCACCTATTCTCATGGACATCACTGTCGACGGCCAGCCAATCAAAGCCCTTACTCAAATCACCAAGCAGGCTTTTGCCTATGTCCTCGACAGAGAAACTGGCCAACCGGTATGGGATATAGTCGAAACCCCCGTACCGCAGTCCACAGTCCCGGGCGAGGTCACCTCACCCACCCAGCCCATACCCACAAAACCAGCCCCTTTCGACAGACAAGGTGCCACCATCGACAACCTCATAGACTTTACCCCGCAGCTCAGGGCCGAGGCCATTGAGATCGTCAGCAACTACGTCTTAGGCCCGCTGTTTACACCCCCATCCATCCGCAGCGAAACCGGCACCAAAGGCACCATTCAATTGCCGGGCTCCCAAGGCGGCGCCGATGTCCAAGGCGCGGCGTTCGACCCAGAAACCAAAATACTCTACATCCCATCCATCACCTCCGCCTTCGTCGCCGACCTAGTGCCTGGAGACCCCAGTGAAACCGACCTGCTCTACATGAAAGGCTCCCGCAGCTGGATTGCCGGCCCCCAAGGCCTGCCATTGTTCAAACCGCCCTATGGCCGCATCACCGCCATCGACATGAACACCGGCGAACACAAATGGATGGTGCCCAACGGCGTTGGTCCGGTGGACAACCCGGCAATAGCCCATTTAAATATTGACAAACTAGGGGTCCCAGGACGCCCGTCTCCTCTGCTCACCAAGACCCTGCTGTTTCTCGGTGAAGGCCAAACCAATCAGCGCCCCGGCGGCAGAATCCCCGCTAATATGCCAGTAGAAACCGCAACCAACAGCGGCGGCCCAATGTTTCGCGCCTACAACAAAACCAGCGGCGCAATAGAATGGGAAATCCAACTAGACGCCGGCACCACCGGCGCCCCCATCAGCTATCTCCACAGCGGCAAGCAGTTCATCGTCGTCGCCATCGGCGATCGACTCCACAGCCCAGAACTACTCGCCTTCGCCCTGCCCTA
>CAYGSO010000060.1:5602-16261 GCA_964352445.1 uncultured Pseudohongiella sp. | reverse complement strand
CAAGTTGTTCGAGAAATTCAACCTGTTGACGGAAATGTTGATGGATATAAAAAAAATTAAGTCAGTTTACGTTGCCTTCGTTCTCATTCTATTGGCCGGAGGATTTCAAGTTTCAGATCGCCTCATTATTGAAGCACAAACCAATGCAACTAATTCCCCAGCGGGTATGCTCGAGCTATGGAAGGCTGGTAAAACAGCATTTGGTCAATATGTCACAGGCGTACCTTTTACTGTTGAGACTGGCCGCGAACTTGCCGCGAACCCTTTGTTGGACTATGCCTTTCTAAATCTCGAGCAAGACTACAATATCAGTTCGGCCCTTGACTTAGCCCAGGGACTACGAAGTGGTACTGAAGGCACTGCGATGGAGCTACTCGTGCGTATCCCGCCTCTGTCTGAGGCAGGCGAAGAAACTTCGCGTCAGCGAGTCAAAGAGCTACTTGCTATGGGCGCAGATGGTGTGGTGTTCCCCCATGTGCGCAGTTTTGAGGAGGCGCGCATGGCGGTATCCTTTTTCGACGACGTCAACGTATGGTCCCCCGCTAACCCAGAAGGCGACATCATTGTTATGCTCATGCTCGAAACCCCCGATGTCTTTGCCGAGCTTGAGGAGATCGCAAATATTCCAAACTACAGCGCGTTGGCCTGCGGAATCGGCAGTCTGACTAATGCCTTAGGTGGCGACCGAGAGGCCGCCGAGGAAATGAATCTTGAGGTTCTGGCTCACAGTCAGCGTGTGGGAATGGCCGATATGATCACTGCTAGCACGGAGTCGGTAGCGAGCCGTGTAGACCAAGGCTTTCTTGGCTTGTTAGTGTACGGCCCTACGGCGAATGATGTTATCCGATTAGGCAGGGTGGCAGCCGGTCGCTAGCTTGATGCCTCGTGGAGTATTGTAGATAGTGATTAGTCAACTCAGAGCTTAGAAAAATGATGTTTCAGTTCAGACGCAGCGGGCCAAGCCAACGCGCAGGGAAAAGCAGATTTCGCATTTTCTTTTACGTGGCTCTCGTAATGGGAGTTACTGCTCATGTAGCGAGTGTATCCAGCCCCGCCAGAGCGGCTAGCTTGTCCGAGGTGGAATTATCCGAATTGGAGCAAAGAGGTGAATATCTGGCAGCGGCGGGTAACTGTCTGAGCTGTCACACTAATGCCGACGATAGTCCCTTTGCCGGTGGACTTGCGTTTGAAACGCCTTTTGGAACGATCTATTCAACAAACATTACTTCCGACCCAGAGACGGGCATTGGTCTGTGGAGCCTTGAAGATTTTGCCAATGCCGTGAGATTAGGCGAAGCACCAGACGGCACGCATTTATATCCCGTTTTCCCCTATACCTCGTTTGCCAAAATCAGTGACGAGGATGTCGCAGCTATTTACGCCTACCTTAAAACTATTGCACCGGTGAAGTTTACACCGCCGGAGAATGATCTTAGCTTTCCCTACAGCCAGCGCTGGACCTTGGGGTTCTGGAAATGGATGTACTTTGATGACAGCCTCTTCGAACCGCAGCCGGAGCAATCGGCCCAGTGGAACCGCGGCGCCTATTTGGTTGAAGGACTGGGACACTGCAGTATGTGTCATACGCCGCGGAATTTCGCCGGCGCAAACGATACTAGTCTTGCCATGACCGGTGGAACCTACATGACTCGTGTTGAAGGAAAACTATCGGCTTGGTCAGCGCCTAACCTTACATCGGCAGATGTTGGCTTGGCGATGTGGACTGTAGACGATGTTGCGGATTATCTGAAACTCGGCGTTAGTCATCGCGCTGGCGTATTCGGGCCTATGAACGAAGTGGTGCTGAATAGCACTCGGCATCTGTCGAGGGAAGACGTGCGCGCGATGGCTGTGTACTTGAAGAGCTTGCCGGCTAATGCCCAGAGCAGCGGTGAGCCCGCTACTGCGGAGGTCTTGCGGGCAGGCTCTGTGCAGTATGATATTCACTGTGGCAGCTGCCACCTACCAACAGGCGAAGGCTCGCCTGAGCAGGGCCCTCCGTTGATTGGAAGTCCTGTGGTTTTGGACGTGGATCCGGCCTCACTGATTAATATAACCTTATATGGGGCTCAAACCCCTCATGTTTCTCCATCGGATGAATGGGCGTCCAGAACATGGATTCGTATGGAGCCTTTTGACAATTTATTGGATGATGAACAGGTCGCAGCAGTGCTGAGTTTTATACGCGGGACTTGGGGACATGAGGCAAGCGCAGTCACTCCGGAACAGGTCGCGCAGCAGCGCTGATCGCGGGCGAGAATTTAACGAAATGAGTGTGGTTATGGGACGTTCGATACAAAAAATTAAGAAAAAGGAAAATAGAAGCAGCTCTGGCTGCGCGTATCGAGTGTTTGCTATGGGTTGTTTGTCTTTCTGTGCACTTGTTGCCTGCTCGCCACCTGATCCTGAACCAGAAAGCACAGGAACTCCGGCGCTAACTAAGCTAATTACGGCGGAGCAATATAGTAATTCCTTGTCCTACATTTTTGGTCCTGGCATTGACGCACAAGTGCAATTCGCGCCGGTAGCGCGCAATGAGGGGCTGCTCGCCAATAGTTTGGCCACCGCCGGTGTTAGTGGTGGGCAAGTGCAGACTATCCAGAGTGTCGCTTCTAGCGTGGCCAAGCAGGTCATGAATGTTGAGAATCGCGGACACCTTGTTGCGTGCCGTCCGGAATCGATTAACGGGCCAGATTCTGCTTGTGCTACGGAGTTTGTATCGAAGGTAGGCCGACTATTATTCAGGCGCGCGCTGACTGATGACGAAATAGCGTCCTACGTTGAGTATGCCAGTGCCGCTGCCTTGGAATTGGATGGCGAGGAGTCCCAGGACGAGGTGTTGGATGGTTTTTACGCTGGCCTTCAAGTTGTGCTGGAAGGGTTGTTGCTACATCCCGAAGTGCTTTTCATTATAGAAAGCACCGAGCCCGACCCGGATAACCCCTCGCAAATGCGCCTCGACGGCTATTCTCTGGCCTCACGGCTAAGCTTTTTCCTTTGGAATGCAAGTCCAGATGATGAATTGCTGGCAGCGGCAGAAAGTGGTGACCTGCAATCCCCAGGAGGTGTTGAGCGGGCCGTCGATCGAATGTTAGCAAGTCCGCGCTTGGTCGACGGGATGCGGGCCTTTTTTGATGACATGCTAGCTTTTGACGAGTTTAAGACCCTGACTAAAGACCCTACAATTTACCCAGAGTTCACCAGTGTGACGGCGCAGGACGCGCGGGAGCAAACACTGCGCACAATCATCGATCACACGATTAATCAGAGTAAGGATTATCGTGATCTGTTTACGTCACGCTCTACTTTTATGTCACCAGCCTTGGCCATTCTTTATGGTGTGCCCGCCCAACCGGGTTGGGCCCCTTACACCTTTGCAGACGACAGCCCGCGCGCGGGTTTGCTTACGCAGGTGAGCTTCCTGGCACTTACTTCCCACCCAGGGCGTAGTTCCGTGACGCTACGAGGCATGGCACTGCGTGAGAGGTTGCTTTGTCAAACGGTCCCCGAACCACCTCCGGGGATAGATTTTTCTGTGGTCTCCAACCCTGATGCCCACTACCCAACCCAGCGTATGCGCGTCGCAGCACATCTCGAAACACCTTCTTGCGCTGGCTGCCATAGGATTACAGACCCTATTGGTTTATCGTTAGAACAATTTGATGGTGCGGGCAGTTTCCGACTGACGGAAAATGGGGTCACAATAGATGCCACCGGAGGGCTTGATGGTTTTGAGTTTGACGGCGCCATTGGCTTGGGTGAAGCGCTGAGTCAGAATCCGGCATTGCCTCAATGTCTGGTGCGGCGTGTTTTCAGCTACGCCACTGGCGGGCCGCCCGAAAACGATGCCCGCCCCACACTGAACTATTTTAATGAAGAGTTTGCCGCCAACGGATATCGGCTGCAAACCTTGTTGCGCACTATTGCACTAAGCAAGGCATTCTCGCTGATCAAAAGCGACCCGGGCGCATAAGACAAAAGGTGTCGGAGTAAAAATACAGACATGTATTTTTACTCCGACACCGTTAATGAATCAAATTGGTGAATTAAGAAAGAGGCAGGAGAAGCGTTGTGAGTAAGTGGGATAGAAGACGCGTACTGAAAGGAATGGTGAAAGGTGTGGGAGTGACTGTAGCGCTGCCTTTTCTTGACTACTTTCTGAACGCTAATGGCACTGCAATGGCTTCGGGTGCACCGATGCCCGTGCGTTTCGGAACGTGGGGTTACGGCCTTGGCGGTACGGGAAAGCTGTTCGTACCCCAGAGCACAGGGCGAAATTACGACTTGCCCGAAGAACTCTCCTCTTGGGCACCCATCCAAGCAGACGTAAATCTGTTCACAAACGGAAACGCTTTTCCGGACGCTTCCCCGAACCGAAACCATTACACGGGCTGGGTGGTTTCTAGAACGGGCATTGCACCTGGGGCTGGAACTGGGCCTTCAGAAACCATCGATCTCACAATTGCCAAGCAGATTGGTAATGCCACGCGTTTTAACAACCTTACCGCCACGGCAACTGCCGATGCCCGAGACACCTACAGTTACTACAACGCGGCGACCCCTAACGCCCCCGAATGGTCGCCCTTAGCATTTTACAAACGTTTGTTTGGGATCGATTTCCAGAATCCCAATGCCGACGAATTCGAGAAGGATCCCCAAGTGATCGCTCGTCGCAGCGTTCTATCTGGAATATTGGATCAAGAACGCTCACTGATGCAGACGGTGGGCACTGCGGACCGAGAGCGGCTCGATCAGTATTTTACGGGTTTGCGTCAGTTGGAGCGTCAGTTTGAGCAGCGCCTCACCAAGCCCGAGCCGATTGCGAGTTGCCTGCCTCCGGGTGAGGCGCCGGTTGATGTGGCCATGGATCAGTCAACAGAGTCGGTTAAGCTTCGCCATCAAATGATGAGTGAGCTGATGGCGATGGCCGTTGCCTGCGATCAAACCCGTGTTTTCAACATGACCTATTCGGCAGCGTTTGCGTCCACTATCAGACCGGGCTATGACAAGCCCCATCATACCTGCACACACGAAGAGCCCGTTCACGAGGAGCTTGGTTATCAAGAGAACGCGTCCTATTTCACTCGGCGTGCAATGGAGTCTTGGGTGGATTTCGTGAAGGTATTTAAAAATGTTCCCGAAGGAGACGGGACACTGCTCGATAATGTACTGATTCTTGGTACGACAGACGTGGGTTATGCTCGCACCCATTCCGTTGATGGTATGTCGGTATTCTTGGCAGGCAGCGCGGGCGGTAAGGTCAGCACAGGTAACCATATCGATTTGAAGGGTGGCTCGGTCGCTCAGGTGGGTTACACCGCTCTCAGGCTCATGGGAGTGGACACGCCATCGTGGGGAACATTAAGCAATGAGTCCTCTGAAGTGATAAGTGATGTGTTGGTCTAAGTCGGGATTAGTAAGCATTTTATGAAACTCACCATTTTGCACTTAACCAATTTTCAGGTTGTGGTTTTTGTTGCCGCGACGTTGTCTATGATGGTCACCACAGGTGTGGCCGCCGACAGACCAAGCGAGTCAATGTATTGGCAGCCAGCGACCAGTGGTGAAATCGAGTCCTACATTGAAGAGGAGGTGCCGCCGGGCATTCAGGTAGTGCCGACCGCCTTGGAGGGTCCTGTTTATGCTGATGCTAGCGGGCGCACTTTGTATACATGGCCTCTTATCGCACTGCGTAACGGCTCAATTGGTGACAGAAAGGACGGCCCGTCCAATTGCACCGACGAGATGCTTCGCACTGAGGTAGGGTTTATGAGTCCTTACCCGGCCGGTTTGGTTCTGCCCTATGCCGAGCAAGGCGTGAGCTGTGCGCAAGTTTGGCCACCGGTGCTAGCAACCGATGATGCGGTAGAGGTGGGCAAATGGAGTCTTACCGAGCGTGGCGATGGCTCTAAACAGTGGGCCTATGATGGTTTTCCTTTGTATACCTCCCACCTAGATGAGAGGGCGGGGGACGTACTGGGCGGTACAAAAATAAGTTCGGGTGGTGATGGTGGAGTCGTTCGTGTGCCATTAGGGCCGCTGCCGGATATCCCACCAGGATTTGATGTGCTTAGCAGTAGCACCGGGCGACTGCTGGTCAATGATGATCAGTATTCGGTCTATAGTTGGGACGGAGACGAACCTAATGTCTCGAATTGTATTGAAGACTGTTTAAATAGTTGGACTCCCATTCGCGCACCGCAGGTTTCAACAAATAGCGGAGACTGGACAATCATCAAACATCCCTCGGGCATTAATCAATGGGCCTATAGATCAAAGCCGCTTTATACCTACAACAACGATATTAGAAGTCGTAGCTTCGACGGCAGCGATGTGCCCGGTTGGAATAATGTTTACACCCAACGAGCGGTGACTCCGCCTGCTGAGTTTACTGTGCAAGATGCGGCCTTTGGGGGGCAAGTTCTAGCGGATAGCCGCGGCAGAACGATTTATCTGTACAACTGTCGAGATGATTCCGCAGCTCAGCTTGCCTGCGACCACCCAGACGCAGCGCAGGAATATCGTCTGGCCATCTGCGGCAATGGCGACCCGAAAGTGTGTCGAGAGACCTTTCCCTATGTTGTGGCTGGCGCCGATGCTTCGAGCGAGAGTAGCCTTTGGAGCGTGATGGTGATTGATCCGAACACAGGACGACGTGCAACAGTGGACCAAGAGGGCGCGCTGCATGTTTGGGCTTACAATCAAAGGCCGGTATACACCTACGGTGATGATCAAGCACCCGGTGACACCAGAGGCGATAGCTTCGGCGAATATCTGGGTCGCCGTAATGGCTACAAAGCGTTCGTCTTACGCGATGTTTTTCAAAATAGCCAATTTCGGCGATGAGTTTGAAAAAATCGCTAGCCATGAAAGCGAGGGCAAGGTTAAGAATGCAGAGAACTCAGGGGAGAGGTTGCACATGTCACACATTAAGACTGTAATCAGAGCACAGCAACTGTGTACTCTTGCGCTTTCAGCCGCCACATTGTTCGCCGCTAGTGAAGCGACCGCCCAATCCTATCAGAAAGATGGCCGAATAGGTTACGTTCTAACCGAAAGACATTGGTCGATCTATGAAACTGAAGCGAAGTCAGAGTGTCCTCAGGGTATGAATAGTCGAGGCTCGCGGGACCTGTTTGCAGACCAGTTCCCAGAGGGAGATGACGGAGAGCTGACAGTCGCCGAGACTAGACTCATGATTGAGGGCTACCAGTATCATACTAATGCAGCGCCCACAGATATCTATGACTCCTTACCTTTTTACGAAGCACAGGGGAGTGTATCCCACGGCCTGAATCTCGATGGTGAAGTGAGCGCCGATGATTTTACTAATCCAGCCGGTGAAGAGGGAATAGATAACCAACTCTACCGCGCACTCGGTTGTATTGCGGGCTACCGCAAAGACGGCCCCTATTGGTTTTTCGAAAACGATTTCATGATTAACAATGGCTATAACCGCTATATGATCGAGCTGTCGGGCGTGGATGATCTTGTCAATGACGATGACGTCACCGTTACTACTTACCGAGGCATGGATAAGCTTTTTACCGACGCCACTGGCGAGGGTTTTATTGCCGGTGGCACTCAGCGGGTTGATGCTCGCTGGGGCCAAAGTTTTGTTGAGCAGACTAAAGGTAGGATCAAAGACGGTATATTGATTACCGAACCAATTGCACAGGCAAAAATCCCCTGGTCACAGCCCGGACCGGTAGATGGCTACCACATTTTCAAAAACCTCCAGTTTCAGCTCAAGCTATCGCCGCAGGTGGCAAAGGGGCTGATGGCGGGATATGTTGATGTCGAACAATTTAACCACCGATTCAGAACCAACTGGGCGATGCATCATCAAAACTACGGTCAAAGCTCGTCTGCATCGGAGTACACTGCGCTTAAACGATTGGCTGATGGGTATCCGGATCCCGACACCGGTGAACATACGGCTATATCTGGGGCGGTTGAGGTAACGTTTACTCAGGTTTATATCGTGCACCCTGCCGAGTAGGGATTCAAAAATAAATGGGGTCAGAGTAAAAATACAGTACTGTATTTTTACTCTGACCCCATTTATTAAGCTATTGGGCGCGCCTGTTGAATACGAGAATCTGGTCTTCCTGATCAGAATTTGGAAATTGAATTATAATTCTGAGTTGTTGATAGTTTGGGCTAACAACCTTAGCCCCTTTTTGCTGCACTTCACCATTCAAATAGACCGTATATTCCACCGTCGTTTCACCGATCTTCTGGTACGAAATTGTTGCTCTTTGGTCCTGATTGAAGCTGGCAATGGGGTATTGTTCGCCACTATAGGAATATCGAGCAGTAGTGCCACTTAGAGAGCCATTCTGCGCGGTAGTAATCACCATATAGGTGTAAGTTTCATCACCGTGATCGAAATAGGTCCGGGATAAGTTAGTTGGTGCGACGGCACTGCCGAAATTAGACTGTCTTAAATCAATGTCCCAGGTGCCCAAAAAGGGATTTGCTCCTTGTGCAAGGGCGGTGAAGCTGAACAGGGTGAGCAAGGAGAAAATCAGTAATGCCGAGATGTTTTTTAACATGGTTGGAGGCCTCAATAGAGTTATTGGCAATCTAGTAACCTTCATATTGCTCTTGCCTCGCGCCTATTGCAAATAGCAGTAATGAATGTCCAAACTACTATTTGAACCTACAGTTACCGAGCTTAAACAGCTTCCCTTATCTGATTTTGTGTTAGCGCGGGAATCTCTGAATTTAATTGCGCCCGGCGAGCACCTTGATGCTTAAGGACAGGCCGCCCCAATTTGCCCGCGAATTTACTCAAAAACCTAGGCTGCGCGACAGGAAATCAAATTGGGTTTTGTTCGGGGTTAAGCTGTTGCGGCCCCTTAATAGCCGGTGTTTTATCAAACCCTCAACAGTTGGAGCGGGTGCGCTTATGACATTGGTGGCGGTTTAATAGTGCAAGAACTCAAAGCAAGGTTTCGACAAACTGCTCGAATGCGAATGCGACGGCCCAGGACACCATAGGCACCACTATATAGACGAAGAGTCTTCGCAGTGCCGTGTCGTCTGCGGGCCAATCACTCAGTGTTTGCAGGTATTGCCTATATTGAAGCAGGCTACTCGTGGTTACCGAATCCATTTCGTCTTGTAAGCGCGATTCCCGCAAAGCCTCGCGCTCGCCCAATAAGGCTTGTTTTACCCGGTTCAGCTCGGCAAGACGCACCTGACGAATACGTGACCGGATTGACAGTGCAGGAATGACGAGCACAAGGAAAGCGAATGGCAGGGTCACCAGCATCGCCATGATGCTGGGCCGAAGCAAATCGAGATCTTGGATGAATGCGATCGGAATGATTGCGTAGCTAAGGGCGAATATCCAGAAAGTGGAAACGCCAACCATCAAAAATGGGGCCAATAAATTGGTATTCACCAGATCCACCTTTGCGAACTTGCTAAGCTTGCTGAAGGCCCGAATATTAACCAAAGTCAGTGTGACCAACTGGCAGATCACAATCCAGGCTAGCATCGCGACAAGAAGGGAATAGTAGAAATCGAATGCTTGCGGTTCCCCCGCCAGTAGCCGGCGCACTCCCTGTGATTGCCAATTGACCAGCAAAAAAGCGGTGGGTGCTAAGACTAGGGCGATCAGTTGCACACGTAGTGTCAAGTGGTCAAGTCGATAGAAAAACTCCTCGAACGTGTCATTGGGTATAGTAAGCTCAGCACGCAGTTGTTGCAGATACTTCTTATAACGAGTGCAAATGAAGTTCGCAATAGCGGAGCAGTATGCGAGGTTGATTACCGAGGACAATGGTGTGTTTAGATAGTAGGCCAAAGGGCCTAGAGCTAGCAGCACCAGCACAAAGATGCGTAGAGGAGTGAGTCCTTTCACTTCTGCTAATTTCAGAATGAACGGTTTGTGTCGCGTCGTTAGCAACATCTCGTTATTTTCGTTCGTCCAACAAGCATCCCACTATGCTTAGAGTGGGGCTGGTTTCCATGTCCAATGGCGTTGACGTACCAAGCGGCGCTGCGTCCGATCCTGCCGTGACTATGACCCAAGGCGGAGCTAACCCAACTGCTCTAGTCGGGAATTCCTCGCTAGGTAGTATGCGGCTGAGTTGGGCTTTCAGTCGACCCTGTAACTGTTTGAACTCATGGGCATCAGCCGTCGGCGTAGGATTCGGCGGATTGCGATCACCAGTAATTTTTACTTGCAGACCATATTTGTTGGCCGGCTGAGCTTTAGCCTGATAGTAGGAAGTCGTCGCGACCTGCACACAGGTCATCGGGGTCGTCCCTTCAAGTGAGTCTATCCATTTAGTCAATTCGGCTTCAAATTGCCTAGCCGCCAGCTCCAAAATGAGTTGTCCCGCGCCCTGGGGCGTACTCACCAACTCCAGCAATATGACTGCGCCCATCAGCAGTTCGCTATAAGAGTAAGGGCCTCCAACCAATGCGTGGGCCTCCTCGAGAATTGGATCAACTGGCCAGCCTGGATCGCCCAACTTATGCCCATCTGGTGATTGGTAGCGATAGGCATCTACTAGCACTTGGGCGTCTACATCGACACTGATGGGGTTGAGCTTAACCCCCTCAGTCGTGGCCTCAACTACCTGATTTACGCCGTTGACCTTCCCCACATACAGCGATGTGTGCGTATAGTCACCGCCGTCG
>CAYGSO010000060.1:0-5502 GCA_964352445.1 uncultured Pseudohongiella sp. | reverse complement strand
TACGCCGTTGACCTTCCCCACATACAGCGATGTGTGCGTATAGTCACCGCCGTCGAGCTTTTTGATCAAGTAATCCAGCAGCTGCATGTAGGCTTGGTTGGGAGGTACTTTCTTGTTCGGATTAGCTGGATTTATCGCGCCAGCCGACAGAATCACATCGCCGGGCAGTAAATCATCAACCGTAATTTTTGGGGTATTAGGGGGGCGAAAAGACAACGAGATTCTCCTGCTATAAGGGCAGAGGATTTTCCTGACCAATTGATAGAGATTGCGTTTTTAGCATTGTGCCCGCTTGGTTCGTAACTTGCCACCCTATTTATTCACGAACGCAATTCAAATCCCGGCTTGAGCTTGGGTTTTACTTTTCCTATGGACAAGAGAGACTCAACACAGTCTCGTAGCGAGGCATCAAGGGGTCGGAATTCCATGCCAAGGGTGTTGCGAATACGGTCATTACGTAATTCACACCCTTCCCAAATGGCGCGGAGCATGTCTTCTTTTTGCTTAATAGGTTCCGGGTGCGGGTCGATAATGTTGGCCCCTGCAAAGCCTAGTTCGGGCAGCAGTCGGTCGATGCTAGCGCATATGTCTTTAACATCTCGCGATTCTGTAGACCATGCGATGAAGCGCTGACCATTTTTTACAGCGTCACTTTCAAGCATGCGAATATGGGCCTCTGCTGTGTCACGTACATCTACGGTCCACCAGTTGCGATAAGCGCCTATCACATTCTCTGTATACTCTCCCAGCAGCATTGTCTCTACATTGTGCTGCCACGGGCCTACTTCTTTTTGATGGGAGGCGAGTATAGGACCAATATTGTCGCCAGGGCAGCAGGTAATAGCATCCCAATTGCCACTCGCTCTGGCTGCATCTGAGAATGTTTGTTCCAGCAATACCTTCCCCATGGAATATCCCTGGCCGCCTTCGGCCGATCGATTGGGATTACCTTCATCCGGATAGCGGTCTTCGTCACAAACGGGTCGACGAATAAGTTCTTGGATGTCAGTTTCGCCGATCACGGCGGCGATACTAGAGGTCACCACGATGCGACTTACTGTGCCTGATAAATTCACACTATTGATAATGTGGTCGTACACTTTTTGCACGTAGTCGGTGTCCGTGTAGGTTGAAACGTGGGACACATGGGCAACGCCGTGGCAGCCCTTAAAAATTTCATCGAAGCATCCTGCTTCGTCAAGATTGGCCGAGTGGAGGGTCAATCTTCCGCTAAGATAGCCTGGCATGTCTCTGAGGAAGCTAGTTTTCGTTCGATCATCAGCATCTCGAACGCAGGCGCGCACGCGGTAGCCTTTGTCCAAGAGTAGCCGTACGATCCAGCCCCCAATAAATCCCGCGCTGCCAGTCACAGCAACTGTTCCGCCTTGTGGTATTGGGCCCATCAATGTATTCCTTTTTGTTTGTGTTCGGAAAATAAAACAGGTTGCATAGGCCACGCTTTGCGACCTATCGGTAAAATTACTTAAGACGGATCCAGCTTCGAAGTCGTCTTTTCCAGTCGCTCGACCAATTTCGCGAGAGTAGCCGTTGTCGGGTCAGTTGTTTCAATACCGCAGAGGAAAGTGCGTGTAATGGAATTCGTTACTTTGTCTACATCGATTGCCTTGCCTGTTCTCATATAGGAATAGGCGATAAGCTCGAGTCCACCGCCTATCATATCGCAGACGATGCTAGGCGAGGTGTCGGGGTGAAAACTTCCACTTAAGATGCCGGCTTTAATCTCTTGAGCTATTAGGACCGCCACTTGCTGATTCAATTCTTGCGACAACGATGGGGGCTCGTTATCGAATGGCCGCTTGTCACGAGTGATAAGGCCACAGATACCCCGATCTTCGGATATGGACTGCAAAGCGCGTCGAATCAAAAAGCGCAAACGATTGCTGTGTCCTTCTATGCTGGGCAGGGCTTGTTGAACACTGTCAAAGAAAACGGCGTAGTGTCGTCGCAGCACCTCATCGAGTAGGCTGCGCTTGCCATCGAAGTAGCGATAGATCGTGCCTTCTGCTATGCCTGCATCCTTAGCAATATCTACGATAGAGCCTTTTTCAAAACCGCTGGCGCAAAACACCTTTCTGGCAGATTCTACAATACTGTCGATTCGCTGTGTCTTGGTGGGGCGAGGCATTCTCGCGAGGGCTACTACACTCATAAGCGATGGATTCCGGATTTTGTATCAATATTTTGGCAAATTGCCATAATAGTGAACGTAATTCAATAGTGAATTAAGCGATCATATCCCTTGGAGTTTAGCAAAAATAGGTTTGTAAACAGCTTAAATAGTGGCTAGGATGAACATCGTTGGTGAGTTACGATGGCATATTTCTATAAATAATGAATATGGTTCATTATTTGTTGCCGACCCTGACTCGCGAATAGTAAGTCGCGGTTTGTGGCAAACTAAGCAGTCAAGCCGGGTAGACGGTAATCGTTTATAGTAGTCCAGCGCACATAGTGGCTATGGAAAGAACGAGAAAGCGCAGTGACTAGAACAGGAAACAGACTATGGGACTAAGAAAAGCAATCTTTTCTCTTGCAGCCATTGGAATTTGTACTGCTCCTTCATTAATGCTGGCACAGGGCTCGCAAGATGCAGCGGAGCTAGCAAATGGAGAGGCGCAATATCTATTGTTTTGTGCTGAGTGTCACGAAGGCGCGTTATTAGAAGCGCCTCAGCGCGCGGCGTTCGAATTTTACAACCCTGGGCGCATAATCGAGGCGCTCGAATCTGGGTCAATGGCAACCTCCGGCATGGCGCTGACCCGGAAGCAGAAGAGAGACATCGCCTACTTCTTGTCTGGTGAGCGTTTTGATGAATCGCGAACCGAGACCGTAAGTTTTAGTTGTGAGGCCACGCGCAGCGCAAACTCGCCGTTAACGCAGCCTGTCGCTTGGAATGGCTGGGGCGGTCAATCGACCAACACCCGCCATCAAGCAAACGAATCGATTCTCAATAAGAGCAATGTGGCTCAGTTAGCACTCAAATGGGCGTTTGCACTGCCTAATACAACACGATCACGCTCGCAGCCGGTTGTCACTCCCGAGGTGACATTTGTTGGCAGCCAAGAAGGTAATATTTACGCGCTAGATACTGCCAATGGCTGCCCGTTGTGGACTTTCAGTGCCGATGCCGAAGTGCGTGGTGCCATTTATGTGGATACCGATGATCGGGGTATACCAGAAACGTTATTGTTCGGTGATTTTGCCGGCAGTGCCTATGCCGTCAATGCGCAGACAGGAGCGCTGAACTGGAAAAGAGAGGTGCACGAACATCCCCAAGCAACAATCACGGGGTCAGTAGTGGCACAGGGAGATACTCTTATTGTGCCAGTCTCGTCCTTAGAGATTCTGCTGGCTGCCCGAGTCGGTTATTCCTGTTGCACATTTCGTGGTGCATTGGTTGCCGTTAGCATAAGCACCGGCGAAGAATTGTGGCGCACCTACACCACCGATGAACCTCGGCCGACTATTTTGAGTTCAGCAGGTATTCAACAGTATGGGCCTTCGGGCGCCCCGATCTGGTCAAGCCCAACAATCGATGCCGAACGAAACTTGGTTTATGCCGGCACCGGAGAAAACTATTCCTCTCCGGCGAATGATTACAGCGATGCTGTGTTGGCTATGGATCTTGATACCGGAAAGCTAGTGTGGTCCGCCCAACTCACCAAGGACGATGCGTGGAACGGAGCTTGCTCAAGAAACACACCCAATTGTCCCGAAGAAAATGGCCCTGACTATGATATTGGCGCTGCGCCAATTTTGACCCGAGATGAGAACGGACGCGAAGTTATTTTGGTTGGGCAAAAGTCCGGCATGGTTTACGCCTTGGATCCAGCAAATGACGGCGCCCTTATTTGGGAACAACGTGCTGGTAGTGGCGGCACCATGGGCGGCATTCACTACGGTATGAGCGCAAGTGCCGAAAAACTATTCGTCGGTGTCTCAGACTTGCCAACCAATAACCCTTACAACGTGGGCCCGGGCCACCCAGGTATTCATGCGTTGAGTCTCAGCACCGGAGAAGTGCTGTGGCGCAATGACCTCCCCAACAAATGTGAGGCTGGCCCGTTCCTTTGCTGGCCAGGCATTTCCGCAGCGGTAAGCAGCACCGCTGATCTGGTTTTCGCTGGCGGGCTTGATGGTATCTTGCGCGCTTTCGATACCGAAGACGGAGCCATACTCTGGGAAACCAATACCCGGCAAAGTTTCGGTACACGCAATGGAGTCGAAGCCAAAGGCGGTTCAATCGAAGCCGACGGGCCAGTCATCGTGAACGGACAAGTTTTCATTACGTCTGGCTATGAAAAATGGGGCGAAGCACCAGGAAATGTTGTATTGGTTTATTCGCTAAATGGTGAGTAGCTCGGTTAGGGCTGCTTAAAAATTTTATTACGAATTTAGGCTAAAACACCTTCAGTTTATTTTGTCAGGAGCTCCAATGTCTAACAACCTTATCAACCGAAGCACAGCTTTCAGCAAGTACGCGACACCGATGCTCGCGACTGCATTTACTGTTTTATTTGCAGCTGGGGCCGCCGCTTTTGAAATAGAAGAGAGTGCAACAATTAGTGATTCCGACTCTACCTTAATGGGCGTGAATCATATCGCCCTGTCAGTGAGAGACTTGGATACATCCTTAGCCTTTTATCAGAAAGCAACAGGTTTTGAAGTAGTCCGAAGGGAGGTTGTGAAGGGTAGCAGTGCTGCAGACAAACTGTATGGCCGCGAAGGCGTTGAGTATGAGGTGGCCGTACTCGAGGCGCCGAATATGCTTCTGGAACTTACAGAGTTTAGTCATAATCGCGACACACCAATTAGCAAAATGCCGGTAATAGGCCCAGGTATGACCCACACTTGTTTTCAATCACCTTCACACAACTCTGGGTACGACAGATTTAAAAATGCCGGCGCCGAAATGCTTAGTCGCGGCGAGGGGCCTGTAGATCTGTTGGGCCAAGGTGTGACTTATGCTTACGCCTATGATCCGGAAGGCAATATGCTAGAGCTAGAGCAACTGGATTTCGATCGCCTAGGGGGAGACCGGCGCAATCCGGATTGGATCGAGCAAGGCTTGGATGTTTGGATGACACAGGTCGCACTTGTTACTCATGATATTGAGCGATTAACAGAATACTACGCAAAAATAATGGGCTTCAATGCTTATCGAACCGCCGATATATCGAGTCGACCAACTTTTGATGACGCTACGGATATTGATGATGTGTCTCTTAGAGTCGTCTTTTTTAGAATGGCCGAGCGTTCCAAAAGCATGGAGTTTTGGGAATACGTCAGCCCAGAAACACCCGAACCTTTAGGCAATCGAGACAGCACGGCACTCGGCTACACATACTCGTTGGAAGTGGGAGACATTCAGGCGGAGTATCAACGCATGACTGATCTTGGTGTGCAGTTTGTGAGTGAGCCAGTGTTGATGGGCGACTATTGGCAAGTGCATGCTAATGATATCGATGGCAATGTGTTCGC
>CAYGSO010000059.1:0-17322 GCA_964352445.1 uncultured Pseudohongiella sp. | reverse complement strand
TTCGTGAAGGTGGTCGTACCGTTGGTGCGGGTGTTGTAGCCAAGATCTTCGAATAATTCAGATAGAGACTTTTTAATGAGCCGAGACACCTTAAACGGTGTCTCGGCTTAGTCGTCTTTGTGGAAATAGTAAGAAAAAGTTTGATGAAGGGTTTTCTAATCGCATGAGAACCTTGTCTAAATAGCTTAGGCCAGTAGCTCAATTGGCAGAGCAGCGGTCTCCAAAACCGCAGGTTGGGGGTTCGATTCCCTCCTGGCCTGCCATTAAAAGGCAGGCAAGCGACTCTTGATGAGTCGCTAAGTTAGTTCACTAACAGACAGAGTATTAAAGCAGTTATGGCAGAGAGAATAGAAAAAGACAATAGCAGCCTAGATATGTTGAAGTGGGCAATCGTAGTGTCAATTATTGCTGCGGCTGTCTATGGAAACTCTTACTTTGCTGCCGAATCTCTGTTAATTCGGACAGTGGGCTTGCTGCTAGTGGCCGGTGTGGCGGGTTGGGTTGCATCTCTCACCGTTAAAGGCGGGGCTTTTGTGAACTTTTGTCTTGAAGCCCGCATTGAAATTCGCAAAGTGGTTTGGCCGACTCGTCAAGAAACCACGCAGACCACTATAGTGGTATTAATCGTGATCTTTATCGTTGCAATCATCTTATGGTTGCTCGATTGGGGTTTGAATGGCGTTGTTTCGTCATTAATTAGCTAGAGAATAGACATGTCAAAACGCTGGTACGTAGTGCACGCATATTCGGGCTATGAAAAGAAAGTTATGCATGCCCTGCAGGAAAGAATTGCCCTCACAAAAATGGATGAGCAATTCGACGAAATTCTGGTGCCTACTGAAGAAGTTTTAGAAATGCGAGCTGGGCAAAAGCGGAAAAGCGAACGCAAGTTTTTCCCTGGCTACGTGTTAGTCCACATGGAGTTGAATGACGATACTTGGCACTTAGTCAAGGACACTCCGCGTGTTTTAGGGTTTATCGGCGGCACCGCTGATCGCCCCGCGGCAATTACTGACGCTGAAGCAAACAAAATTCTACAGCGCATGGAAGCTAGCGAAGACGCACCTACACACAAGACAATCTACGAGCCTGGCGAGATGGTTCGAGTGACAGACGGGCCATTTAACGATTTTACGGGCACTGTTGAAGAGGTTAACTACGAGAAGAGCAGGCTGCGAGTGGCGGTCCTGATTTTCGGTCGTTCTACGCCGGTTGAATTAGAATTCGGTCAAGTAGAGAAAAGCTAAGAATTAAGCGTTTGAGTGACTATGTTAAGGCGTAGTTTCTCAATCTTATATGCGGTGCTGTTTTGCAATATTTTGTATTGAAGGCAGTGTTTTTAAAAAGTCGAATGAAGCTGCAGCAGCAGAATGAGTTCGCCGGGGAGTCTGAAAAGCTTGCAAGCAGGCTAATGAGGCGATTGCACCCAAAGGAGTTATAGCTATGGCTAAGAAAGTACTGGCTTACATTAAGCTGCAGGTTGCAGCAGGCAAAGCCAACCCAAGTCCCCCTGTTGGTCCGGCTCTCGGTCAGCACGGTGTAAACATTATGGAATTTTGTAAGGCATTCAATGCTCAGACTCAAAGTCTTGAGGTTGGCCTGCCAATTCCCGTGGTAATTACTGTCTATGCCGACCGTAGTTTCACATTTATTACTAAAACACCTCCGGCTGCAGTGTTGCTTAAAAAGGCAGCGGGTGTCGCCAAAGGCAGTCCAAGACCTAATACTGAGAAAGTAGGTAAGTTGACCCGCGCTCAGTTAGAAGAAGTAGCGCTTGTCAAAATGCCTGATCTAACGGCGGCTGATATGGACGCAGCAGTTAGAACTCTAGCGGGAACCGCCCGCAGTTCTGGATTTGAAGTTGAGGGGGTAGAATAAAATGTCGAAACTATCCAAGAAACAAAAGCTAGTTGCTGAAAAAGTAGTAGTGGGACAGACATACTCGGTTGAGGATGCAGTGTCTTTGCTGTCGCAATTTGCTTCACCCAAATTTAAAGAATCTATTGATGTATCAATCAATCTTGGTGTTGATCCTCGTAAATCTGACCAAGTAGTGCGCGGCTCAACCTTGTTGCCCTCAGGCACTGGTAAGGACGTGCGCATCGCAGTTTTTGCTCAAGGTGCTAATGCTGAAAAGGCAACGGCGGCTGGTGCGGACACAGTAGGTTTTGAAGATCTAGCCGAGTCTATGAAGGCCGGCAATCTAGATTATGATGTAGTTATCGCCACTCCAGATGCGATGCGAGTCGTCGGTGCGTTGGGTCAGATTCTAGGCCCTCGTGGTCTTATGCCTAACCCAAAAGTCGGCACTGTGACTCCTGATGTTGAATCTGCGGTTAAGAATGCAAAAGCTGGTCAGGTTAGATATAGAACTGACAAGAACGGTATCATCCATGGTGGTATTGGTAAGGTTGGCTTTGCTGGTGATGCGATCAAATTGAATCTTGAAGCTCTGATGGCTGACCTCAAAAAGGCTAAGCCAGCCTCTGCTAAGGGAGTCTACTTTAAGAAAGTAGTGCTTTCCTCAACAATGGGCCCGGGCATTCTAATAGATCATTCTCCGCTCGTTCCATAGTACAAAAATTTCGAGAGGCAGCAGCTGCTGCCTTTCTCTCGACTTTGGGGTTTTGTCTTTTTAGGCAAGGCCGTCAAAGACCGTAGGTGAGTTGGCTAGCCTCCTCTTAATGTCCTACGCAGATGGTGAAGCCCAATGCTGTTGTTATCAGTGGCATTTAAAATCACCGAACTAAGTTGGCGTCTTTCGGGGCGTCTTAAAAGCTAGTAATAGCTGAAAAATAAGGAGTTTGCATAGTGGCAATCCGATTGGAAGATAAGAAACAAATAGTTTCCGAAGTCAATCAAGCTGCTAGTAGTGCTTTGTCTGCAGTGCTCGCGGATTATCGTGGAGTTACTGTCAGTGAGCTGACTGCACTTCGAAAATCTGCAAGAGAAAATAATGTCTACCTACGTGTTGTTCGCAACACCCTGCTGAAGTTGGCAGTGGCTGAGACAGATTTCGAATGCATTCGAGAAGTACTGGTTGGCCCTACGATATTGGCTTTTTCTCAAGAAGATCCTGGCGCCGCTGCGCGTGTGCTTAAGGATTTTGCCAAGGAAAATAGCAAATTCGAAATCAAGGCCCTTTCTGTTGGTGGTAAGTTATTGGATGCAAATCAGATCGACGTGTTGGCGAAGCTGCCTACTCACGATCAGGCATTGTCCATGTTGATGAGCGTTATGTTGGCGCCTGTCACCAAGCTTACAAGAACTATTAATGAGGTTCCTTCGAAAGTAACACGCGCTGTTGCTGCCGTTAGAGACCAAAAGAAAGAAGCAGCTTAATTCCTTTGATTAACGTTTATTCAATAATTTTTAAATAGGAGATAAGAGTCATGGCTCTATCTAAAGAAGATGTACTAGAAGCGATTGCCGAAATGTCAGTAATGGACGTAGTTGGTCTAGTTGAAGCAATGGAAGAAAAATTTGGCGTTTCTGCAGCTGCTGCAGTTGCCGTTGCAGCTCCTGCTGCCGGTGGCGAAGCTGCTGCCGCTGAAGAGAAAGACGATTTTGATATCGTTCTGGTTTCTACTGGCGAGAAGAAAGTTAACGTTATTAAGGCGGTTCGTTCAATTACAGGTCTTGGTCTTAAAGAAGCTAAAGACTTGGTTGATGGCGCCCCTGCAACTGTTAAAGAAGCTGCTCCAAAAGCTGAAGCTGAAGAAGCTAAGAAGCAGTTGGAAGAAGCTGGCGCAACTGTTGAGCTTAAGTAATAACTTAAGCTTACAAAAACGACTCTCACCAGACGATGCAAATAGTCGTCTGGTGTTAGTCGTGTTCTAATTTTTATTAGTTGGTTAAACAACTAAGACCAGTGGTTTCAGGGCTTGTATTGCTACTGATTCACTAATAGCAGAATTGTCTGCAACTATTTAGACCTAAAGTACACAACGCTAGGAACACAACATGGCCTATTCGTATACAGAGAAAAAGCGTATTCGTAAGAATTTCGGTAAGCTACCGAGCGCAATGGACATACCATACTTGTTGTCCATACAAGTCGATTCTTACAGGCAGTTTACCCAATCCGGGACTCCAGTGGAGAATCGTATTGATCAAGGTTTACATGCCGCATTCAAATCTGTATTCCCAATTGTTAGCTATTCAGGAAAAGCAGTTCTTGAATATGTGAGCTACGAGCTCGGGAAACCCGTTTTTGATGTTAAAGAATGTCAGTTAAGGGGTTCAACTTACTCTGTCTCCCTCAGAGTTAAAGTCAGGTTGATTCTGTATGATAAGGAATCAACGGTTCAAACAATTAAGGACATCAAAGAGCAGGAAGTCTATATGGGCGAGATTCCGTTAATGACGGACTCTGGCACTTTTGTGATTAATGGTACAGAGCGTGTTGTTGTGTCACAGCTCCATCGATCACCAGGCGTCTTCTTTGATCACGACCGTGGTAAGACTCATAGCTCAGGCAAGCTGTTATATTCAGCTCGCGTGATTCCTTATCGTGGTTCTTGGCTAGACTTCGAATTCGATCCGAAAGACATGGTATATGTCAGGATCGACCGTCGCCGCAAACTGCCTGCGTCAGTATTAATGCGCGCATTGGGCTATAGCTCTCAAGAAATTCTTGAGATGTTTTATGAAAACAACTTATTCCATATCACTGCAGGAGATGAGCCTACAATCTCACTAGAGCTGGTGCCTTCGCGCCTGCGCGGTGAAGTGCTGTCTTTCCCTGTGAATGATAAGAAAGGCAAACTAATTGTCGAAGCGGGCCGCCGCATTACTAGTCGTCATATTCGACAAATGGAAACAGCTAAGCTGACCAAGCTAGAAGTGGCTCATGATTATCTAGTCGGCGCTGCATTGGCAACAGACATCATTAATGAGGAAACAGGTGAAGTCGAATTTGCCTGTAATTCAGAATTAAGTCTTGAGCTTTTAGCCCAATTTGTAGAAAAGGGTGTAAAGAGTTTCGAAACTATCTACACCAATGATTTGGACTGCGGCCCATTTATTTCAGACACACTACGAATAGACTCGACTACTTCTAAGCTAGAAGCGATGGTCGAGATTTATCGCATGATGCGTCCAGGCGAGCCGCCAACCAAGGAATCGGCTGAAAACCTTTTCACTAATTTGTTCTTTACGCCTGAGCGCTATGACTTGTCTGCTGTTGGCCGCATGAAGTTCAACAGAAGACTAGGTAGGCAAGAAACTGAAGGCTCCCCCGTGCTTAGCAATGTCGACATAGTCGACGTGCTCAAGACGCTGGTTGCCATTCGAAATGGTTTCGGTGCAGTTGATGATATCGATCACTTAGGCAACCGACGCATTCGCTCCGTTGGCGAAATGGCAGAAAACCAATTCCGCGTAGGTTTGGTTCGTGTTGAGCGCGCTGTAAAAGAGCGTTTGAGCATGGCCGATTCCGAAGGTTTGATGCCTCAGGACATGATTAATGCCAAGCCCGTGGCGGCAGCGATCAAGGAATTTTTCGGTTCAAGCCAGCTCTCGCAGTTCATGGATCAGAATAATCCACTTTCAGAAGTTACCCACAAGCGCCGTGTGTCGGCTCTTGGGCCGGGCGGCTTGACTCGTGAACGCGCAGGTTTCGAAGTGCGTGACGTGCACCCAACTCACTACGGCCGAGTTTGCCCTATCGAAACGCCTGAAGGGCCGAACATTGGTTTGATCAACTCGTTGGCAACCTATGCGCGCACCAACCATTATGGCTTCCTAGAAAGTCCGTACAGAAAAGTCGTCAACAACAAGGTGACTGACGAAATAGACTACTTGTCTGCAATCGATGAAAGTGATTTCGTCATTGCTCAAGCCAGTGCACCGCTTGATAAGAAGCGAGGCTTCGTCGACAACTTAGTTACTGTGCGTTACAAAGGCGAGACTCTATTAAAGCCTCGTGAAGAGATCGATTACATGGACGTTGCGCCACAGCAGATGGTATCTGTTGCTGCGGCATTGATTCCATTTCTTGAGCACGATGACGCTAACCGAGCCTTGATGGGTTCGAACATGCAGCGCCAAGCAGTCCCTACGCTGAAAACAGAGAAGCCTTTGGTTGGCACTGGAATGGAACGCAACGTGGCCAGCGATTCGGGCGTGTGTGTTGTTGCATTCCGTGGCGGTGTGATTGAAAGCGTAGATGCTGCTCGCATTATTGTGCGAGTTAACGACAATGAAACTGATGCTGGTGAAGCCGGTGTCGACATCTACAACCTGACTAAATACACCCGTTCAAATCAAAACACCTGTATTAGTCAAAAACCGCTTGTTAAAGACGGCGACACGATTGCTCGGGGTGACATTCTTGCAGATGGCCCATCCATCGATATGGGTGAGCTGGCGCTCGGGCAGAATATGCGCATCGCTTTCATGCCGTGGAATGGATATAACTTTGAAGACTCGATTCTAATCTCAGAAAGAGTTGTTAAAGAAGATCGCTTTACCACTATTCATATTCAAGAACTAACCTGTGTTGCTCGTGATACCAAGCTTGGTTCTGAAGAAATCACAGCGGATATTCCGAATGTTGGTGAAGGCGCTCTAAGCAAGCTTGATGAGTCTGGCATCGTTTACATTGGTGCTGAAGTAGGCGCTGGCGATATTCTGGTCGGTAAGGTGACACCAAAGGGCGAAACCCAACTAACTCCAGAAGAGAAGCTGTTGCGCGCGATCTTCGGTGAAAAAGCATCGGATGTGAAGGATACCTCGCTGCGTGTGCCTACCAGTGTTAAAGGTACCGTCATCGATGTTCAGGTTTTCACTCGAGATGGCTTGAAGAAAGATCAGAGGGCTGTGGCTATTGAAGAAGAGCAGCTGTCTAAAGTTAGAAAGGACATCAATGATGAATACCGCATTGTTGAAGCGGCAACGTTTGAGCGTCTGCAGGTGGCATTGCTTGGTAAAGATGTGGCAGGTGGACCGAAGCTTAAGAAAGGTCAGAAGATTACAGATGATTATCTGGCAGATCTTCCCCATGACGATTGGTTCAAAATTCGCATGTCAAATGATGACCTTAATAAGCAGCTCGAGCGTGCCGAAGAGCAGCTTAAAGAGCGCCAGCAAGAGCTTGATGAGCGTTTTGAAGACAAGCGTAAGAAGCTGACGCAAGGTGATGATCTTGCGCCGGGCGTGCTTAAGATCGTTAAGGTTTACCTTGCTATCAAGCGTCGCATTCAACCAGGCGACAAGATGGCTGGTCGTCATGGTAACAAGGGTGTGATCTCGGTAATTATGCCGGTTGAAGATATGCCTTACGACGAAAAAGGTGAGCCAGTGGATATTGTATTGAACCCACTTGGTGTGCCGTCTCGGATGAACGTTGGGCAAATTTTGGAAACTCACCTAGGAGCTGCGGCGAAGGGGCTTGGCAATAAGATTAGTGCCATGTTAGATGCCCAAGCTAAAGTCGCTGATGTTCGCAAGTTCGTTACTGAAATTTACAACAAGGTCGGCGAGCGCCAAGAAGACATTAAAGGCTTGTCCGATGATGAGTTGATTGAACTGGCCGGTAACCTTCGTGCCGGAGTGCCAATGGCAACTCCAGTGTTTGACGGTGCGGCTGAGAAAGAAATTAAGGACATGTTGGAGTTAGCAGGTATTGATGAAAGCGGCCAGGTAACGCTGTTTGACGGCAGAACCGGTGAGTCTTTTGATCGTCAGGTGACAGTGGGCATTATGTATATGCTTAAGCTTAATCACTTGGTCGATGACAAGATGCATGCTCGTTCGACTGGTTCTTACAGTCTTGTTACTCAGCAACCTTTGGGTGGTAAAGCTCAATTCGGTGGCCAACGCTTCGGAGAGATGGAAGTTTGGGCATTGGAAGCATATGGAGCGGCTTACACACTTCAAGAAATGCTAACGGTTAAGTCAGATGACGTTGCTGGCCGCACCAAGATGTATAAAAACATCGTTGATGGTGACCATAGAATGGAGCCAGGAATGCCGGAATCATTTAACGTTCTAGTGAAAGAGATTCGCTCTCTCGCTATCGATATGGAACTAGACATCAGCAAGTAGTCTAGTTCTGTATTGAACTTAAACGTTTTCGAAAGTTAGCAAATTAGTGATTAATAAAGTTCAGCCACATTAGTGGTTGGATGGAGGAAATAGAATGAAAGACCTATTAGGGTTGCTGAAATCTCAATCACAGTCAGATGAGTTTGATTCCATTCGAATTGGATTGGCGTCTCCTGAAATGATCCGCGCTTGGTCATTCGG
This sequence comes from uncultured Pseudohongiella sp., assembly GCA_964352445.1. Taxonomy (GTDB): domain Bacteria; phylum Pseudomonadota; class Gammaproteobacteria; order Pseudomonadales; family Pseudohongiellaceae; genus UBA9145. The sequence goes on along the minus strand of CAYGSO010000059.1, from coordinate 9,072 downwards.
TGAAGTTAAGAAGCCTGAAACCATTAACTACCGCACGTTCAAGCCCGAGCGTGACGGTCTTTTCTGCGCCAAGATATTTGGTCCAGTTAAAGACTACGAGTGCCTGTGCGGAAAGTACAAACGCTTAAAGCATCGTGGTGTTATCTGTGAGAAGTGCGGCGTTGAAGTTGCTCTTTCCAAAGTGCGCCGTGACCGAATGGGGCACATCGAGCTGGCAAGTCCGGTTGCTCATATTTGGTTCTTAAAATCTCTTCCTTCGCGTATCGGCCTATTGCTTGATATGACACTAAGGGACATAGAGCGAATTCTTTACTTCGAATCATTTGTTGTTACAGACCCTGGCATGACTACGCTGGAGAAGGGTCAGCTGCTCAATGACGAGCAGTATTACGAAGCCATGGAAGAATGGAGCGATGAGTTCGAAGCGAAAATGGGTGCTGAAGCAGTTCAGGCACTTATGAAGGATTTGGACGTTGAGGCTGAAGTAGCTAGCCTGCGTGAAGAAATTCCTGCGACTAATTCCGAAACCAAGTTGAAGAAACTATCCAAGCGCTTAAAGCTAATGGAAGCCTTTATGGAATCTGGCAATAAGCCAGAGTGGATGGTAATGACTGTATTGCCGGTATTGCCACCAGATCTTCGCCCCTTGGTGCCATTGGACGGTGGTCGTTTTGCCACGTCCGACCTTAACGATTTATACCGCCGGGTTATCAATAGAAATAACCGTTTGAAGCGGCTCCTAGATTTAAATGCGCCAGACATTATTGTGCGTAACGAGAAGCGCATGCTGCAGGAAGCAGTTGATGCCTTGCTCGATAATGGCCGTCGCGGCAGAGCCATCACAGGCTCGAATAAGCGCCCTCTGAAATCTTTAGCTGACATGATTAAAGGCAAGCAGGGTCGTTTCCGTCAAAACCTACTGGGTAAGCGAGTCGATTACTCTGGTCGTTCGGTTATCGTAGTTGGACCTACTTTAAGGCTACATCAGTGCGGTTTGCCTAAGAAAATGGCGCTTGAATTATTCAAGCCGTTTATTTTTGGCAAGCTAGAACGCCGTGGACTTGCGACTACTATCAAAGCCGCTAAGAAGATGGTTGAGCGCGAAACTGCTGAGGTGTGGGATATTCTTGCGGATGTTATTCGCGAGCATCCAGTGCTTCTAAACCGCGCACCGACTCTTCACAGACTTGGTATTCAGGCATTTGAGCCAGTGTTGATTGAAGGTAAAGCGATTCAGTTACACCCATTAGTCTGCGCGGCTTACAATGCTGACTTTGATGGTGACCAAATGGCTGTCCACGTGCCGTTGACCCTAGAGGCTCAGCTAGAAGCACGGACACTAATGATGTCTACCAATAACATACTTGCCCCAGCCAGCGGCGAGCCGATTATTGTGCCGTCACAAGACGTTGTGCTTGGCCTTTATTACATGACGCGCTCTCGCGTTAATGCTAAAGGTGAGGGCATGGTTTTTGCCGATGCTAAAGAAGTTCAGCGCGCCTATGAAACCGGTCACGCTCACCTGCAGGCTCGTATCAAAGTTCGAATAAAAGAACTCATTGAGAATGAAAGCGGCGAGAAAGAAATGACTTCTGGGATTGTCGAAACCACAGTTGGTCGCGTGTTGTTGTTCAATATCGTCCCTGTTGGTTTGCCATTCTCGATGGTTAATCAAAAGATGGCGAAGAAACAAATCTCTGGAATTCTAAACGCCTGCTACAGAAACGTTGGCTTAAAAGAAACAGTAATTTTCGCCGACCAACTTATGTACACCGGCTACAAATATTCGACTCGATCTGGCTCTTCTATCGGTGTTAACGACTTCGTTATTCCGGTTGAAAAAGCGGCGATTATCGGTCAGGCCAATGCTGAAGTTGAAGAAATTGAATCTCAGTTTGCTTCAGGCTTGGTAACCCAAGGCGAGAAATACAACAAAGTAATCGATATCTGGTCTCGGGCTAACGACATCGTAGCCAAAGCCATGATGGAAGGTTTGTCTACCGAGCCAGTAATCAACAAAGAAGGCAAAGAAGAGCTGCAGGAGTCCTTTAACTCGGTTTATGTGTATGCCGACTCAGGCGCTCGTGGTAGCCCGGCGCAGATTCGTCAGTTGGCAGGTATGCGTGGTTTGATGGCTCGCCCTGACGGCTCCATCATTGAGACACCAATCACCGCTAACTTCCGCGAAGGGTTGAGCGTATCCCAGTACTTTACCTCGACTCACGGCGCCCGTAAGGGTTTGGCCGATACGGCATTGAAAACGGCTAACTCTGGTTACCTCACCCGTCGATTGGTGGATATTTCCCAAGATTTGGTTATCACCGAGCATGATTGTGGTACCCGTGAAGGCTTGACCATGACGCCAATCATTGAAGGCGGCGACATCATTGCGCCGTTGGGCGATCGCGTACTAGGCCGTATTTTAGTCGATGATGTGGTGGACGAGCAGACTGGCGAAACCATGGTTCCGGCAGGCACTATGATTAATGAGACTATGGTTGAAGTTCTTGAAACTCGCGGTGTTGATCAAGTGTTAGTGCGTTCACCAATCACCTGTGAAACTCGGTTTGGTGTTTGCTCTATGTGCTACGGCCGCGATCTTGCTCGCGGTCATGTCGCCAACGTGGGCGAGGCTGTCGGCGTAATCGCCGCTCAGTCAATCGGAGAGCCCGGCACACAGCTAACCATGCGTACTTTCCACATCGGTGGTGCTGCATCAAGAGCAACGGCCTCTGATAGTGTTCAAGTAAAGAACACCGGTACCGTGCATTTAAGCAACATGAAAACAGTGGAGAACGTCAAGGGCGGCTTAGTGGTCGTGTCTCGTTCTGGCGAATTGATCGTGAACGATGTCAACGGCCGTGAGCGAGAGCGCTATAAGCTACCTTACGGTGCGGTGGTTAACTTTGGTAAAGACGGCAAAGTTGAAGCCGGTCAGATTGTGGCTAACTGGGATCCCCATACTCACCCAATCGTTTCTGAAGTGGCAGGTAAAGTCACTTTTGCGGCGATGGAAGAAGGTATTACTGTTCGTGAGCAAACGGACGAGATCACAGGCCTTTCCAGCATTTCAATTATCGACCCTGCCGAGCGCTCCTCTTCAGCGAAAGAGCTACGTCCAGGCGTCACTGTTGTTGATGCTAAAGGTGTGGAAGTTTGTCTGCCGGGCACGAATGTTCCTGCACATTATTTCTTGCCAGCCAATGCGATTGTTGGTCTGAAAGATGGCGCCGACATGAATATTGGTGACGTAATCGCCCGTATTCCTCAGGAAGGTTCAAAGACCCGCGATATCACGGGTGGTTTACCCCGAGTTGCCGACCTATTCGAAGCCCGCAGACCAAAAGAGCCTGCGATTCTTGCAGAGATCTCCGGCACGGTTAGCTTCGGCAAGGAAACCAAGGGCAAGCGTCGTCTGGTGATTACGCCTAAAGACGGTGTTAACCCTATAGATGGCAGCTCTCACTACGAGGTGCTTATTCCTAAGTGGCGCACCATGACAGTGTTTGAGGGTGAATACATTGAGAAGGGCGAAGTGGTGTCTGAAGGACCACCTGCTCCTCACGATATTTTGCGGCTTAAAGGGGTTGAGTCTTTAGCCCAGTACATTGTTAACGAAGTGCAGGATGTCTACCGCTTACAGGGTGTGCGAATCAACGATAAGCACATTGAAGTGATTGTGCGCCAGATGCTGAGAAAAATTGAGATCACCGATTCTGGCGATTCCAATCTCATCAAAGGCGAGCAGATGACCTACACGCAAATCCTCGAAATCAATGACAAGCTGCGTAGCAACGATAAGCAGGAAGCACGGTTTGAGCGCATGTTGCTTGGTATCACCAAGGCATCACTGGCGACTGAGTCGTTTATCTCCGCTGCATCATTCCAGGAGACAACTCGCGTGTTGACTGAAGCGGCGGTAACAGGAAAGCGCGATTTCTTGCGCGGTTTGAAGGAAAACGTAGTGGTTGGACGCTTGATTCCAGCCGGCACCGGTCTTGCTTACCACGAAGCTCGGAAGAAAGCCTATGCGGTTGAACCGGAATCTGACCGCGTGAGCGCCAGTGACGTGGAAGCGGCATTGACTGAAGCTCTTAACGAGTAAACTGACATCTAAGGGCGAAATCGGGCAATAACTGCCTGGCCAGGTGTTGACTACAGGATGCGGGATCATTAAACTCTCGCATCCTTTGAACTGGACCCATTATTTATGGCTCCGCCAAAGAATAAATGACAAATTTGAGGTTTAAATAAGTATCCATGGCGACTATTAACCAGCTAGTACGCAAGCCTAGAAAGAGCAAAGTCGTGAAAAGCGACGTGCCCGCACTGCAAGGGTCTCCACAAAAACGAGGCGTTTGTACTCGCGTGTATACGACTACTCCTAAGAAGCCTAACTCGGCTTTGCGTAAAGTTTGTCGTGTCAGGCTGGTAAATGGCTATGAAGTAACTTCCTACATTGGTGGTGAGGGGCATAACCTGCAGGAACACTCGGTGGTATTAATCCGCGGCGGTCGTGTAAAGGATTTGCCAGGTGTTCGATATCACACAGTGCGAGGCAGCTTAGATACTTCAGGTGTTGCGGATCGTAAGCAAGGCCGGTCAAAGTACGGTACTAAGCGTCCTAAGTAAAAATTTATAAGTAAGAATTTGAGTAGTCAGGCGGGCTTGATGCCCCCCAACCTACCCATACAGAGTCCATACAAGCGTACGGATGCGCGGCTCACCTAGACTCTTTAAATAAGTGGTGAGATGAGTAAGGCCAGGTTGAAGCATGTGCTTTTAGATCCTGGATTAACCTGAATTAACATAGAGGTCTCCTATGCCTAGAAGAAGAGTAGTGGCGAAGCGTGAAGTTTTGCCAGATCCAAAATTCGGTAGCAAAATTCTCGCTAAATTCATGAATCACGTCATGGTCGACGGCAAAAAGTCTGTCGCTGAAAAGATAGTCTATGGCGCGCTTTCTGTGGTTGCCGATAAATCCGGCGCCGATCCTGTTGAAGTATTTGAAAAAGCCCTAGATAGCATAGCGCCAATGGTTGAGGTTAAGTCTCGACGTGTTGGTGGTGCTACATACCAAGTTCCTGTCGAAGTGCGTGCGGAACGTCGCAATGCCCTAGCTATGCGCTGGTTGGTTGAACATTCCAGAAAGCGCGGCGAGAAGTCGATGGCGCTTAGGCTTGCCGGCGAAATTAGCGATGCTTCAGAAGGTCGGGGTAGTGCTGTTCGCAAGCGCGAAGACGTACACCGTATGGCTGAAGCCAACCGCGCGTTCTCTCATTATCGTTTCTAATCATTTTTCACCCAGGACATAGAAGTGGCCAGAAAGCACCCTTTAAACCGTTATCGAAATATCGGTATCGTTGCTCACGTAGATGCAGGTAAGACTACGACTACCGAGCGTGTGCTTTTTTATACGGGCGTTTCACACAAAATTGGTGAAGTGCACGATGGCGCGGCGACTATGGACTGGATGGAGCAAGAGCAGGAGCGGGGGATTACAATCACCTCAGCCGCGACGACTTGTTTCTGGCAGGGAATGGATAAGCAGTACGATGAACATCGTATCAATATCATCGACACGCCCGGTCACGTTGACTTCACTATTGAAGTAGAGCGTTCACTGCGGGTGTTAGATGGTGCGGTTGTGGTTTTGTGCGGCTCATCCGGGGTTCAGCCTCAAACCGAGACTGTATGGCGTCAAGCTAATCGCTATGAAGTGCCGCGTTTAGTCTTTGTTAACAAGATGGACCGAACCGGTGCTGACTTTCTGAAAGTTGTTAAGCAGATGAAAGAGCGCTTAGGCGCAAACCCAATTCCTATGCAGCTTCCCATCGGTGCTGAAGATGAGTTCAAGGGCGTTATCGACTTAGTTAAAATGAAGACGATTCGCTGGAGTGAAGACGATCAGGGCATCACGTTTAACTACGAAGCCATTCCTGCGGATATGCAGGCCCTCAGTGAGAAGTGGCGTGAAGTATTAGTAGAAGCTGCGGCGGAAGCTAATGAAGAATACATGGACAAATACCTTGGCGGTGGTGAGTTAAGCGAAGCTGAAATCATGCGGGGTATACGTTTGCGCACTTTGGCAAGCGAAATAGTGCCTACATTTTGCGGATCAGCATTCAAGAACAAAGGCGTACAGGCTGTATTAGACGCCGTGATCGATTATATGCCTGCGCCAACTGAAGTTAAGGCCATCGAAGGGACACTTGAAGACGGTACTAAAACTAGCTGCGAAGTTGATGACAGTGCGCCATTTGCTGCGCTAGCATTTAAAATTGCCACTGACCCATTTGTTGGAACCTTAACCTTCTTCCGCGTCTACTCCGGCAAACTGAATTCTGGTGATGCGGTTTATAACCCGATTAAATCGAAGAAAGAGCGCGTTGGCCGCATGGTTCAAATGCATGCTAATTCTCGAGAAGAAATTAAAGAAGTGTTGGCTGGCGACATAGCTGCAGCGATTGGCCTAAAGGACGTTACAACGGGTGAGACTTTGTGTTCGCTTGATAATATTGTGACCCTTGAAAAAATGGAATTCCCAGAGCCTGTTATCTCTGTGGCGGTTGAGCCAAAGAGTAAAGCAGATCAGGAGAAGATGGGTATTGCTTTAGGCAAGCTTGCCCAAGAAGATCCGTCATTCCGTGTTGAGACCGATGAGGAGTCAGGCCAGACTATCATTTCAGGAATGGGTGAACTTCACCTCGACGTCCTTGTAGATAGGATGCGCCGTGAGTTTTCGGTCGAAGCTAACATTGGTAAGCCTCAGGTGGCTTACCGAGAAACTATTCAAAAGTCTGTTGAAGTTGAAGGTAAGCACGTCAAGCAGTCTGGCGGCCGCGGTCAATACGGGCATGTAGTGCTGAAGCTTGAGCCCCTCGATCCTGATTCAGAATATGAGTTCGTCAACGAAATTGTTGGTGGTGCTATACCACGTGAATACATACCAGCTGTTGATAAGGGCGTTCAAGAACAGATGAAGAACGGTTGTCTTGCAGGCTACCCGTTACTTGCAATGCGCGTAACTTTAATTGATGGCTCATTCCACGATGTCGACTCGAGTGAAATGGCGTTCAAAATAGCGGGTTCGATTGCTCTAAAAAAAGGTGCGTTGCTGGCTGATGCTGCTTTGCTAGAGCCAATTATGAGTGTTGAGGTGGTAACACCTGAAGACTACATGGGTGACGTAATGGGTGACTTGAACCGCCGCAGAGGTTTGGTTCAAGGGATGGACGACAGCTCATCAGGAAAAGTAATCAATGCAGAAGTTCCCTTGGCGGAAATGTTTGGTTACTCCACTGATTTGCGATCAGCGACTCAAGGCCGCGCAACCTATACGATGGAATTCGATAAGTATGCGATCGTGCCTAATAATATCGCTGATGCGATAATTAACGGCGGTAGCTAGACCAATTATTTAACAACTCTCAACGATTCAATGAGGTGATATTGTGGCGAAGGAAAAATTCGAACGAAAGAAAGTACACGTAAACGTTGGTACGATTGGTCACGTTGACCACGGTAAGACGACGTTAACAGCGGCTTTAACCAAAGTGTGTGCAGAAGCCTATGGCGGCACGATGAGAGATTTTGCTCAAATCGACAATGCGCCGGAAGAAAAGGCTCGTGGTATTACTATTTCCACGTCACACGTTGAATACGATTCGCCTAATCGCCATTACGCTCACGTTGACTGTCCTGGTCACGCTGACTATGTAAAGAACATGATTACTGGTGCGGCTCAGATGGACGGCGCTATATTGGTGTGTTCAGCTGCAGACGGCCCGATGCCACAAACCCGCGAGCACATCTTGCTGTCGCGTCAGGTTGGCGTGCCTTTCATCGTTGTGTTTATGAACAAAGCGGACATGGTTGATGATGAAGAATTGTTAGAGCTTGTTGAGATGGAAATCCGCGAGTTGTTGGACCAGTACGAATTTCCTGGCGACGACACACCGATCGTTATCGGTTCTGCCTTGAAGGCATTGGAAGGCGACACTTCAGATATCGGTGTTCCTGCGGTGTTGAAGCTAGTTGAAGTATTAGACACTTACATTCCTGAGCCAATACGTGATGTAGAGAAGCCATTTTTGATGCCTATCGAAGACGTATTCTCAATTTCTGGTCGTGGTACTGTTGTGACTGGTCGTATTGAGCGCGGCATTGTGAATGTTGGCGACGAGATAGAGATTGTTGGTATTCGCGATACAACTACCTCGGTATGTACGGGTGTTGAGATGTTCCGCAAGCTGCTAGACGAAGGTCGTGCGGGCGAGAACGTTGGCGTATTGCTGCGCGGTACTAAGCGTGAAGACGTTGAGCGCGGTCAAGTATTGGCCAAGAAAGGCACGATCAAGCCCCACACGAAGTTTGAGGCTGAGGTGTATATTTTGAGCAAAGATGAAGGCGGCCGTCACACGCCATTCTTCAAGGGCTATCGTCCACAGTTTTACTTCCGCACCACGGATGTAACCGGTGCCTGTGAGTTGCCGGAAGGCGTTGAGATGGTAATGCCAGGTGACAACGTGAAGATGGAAGTAACGTTGATCAACCCAATTGCGATGGATGAAGGTTTACGCTTCGCGATTCGTGAAGGTGGTCGTACCGTTGGTGCGGGTGTTGTAGCCAAGATCTTCGAATAGCATCGTTTTGCAGAAACGTCGAAGCCAGCCTATCGAAAGATGCGCTGGCTTCTTCATATTTAGCGGCTAGGGCCTTGCGCTATTAAACTCTGCCCCTTGCTCAAGTCGCAGCTTTAAAGCCCGCATAGGGACGTGATGGCTCTTAGAGCGCGGGCTATGGCCTTGCAACAGCGGTAAAGTCGGTCAGCCGCTGAGCGGGGTGATTACGCTGCATGCTAGTGATTTGTTCAGCCCGAGGCCTGCGCTTAGTAAAAGGTCGGTAGTAAGGAAAAAAGTGTCTTTGTAGAGGTTTTCCCTTGACAGAATTGGGTCAAAACCTTAAGATTCGCTTCCTTTTTTTGGCATTTAAAACTTATTACGCCAAGAAAATAAGATAACTAATTAATTTTTAAGTAAAAACTGGAGCTACAAGTAGATGCAAAATCAG
>CAYGSO010000058.1:0-17546 GCA_964352445.1 uncultured Pseudohongiella sp. | reverse complement strand
CCGGCCTGTCACGCCGGAGGTCGCGGGTTCGAGTCCCGTCCGGTCCGCCATTTCTTATTTACCAACCTCGTATATTTGCCAGTATTCCGTTTGCTTTCGGCAAACCACGGTTCAATCCGCTCGCCTCCAACCAAGCCTGCTATTGTTTTTCACAGTGTTGAAAGGACAGTGCGACCGGGCATCCGTTGGCAATACGGCGGCAATAAAAAAGTCCCATTCCTTGCGGTTTGGGACTCTTTTAGCTGCCGTTTTGAGCGTGGCGCTGCCAGTTTCTGGCCTGCAATTAAATGCAGAAACCTAGCTTAGTCATTTAGACCACGTACAGACCTTGTGACACAACGATGCCGCTGCCGGTTGAGTTCATGAGGATTTTTGTGCCTTTTTCTAGCTTGCCGGCTTCTCCCAATAAATCGAAACACACGGGCATAGAGGCAGAGGTCAAATTGCCATAGTCCTGATAGATCTCTACGGATTTTTCTTTGCTTATATTTAATTTCTTCAAGTAGTGTTCTTGAACGCTGCGGCCAACTTGGTGAGAGACAAAATAGTCGATGTCGTCAATATCCCAGCCGGCGCCACTCAAGGTAGTAGGGGTCATATTGACCACCATCTTTATGGTCTCAAGGCTAATCCAAACCGAGTGCATCGCGAAGGCGTTGAGCTCCCAGTCGACAAAGCAGGCTGGCCATACTTTGGAATTATTGTTGGAATTAAAACTCTTGAAGCCAACTGGGTCGATAGTTTGAAAGCCACTGCCGTCGTCGGTCGGCCCTAACACCATAGCTGCGCCAACGTCACCCACAGTAAATGCCCCTAGGTTGGTTTTTACGTCGTCTTTGCCAAGCTCGTGATTCTTAAAGCGGTCTGCAATGTGCATAGTGCCGCGGCTAGCGTTTTCCCCAGTGCAAAGCAGTACGTGACGAGCCTGGCCGGTTTTTATCAATAAATCCGCCATCATTATGCCCGCCGTAAAACCATGACAGGCGTCGGACATATCCAATTTTAACTTGGCGCTGAGACCTATTTTGTCGGCAATGATATGGGCAGTGGAGGGCTCTTGCATGTCCCGGTTCATGCCGCAGTAAAATATAGCGTCTATCTCATGCAGCTCGCCAGAAAAGTTTTTTAGTGCCTTTTCGATTGCGGGAATAGCGTAGCTACTGGGCTTTGCATTTAGATTGCCATGGTGCAGGGTTTGGATTCCGGTATTCTCTTCAATCCAATTAAGGGGATAGTCATACTTATCGATGCCGGCTTCCTCCAAAATGGAGGAGGGTGACACTAGGTTAGGTGCATGAACCCTAGCAACAGCTTCTATCTTCGTATTCAACATTCTTAAAACTCCTGAGCGTTCAAAGTGGGGTAGGGGCAGCATCTCGGGGGAGGCTAATTTTTAGTTGCCGGGTCGAGAGTTTTAGTTATTAGAATTGCTTTAGTTAGTGTCGGCGGGAATAAGATTTACGAAACTAAGGATTAGCTGAACTTTGAAGTTTGTGGGCGCAGGCTTTGTAAGTGTCTGATATTTAAAATTAATAAACGCGCATTTTTGAATAATTTTATTTCCGAAAGCCTCTCTTGTGTAAGAAAAAGGACTACGCCGCTTTTCCTCGGTCTACCTAACGGCTAAACCGGCAGCAGCGAAACAAAGTGAGATGTTGCTATTTTTAGATGGATCGCTAAAGCTTGAGCGCTATGCCAAATTACTTGCTCAGCACTTGATGAGATGGAAATTGCTAAACAGTCTAGACCAGCTTCAGCGATCATTCAGGCCACCCCGGCTTCAGGTTCTGACAAGTCCGTTGCTGGAGTCAAAACAGCTAAGGCTATCGGTGCTGCGTTTAGATACCGTGCACCAAGAAATCCAGGGCAATAAATGGTTTAAGCTGCGGTTAAATTTAGCCCACGCTGTGGCCGGCGCAGATCAAAAAATTGCGAGCTTTGGTGGTGCCTACTCCAATCATTTGTATGCTCTTGCGGCCGCAGGGTCTGCCCTTGGCGTCGAGACTGTTGGGTTTATCAGAGGGGAAATTGTTGAGCCTTTTAACCCAGTTATCGCCTTCCTCAAGGCTCGCAACATGGCATTGATTCCCTTGTCCAGATCGGACTATCGACGCAAGGCCGACCCTATCTTTCTTGAATCGCTGTTAGCCGAGCACGGTCCGGCTTATGTGATACCTGAAGGTGGCTCCAATGAGCTAGGGGTAAAGGGCTGTGAAGACATTGCCAAATTGGTGGCCCTAGCAATGCCGGTGGATGACCAGCCTATAGTCGCCTTAGCCTGTGGCACAGGGGCGACGATGGCAGGCGTGGTCAACGGTTTCACGGGCTTAGGCACTGCCAATAAAGTTATGGGCGTCTCCGTCTTAAAAGCACCTGGATACATAAGCCAAGCAGTGGCGGCAAAAACCACTGCTGCTGCCTCGGCAGCGGCTGCCTGGTCAGTGTCGGATGACTACCACTGGGGCGGGTATGGAAAAAGCCATCCACAGTTAGAAAAATTCATGGCAGGCTTTGCGCAGCAGCATGACCTGCCTTTGGAACATGTGTATACCGGCAAACTGTTCTTTGCGCTGGATGCAATGATTCGGCAGGATGCCTTCCCAGCTGGAAGTCATATTTGTGCTTTGCATACGGGCGGAATTGTCTAATTTAATCCCCTTGGATTGAGTAGGCCCGCTAATCGCGGCCTAGGCAAGACTTTATGGCTAACTAGGATGCTTGGCAATTGACCAAGGCCAGCAGCACTTTACTGCTATGCGGCCTCTTGAACGCGGCGAACAACATCTTGCTAGGCAGAAATTAGCGCTAGGGTTGCTGCACTAAAATCCCTGTGCAGGACTGCTGTCATGTTACACTTGAGCCCACGAAATCATCATACATTGGATAGTGGCATGTCCGTTTTTAAGCACATAGGCATCGTCGGCAGGCCTGACCATGAAGGGGTTCTTGAGACGCTTAACCGACTGTTGGCGTATCTTGCAACTAAACCCGTAACGATCGTACTGGATCACATGACGGCGGGCTTGCTCAGTGCACCGGCAGTGGAAACCTGCGGGCGCAGAGAGCTATCGGCGCGCTGTGATTTGGTCATCGTGGTAGGCGGGGATGGCAGTATGCTGACTATGGCGAAGCATATTGCCACAGACCAAGTGCCCGTTATTGGGATTAATCGGGGTAAATTGGGCTTTTTAACCGATATTTTGCCCGATGAAATTGAAGCCAAAGTCGATGAAGTGCTGGCGGGAAAGTACGAAATTGAATCTAGGTTTTTGTTGGACGCAGCCCGAGAGATTAATGGCAAGCGAGAAAAACTGGGTTCCGCTCTGAACGATGTTGTCTTGCACCCAGGGCAGGCGGCTCAGATGATCGAGTTTGAACTGTTTATCAATGACCGCTTTGTTTATAGCCAAGAATCAGATGGTCTTATCGTTGCAACCCCTACTGGGTCGACAGCCTATGCTTTATCGGCGGGCGGTCCAATTATGCACCCAAATTTGAATGCGATAGTGCTGGTGCCAATGTACCCTCATTCGCTTAATAGCCGTCCGATTGTTGTCGATGGCGACAGTGAAATTCGAATAGTTATCTCGCCTAAATGCAAATTGAAGCCCCAAGTAAGCTGTGACGGCGAGGAAAAATACATTGCATCAGTCGGTGATGAAATTGTTGTGACCAAAAAGTCAGTTGCGCTGAAGCTGATCCACACCCCCCAATTTAGCTTTTACGACGCCTGTCGAAGTAAGCTTGGCTGGGGCAGCCGGTTAGGTAAAGCGGGTGTTAAGGCGAAATGATACGCGCGGTAAGTTTGCCTATCACTGTAGACCTGTACACTTTTAGCAAGCTTCTGCGTGAGCATGGGCTCGTCCACCGCATCAGCGAGGAATCTGGTCAGCAAGTAATCTGGGTAAACTCGGAAACTGAGGCTGAGTTTTTGCGTAAAGCATTGCAGCAATGGCAGGAGCAAGCTGCTAGCACTGCAGCTACCCAGCCGAGGCAATCTTACCAAGCTCTCGCCAGCACGTTTAATTACAAAAAGCTTCTCAATGGTCTTGTTGCCTCCGTCTATCTCACCCCAGTCACCTTGCTGCTGTTCAGTGTATGCATTGTTGTGGCCGTGATCAGTCGCCTAGGTGCTAACCCTAATACGGTGACTCTTCTTTTCTATCCGGCGCTGTCAGCTGCGGGGTTTATCCCGCTTGTATTGAGTATCGACTCTGTTGGATCTGCGTTACAAACACTGACGCCGATGTTTCTGCATTTTGGCGAGCTGCATCTGGTATTTAATATGTTGTGGCTTTGGTATTTTGGCAGGCAGCTCGAAGCCATACACCCCAGCTGGTTTGTTGCTGGACTCATCGTCGTGATGGCTTTTGTGAGCAATACAGCACAGTTTATGATGAGCGAGAGTCGAAACTTTGGCGGCATGTCTGGCGTGATTTATGGCCTGATGGCCTACGCTTGGGTTGTCCATACCGCAATGCCCAGAAGCTACCTGTCAATGAACAAGAATCTGCTTACGTTCTTTGTCATTGCACTGGTGGTAATGGAAATAGTAGCCTCCTCGATGATAGCAACAGCTGCCCATGTTGGGGGGTTGCTGTCGGGGCTGGTATTAGGGCTCGCAGTAGTGGTTGTGTCTAAGACAATATTTAAAGTATCGGTAGTTGGCAGCAAACCGGTTCGGTTTGCTGCTCGATAACAGAGGGCAGAAAATGGCTAGCAGTGAAGATGATCAACAGTTGAAATCGCCAGGCTCGGTGGAGGCGTTGCTAGAAGAGATCACTCCGTCGGTCTACGAATCACTCAAAACAGCGATAGAGTTGGGTAAATGGGATGACGGCAGCAGGCTATCAGCTGAGCAATTGGAGCATAGCATGCAGGTGGTGATTCTTTATGAGATGAAGCACATGGATGAAAGCGAGAGGACTGGTGCAGCGCTGCCTGTGGGCTGTAAATCAAAGTTAGATTCTTAGTCGCTAGGGTGCGGTAAAGGTGTATTTGAAGAGGCGTTAGAGGAATTCAATGGAAGTATTAGCCCAAGGTACGGTGAGAAAAATGCGCAGTCGGCTGTTAGCGCCAGTGAGCTATAGCCTGCCGTTAGGTGAGAGTGAAGTAGAACTCAATCAGTTTATCGACAAACCGCTGAAGCTGGAGTTTTTGGGTGAAATCCACTGTGTGCACTGCGGGCGTAAAACCAGCAAGAGTTTCAATCAAGGCTACTGCTACCCCTGTTTTCAAAACCTAGCCCAATGTGATTCATGCATTATTCATCCTGAAAGATGCCACCATGCCCAAGGCACCTGCCGCGAGCCAGGTTGGGGCGATAAATACTGTATGCAGGATCACATTATTTATCTGGCCAACTCTTCGGGTTTAAAGGTAGGCATTACCAGGGCAACTCAAGTGCCGACTCGCTGGGTAGATCAAGGAGCGACTCAAGCTCTGCCAATTATTAGAGTCAGAACGAGGCTGCAATCAGGGTTGATTGAAACCATGTTTAAATTGCATGTTGCAGATAAAACCAACTGGCGAGACATGCTCAAGGGCACTGCTGATAAAATGGATATGCCTCAAGAAGCCTCGCGACTATTAGCGCTGTGCGCCACGCCGCTAAAAGAATTGGAAGACTCGTTAGGGTATTTTGCTGTGAGTGTTTTGAGAGGGTTAGAACCGATTGAAATAAACTACCCAGTGTCACGCTATTTGGAAAAAATCACCTCTTACAATTTTGACAAAGACCCAATAATCCAGAGCACCTTGCTCGGCATTAAAGGGCAGTATCTGATTTTTGAAGATGGCGTTATCAATATGCGCCGCTTTTCAGGTTATAACGTATCAATGAGTCATTAACATAACGAACTACATCTCAAGGTTTACACTATGAAAGACCCACAAGCGCGGACAATTTTTCTAAAAGACTACTCGCCACCGCCGTTTAAAATAGACACGACTACGCTGAGTTTCAAGCTGTTTGAAGATCACGCTACTGTTGAATCGGCGTTAATGATGTCTGTAAATCCAGCAGTGGCAAAAGAACAGCGCAACTCGATGGTTCTAGACGGTCAAGATATGGCGCTTTTGCTACTTGAGATAAATGGCACGCTACTTACTCCTGATCAATACGTAATCGAACAAGAGTCCTTAACTGTGAGCAATATGGCGCAGTTCATCGACTTGGACAACCCAGACCCATTTCTGCTGCGCTGCCACACTAAAATCGAGCCGCAAAATAACACTGCCTTGGAGGGCTTGTATAAGTCTAAAAAGATGTTCTGCACCCAATGTGAAGCAGAAGGGTTTAGAAGAATTACTTATTATTTAGATCGGCCTGATGTTATGTCGGTTTTTACAACAACTGTTGAAGCGGATAAAACTAGATATCCTTTGCTACTTTCTAACGGCAATAACATCGATTCAGGTGTTGCAATAGAGGATAGTTCTCGACATTGGGTTACGTGGCAAGATCCATTCAGAAAACCTTGCTACCTGTTTGCTTTGGTGGCAGGCGACCTAACCTGTATCGACGATACTTTCATAACTATGTCAGGCAGAGAAGTTGCGCTTAAGATCTTTGTCGAAGAAAAAGACGTCGATAAGTGCGGCCATGCAATGATCTCGCTTAAGCATGCGATGACTTGGGATGAGCGAGTTTACGGCAGGGAATACGATCTTGATATATTCATGATAGTCGCCGTTGATGACTTTAATATGGGTGCGATGGAGAACAAGGGCCTCAATATTTTTAATACCTCCTGTGTGCTGGCGAATTCGAAAACCCAATCTGATATGGCGTTTCAACGGGTTGAGGCAGTTGTGGCTCACGAGTATTTTCATAACTGGTCAGGCAACAGAGTGACCTGCAGGGATTGGTTTCAGTTAAGCCTCAAAGAAGGGTTTACGGTTTTCAGAGACTCTGAGTTTTCCGCGGACATGGGTTCAAGGCCGGTTAAACGGGTTGAAAATGTGTCTTTGTTGAGAACTATCCAGTTCGCCGAAGACAGTGGGCCGATGGCACACTCTGTGCGACCTGACTCCTACATGGAAATCGCCAACTTTTATACTGTCACTATTTATGAAAAGGGTGCCGAGGTGGTTCGTATGATAGAGCTGTTGGTAGGCAAGGAAGGTTTCCGCAAAGGCTCGGACTTATACTTTGATCGTCATGACGGACAGGCTGTGACGACCGAGGAATTCGTAAAAGCCATGGAGGATGCAAATGATGCAGACCTAACCCAATTCAGGCGTTGGTATAGCCAGGCAGGTACGCCGATACTCGACGTCACGTCAGAATTTAACCAGGCGGCCAAAGAGTTCACGCTGCATGTTAAACAGCGCTGTCCGGATACTCCGGGCCAAACCAATAAACAACCGTTTCATATCCCGCTGCGGATGGGTTTGCTGGATCAAGCTGGAGAACAAGTAGCGCTCAAACTAAAAGGCAGTGAAAACGTCGGCCAATTCGATCTAGTGCTCGATATCAAACAGCAACAACAAAGCTATGTCTTTTGCGATGTTAGCGCTAAGCCAACTCCCTCACTGTTAAGAGGGTTTAGCGCTCCGGTTCGGCTGCGATATAACTACAGCCATGAAGAGCTATTTTTTCTTATGGCACATGATGCGGATGGCTTTAATCGCTGGAATGCGTCTCAAGAACTTGCGACCAATATTATAGAGCAGGGCGCAAAAGACTACCGTCAAGGTAAGGCTCTCACCGCACCTTCCGTGTTAAAAGACGCCTATGCCCATATACTGGCGTCGGCAATTAACGACCCTAAAATTGATCGGGCTATGGTTGCTCAGTTGATGTCTTTGCCTGTGTTGGGTGGATTGATTGAGCGGGCGGAACAAGCGGATGTTGAAGCCTTGCATGAGGCTAGGGAGCACTTGCTCAACACAATAGCGGGTGAATTTAAGTCTGAATTTGAGACTGTTGTTAATTCTCTTGAAGAACCCGCTGAGTACTCAGCAGATGCGGCCTCTATTGCCCGGCGCTCACTAAAAAACCTGTGTCTGGGCTATCTGGCCCGCTCTAAAGACGAGACATGGCTGAATCACTGCTACGCGGTGTTTGCATCCGGTGACAATATGACCAATCAATCGGCGGCTCTGAGAATACTTGTTAACAGTGATACGCCGTTAGGTCGCCGCTTGAGCACTCAGGCGTTAGCGGAGTTTTATGCTCAGTGGCATCATGAGCCGCTGGTGGTGGATCAATGGTTTGGAATTCAAGCCATGGCGCAGACCGCAGGAGCGTTGGACCGAGTTAAGGCATTGATGACACACGAGGCATTCGAAATTCGCAATCCAAACAAAGTGAGGTCTTTAATTGGCTCGTTTTGCGCTCTAAACCATCTTGGATTTCATCATGAGTCAGGGTCTGGGTATGAGTTCTTAGCGGACCAAGTGCTGATTCTCGATAAGTTGAACCCGCAAATAGCTTCGCGCCAACTAACGCCTTTAACCCGTTGGAAAAAGTATGATGCTGCCAGGCAGGCATTGATGCAGGCCCAGCTTATGCGAATTAAGGCGCAACAAGGGCTATCTAAAGATGTGTTTGAGATTGTGGCAAAAAGCACTGTGCTATAGCTGATAAAGCCAAAAGCCACTGCTACTTCGCGGCGCTTTGGCTTTGATAGCTCGCTCAACAAAAAAGGCGCCTTGGCGCCTTTTTTGTTGGGAGGTGTTAGGCAACTACTTTGACGTTAGTCACCGGTATGGATTTAGCGCGTTCAGCGGCCTGCATGAAACTTTCGATCTCATGAAAGTTCAAGTAGCGATAGATGTCGCCACTCATAGTGTTGAGTGTTTCCATGTAGCCCATGTACTCCTCCATAGTGGGTATTTTCCCTAGCGCCGAGCACACCGCTGCGAGCTCAGAGCTAGCTAAATACACATTGGCACCTTGGCCTAAGCGATTGGGGAAGTTTCGTGTAGAGGTGGAGACCACTGTAGAGTTTGGTGCCACCCGTGCTTGGTTGCCCATGCATAGAGAGCAGCCCGGCATTTCAGTGCGGGCGCCAGATGTACCAAATACACTATAGATGCCTTCTTCAATGAGTTGATGTTCATCCATTTTGGTGGGCGGTGCGATCCACAGCTTAGTGGGTAGGCTGCCCTCAACTTGTTTTAAGACTTCGCTTGCTGCCCTAAAATGACCAATATTGGTCATGCACGAGCCAATAAACACCTCATCAATTTTCGTGCCTTGGACTTCGGATAGTGGCTTTACATCGTCCGGGTCATTGGGGCAGGCCAGCAACGGCTCTTTGATTTCGTTAAGGTTAATTTCAATAATTTTGAAGTATTCTGCGTCTGCATCAGGTTCCATCAGCACTGGGTCTGCTAGCCAGTCTTCCATGGCCTTCGCCCGACGCTCTAAAGTTCGTGCATCTTGATAGCCGTTATCAATCATCCAGCGCAGTAAAGTGATGTTGGACTTGAAGTATTCAATGATTGGCTCTTTGCCCAAGCGAATGCTGCAGCCGCCGGCCGAACGCTCAGCAGAGGCGTCAGATATCTCAAATGCCTGCTCAACTTTCAAGTTCGGCAGGCCTTCGATTTCAAGGATGCGCCCTGAGAAGATATTCTTTTTACCTTTTTTAGCGATAGTAAGATCACCGCTTTGTAGTGCTGCGTAAGGTATCGCATTCACCAAATCGCGCAAAGTAATGCCAGGCTGCATTTCGCCTGTGAAGCGCACTAAAACAGATTCCGGCATATCTAAAGGCATTACCCCAGTAGCCGCGGCGAACGCCACCAGACCAGAGCCCGCTGGAAACGAGATGCCGATTGGAAATCGGGTGTGCGAGTCGCCGCCAGTGCCTACCGTATCAGGCAGCAACATGCGGTTTAGCCAAGAGTGAATAATACCGTCTCCTGGTCTGAGTGAAACGCCGCCGCGAGTTTGGATAAAGTCAGGGAGGGTATGCTGGGTGTCAATATCCACCGGCTTCGGATAGGCGGCGGTATGGCAAAATGACTGCATGACCAAATCGGCGGAGAAGCCTAGACAGGCTAAGTCTTTAAGCTCGTCCCGAGTCATGGGGCCAGTAGTATCTTGGCTGCCCACGGTAGTCATGCGTGGCTCGCAGTAGCTGCCGGGCCGAACACCGTCTACGCCGCAGGCTTTGCCCACCATTTTTTGCGCTAGGGTATAACCCTTGTTAGTCTCAGCGGCCGTGACTAATGCCCTAAAAACTGTTGATGGCGCAAGGCCTAATTCTTCTCGCGCGCGCTGGGTTAAGCCGCGCCCAATAATCAAAGGAATTCGGCCGCCGGCGCGGACTTCGTCTAACAGAACGTCGGTTTTAAGCTCGAATTGGGTGATTAGCTCATCGCTGCCGTGGCGTTTAATCTCGCCTTTGTAAACATTGATGTCGATGATATCCCCAGTATTTAGATTATCGACATCGCACTCAAAAGGGAGGGCTCCGGCATCTTCCATGGTGTTAAAGAAGATTGGGGCAATTTTGCCGCCAATACACACACCACCGTCTCGCTTATTGGGGATATATGGGATGTCGTCACCAATAAACCACAGTACCGAGTTAGTGGCTGATTTGCGCGAAGATCCTGTCCCCATCACATCACCAACTAGGGCGACAGGGTGCCCCGTCTTTTCAAGCTCTTTGATTTGTTGTTCGGCGTTGGTGACGCCGTCCCGAGGATTTTTATACATCGCTTTAGCGTGTAATGGGATGTCCGGTCGTGACCAAGCGTCCTGTGCGGGTGAAAGGTCGTCGGTGTTGGTCTCGCCAGGCACTTTAAACACGGCAACTGTCAGAGTTTCGGGAAGTTCAGGTTTGGAGGTAAACCATTGGGCATCGGCCCATGACTGCAGTACGCGTTTGGCCTGCTCATTGCCGTTTTTGGCCAATTCGGCGACATCGTGGAAGGCGTCGAACATGAGCAATGTGTGGCAAAGCTCGTCAGCGGCGGCTGAACCTAGCTCGGAGCTTTTTAGCAGCTCAACCAAGGTAGAGATATTGTAACCCCCGAGCATTGTGCCAAGCAGCTTGACCGCAAGTTTGGGATCAATCAGTGGCGACTGCGCTTCGCCTTTGGCTACGGCAGACAAAAAGCCGGCTTTGACATAGGCCGCTTCATCGACACCTGCCGGGACTCTGTTAGAGATAAGGTCCAGCAAGAACTCTGCTTCGCCTGCTGGCGGGTTTTTTAGCAGTTCAATCAGCCCAGCCACTTGCTCAGCGGAAAGGGGTTTCGGCACGATATCCAGCGCGGTGCGTTCTGCTACTTGTTCTCTATACGCTTCTAACAAAGTCTATACCTCTTGAGTTGTCCTTGTGGTACTTGTTGTGATGCAGGTTCTGGCGGGGCTTGGCCTGCAGCAATTGATAGGTTTGTGGGTCAGCGTCTAGGCAAAGTAGCGTGCTGATATTGCAGGGTTTATGCTGCACAAACCTTGAATTTGCGAGGCCGTATTCTAAGTGAAAACAGCGAAAGTATCCACTTCGCCGATTGGGATGGAGCGTTATTAATGGGGCTTGCCTGAAGCGCTGAGCCACAGCAGAGCCTGACGCAGGGATATTTGTGCTGTGGTAAACTGCGGTTTTGATTAGTCCAGCAAGCGCTGATCTTTATCTAGGTTGACCTCGTAGTAAGCTGCTTATGAAATCTGCAAAAACACCCTGCATTGGTATTTGCTCTACAACCTCCTTTGGCGACCTAGTGTGCCGTGGCTGTAAGCGCTATGGTTTCGAGGTGATTCGCTGGAATATCTACGACGATGGCGCCAAAAATGCAGTGCTAAAACGTCTTGAATCCCTGCAGTCGCAGCTTTACGCCAATAAGCTGCGAATCGTGTCTGAAGACCAGTTGAAGGCAGGCTTGCTGGGTTTGGGTATTGGCTTCGACGAAGCGCTGTCGCCCTGGTGCTGGGTGCACAACCTGCTCACCAAAAACCACAGGCAGATTGGACGCCTGCAAGACTTTGGGCTGGAAGCAACAGGAGAGTTTGCTCAGTATTCCATTGCCGAGCTCACCGCGCGGCTCGATAGCGAGTTAATGACTTTATCTGAGGCCCATTATCAGCGTTACTACAGCCTCGGCGAGGCTACTTAATTCGACGGGGGTTGATGGGAGTTAAGAGTTAGGAATGTCGTAGCATTTAAGCTCAAGCCCTGATTCGGTAATCTCTGCGTACCACGCCTGTTTGTCCCAGTCGCCTAAAACAATTCTTTGCCGGCGTACGCTGTCATCTGGGCTGTCCAGCTTATGAATTGCGGGTCGGTGGGTATGGCCATGAAGAATTGTAGTGGTGGCGTTGTCACTGAGGTATTGCCGCACAGTGCTGTCGTTTACATCCATAATTGAGGCAGATTTTGTGGCTGTAGACTGTTTGCTTTGGGCTCTTGCCTGCTCAGCAAAGGCCAGCCGATGCTCTATCGGCTTGCTTATAAAATCGGCTTGCCACTTCGCACTGCGCACAAGCCTGCGAAACTGCTGGTATTGAAGATCATCGGTGCATAAGACATCCCCATGCAGGAGGGTAATGGGGCCATTAACAGAGTTCAGGGTGTAGGGCTCGTGGATTAGACTGGCACCGCAGCGGGCTGCATAGGCGTCACCCAAGAGAAAATCTCTGTTGCCATGCATCAAGTAAACTTGGCTGCCAGCGGCATTAAACTCAGACAAAGCAGTGGCAACGATGTTGGCTACGGCAGACTCTAGATCATCGCCGACCCAAAGTTCGAACAGGTCTCCTAGGATGTAGAGCTCATCAGCACGGCCCCGGTTATCAGCCAGAAAGCCAACAAGGGCCTCCGTGAGATCGGGGCGCTGATCCTGCAGATGCAGATCAGAGATGAGTAAAGTTCGTTGGGGCAAATTTAGTCTTCTTGAACATCCACTGATTCGATAATAACTTCGGTAACGGGGACGTCTTGATGACCACCCATTGAGCCAGTTTCTACTTGCTTAATTTTGTTCACAACTTCGATGCCAGCAACCACTTTGCCAAACACCGCGTATCCCCAGCCCTGATCCGTTTTGCTGCTATGGTTGAGGAAATGGTTGTCACCGACATTGATAAAAAATTGTGACGTAGCGGAATGGGGAACCGCAGTCCTAGCCATTGCGAGGGTGCCGTTTAGATTAGGCAGCCCATTATCTGCTTCGTTTTCGATAGCCTCGCCAGACTCTTTCTGCACCAAGCCAGTTTCAAAACCACCGCCTTGAATCATGAAATCGTTTATGACGCGATGAAAAATGGTTCCATTGTAGAAACCTTCTTTGGCGTATTTGAGAAAATTTGCCGCAGACTTAGGGGCTTTTTCGAAATCGAGCTCTACGGAAATTGGACCGTAGTTAGTATTCAGGACAATCATTATTACTACCTTGCTTGGTATGTGGTGAAGTTAGCTTTGTTATAAAAGGTTTGAAGGCGTTATAATAAGCGTTTTAGCCAGTGCTAGATAGCCCCGAATCGACAATGCAATCCAGTTTTACTGAAGGCTTGCATTGTTGCTAACCACTTAAGATAAACTTCATGAATGATTCGAATAAAAAAACAGGCTCTAGCGGCGCTTTAGCTGCGTCGTCAAATTTTATAAAAAGCTTGGTTGCTAACGACCTTGCAAGCAATAAATTCCACGGCAGAGTGCAGACTCGATTTCCACCGGAACCAAATGGTTATTTGCATATTGGCCACGCCAAATCTATTTGCCTAAATTTTTCAATTGCTGCGGAGAACGCTGGCCAGTGTAATTTGCGCTTCGATGACACAAACCCTGCCAAAGAAAGCCTCGAATTTGTTGAGTCTATTAAAAATGATATTCGCTGGCTTGGGTTTGCGTGGAGTGGTGAGGTTCGCTTTGCGTCTCATTACTTTGACCAGCTGTGTGATTTTGCCGTAGATCTTATTCAAGCTGAAAAAGCCTTTGTTTGCAGTTTGGATGCCCAACAGATGCGCGACTTTCGCGGTTCTCTCACTGAGCCTGGTAAGCCAAGCCCTGATCGCGAGCGCAGCGCTGCAGAAAACCTCGATCTGTTTGCGCGTATGAAAGCTGGAGAATTTGCTGACGGGCAATACAGTTTGCGAGCCAAAATTGATATGGCATCGCCCAACATTAATCTGCGTGATCCTGTGCTGTACCGCATACGCCATGTTCATCATCACCAGACCGGCGATAAGTGGTGTCTCTATCCCACCTATGACTACACCCACTGCATCAGCGATGCCCTAGAGGGTATTACTCATTCATTGTGCACTCTAGAATTTGAAGACCACAGACCACTGTACAATTGGGTGTTACAAAATTTGGACCTAGAGTCGCTTAAGCAAGTGAGCCCACTAGCAGGGTCTAGCACACCTTATACTTTGCCTGAGCAAACTGAGTTTGCAAAGCTGAAGCTCAATTACACTATGATGGGCAAAAGAAATTTGCGAGAAATGGTCGAGACTGGTGTTGTGCAAGGTTGGGATGACCCAAGAATGCCCACTCTGTCCGGCATGCGGCGACGGGGGTTTACACCAGAATCTATCCGTCATTTTTGCGAAGCTGCCGGGGTATCTAGAAGCGAGGGAGTGGTCGACATCAGCATGTTGGAGCACGCCATTCGTGAGGATCTCGATGCAAAAGCACCGCGGGTCATGTGCGTGTTACGGCCGCTAAAGGTGGTCATTACAAATTTGCCGCCGGATCATATGCAATTGCTGTCGATGGCGAATCACCCCAAAAATGAAGCCATGGGACGCAGGGACGTGCCGTTTACCCAAGAACTGTTTATAGACGAAACAGATTTTGAAGAAGTGCCTCCAGCGGGCTTTAAGCGTTTGATTCCCGGTGGCGAAGTACGTCTGCGTGGGTGCTATGTGATGCGCTGCGACTCGATTGAGAAAGACAGCAGCGGGGCGGTTGTGCAGCTTAACTGCTCAATTGATCCAGATACTTTAGGTAAAAACCCTGAGGGCCGCAAGGTTAAGGGTGTTATTCATTGGGTGTCAGCGAGCAAAGGCGTGCCCGTGACCACTCATTTGTATGACCGCCTGTTTACAGTAGAAGACCCGAGCTCTAAAGAGTACGAGGACTACAAGGCGAACCTCAATCCTGATTCGCTGCAGGTGTTGGCCAACAGTGTGATTGAGCCAACGGCGGTTGGGCCTGAAGCAGCGGGTCAGTATCAGTTCGAGCGGGAAGGCTATTTCTGTTTGGATAGTGACAAGACTGCCTCAGGGCAAGCTATCTTCAATAGAACGATTACACTGCGCGATTCGTGGTCCAGCCGGTAGTTTACGCATGAAAATTTACAATACATTTACCCAGCGCAAAGAAGAATTTACGCCAAAAGACGCCAGCAATGTTGGGGTCTACGTGTGCGGAATAACAACCTACGATTATTGCCATCTTGGCCACGCTAGGATGCTGGTTGCCTTCGATATCGTTGTGCGCTATCTCCGGGCCAAGGGGTTCGGCGTGAACTACGTGCGTAACATTACCGATATTGATGACAAAATATTAGCCAGAGCGGCTCAGAACAATGAGTTGTTTTCAGACCTTACCGCGCGCTTTATTGATGCCATGCATGAAGACGAACTGGCGCTGTCTATTTTGCCACCGGATCATGAGCCGCGGGCGACCGGTCATATCAGTGAAATAGTTAGCATGATCGAAGTGCTAATTGGCAAGGAAATGGCCTACAAAGCGAGCAACGGCGACGTCTATTTTTCGGTATTGAATTTCCCCGACTACGGCAAACTGTCGAAAAAGAAAATGGATGAGCTGCTTGATGGCGCCCGCATTGAAGTGGGTGAGCTGAAGAAGGATCCACGAGACTTTGTGCTGTGGAAATCTTCGCCCGATGAGGCAGTAGGCTGGGATTCACCGTGGGGTTATGGCAGACCTGGTTGGCATATTGAGTGCTCGGCAATGTCCACCTGTTCGCTGGGAAATAACTTTGACATTCATGGCGGCGGTTCAGATCTCTTGTTTCCCCATCATGAAAATGAGATTGCTCAGTCAGAAGGAGCCACAGGCGAGAAGTTCGCTAACATTTGGATGCACAATGGGCCTCTGCGTGTCGATAACGTCAAAATGTCGAAGTCGTTGCATAACTTTTTCACCGTGCGCGATTTACTGGAAAAATACGATGCCGAGGTAGTGCGACATCTTCTGATTGCGAGTCATTACCGTAGCCCCATTAACTACACTGATCAGAGTCTCAATCAGTCTATCGCCGCGTTAGAACGGCTTTATAGCGCCCTGCAAGGTCTTGACGTGGCTAGTGCCAAGTCTCTTACTAACAGCCGGTTCGAAAAAGCCTTTTATCAGGCTATGGATGATGATTTTAATACCGCTGAAGCATTCGGCGTCCTGTTTGATTTAGTGAAGGAAATCAACAAAGAAAAAGCCCAAGGTAACGAGCTAGCAGGTCAGCTGGGCGCTTTGCTGATTAAGTTAGGATCGGTCTTAGGGCTATTGCAGCAAGACCCTGAGGCTTTCCTGAAGCACGATGTTGAGGGCGGCGTGGACCCTGCCGAAGTTGATGCTTTGATACTTGCAAGAAAACAGGCCAGAGAAACCAAGGATTGGGCCAAAGCAGACGAGATACGGGACCGACTTTCTCAGCTTAGGGTCATTGTTGAAGACGCCGCCGATGGCAGTAGCTGGAGGATTGAGCGGTAATCGAGAAATTTGCTGAAGTTTCGCACTATTCTTGGATTGACTGCCTTAGATGACGCGAGTATTATGCCGTCCTCTTGAAACTGACGCAGCGCGCGTCAGCGAAGTTGAAATTCGGGGTATAGCGCAGTCTGGTAGCGCGCTTGCTTTGGGAGCAAGATGTCGGGAGTTCAAATCTCTCTACCCCGACCAATTTCAACCTCAGGTGTCCATGATACCTAGCCATTAATGGTGACTGTAGCTCAGCTGGTAGAGCCCTGGACTGTGACTCCGGTGGTCGCGGGTTCGAACCCCGTCAGTCACCCCAATTAATACCACCTCTTACTTGACCCATCTCTCTGTCTTTGTTTTGCTGTGCATGTATCAGCTCAATTCCAGTTACGCTTAGAGGGAATACTTATGCCTAGCAAAAATAACGTGAAGACCCTCAACGGGCGTCCCACGGCATGTTCTGCGCTGGCTGTGCCTCGGATGGATGGTGCCGAAGACGCCGCGAAAGCGAGTGTTATGGGTAAATTGAAGCTGGCCTATAAGAATCTGAATTTGATTTTGGCCGGTATGTATACCGGCGTGACTTGTTATGGGGTGCCCCACGAAGAACAGACTTACAAAGCTGACGATCATCAGGAAAAATCAATCGATTAGCGCGCTTTGCGCTGGTTAGGAAGGCGTTTTAATGTACAATACCGCCCGCTTTAAGTCATAGCGTTTGCGCCCGTAGCTCAATCGGATAGAGCACCGGCCTTCTAAGCCGGGGGTTACAGGTTCGATTCCTGTCGGGCGCGCCATCTTACAAAAAACCCACCAAGCGTGGGTTTTTTTGTGAATTGATTAAGTGCTATCGGGTATAGTGAGTTAAGTAATTTTAACTTATTTGTTTTAAAACAACCTGTTACTAAAGATACT
>CAYGSO010000057.1:0-17585 GCA_964352445.1 uncultured Pseudohongiella sp. | reverse complement strand
TGAAAAATATTGAATATTAACCTCGACCGATATACTGTGGTAGTAACTAGAGAAGGGTTTAACTGGAAATTTCCGACCAAAATGAGACAGCGAATAAAGCCAATACAAAGCCTACCCGCTTTTTTAGCTGCGGTACTGCTTGTTTTCGCCAGTTCATCGCACATTCATTATCGCTATTGTCTTGATGGTGCTGAAACGCTTGTATCAATTCATTTTGAGAGTGAAGAAACGCATTCCTCCGATCTGGCAGGAATTGATGATTCTGGTGATGAAGGCCTAGCTGATATTGAGAGTGAGTTTTCTCTCGATAGTCTGTTAGCCAAATTTTCCAAAACGCCAACGGACTCTTTGGCAATTTTTACATTAGGCTTGCCTGCAATTACAGAGGCATCAAAAGCACTCTTTCAACTAATAGGGCGCGAAACACAGCCTGATACACCTGATACTCTTCTTCCTCCTTCCCGCGCACCCCCCGCAATAGCTTAAGTTGCACTTCAATAATTCGGCTCGGACAAAATGTCTGAGGCGTTGCTTGTCTTAACTATTTGCGGGAGAAAGACTTTGAACCTGAAATGTTGGGCGATTGTGGCTTGTGTCATGATCGCGAGCGCTACGTGTAATGCGCAGGGAATGCCATCTGGCACTATTTCACTACGTGATGCACTGGCTGCCACTTTATCAATGAACCCTAGGTTGCGCAGTTTCCCATTGCGCAACGAGGCCTTGCTGGGTGAAAGGGAAATAGCCGATTTAAAACCGCCGCTTATGGTAGGAGCGGAAGTTGAAGATGCTCTTGGTACTGGTGACATCAAGGACTTCACTGGTGCAGAGGCAACTCTCAGGTTATCCAGTGTAGTTGAAATGGGCGGCAAACAAGCTGCTCGCGTAGGAACGGTCAATCGAAGAATAGACGTCTTGAACGCAGAACAACGAGTTGTTGAATTAGATTTGCTCGTAGAAGTCGTAAGGCGGTTCATTGATGTAGCTGTTGCTCAGGAGCAGGTAGCGCTTCAGGCACTTTCTTCTGCCATAGCTGAGCAAACCGTAAGCACGATTGAGCCACTGGTTACGGCTGGGCAAGCCCCGCAACTGGAAAAGGATCGAGCACAGGCAGCTCTTTTGCGAGCGCAACTTGCTGAGCAAGCAGCAGATGCTCGGCTAGGCAGTGCGAGAATCCGATTGGCAAGTATGTGGGCCAGTAATACGCCGCAGTTTGACGAGGTGTCGTCCAACATTCTTGCCGTCGAACAAGCTGGGTCGATTGAATCCTTGCTTGCGGGGTTGGCCTCCAATCCTGATATTGAAATCTTTGCTGCTGAATCCCGACTTCTGGAAGCTGAGCTTCGCTTAGCGCAAACGCGTCAGGAAGGAGATATTCAATGGTCTGCCGGGATACGTCACTTAAAAGAGTTTGACGATACCGGGTTTGCATTCGGTGTCACTATCCCTCTATTCAATAAAGCTCGTGCGTCTGGTGCGGAGCGCAGCGCAAGAGCCAATTTGCAAGAAGTCGAAGTGCGCCAACTCACGGCCCTCAATGCTATCGAAGGTGAAATACGCTCCCTCCATCGAGCACTGCAACAGGCAATTGCTGAGGTAAACACCTTGCAGCAACAGATTATTCCCGTCCTGCAAGGCGTGCAGCAGCAAACACTGCAAGCGTATGGGGCTGGATCATACGGCTATGTCGAATTGATAACCGCCCAGCAAGAATTTTTGAATTCTCAACTCTCGCTAATTTCCAGCGCAGCAAATGCACATCGCCTAAGAGCCGAAATCGAGCGTCTTAGCGGGCTGCCACTAACTGGCCAGTAAACAGGTAAAACTATGAACAAACTATCTTACGACTTTCGAACTACAGTACGATTTTTTTCCTCAGCTATTTGTGCAGCGACAATACTCTTAAATTCAGCGGCGTTAGCTGCAGAGGAGGAACACGACGAAGAAATCGTGCAGATTTCAGCCGCACTAGCGCAGGAACTTGGTATAGAGACTGAATTAGCCGGTGAAGGTGTTATTAACCGAAACTTATTACTTTACGGCAGGACTATGCCAGACCCTCAAGGTGTCAGCCATGTCTCTGCTCGTTACCCCGGCATGATTATGGCGATAGTTCCTTCTCTTGGAGACAGCGTAAAAGAGGGTGACGCAATTGCAGTTATTGAGGCCAACACCAGCCTCCAGACCTATGAGATTAAAGCACCTCTTAGCGGCATAGTGGTCGAAAAACACGCTAATCCCGGTGAGTTGGCATTAGGCCAGCCTCTTTTAACAATTGCTAACTACGACAATATTTGGGTTGATCTTGCCGTATTTCCTGGTGACTCACAACTGGTTCGCTCGGGTATGTCTGTGACTATTCGAATGGATGCTCGTGTCGCTGAAAGCGCTATTCGCTATATCAACCCTAGCCAAGGTGAATCACCAACTGTTATCGCTCGCGTGCCACTTGAAAACCTAGATTCGGTTTGGACGCCGGGGTTGCTTGTAGAAGGTCTTGTGCATGTTGAGTCTGAAAGCGTGGCGCTTGCTGTAAAGAATGACGCGTTACAGCTTTTCGAAGACAACCAAGTTGTATTCGTCCTTGAAGGCGACACTTATGAGCCTAGAGTAGTCACTCTGGGTAAGTCAGACCCATTTCTGACCGAAATTTTATCAGGCCTTGAGGTAGGTGAGCGCTATGTGGTTGCCAATAGCTACTTGATTAAAGCTGATCTTGAAAAAGAAGGCGTTGAGCACGACCACTAGGAGACAAAGCAATGCTAGAAACAATTATTAGACAGATGATCCGCAGTCGCTGGATCGTCATGATGGCAGCCTTGGTCGTTTGTGCATATGGCGCGTGGAACTTTCAAAACTTATCCATTGATGCAGTGCCAGACATTACTAATGTACAAGTACAAATTAATACCGAAGCGCCGGGGTATTCTCCATTAGAGTCAGAGCAGCGCATTACCTTTCCCATTGAAACAACGCTCGCAGGCCTTCCTCAGCTTTCTTACACGCGCTCACTTTCTGCGTATGGATTATCTCAGGTAACCGTTGTTTTCGAAGAAGGTACCGATATTTATTTTGCACGAAACCTCGTGAATTCGCGCCTTAGTGCGATAAAAAATCAGTTGCCAGCAAACCTAGAGCCAGAGATGGGTCCTATCACTTCAGGTCTTGGTGAGATATTTATGTACACAGTAAGCGCTCAGGAAGGGGCCTTGCAACCGAATGGAGAGCCTTATGATTTATTTGCACTTCGAGAAATACAAGACTGGATTATCAAGCGCCAATTAATATTAGTTGATGGTGTTACCGAAATAAATACCAGCGGAGGGTTTGAGAAGCAATATCACGTAACACCAGACCCAGCAAAAATGTTGCTGTGGAATATAACATTACCAGACTTGCTATCTGCACTATGGGATAACAATTTAAATCAAGGAGCTGGGTACATCGAGCGAAATGGTCAGCAGCTCATGGTTCGCTCTCCGGGACAACTGAAAAGTATTAAAGATATTGAGCGAGTAAGTATAGTGTCTAGAAACAGCATCCCTGTGCTTGTCGAAGATGTGGCTGATGTTTCAATCGGCAAGGAATTAAGAACAGGAGCTGGCACTCATTCTGGGCAAGAAGCGGTTATTGGTACAGCCTTTATGCTGCTGGGTGAGAATTCACGAACAGTAGCGCGCGACGTCGCGGCGAAGCTCGAAGAAATTAACACAACTCTGCCCGAGGGTGTCATAGCCGAACCTCTATACGACAGAACAGTGTTAGTGGACAACGCTATTGCAACAGTAGAAGAGAATCTTGTTGTCGGTGCTTTACTAGTTGTTGTCGTTCTTTTTCTCTTGCTTGGTAATTTTCGCGCAGCCTTTATCACGGCAACTGTTATCCCCATAAGCATGCTCGCAACTATTTCAGGGATGGTTGAGGCAGGGGTTTCAGCAAATCTGATGAGTCTTGGAGCGCTCGATTTCGGATTGATTGTAGATGGTGCTGTGATCATTGTGGAGAATTCCATTCGCAGACTCGGCATGGCGACTCAAGGAACAAAAGTTTTAAAATTAGAAGAGAGACTGCAAGTCGTTTATGAGGCAACAAACGAAGTTATCAGGCCCAGCCTTTTCGGTGTGGCCATTATTACGCTGGTATACATTCCCATTTTTTCCCTTACCGGCATAGAAGGGAAAATGTTTCACCCGATGGCGATTACAGTCATCATCGCATTGCTGTCTGCAATGGTTCTGTCAATTACCTTCGTACCAGCAGCCGTCGCATTATTTATAACAGGCAAAGTTTCTGAGAAGAAGAACCCAATCATGAGAGGTGCTGAATGGATTTACGCGCCGGTGCTTGAAGCCTCTTTGCGTTTTCGTTGGCTGGTTATCGCCTTAGCGTTATTTACAGTAACCGGTGTAGGCTGGTTAGCAAGTACAATGGGATCAGAGTTTATCCCACAGCTTGACGAGGGTGATGTGACTGTCCAAGCGCTGCGTCCACCTGGAACAAGTTTGCAGCAATCTATAGATATGCAAGACATTCTAGAACGCCGCTTGATGGAGTTTCCTGAAGTGCGAGATGTGTTTTCTAGAATTGGTACACCAGAGATCGCATCCGATCCGATGCCACCCAGCATTTCAGATACTTTTGTCATTCTCAAAGATAGAAGCGAATGGCCTGATCCTTCTAGAGAGAAACGAGACTTACTGGAGGAGTGGGAAGAAATCCTTGCTGAGCTTCCTGGACAGATTTATGAAGTAACTCAGCCAATTCAGATGCGCTTCAATGAGTTAATTTCCGGGGTTCGCTCTGATCTTGGCATAATGGTGTTCGGAGAAGATCTTGATCAACTTGGAATTACAGCGCAAGAG
The DNA here is from genome assembly GCA_964352445.1 of uncultured Pseudohongiella sp. GTDB lineage: Bacteria > Pseudomonadota > Gammaproteobacteria > Pseudomonadales > Pseudohongiellaceae > UBA9145. The sequence continues at coordinate 12,723 of CAYGSO010000057.1, read as the reverse complement.
ATTTTAGAGATTGTTCAGGAGATAGAAGGCGCAGCGGATGCAAGGATTGAACAAACTGCTGGACTACCCATGCTAACCCTAACCCCTAAACGAGAAGTGTTATCGCGCTATGGTCTAAGTGTTAGAGATGCACAGCACCTGATTAGTACAGCTATTGGAGGTGAATCTGTAGGCCTCATCTATGAAGGGGACCGCAGATTTCCGCTTGTTGTTCGATTGCCCGAAGAGATGCGATTGGATATGGACAGAATCGGAAGACTACCAATTCCGGTCCTTGCAACAGCAAGTGAGACTGGTTATGTTCTGCTATCTGAGGTCGTTGAAACTGAATTACTGTCATCGCCCAATCGCATAAGCCGTGAAAACGGACAGCGACGGGTAGTGGTAAGTGCCAATGTACGGGGGCGAGATCTAGGATCATTTGTAGCTGAGGTGCGCGAAGCGATCAGAGAGCAAGTCGATATACCACCTGGATATTTTGTTCAATATGGCGGCACATTTGAGCAGCTTGAATCCGCAAGCCAGCGCTTATCGGTGGTTGTGCCCGCCACATTAATACTGATTTTCGGACTATTAATTATTGTCTTAGGGTCCATTCGTGACTCACTCATTATCTTTACAGGTGTGCCCCTTGCCCTGACGGGAGGAGTGCTCGCGCTTTATATTCGCGGTATGCCCTTATCAATCACTGCTGGTGTTGGGTTTATAGCCTTATCTGGAATTGCAGTTCTGAATGGGCTAGTTATGCTCTCGTTTATTAAAGCTATGTGGCAGGAAACAGGCGAGCTGTTACCTTCCATCATTGAAGGTGCAATGACTAGATTGCGCCCGGTTCTAATGACGGCATTGGTTGCCAGTCTCGGATTCATTCCTATGGCACTAAATACTGGGATTGGTGCAGAAGTTCAGCGACCTTTAGCAACAGTAGTAATCGGAGGCATCGTTTCATCCACGCTGCTCACACTTGTCTTACTACCTGCACTGTATTTCATTGTGAACAAAAACCACCAATTGGCGATAAAGTAGAGGACGCATATGCACGATCATACGCATAGCGGCGATGCTAGTAGTCAGAGGATTGGATGGGCATTCGCGTTGAACGTTGGATTTACTATTATTGAGTTTATAGGTGGCCTGCTTACCAATAGCACGGCAATCATGGCAGATGCTGTCCATGATTTAGGTGATAGCCTATCTATTGGGACAGCTTGGGTATTGAGCAAGCTCTCAAAAAAGCAAGCTGACAGTTCGTTTACTTATGGGTACAAGCGGTTATCGTTGTTTGGTGCCTTGATTAATGGAATTGTGCTTATTGCGGGTTCAATTTGGGTGTTGACGCAAGCAGTTCCCCGGCTTTTTGACCCAGTGATGCCGGAAGCCGAGGGCATGCTAGCCCTCGCTATTCTGGGCGTTACAGTCAACGGATTTGCAGCATATAAACTTAGCGCGGGTACAACACTCAACGAAAAGGTACTCAACTGGCACTTGTTGGAGGACGTTCTAGGGTGGGCTGCGGTTTTAATCGTATCAATCGTACTCATGTTTATTGAAGTTCCGATACTAGATTCGTTGCTAGCAGTGGGATTTACACTCTTTATTTTGTTTAACGTAGTGATCAATACTTGGCGCGTGGTTAAACTGTTTGTTCAGGCGGTACCTGACGATGGTTTAATTGAGAAGGTACGCATGGAACTGCTAACTATCACTTCGGTTGATGCTATTCACCACGAGCATGCTTGGTCGCTCGATGGAGAGTCAACAGTGTATACGGCGCATTTGGAAATCGGAAAGCCGATGTCATCAAACGAACAAGTTGAGACTAAGAATCAGATTGCAGTTATTCTTCAGCCGTTTGGTTTTTTACACACAACAATTGAGCTGGAATTCCCGCAAGAATATTGTAGAGACGCTAAAAACTAGATATTAATAGCCTTATACTTGTGCAATACAAGCAGAGAAAGATCGCTCAATAACACCGTTCAAATGAGCGTAGGAAATAGGGGGCTGTATTTAACAGAAGCAAAGAGGTCGATTTTGGAGAGCAAATTAAAGAGTGCTTTTGAGGCTGAGATGTCCGAAGGAATAACTAAGTATTTCAAGTTAGATTATGAAGGTTCTTTCATGCATTTAGAAAGGGCTCACATTTTGGGGCAGTCATTCATCGCACCCCACATCAGTTCTCACTGGTGGATGCTCAAAATAGGAATTCGCAGAAGGGATATGAAAGAAGTATTTGGGCAGATGACAAGAATTATAGCCTCTATGCTTTTTTCGAAAATTTGGGTTCCGATTGGTAATACGGGAGGTGCTAACGTTAGCCCATTTAAACCTATGCCAATTCCTTCAGACCTTAAAAAATATCTAGTGGCTGAGGAAGCTTAAGTTGAAAAGTTACTGCTAAATCTGTAATTTGGAAGAAGTAAATCTAATGCTCGTGCAGCTCGCACATTGACATTTTTCTGATTTTAGATCCACTAACTTAGTAACATTTACAGAAAGGACAATTACCGGAAACTGGAAAGTCTACTGCCCAAAGCAGACATTCATAGATTTGTAGTTCCGATGCCATTGCCCCAAATGGCGAAATTTAAGTCAGCACAACTACAACAGATCTATTCCGATGCCCCGCACCAATACTGCAAATACCCCAAAACACACCAAGGTAATTGCCGCTGCAACGCCAAGAGCCACCCAGAAGTTAAGCTGACTTAGTAGAAGCGGCAGCAACAAAAACATAGGCAATGTTGGTACCACATACCAGAACGTATACCAGGCATGTTCCGAAATTTTTTCGACCGATTGACCCTCAACGTGAAGCCAAATAAGCACCAATACCGTCACCACAGGTAAAGCTGCAATCAAGGCGCCAAATTTTCCTGTGTATTTAACGACCTCCGATATAAGGACAACCAGAGCGGCTGTGATGAGGTATTTAATAGCAAGAAAAGAAACAGAGCCCATGGGCTACTCCCGTCAGGATGCGGTGTTAGCTGCCCGCCACGTTTCGCGAAAATGGGCGAGACGATATAGCGCGGGCAATACAAACAGAGTCAATAGTGTCGATGTGATAATACCACCGATGACCACTGTGGCTAAAGGGCGCTGCACCTCTGAACCAATGCCTGCATTCAGCGCCATCGGTACGAAGCCCAAGGAAGCGACGAGTGCAGTCATTAGTACTGGCCTGAGCCGTGATGTTGCCCCCTCAATAATTGATGACCGTAAATCGTTGCCTTGCTGGTGTAAGCGTCGGATGAAGGTGAGCATAACCAATCCGTTTAGCACGGCAATACCCGAAAGTGCAATGAAGCCAATGCCGGCGGAGATCGAAAAAGGAATTTCTCTGAGTACTAGCGCAAGAACACCGCCGGTAAGCGCTAGTGGTACACCAGCAAAAATGATCAACGAATCGCGAAGGGACCCTAGCGCCATTATGAGCAAGCCTAGAATCAGAGCTAGAGTTACTGGCACTACAATTGATAAACGCTGTGAAGCAGACTGTAATTGCTCATAGGTGCCGCCGTATTCAACCCAGTACCCAACGGGAATTTCTACGCTGGTTTCTACTGCGCGTTGCACATCATCGACGAATGAGCCGAGGTCGCGGCCGCGCACGTTCGCTGCGACCACCACTCGACGCTTACCATTTTCACGATAGATTTGGTTATAACCGCTTTCTACCTGAATATTCACTAGTTCACCTAAGGGTACCACTTCACCCTCGGGTGTCATTATTGGTAGGCTGCTAAAAGTATCTGGATTCTCTCTTTGTTTAGCTGCCTGTCTCACGATGATGTCTGAACGCCTATCGCCCTCATAGTAGTTACCTGCCTTCACTCCCCCGAGCGCGACAGCGACGGTATCTTGAACCTCTTGAAGGCTGATCCCAAAACGCGCAATAACATCGAGCCGTGGAGACATTGTCATCACGGGTAGGCCAGTGGCTTGCTCAACTGCAACATCGGCCGCGCCTGATACACTGGCGATAGCACTTTCAAGTTCAGCACCGAGAGCGATAAGTTGATCGAAGTCGTCTCCGAACACCTTCACCGCTAATTCTGTTCTGACTCCTGCCAACAGTTCGTTAAATCGCATCTGAATGGGCTGCAGAAATTCATATCGGTTACCCGGTACTGGGGTGACGATGGCCTCCAGGTCAGCCACAACTTGTTGCTTTGATTTCGACGGATCGGGCCATTGGTCTCGCGGTTTAAGCATGATAAACGTATCAGCGACACTAGGTGGCATAGGGTCGGTAGCGACTTCGGCAGAACCAATTTTGGAGAATACCCGTTCTACTTCTGGCAGGCGCCGCACTTCGGTTTCCAGTAAAAGTTGCAACTGAACAGCCTGTTGCAGCGACGTGCCGGGAATGCGCAGCGCGTGCATGGCAATATCGCCTTCGTCGAGGTTAGGTACAAACTCTGACCCCAGTCGAGTGAACAAGCTGTAGCACCAGAGCACTAGACCCAGTGCCAGCAGAATCACCAGCCAGTGCAAGCGCAGGGAAATGCTCAACATCGGTTGGTAAATATAGCGAGCACCGGCAATGATCGGATTGGCGCGTTCGCGTACGGGTTTGCGAAACAGGAATGCCACGCAAGCTGGCACAAAAGTGAGTGATAACAGCATGCCACTGAGCAGCGCGATAATGACGGTTATGGCCATCGGGTGGAACATTTTGCCTTCAACACCGGTAAGACTGAGGATTGGTATGTAGACCGCCGTAATAATAAACACGCCGAACAGGGCCGGTCGCATCACTTCCTGAGTTGCACTGGATACGAGCGCAAGGCGCTCTTGCAATGGCAGGGTTCTACTCTGAGATTCCTGGCTCAATCGGCGCAGGCAATTTTCGACAATAATCACTGTGCCATCCACGATCAATCCAAAATCCAATGCACCTAAACTCATCAAGTTGGCAGAGACTCGAGCCTGTACCATGCCTGTAATGGTCATCAGCATCGCGATAGGAATGATGGCGGCAGTTAGTAATGCGGCTCGTATATTGCCCAGTAAAAGGAATAGCACCGCAACAACGAGTAACGCACCTTCCACAAGATTTGTTTGGACTGTGGCTAGAGTTTTATTTACTAGCGTGGTTCGATTGTAGACAGCCGTCGCGGTTACGCCGGCCGGGAGGCTCGCCTGAATTTCTTCAAGTGCCGCAGCGACGTCGCGCGCGACGGCTCGACTGTTCTCTCCAATCAACATGAACACTGTGCTCATTACCACTTCGTGCCCGTCTTGGGTGGCTGCGCCACTACGCATCGGTTCACCGAGAGTGAGTTCCGCAACGTCTTTTACGCGAATAGGAACACTAGCGAACTCTCCGACCACAATATCAGCGAGGTCTTGCAGCGCTTCTGCTTGGCCTTCCATGCGTATTAACCACTGAGCGCCATTGTATTCAATAAAGCCGGCGCCTCGGTTCTCGTTATTCGACTCGATTGCTCGGATCAGATCGGTTTGAGTTAAGTTATAGGACAGCAGTTTTATCGAGTCGAACTCAACTTGAATCTCATGCTTATAGCCGCCAATGGGATTCACTTCTACAACACCGGGTACCCTTAGCAGCTGCGGCCGGATTATCCAGTCGTGGACAACGCGCAGATCCATGGGCGTGATAACAGAGCCATCCTCATTCCTAGCGCCTGGTTCCGCATCGACAGTAAACATGAATATCTCACCGAGTCCGGTGGCAATAGGACCAAGTGTGGGATCTGTATCCGGTGGCAGTTGCGTACGCACAGCGGCTATTCTTTCGCTTACCTGTTGGCGCGCGAAATAAATATCAGTGCCTTCTTCAAAGATAATCGTCACCTGAGACAAGCCATAACGCGACACTGAGCGAGTATTACTGAGACGTGGCATGCCAGCCATTGCAGTTTCCATGGGGAAGCTGATTCTTTGCTCAACTTCTAATGGGGTGTAACCGGGCGCGGCTGTATTGATGGCAACCTGAACATTGGTTATGTCGGGCACCGCATCGATGGGAAGACGAGTGAAATTCCACGCGCCCAAAGCCATCAAGCCGAGCACCAGAATGATAACTAAACCGCGCCGGTCGAGGGATGTGTTTACGATAGCTGCAAGCATATTGGGTTAGGCTTCTCTAAGAATCGTGTTGTGTTTAGTGATCGTGGGAGGCGCCGGATTTTTCGACGTCGGCTTTGAGAATATAGCTGTTGGTCGTAACGTAGGTAGTACCTAGGTTAAGTCCGCCTAGTACCTCGACCCACTCACCATCCTGACGGCCGAGGTCTAGCATGCGCACCTCGTAGGTATCACCTATTTGAGCAAACACGACTGTGAAATCTCGAAACGGCTGTAACCCGGTGCGCTTTACAGCTAATGGGACTTCAATCTCGCCTGTTTGTATTGAGCCTTCGATAAAGGTCCCCGGCGCAAATGCGTTGTTCTCATTGTCTAGCAGTACTCGGGCGATGATCGATTGGTTGGGTCGTACAGACAGGTTAAAGCTATCGATGACGCCAGATACAGTTGCCTCGCTGATGGGCGAACTGATGCTTACAGGCATGCCTTCTGCTACCTGATTTCGTTGCGACAGATGTATGGATAGTTCAGCCCAGACTTGCGAGGTATCGAGAATTTCGAGCAATGCTCTGTTATTAGTCTGTTCACCGGGATTCGCAATGCGTTCCGATACATATCCATCGATTGGAGAGCTGATCGTATAGGGGGTGAGACTGGAATCACTCTCAATGGTAAGTAGGCGCTGTCCTTCTCTGACTCTTTCGCCTACGCTTACGTAGACCGCGGTAATAATGCCATTAAACCGAGCGCTGATCTGCCGCGAGAGTTCCGGATGAGCTACGGTCTGTCCGATGACATCCAGATTCTGAGATATTAAAGCCGGCCCAGCAATTGCTGTTTCAATGCCGAACGCAGCGACCATCGATGGAGAAATACTGGTGCGTCCTTCAAAGCTGTCAAACTCCCAAACGTGCCGACTACCACGATGGTTCGCAGTGACCGTGACCATAAAAGAATGTGGTTCATATATAACCTGATCGCCGCGCAGGTAATCACCTTCGACGAAAAAATTAATACGATCTTGCACATCTCCAAGCCGGGTTAGAGTTACTTGCAGATCGACATCATTCGGAGCAACTTGTTCATCGCCCACTGTTGCCCAAGCACGGTATTCCGGTGGAACACCCGTCTCGAATATCGCCAGCTCTAGGGCGAAGTCACCATCCACTAACATTCTGCCGTTATTGGGGCCGCGCTCGTAGTCTCCATCGGCAATTTCAGTTTCCATAGGCAATGGTATGGGTTCGTCATTACCACAAGCTGAAAGCAAAGTAATAAAGAGGCAGAGCCAGCCAAGTTGAGTCAGTCGTTTCATAGTTCTCTCATTGGGACAAGCGGGGTGCTTCGATAGAGACCCCGGTGAGTCGTTCGATTTCAATTAGATTGTGAAGAATGCTGTGAGCCGTCTCTACCAGGTCATTGCGTGCGTTAAGTAGATTCACCTGAGAGGCGCTCCACTCTAGATAACTGTAGCGCCCAGCTTCGTAGGCAGCTTGTGTTTGTACCAAAGCAGTTTCGTACAAAGGCAGAATATCCAGCGCGATGGCTTCTGCGAGTTCGGCGTTATGCACTAACTCCTGATAGATCACAAACAAATCAGTGCGTAAGCGTAATCGTTCTGCCTCGCGTTCCAATTTGGACTGCGTTATTCGGGCGCGGGCTTCAGCGACGCGTCCGCGATTGCTATCTTCTGCGCCTAATGGAATCGATACACCGGCGACAAAGCTGTGATCGCTCTCCTTATTTAGCCAACGAAAACCCGCATACACGTTCCAAGGTTGCCGGTTACTCGCTTGTTCAAAGCGTAGCTGTGCTTCGTTAACACGATTAGCAGTCAGATACCTTTCTAGGTCGGGATTCTGATCTAATCTGGACTCAAAGCTTGCAAAGGTTTCGATTTCCGGTGTATCAAGCAAGTCACCAGCCACGCGAGTGAAATCAGGTTCATTTTCGCCCCACTGAGCAGCGAGACGATAGTTTGCAGATAGCAGTTCATGTTCGATGTCGTCCTCGACCAACTCTTGTCTGCGCAGGTCGGCACGCGCTCGAGCTAGGTCGGCGGCAGGTGCGGAACCGGCGTTGACGCGTTGTTCGATCGCCGTTACTGCAGCCGCGCCAAGTTCTATTCCGTCCGTCGCAATAACAAGGCGTGCTTGTAAGTCCAGACTTTCCAGATAGCGGCGCGCTGTTTCAGCCGCGACGTCAAGTCGCTGGATGGCGATGTCTGATTCGATTAGGCTGGATCTGGCACGAACTGCGGAAACCTGAGACTCCCTTACACCTCGCTCCAGAACCCAAGCAACGCTTGCTGTTGATTGGACGCCTCGGAGCATGTCGTTCTCTCCGGAGCCAAACACATCTTCTACATCTATCTGCAATCTAGGTCGTGGTTTGATTCCTGCTTGGTCAACTCGAGCTTCCTGTATCTGCAGTTGATATCCTGTTGCTTTAAGGTCAGGGTTTCCTGCCAATGCCTTAGTGATGGCCGTTTCTAGGTCAAGCGACGGCTCAACTCCATCGGGTTGCGCAGTTACAACGCCCGTCATCGCGATTAGCGAAGAAAATGCGATACAGTAAACAAGGCGTTGCATTATTTTCACCAGCTACTAAACGTTAGATTGATTCATCGATACGTATTCACCAGTGGTGGTGAATATCAATTGCAGGCGTTCCTTCTTATCTTCGTCGGTATAGGACACTACCCAGTTCTGGATGCCATCGACTCGCACTAGTTCAGCCGTGGCTAGCGCCTTGGCTGCCCACTTAGAAGTCAGTTTGCCTTCGTCAATGAGTTCCTTAATCTTGGTGTCGGCAGTTGTAACTGCTGTGGTCTGATCTAGAGGAGCTGCATGCTCATGGCTCTCATGCGCCAAGCTAAAACTGGCAGCAGACATAAACAGACATAGTGCAAATACTCGTGATAATTGTTTCATGGTTTTTTCCTTGGTGGTTGAAGTGCTAATAAAAGTTATTTAAGTCCAATAATTTCGTAATTGCCTTGGGTTTTCAGCGTCACATTGACAGCTTCACCAGTGCGGTTACGCCAATACCAACCGTGTGAACCTGCAAACGGGGTTGTGATTGTTCCTTTCATCCCGTTCGAGGTCCCGGCCCCGAAACTTTCAAAATAGCCAGTGGTATCGCCCTGTGGCTCTCCATGTAAATCAAAGAACAAGACGGAATCGGAATCGAGACTCCATTCATAGTTTAGACTTGCGAACTGACCCAAGAAGAATTTGTATTCCAGACCTGAATTGGCGGGCACTGCGATGACAGCTTCATCTGAGCGAAAAGCTAAATCCCCTTCTCCCGCTCGCTCTAGGATGGGAGCCTCGGGTTCCGCGGAAATTAGATTTATCACCCCGAGCCGATCACCGAGGCCGGTCGGATCTATCCCAAACTCTATCGGTAAAACCAACGTAACAAAAAGAATCGCTGCAACAACCACAGCGATGGCCAGCGCCTTTAAGAGATTGGCCGTGGATTGAATGGTGTGCTCGACTTCGCTCATTGTGCTTGTTCTCTTAGATTGTTGATAAATATTGCTTAGTGATAACAGAATGCTTCGCTTACTAAAAAGGAGCGATTATTTGTTAGCGAGACTAATAGATGACGTAACCAGCGAGTTGATACATAGTTAGCAGGAAGCCGGCACTCATCAGCGCCACATTCGTCGTCGCTGCGAATTGCAGATAGCTCCCATATCGCCGCCACACGGTTAGGGCGATGACAATGAATATCAAAGCCAGGAATTGGCCGATCTCGACGCCAACGTTGAAGGCTAGTAAGTTCTGCAGCAAACCTTCCCTGACGAATTCAAAGTCCTGTAACTTAGTGGCAAGCCCGAATCCATGGAACAAACCGAAGATCAGGACGGCTGCCATCGTGTTCGGCTGGAATCCGAAAAGACGCTGAAACCCACCGAGGTTGTCGAAGCCCTTATAGACAATGGACATGCCGATGATGGCATCTATCAAATAGGCATTTACCTGAATGTCCTGATAGACGCCAAACAGCAATGTAAGGCTGTGGCCTAACGTAAAAAAGCTGACATACACCAACACGTCTTTCGGGCGATACAGGAAAAAAATGACACCGACTAGAAAGAGTAAATGGTCATACCCGGTGATCATGTGTTTTGCGCCAATGTAAAGAAATGGCAGTATCGCCACACCTTCGTTGCTTGCCAGGAATTGCTGTGTGCCTTCATCCACGCCATGAGCAAATGCCGCTCCGGGAAGTATTGCTACCAATATGCTGGCAAAGCCAATTAACGCTTTGAGGCCAATGTCAGTTGTAATTGAGAACTGGATAAACCGAGAGCCTTTCGGAATCAATGTGTGTTTTAGATTCATTGGAAATGTCTTCTTAATACTGAGAATAGATTTATGAATGCTGTAAGGAAATTTCTATTGCATGATGAATCGTGTCAGTGCCTAGAGCGCAGCTAATGGCGAATGAGACGATAAAACTCAGCACCCACAACTTCGGGACTTCTTCACCTTTCTGATCCGCGAGCAGATAGCGGATGCGCTGGTCAATATTGTCCAATCCGTAGTGACATATCTGTGGCACTTGAAACTTGTCAGTAAAATCCTGTACTACAAGCCGCCTCACTTTAAGTAGCGTTTTCGCGATGGTTGCTTTGTCATGGTGATTGTTGACGACTGCTGCATCTGCAATTTGTTCCATAGCAGTTGTCATTGTTTGATTGAAGGAAGTGGCAATGGCGGACGGGAAAAATGTCGTCAACAAATGAAATAGGGTTTTCTTTAAAGGGTCGCTACGTCTGATATGCGCCATCTCGTGTAGGCGAATAATTGCGAATTCTTCAGCATTAATCTTATCCAGCAATGCGCTTGTCATATAGCAACTGGGGTCTTTAATGCCAGCCGTAAATGCGGCAGCAGTATTGGTTTCTAGAATCCGTATCCCCTCTGGTCCAGGGCTCGACATAGCGGATAACGTGCTAATGGTAGTGCTCGACTTTACTATGTGAAAGCATGCTCTTATCGCCATTAAGGTTGCCATTCCTAGCATGATAGACACGAAATATCCGTGCCAGCTATTCAATGCAAACTCAGTTGGGTGGTGCCAGTGAACGAATTGATTGCCAATAAAATTAGACACTATCGGGGTGCTAAGAAGGAGAACTATTGCGGCTGACATCAAGCCGACCAGCCAAGGGGAGCACACCAATATCCACAACCCGATTTGTCGTGATTCCGCTGTAAACCTCTGCAAGCTGGTTGCTCGGAAATAAAAAGCGAGGCTAATCAGAGCAATGGCTGCAACTGCACTTAGCACGGTTATGGAGAATGCATTCAACACGAAGCCGAGAAAGCCGGTAATCATGACTTCGACCCTTTATCCGATTTCTTTGATTCGTATTCAAGGATTGTAGCTTCTAACTCACCGAGCTGGTGATCGTCAAGGTCGCTGGATACCGATACAAATGCTGCCAGCAGATTGTCTTCATCCGAGCTGACAAAGTCCTGGGTTACCGAGAGGATGAGCTGGCCTATAAACGCTTTGCGAGAGTTGGCGGCTGAATAGTGGAACGCATGTCCAATTTTTTGACGGTTGAGTAACCCTTTTTTAAATAGGCGATCTAAAGTGGTTTGGATTGTATTAAGCGAGCCACCACGCTGTTCAGAGAAATATTCGTGAACTTGCTTGGCATCAGCACCAGAAATAGTCCAGAAATAGTTAAGCACCAGTTTTTCGAGTTCACCCAGAATCATGATTTTCTTCATTTGATAAACGAATTGTAATGGTGGCATTCTAAAAACCGACTGTCAATCGGTTTTTAGAGTGAGTAGTTCTTTTCCACATTGCATAGACTCCCTAAACTACAAGCCATAACGCTGCAATCAAAAGATATTAAGCAATTGCTTATTGGACTAAATATTAGAGAATTTCAGATAGATGATGCGCATTTGGTAGGTTTCCCAATTCGTTTGAAATATTTGAAAACCGGGCCAAATCGCTTTTATTGATAGCCGGGGCTGTTGGCCGATTCAATGCACCATCGTTCGTCGGGAAAACCCCCTTCGATTTCTTAAATTGTAAAATCTCCTTCGGCTTGATGCCACCTACCGAATAGCGATCAGCAACATAAATATTGGGCCACATAACTTCGCTACAGTTTGCATGTGACGTTGTAATCCACTAAGGGGTGGAGTGGGTCCATCCGGAGAGAGACATGGTAGGCCATACGGCACTCTCCGCTTCTCGTGGTGACAGCTCTCGCAGCGAACCCAAATAAACCGTGCTCCAGCCGACCACACTGAAGAAAGTGGTTGAACTCTCGTTGCACATAATCCGATAGCGTCAGCCTTTCCTCAGCCCTGTGCTAAAGAAATACGGGTACACTCGTCCAACTGCTGATAAAGGAGGGCTTGTTTGGGTTGGTGACGCTGGTCATGCGATTCCCAAATAAGAGAGTTACCCTAGACGATTGGGCGCCTATCGGATTCCTTCCCATTGGGAGCGAAAGCAGTTTAGACAGAAGCCTACTATCAAGCGAGAACACTTGGTGGTTGACTGGGTAGCTGGCTGGGTAGTTGCCAGCTACCAGCGCCGCTGGGCTCTTGGACGCTGATTGCTAGGATCGCTGCGGCGAGGGTGGCTGTCGAATCGGTCACCGCTGTCGCCGCGAAAGCT
>CAYGSO010000056.1:13948-18791 GCA_964352445.1 uncultured Pseudohongiella sp. | reverse complement strand
ATTACCAAAAGCGATTAAAGAGAAAGCGTTAATACAAGTGGAGGCTAACGATGGAACGCGGTCTGGATAGGGAAATTGGTACAGGCCCCAGCGACCCTCAACGAAGGTACTACTTGGCAAAAAGTTGATATCAAAAATGAACTAGTCCATCGATAACCATGACGATGCTGAGCTGAATGCGATAGCTGTCAGGTTGACAGAAATTGACACCGAAAAAGCTCAGCTGCTTGAACGAAAGCATATGCTTCTGTTTGAACAACACCAACGCCCCACGATACTTCAATTAACTCCGGATCAAAAGGTAACTCTATTTCAGAAACTGCTTTTAGGCCGATCCGACATCTTCGCAACCTGCCGGCGAAACTCACAAGGCGCGCTGGCTATGGGGTTGCCTGCCACAATGAATAGGTGCCGGGTACCTGTAACAAGCCTAAGGTCAAATTCGGCGCCTGACTAATTTTGGCTGAGTTATGAGCTAAATACTCGCAGATTAAGGGATCTTCACGAATACCTCATCAATGCAAAACGTATCGCCATACTTATGCTGCTTTTTTCTTAACCGTTGGGCGTATTTTGGCGCAAACTTTTTGCACCGAAGACGAATAGCTTCGTAGCTTACCTGAATGCCACGTTGTGGCATCAAATCTTGAATATCTCAACGGCTAAGGCTGAATCGATGGTAGAGCTAGAAGGCACATAGAATAATTTCAGGCAGGAATCGATGACTTTAATACAATTTTGATTGAGTCGTGTATAGGATTCTGGCAGATTAGCGCTTGCCTTGTTAGTACCTTAAAGAGCGCTGAAATGCGAAGACAAGATCGACAAAAACCAAGCACCCGAACTCAACCTGCAGCGACAAATTCTAGTGGTACAACTTTCGTATCCTCGCACAATGAGAAGTCCGCTCAGTCGGATGTAGCAATCGAGTACGGCCCAAAACAGGAAACCGTAAAGAGCAAGCAGAACAGGATACACAGTAGCCGCTCTCAAGGCGCCTTGCAGATGCTCTCCGATGGAATCAATAAAAATAGGTTGCTGCAAGCAAAGCGCAAAGATGCAGGAGCTCTTTCGAATGAGGCCACTGCTGTCCAACTTGCCTTGCCTTCTGGTGGCAAACTCAAAGCCGAAACAGAAGCTGTCGCAGATGCCTCGGATCAGCAGTGGGATGTGTTGATAGCGATACTGGATCAGTATCATATGCACAGAGCAGATCTCGAACGGGAAGTGTTTCAGGTGGAGGCGCTTAAAAAAGCCGAGGAATCCAGTGACACCGCCCCACCGGAATCTCTGGAGATCTTTCGCAATCAATGCAAAGGGGATCTCGATATTTTTCAAGAACGGGCGAAAGAATGGAAAAGTGCGACGCTGAATGAGAGTTCCGGTGCTGTTCTTCAAAAACGCCAAAGTTTAACTGCGATTCTTGCAAGTCTGGAAACGGAAAAAGCAGAATTGGACGACACAAATACTTTGACCCATCGCGGGAAGTCGAAAGTAGAAAAAGACAGTAAGGATGAAGATTGGGATGTTGCAGATGCAGCGGATGCCGAAGGCGTGCAGATTGCCCTGCCTACCGTTGAACAGTTTAGCAAACAGACGAATGCGGGCATTTTTGCGCGCCGGGATGACGTCCTAAAGCAAATCGATTCACAGCTGCAAAAATCTAATTTTGCACGCAAATCAGTGTACGAAACAGAAGTCTGGATAAGCAAAAACGAAGGGCAGGCAGATGTATCACCTGGTCTGAAGGAGAAAATGCTGTCGGCCACTAAGCGCTGCCAAAAAGAATACAAGGGCGCGCTAGATCAACTCGCGGCCACAACTAACTCTTGGATATCTCAGTTCAAAAGCGACAATTCGCCACATGTTACTCTACGCCGAGGGGCAGTTGAGGCTTTGCTACTCGCTATCAAGGCCGAACAGCAGATGACGTCTGATCAACGCGTGCTTGGTGCCGAAGAAAAAGAAGCAAAAGACAAAGCGGCTGCAGAGGTGGCGTCGCGCACCTTGTTTACAGCAGATGAATTCAAGGCAGAGGCAAAGATTTGGGTCATCGTCCCGTTTACTCACGTGGCAGATGTCGTCGCAGGACTTGCGGCTTTTCATGCTATTTCAGACAAGCCCGGAGATGATTCTGTAAGACTGAGCAAGTTGGAAGCATCTCAAAACGTCAGATCAGCGGCAGATGCCGCCAACAGCGAAATAGCAGAACGCAAGAGCCACCCAGGTTATAAAAAAGGGCATTCCGGCTGGGAGATTGAGTCAACCAACATTCATCAAAAGGCTCTGTGGAAATTGCAAAAGCAGTGCGCGAACTATTTCGTGCACAACCAGACTGAAGAAGAGAAGGCTGCGCTTCACGCCAAGATCAAGGCCGCGCGCGATGCCCAAAACAAAGCCGCCTGGGCACACATGGGGATACCTGATTGAGCTTATCTCTTTCTTTGTGCACATGACCTGTTGCAAAAATCCATAGATGAACGCATCTTAGAGCTAGCCTTGGAATGAGACTTGGACTCCCCTCTCTCAAGAGCAAGGGGTAATTAGATTGGATTTGGTTGATAGTAAATTGGTGAACTAACTCTACGGTATTAATGACAAGTAAACGAGCTAAGCCAAGAAAAACAGTTGATTTAGCGCGCTATATCGCAACTGCCTTTTCCCAAGACGCAAAAGCACGCAACCGAAAACACCGATAGTTCACCGCAGAAACCAAATGCCTGCCTACACAAAGATCGAATAACTCTTACCGCTTTGATACTTAGCTGAGATCTTACTTACCCATAGCGGCCACATACTTTATTCGCAACTCTTCCGCCAGCTGCGTTATGCCTGCCATGGCTAACTGGCTTGGGCCAGAGGCAGCGTCGCTGGCATTACGGCGAATCAAGGATCCCTGCATCGATATTTCGCGTAACCACGCTTGTTCAAAATCCAAGGTCGCTACCTTATCGAAAGCAACATAGAGAGCCTCGCGAGTTTCCGCTGTATTATCTCTGCCAATGTCATTGGCCGCATCTGCCAAGACTTGCAGTTGGATATTATCCGGGCTCGCTGGTGTCTGTGCTATTCGTGTGGCGATTAGATCAAGCGTATTGCTTAACGCACTGCTCATTTGTGCCTGAGCCCGCAGATAGTCGGCGATCACTAGTTCCAGTGACTTGGCAGCCGCCAGCAAGGTATCAGCGCGAGCGATAACTGCATCTCGCTCGCTTGCCGACATTGCAAGCGGCGGGTGACGCAGCGCTCTGGCATGTCTGAGTAGCTCGATGTGCTGATGCTGCAAAAAATCGTAGTGGGCAACCGTTCCATTGCTGATGAGAATCATTTGTTCAGCTAAATTGGCCTCGGCTACCATCACTGTGTCCAAAGCATCACCATACTCCTGATTATGATCGCGGGTTTCGGCTGAGGCCTGGCTGGCGAACAGATAAGAAAAGAAAAAGCTGAACAATAACACTGGTAAGAACCAAGCTCTGCTCTGTCTGAATTTTGAGTTTAACCGAATCATCTTAATGTCTCCCCATCCGTTTGGATTGTTGGGCGCCTGAGTCTTGGGTCTGGTTCATGTGCTGGCCTTGCTGTTGTCCGTGGTGCATCTGGTGCATACGCTGATGCATCTGCTGGCCCATACCTCCCATGTCGCCCATGTCGCCCATGCGAGATGACATGCCAGCCATGGCCTCGCTGCTAAGAGACCCAAGGAAGCTCACGATATCGTCGACATCAGTATTACTGAGCAGGCGTCCAGCGTTCAGTTGCCCCATCTGCCGCACAGCATCGGCCAAGGCGGGCACACTGCCATCGTGGAAATACGGTGCAGTTAATGCAACATTATTTAATGAGGGCACTTTAAACACCTGACGATCCTGTTCACGCCCAGTGCGGGCAAACAGACCATCGTCGAGCACCTCCATCATCCCCCTATTGGATGAGGGCATTGCGCTGCCAAGTTTCTGATAAGAATTTCCACCTAAATTGATACCGTTATGGCATGAGGCACAGCCTACCTCATTGAAACGCTGCCAGCCGCGCAACTCTTGCTCAGATAAAGTAGCGGCCCCGCTGCTAAGGTGCTCGTTGAAGCGCGAATCACTGCGTGTCATATCCCGGCTATGCTGCGCTATGGCGTTACCAAGGTTAGCAGCGGTAAGGCCATCGGGGTATATCGCGGCAAACTGATCGGCATAGTGCGGAATACTGGTCAGCTTCTGAAGCACTGTTTCTAGATCATGCCCCATCTCTACGGGATTAGTGATCGGCCCCAGTGACTGCTCATCCAAATCGAATGCTCTACCGTCCCAGAACTGTCTAAAATTGAATGCAGAGTTAAATACAGTCGGCGAGTTGCGTGTGCCCAGTAAGCCACCATTTCCTACAGAAACTCGAGCGCCATCAGCACCTCCTAGCATTCCCGTATGACAGCTGCTGCAACTAATCATGCCACTACTGGATAATCGGGCATCATGATATAGCTCAAAACCCAAAGCCTGTTTAGCGGGGTCTGATGAGAAACTCTCTACGGAAGGAATCGGCCGATTGGCTGAAGTGGCCAGAGGATGATCAGCTGCCGCATTAATCCAAGAGGCCTGCCCGAGCGATTGCAGGAAAGCCCGATAAGCCACGTCGGGGTTTTCATCGGCCTGACCCACCATCGATAACAAGCTGAAGGACAACGCTACAATACTTCGCTTTATCATGACTTAACTCTCCTTATATGGTTCGCGGTATCTCACATTTAGATGACTCGTAGTAGAACCGGCTAAAATCAACACCCTTTGATTACAGATTAACTGTGCTCCCGATGGCGTCATTTATCAATGTGGCATAATGACGCGGATAG
>CAYGSO010000056.1:0-13848 GCA_964352445.1 uncultured Pseudohongiella sp. | reverse complement strand
CGGTTCGTGCGAAAGCTCACCTCAATGCCAAATTGCGACATCAAATTTTCGATATCACGATGACTAAGGTTGAAACGCTGGTAGAGCCATATGGCGTATTAAATGATTTCAGGAGGGACCTGTAGCGCCCGGATATTTTTGATTGAGTCATATAGCAAACTCTGACAGATTGCGACTTAACTTATGCTGACTACCCCCTGTCAGCATCAGATTGAGAGTCAACCTATCAGTACCGCTAGAGCAGCTTTGGCACTAGGTCGAATTAGACCCGAAAACTAAATCACTCGTATTCGAGTGATTCTAATTTACCGCCAAAAACCCGATAGACAAACACGGTGTACCCTAATATCAACGGAAGGGTAACAACTGTTCCAACGAAAACAAATTCCAAGGATTCAGTGGACGCGGCTGCCTCATAAATAGTCATTTGTCCTAGAATGATATCGGGGAACAAGCTGTAAGCTAGCCCTAGGGTAGCCATAACACAGATCACAGCGAGCGCCCCTAGCAAGAGCCAGCCGAATCCTACCTCAGCCCTGAATCCATCGGTTCTGAACAACAGCCAAAGTACAACCGCGTAAGCGATCGTTGTTGTCAACGGTATTGGCAGCAGACCGATAGCGTTTGGTAGAGTGAACCATTTGGCCGCAATGAGGTCACTTACCAATGGAGTAGCAATAGACACTAACAAAAGTGCAATACCCATGGGCAGCACGGCCAACTGAGCCCAACGTAGAGCCTTGCCAAACAATGCACCCTCAGTTTTAATCATAAGCCAAGTCGAGCCTAGCATGACGTAAAGGGCGGGCAGTGAAATCGCAATCAAAAAAGAAAATAGCCAACTTAAACCCCCTTCATTCAATCCGGTAATATAAGAGCCAACCATCCAGCCCTGGCTCAAAGCAGCCATCGCTGAGCCTATAGAGAATAATGTATTCCACATGGCGCGCTTACTATCGCCAGCTTTGACTCGAAAATCGAAAGCGACGCCTCTGAGAATCAACCCTACAAGCATTATTGTTACTGGGGTATAAAGCCCACTCAAAATAATGCCATGGGCCTGCGGAAAAGCGATTAAAAGAATTCCTACTCCCAGAACAATCCAAGTTTCGTTAGCATCCCAAAACGGGCCAATAGCCGCGATCATTGTATCCTTCTCAGAATCCTCGGCGAACGGCAATAGAATTCCAATACCAAGGTCATAACCATCAAGAATGACATAAATTAATAGACTTAAACCCATAGCGAACACAAAAAATAGTGGCAGCCATTCACTCATGAGTTAGCCCCCCGTTAGTGAACCCTGGCATTTGCTGCTCCAATAGTGATCTTGCCGGTTTTGTAGCTAAATAACGTAGCGCTCTTACATAGGAAAACAGCAAGAAAATATAGAGTGCAACATAGGCGATCAAACTAGTGAGCACGGTGCCGCCGCCATGGTCCGCTACTATTTCTGATACCAGCAGCTGACCATAGATTATCCAAGGCTGTCGGCCCACTTCTGTGACATACCAGCCCGCCAATACGGCCACCCAACCAGAAAAGGTCATTAGTGACAGCACCCGCAACAATAGCTGGCTGCAATTGCGTTTAACAAAGAGTGACCACACAGCCCACCAAGCAACCACGAGCATTGCTACACCCATACCAACCATAATTCGAAAAGACCAAAATACCGGTGCCACTGGTGGGTGCTCACCCTCGAATTCATTTAGACCAAGTATCTCTCCATCTAACTCATGAGTTAACACCAAGCTTGCCGCATAGGGTATTTCGATCGCCCATTTGGTAGTGCGGGTCTCTTCATCGGGAAAGCCAAACAGGGTAAAGGCTGCGCCAGATTCAGTTTCCCAAATGGCTTCCATAGCTGCCACTTTTGCCGGTTGATTCTCAAGCGTGTTCAGGCCATGCAAATCTCCTACGAATATTTGCAGAGGCGCGACGATCGCCGCTACCACCATACCTGCGCGCATGACGCGCCAAGTGGCGGGGCCACCAACTCCGCGCAAGCAGCGATAGGCGCTGATGCCGGCCACTAAAAAAGAAGCCGTTAGCAAACAGGCCAACAGCATATGTGTGAACCGATAGGGAAACGATGGATTGAATATTATTTCCCACCAACTCTCTATTTGAAATACGCCGTTTTCGATGGAATACCCTGCGGGAGTCTGCATCCAGGAATTCAATGACAAAATCCAGAACGCGGAAAAAGTGGTACCTACCGCGACCAAGGTGGTTGCCAGTAGATGCACCCGATTACTGACTCGACTCTTGCCGAATAACATAATTCCAAGGAAAGAGGCTTCCAAAAAGAATGCCGTTAGCACTTCGTAGCCAAGCAGAGGGCCAGCAATATTGCCCGCTTTCTCCATAAACCCAGGCCAATTTGTACCAAACTGAAAGCTCATGGTGATCCCTGAAACCACGCCCAAGGCAAAAGTCAGCGCAAAGATTTTGACCCAAAAATAGTAAGCGTATTCCCAATGCTGGTCACCAGATTGTGTGCCGGAACTGCGCGAAAGCGTATGGCGCACACGAAAATAAAGTAGAAACCAGGCTAAACCAATAGTTATTGTTGGGAACAAAATATGAAAACTAATATTGGCGGCAAATTGCAATCGCCCCAACATTAGAGGGTCAAGAAACATAATTTAGTCAACCTTTGTTGTGCGAAGGTAGGGCCGAATCTCATTCCATCCTTGCGGAAAAATGTCTTTAGCTTCTTCATTGCTGATAGAAGGTGGAATAATCACTTCTCCGCCCGGTCGCCAATCGGCTGGGGTTGCTATACGTTTAGCATCTCCCAATTGCAGGGCATCGATCACTCTCAAAATTTCATCGAAATTTCGACCCACTGCCATTGGATAGGTCATGGTAAGACGAATCTTCTTTTTGGGATCAATAATAAAAACAGAACGAACTGCTGCCGTCGCACTTTCCCCAGGATGAATCATGCCATAAAGTTGAGCAACCTTGTGATCAGCGTCGGCAACTATAGGAAATTCTAGCTTTGTGTGCTGGGTATCATTAACGTCAAGAATCCACTTCTCGTGTTCCACCACAGTATCTGTCGATAGTCCAAGGGGTTTTACATTACGGCGAGAGAACTCTTCTGACAATTGCGCGGTGCGCCCCATTTCGGTGGTGCACACAGGCGTAAAATCAGCCGGATGACTGAAGAAGAAACTCCATGAATCACCTAACCAATCATGAAAAGTTATTTCTCCTTTAGTCGTTGCAACGGTAAAGTTTGGTGCCGTATCTCCTAATCGTAAACTCATTAATATATCGCTCCTTTGTTTAATGAAAGTTGAACTGAATTTAAATTAACGCTGAATTAAGCCCATTCGTACCACTGGGTTTTTAATTTCTAAAATGGACTCAACTGGTTTAAACACCTTTCTCGCTAATGCACCGAAGTCCACCTACCCAGTTTTTAGGTAATTATTTTTGATGTTTCCTCACTTAAGGGGAAACCTCAAACTGATCGCCCCGCGAATATCGCCCTCACTATAACCCGTGGCCAAATCATCAGGATAATGCGCTGCCAGCGCTGCACTTACATCAGCTGACAAGTTTGATCCATGGCAAGTTAGACACAGGGGCATGGTCAACTGTGCCTGCATGTATCTGAACTCGCCTTCCACCACATCTGATTTATTGAGCGCATCCATAGTCGCGCCATCGCTCTGCTCTATCTCAAATTGCTCAAGCATGCCTCGCTCCCAGCTATCCGGAGTAGCCCTCTCATTATTGCGAGCCTTCAAGCTTACCCTGCGAACAGACCAAGCCGTCGCCGCACTGAGTTCGTCTGCTATTTCCGGCGCGCGAATCGAACACACATCGATTGCTTTAACCGGCCCGCCACTCGCCATAGCCTCCTGTAATGTAGGAAGAAGAGTCGCTGTAAACTGCCGAGTTATATCTTTGGCTTGGCTCTCTAAGCTAACTCTGTCCTCATCAGGTGAGGTACAGCCGGCCATTGCAACTATACTCAAAACGAACAAGTTAAAACCGAGTTTGCTTTTCCAGTTCTTGGTCATAGGTTTACCGCCAGAAATCAACGCACATTGAATGTTGAACACACACTAACACAATCGCTCGCAAGCTTTTCTTGCCCGGCCATGCACACCAAATTTACTAGCTGAGTTTCAGTCAAGACTTTCTTAGCAAACGAGGGCGTAAGATCTGCGCTGCTGAGCGCGCTAGCAATCACCAAAATTTTCAAAATAGTAGTAGTCGACATTCGATTTACTCTAATTGCTTGCTCTGCAAAGAGTACTGCTAGTTACATGCCAACTATGGTTCAAATCAAGAAATAACGGGTTCTATTACTAATTGCTGTGTTTTCAATGACCAAACGCAAGAATTATATAGACTTCGCTCTGAACCTAGCCGGAAATGACTCTGTCATTGTTGAATATGACAAAATCAGCTGTCACTTTTGGCATAATTGGCATAATTGGCATAATTCTCATAATTGGCAATCAAAAGGCTTGAAGCACTTAAGTCTTAGAAGGGGCTGTGGATTTTATGTTTATTCCCACAAAACAATGCTATTGGCAACGAGCCCAGAATTCGCACATTTACAGCGCGGCTTCCAATTTTTTGACGGTTTTTGACTTGAATTCTCGCCTTGCCAATACCGCGATAATCAATGTCGTGGCTGCCATGTAAAAATAGGGGTTCAACATCCAGAACACCATGGCAAGGCAGAAGTAATAAGTCCGCAGGCCGGCGTTGTTGTCATGACCCGCAACGTCCATTAAACCCGCCATTTGCTGAATAAATCTTGTACGATCGTCATCGGCTAATTCATCGCCTGGCATAGGCGCTGCACCCATTAGCACCGCCGCGAAGCCATATTGGCGTAGGCTCCAGGTAAGTTGAAAGAACGCATAGATCAGCATTACTGCGATTAGAATAAACTTGGTTTGAATTTGCGTCGTGGTCTGCTCAACCGAAAACGGTAACTCCCCTGTCAGCTCAGCAATTTTTGCGCTGGCAGAAATTGCTGTGAAAATAGCGGCCAAGAGTATTAGGGTTGTAGAGGCAAAAAAACCAACGACTCGTTCCTGGCTGGCAAGCAATGCGGCATCGGTAACACGGGTATCGCGATCTAACATCTGCGCCACCCATCGAACCCGGTGTAATCGCATAGAGTGTGACAAGGATTGTTTATCCCCTTGCTTGGCGCGATGCTTTGCATACTGGGCATAGCTAATCCATAGAATGAACATGTAGCCGAGCGCGATAGCATCTAGCCAATCGAGTAACAAAGGCGAGTGAACACCCATTCTTAATATCCTTATCTTGACCTAATGAATAGTTTTTACGGTATTGTCTGTCCTGTTTATACCTTTTTCAGTTTTTGAATTCCAAATGTCTTCATTTGATACGCCAGAGTCGACGGCTTGATTCCTAGGAGTGCCGCCGCACCTTCGTCTCCCCATGTTTTCCAATTGGAGGATTTAAGTGCCGCGATAATATTGGCCTTCTCAAGTTCTCTGAACTCTGCGCTAGTTAAGTAACTGAGCTCTGCATCGGCAGTTGAAGAGATGCCTGGATTTTCACCGGTTAGTTGGGTTAGAGCGGAATCCGTAAGCTCTAGCCGCAATCTGTTGTTTGATGAAATAACAGATCGATCAATAGTATTTTTTAGTTCTCTAATATTTCCTGGCCACGGGTGCCTTTCGAGAGCCGCTATTTGGCTGCGAGATAGTTTCAAGTTTGCTCGACCCAGCGCCCTACTCGTATTTTCCAGAAAGAACAGTGCAATGGGTGCAATATCTGGAACTCGTTCACGCAAGGCAGGGACTTTGATAGGGAATACACTAATTCGATAAAACAGGTCTTCTCTGAATCTTCCTTCCTTCACTTCCAGCTCAAGGTCGCGATTTGTTGCTGCCACGACTCGCACATCGACGCGCATCGTTTTATCATCACCAACTCGCTCAAATTCATTTTCCTGCAGCGCACGCAGTAGCTTTCCCTGTTGAGCCAACGGAATCTCACCTACCTCATCGAGAAACAATGTACCGCCATCGGCGAGTTGCAAGCGACCTACCCTGTCCTTATGGGCGCCGGTAAACGATCCTTTCACATGACCAAAAAACTCGCTCTCAAAAAGTTGCGCTGGAATCGATGCGCAATTTACTTTAATCATTGGGCATTCTGCTCTGTCGCTTCTGCTGTGAATTGCTCGAGCAATCATTTCTTTTCCTACCCCGGATTCTCCGAGGATTAACACACTTGCCGGTGTCGCAGCGACCGCCTCAACCTGTGCGAGGGTGCGCTTAATTGCAGCGCTCTCGCCAATAATTTCACCAAAACTTCCGGCAGTATTCACTTCGTCCCTCAGATAATCCCTTTCCATTTCCAGCTTTTCTTTTAGCTCTTTGATTTCTTCATAGGCAAGTTCCCGTTGTTTTTCGATGGCCTTACGATCAGAAATATCTCTAAACACAACTACGGCGCCGATTGGTTCGCCCTCCTGCATAATTGGGGTGCTCGTGTATTCAACTGGCACGGCGGTTCCATCGATATGCCAGAACACTTCATTCTCTATACGACAAACTTCTCCATTTTTTATTGACGCGTAAATAGGACACTCGTCTCGGGGGTAGTTGCGACCGTCAGCGTGGGAGTGGTGATGTATCTCATGGGAAGACCGGCCTTGAATATTGTTGCTTTTCCAACCGAGGATCTCAGTAGATGCAGCGTTGCTGAAGGTGATCAAGCCGTCTCGGTTGAGGCCATAAATACCTTCACCGGCGGCATTGAGAATTAACTGATACTCGGTGCGTAGCCGTTCCAATTCTTCAAATGCTTTTCGGCGCTGCGCTTCAATTTCCCTCCGTGCTGAATTATCTCTAAAAACTATAACGGCGCCATTGGGTTTGCCGTCTTTGAGTATCGGGGTGCTTGTATACTCAACCGGGATTGGATCGCCATTGGTATGCCAAAACACTTCATTGTCGACTTTATGCACATCCCCGTCTTGAAGCGAAGCAAAGATAGGACATTCGCTGCGTGGGTACGGCGCACCATCGGCGTGGGAATGGTGATGCACCTCATGCGAGGATTGGCCCAGCACCTGATCGAGCTGCCAGCCTAGTATTTCGACTGCTGCTTTGTTGCAAAAGGTGATTTTGCCATCTTTATCGAGCCCCCAGACGCCTTCGCCGGCACTGTCGAGGATTAATTGGTGATGTGAGCGTAGCCGTGCAACTTCATCAGTGTCTTCCGTGCTGCTGTCTACATCCGTAGCTAGCAGAACCAGATTGGATTCCTGAGTGCTCAAGTCCACCACTCGCCAGGCTGAGAGTGTGACTCCAACGCTGCCTTTTGACAGTCTCAATTCAGCAGGTAAATTTGAGATCTGCTCTCCCTGATCGAAGAGCTTTTCAAGCAGCCCCCGCAACATAGGGCTCTCATCTAAAGCTAGCAATGCAGCTAAGGGGATCGAAACCTCATCATCCACTTTGAGATCAATTCGATCACACCATGCACGGCTCAATCCTCGACAAACAAGCTCGGCATCAACCATTAGTGCAAGGGCTGGCGAATCCCGAAAAGCCCAATCAAAGCTCGTTTCCATAGCTACATTTCCACAATATTTTGAGGATTAAACCACAAAAAACTGAGGATCACAATTTTTTGTGGTTACCGACAATAGGTTAACTTACTGATAATTATAATATTTATTAGTTGGCACAGTCAGTGCAATGATCACTGGGCAGACGTTAACGCGAACTATCCGGATCAATCCAGGAGAAATGTAATGAATATCAAACCCAATGTTTTCGACCCAGCCCAGTTCGAACTGCCCACTGAATCAACTATGGGTATGTATGACTCAGCGCCTGCCTTCGAGCCAGAACGTTTTCAGAGTGAATACAGAAGATTCGAATTTGAAGCGATGACCGAGGTGCCTTTCGCACTTGCTGCCTATGTTTCTCACCAATACACGTTTGACCTTTAAGGAAACTAAACAATGCAAAGGTTGCCACTCCCTCCATTCAACCATGAGTCTGCGCTGGCTAAGGTTAAGTTAGCTGAAGATGCGTGGAACTCTCGGGACCCTCAAATAGTTGCTCAAGCATATACGCCGGATTCCATCTGGAGAAATAGAGACAAGTTTTTCCATGGCCGAGATTCTATCCAGCAGTTTCTTAAGGATAAGTGGCAGAAAGAGCTGCACTACAAACTTATGAAAGAACTCTGGGCTTACAGCGGCAATCGTATCTCTGTGCGCTTTGAATACGAATGGCAGCATGCAGAAACTGGCCAATGGTTTCGAACTCATGGAAACGAGCATTGGGAATTTGATCAGGATGGCTTTATGAAGCGCCGCGATATGAGTGCCAATGATATCCAAATTACGTCCTGTGATCGTCGCATCGGACTGGAAACAACTCAACTATTAATCGGACAAAGGATACCCGCATGAAAACTTACCTAAAACTTACGGCCACTTTATTACTTCTCAGCAGCACTGCGGTCTATGCGCAATTACCCGACTCAGAAATGGAAATTGTTATGGGTCGTACGGCGCTAGTTGTTACTGATCCACAAAATGATTTTCTAAGCCCCAACGGAGTTGCCTGGGGTGTGGTAGGCAAGAGCGTAACGGAAAACGACACAGTCGAAAATATCGACTCCTTATTTAGAGTTGCCAAAGCGGTCGACATGCCCGTGTTTATATCACCTCACTACTACTACCCCACAGACCATGGTTGGAATTTCGAAGGCGCACTGGAAAAACTCATGCACACCATCGGCATGTTCGACCGCAAAGGCGCGCTGGACACAAATGATTTTGAAGGTTCTGGCGCTGATTGGCTGGACCAATATAAGCCCTACATCAATGACGGCGCTACCGTAGTCACCAATCCTCATAAGGTTTTTGGCCCGGAGTCTAATGATCTGGTATTGCAGCTTCGTAAGCGTGGAGTTGACAAGGTGATTCTCGCCGGTATGTCAGCGAATCTTTGTACAGAATCTCACATGCGAGAACTTATTGAGCAAGGATTCGAAGTCGTTGTTGTAAGCGATGCCACTGCAGCAGCCCAAGTTGCCGAAGGTGACGGTTACCAAGCAGCAATGGTGAATTTTCGCTACATCGCAAATTCCGTTTGGACCACGGATCAAGCTGTAGAAAAAATCGAGCACAGCTATTAGAAATTTACTGGCCATGTCTGACCTGCAGCAGCAAAGAAAAGTCAGAAACGCGATCAAACATGGGCCGCCTAGAAACGACAAAGCTTACAAATAAAAACGGAGAATTACATTGAAAAACTTAAAAATTGAACCCACCCTTTTGC
The DNA here is from genome assembly GCA_964352445.1 of uncultured Pseudohongiella sp. GTDB lineage: Bacteria > Pseudomonadota > Gammaproteobacteria > Pseudomonadales > Pseudohongiellaceae > UBA9145. The sequence goes on along the minus strand of CAYGSO010000056.1, from coordinate 4,522 downwards.
TACAGGTATTGCTCGCATTCGCTTTAACGGCTTGGCTTTCATCCCCAAGCAATGCAGATGAGGACTCTAGTTTTCAAGATGTCGTCTACAGGACAATTGAAATTGAAGGTCTGGAAATTTTTTACCGCGAAGCTGGAAATCCTGCAAACCCAACAATATTGTTGTTGCACGGATTTCCTACATCATCACATATGTTCAGAGAGCTTATGCCAGCTCTATCCGATGAGTTTCACCTCATTGCGCCTGATTATCCGGGCTATGGCTACAGTTCCATGCCCAGCGTGTCTGATTTCGAATATTCATTCGACAACATCGCTCGGCTGATGGGCAAATTGGTGGATGACATCGGCATAGATGACTATAGCCTTTACTTAATGGACTATGGTGCTCCGATTGGCTATCGACTTGCTGCTGCCCAGCCAGAACGCGTTGAGACGCTAATCGTACAAAATGGCAATGCCTACATCGAAGGAATCGACAATGACTTCTGGGAGCCAATTCGCGAATATTGGAAAGATCGCGATGCCGTTAATGCAGGGCTCGATAACGATTGGTGGAAGAATGTAAAAGCTGCCTATGAGCAGCCTGAAATGACCAATGACCAGGCTCTCCGCTTTCTTCTGACACTGGGTGCAACTAAGTGGCAATACACCAATGGTGTTAGTAATGTTGAATCAGTTAGCCCCGACTCTTGGGGCCATGTGCAACCACTTCTAGACCGGGTTGGCAATCAAGACATTCAGCTGCAGATGTTTTACAGCTATGGATCAAACCCTGCGCTATATCCAAGCTGGCAGAAATATTTCCGAGACCAACAACCACCGATGCTAATCGTTTGGGGTCAAAACGATGAAATATTCCCAGCCGCGGGCGCCGAGCCCTACAAGAGAGATCTGAATAATCTCGACTTCTATCTTCTGGATACCGGGCATTTCGCATTGGAGACACACGTTGATGAAATTACCACTCGTATGCGCACCTTTCTGAGACGTGAACTGCCGAACAAACTCTTGACGGCTGATTAGTCTCCCACCGCGACCGGCCGCTGATTGTGGCCGATCAATTTTAAATTCGAGAATAGCAGGATTACACATGACCCACTCATTTGCAGACACGGTGTTCACAAAAAGCGTAAAAACTGCGCAGGAATCATATGGATCGCTTGATCACAATGAAAAGCTCCAAGCCAACTTCGGCCCAAATGACAAGCTAGGTGCACGAGAGGCAGAGTTTATTGCCAAACGCGATTCTTTCTATTTGGCTACTGTCAGTGACACGAATTGGCCCTATGTGCAGCATAGAGGCGGGCCAGTTGGATTCCTTAAGGTGTTAGGCCCAAGACAGCTTGTTTATGCAGACTTTCGAGGTAATACACAGCTGATAAGTGTTGGCAATCTATCGAACAACGACCGCTGTTCCTTGATTTTGATGGACTATGCGAACCGGCGACGATTGAAAGTGCTTGGGCGGATGAGAGTTAAAGATGCCCAAGGGGTTTCAGAAGAAGTGCTAGCGCAGATCGATCTGCCAGATTATGTAGCTGCTGTAGAGCGAGTCTTCTTTATCGAAGTGCAAGCTTTCGATTGGAATTGTCCGCAACATATCACCAAACGCTTCACTAAAGCAGAATTTGCAAAAGAGCTAGAACATGAGTCTGCGAGTTGATAAAGATTACATTGGTGAAATTAAGTTAAACAACCAAGCCACGGGAAGCTGTAACGACTAGTTAACAGTTAAGGAATTAATAGACGGGCAATGGAGCAAGAAAAAAATGGCTACTGCGATATTACACAGAATTACCGCTCGGTCGAACTCGTTGCGAGAAGTACAAAAACTAAAGAGCGTATGGATGGTAGTGCTTTCTCTCAGCCTGCTGATGATAAACCTGCTACCGCCCAATATAGCACTGGCTGAGGAAGTCAACGATCCTTATATGGCTGTAAACAGAAGTGTGCACAAATTTAACAGAACTGTGGATTCTGTTCTATTCAAGCCATTGGCTCGCACCTACCAGGCAACTACTCCTAGCATTGTAAAGAAAGGGATTAGAAACTTCTTTAGCAATATTGATGATGTGCAGGTCACTATTAACGACCTATTGCAGTTGAAGTTTGGTCAAGCAAGTTCAGATTTTGGCCGCCTCATTATCAATTCTACAGTTGGGCTTGGTGGCATAGTTAATGTTGCCGGCGATAGACTTGGCATCGAAAAACATGACGAGGACTTTGGCCAAACACTGGCTCACTGGGGCGTGGCACCTGGCCCGTATGTGGTATTGCCGTTACTCGGCCCAAGCACACTTCGCGAAAGCGCGGGCTTGTTTACTGACTTCATACTCAATCCAATACGGTTAGAAGATACTGGAGTGCAGGATAAAGCACGTTCAGTTGCTGCAGTTGATACCAGAGCGTCGTTCCTGAATTTCGACGATCTAGTTATTGGAGATGATTACCTGTTTTTGCGTGGCATATATTTACAAAGTCTCGAATACAAAACCAATGGACAACAGTCGGTGGTGAGCCTAACTAATTTCTAAACAATTACTGGGGAACTATTTCCAGCAAGGTAAATTTTGAATCACGACTAAATTACGTCAAAGGCAACAGGGATCGTGTCGATTCCTATTCTAGACAATAGAGCGAACCCAAAAGAGGAAAAGAAAATGATTAGAGTTAAGACAATGGTTTACCTGATGATTGTGCCGATAGTCGTGGCACTCGTGTACGCAATGATCGGACATTTATTCGTAGTCTAAGAGCAGAAAGGAAGTGGGGCTTCCCGACTGCTCCTAATATTCAGCCTGCAATATGTCTACTGCTGCACCCAATTTATAGAAGCCTCAGTCAATTATTGCTTGCTGCACGGCGTTTTCGAAATCATCCTGCGCGGCTCTGAATGGCTGCTGCAGCATAATAACTGCGGTTAGCTCTTCTTCCGGGTCAGTGTAGGAGCGCGTGCCGAAGGCACCACCCCAGCCAAAGGCACCGGCGCTGCGTCGTGTATCGGATACTATGGGGTCTTCTACTACGGCCACGGTATAGCCAAATCCCTGCCCTTTGACATCCAATCTTATGCCTTTGTAAAGATCAGCAGACTGATTGCTGCCCATCATGCGGACGGTGCGTGGGCTTAATAGGCGGTTGCCGAACAGCTCGCCACCGTTAGCCAGCATCTGTTCAAAACGCAGGTAGTCTCCGGCAGTGCTATTTAGACCATAAGAGCCAGAAAAATAGCTGGTATCCGGCACATCAAAAAAGCGCGACATATCCCGGTCGACGATGACTACTCTGCGCTCGGCGTATTCCTGCGGGACATTCCACCAAGTGTTGTTCATGCCAAGGGGTTCGAAAATACGCTGCTGTACGAACTCGGGAAAGCTCTGACCGGATTCGATCTCGATGATTCGGGCGATTACGTCCAGAGCTGTGGCGGCGCTGTACTGCCAGCGGGTACCGGGCTGAAAATCCAGCACGTAATTGCCATACTTAGGCACAGTGTTTGCGAGCGTAGCGCCCGGGCCACGGCCTGCAGGCGCGGAAATTGCGCTGCCAAGCCCACCGCTGGCGAGGCCGGAAGTATGGGTGAGTATGTCATGGACGGTGATTTCTCGGTACGCGGGCACCAGTCGGTATTCAGGCAAGTTGTCAGGGTCCCCCCGCAGCGGGCTGATGTTTTCGGCAAAGGGCTCCGCCAGAACCGCCACCTGCATGTCTTTAAATTCTGGGATCCATTTAGATACCGGATCGGTGGGCCGGATTAAGCCCTGTTCGATCATCATCATAGCGGCGACCCCCAGCACCGGCTTGGTGGAGCTCATCATAATGAAGAGGCTGTCATCGGTCATGGGGCGGTTATTCGGAACATCCATCACACCGTGGGCCTGAAAATGCACAAGCTTGCCGCGCCTAGCCACGGCAGTGACGGCACCTTGAATGTTGCCGGCGTCAATATGCCGCTGCATTGCTTGGTTGATGCGCTCCAGCCGTTCGCTGGACATGCCCACTTCCTCGGCACTGGTTGCCCAAGGTATATCTTGGGCCGAGACGACGCTTACTGCCAATGCAGTAAACAGGGAAACAAACATTAAGGAGAGGGTTTTTAAGGCGCTTAGTTTCATATTCAGCTCGCTTAGAATTTTTATTAATGGTTGGGGCTTTGGTCAGAGATTACCTGAATTGCTAAGAAAATGGGATTAAGCCTGTAGTAGTGATAGCTCCTTTGGGCTCGCGTCACTGGCGAGGTAAGAATTTTGACTTAGGCTCCGTGCAAACAAGTACTGCCATCGATGAGTAAGTAGGCCCGTGTGAGTTGCAGCCTTGCGTTATTGCAATGCCCACTCCATTTCTCATACTCCCACTAAATTGACTTGCACACCGACTATTACACTTCACAAGACCACGGCAATCGACAAGCCTGCCGTTATCAATCGGCACTCTTAGAGGTACATTTTTGACGCGATTCAGTGTCTAGCAAAAGCAGACAAGTCCATGCGGTGGTTTCTTAAGTTATTAAATTATAGGTG
>CAYGSO010000055.1:0-19292 GCA_964352445.1 uncultured Pseudohongiella sp. | reverse complement strand
GGGCAACTCGAAGTTCTTCTTCTTGAGTTGCATTGATAAGCATTCTTTTCATGATGTTAGTTCACTTTCTGTTTGAGGCAGAACAGTAAACTCAGGGGGAGGGCACCGAATCACCGCAACCCCAGTGATCGAGGCTGCGCTGTAGAGTAACTGTGTCTCGCACAGTTCACTTAGCAGGCTTAAACGTTAATAACTAAACTTCACTTAACTTGCTGGATAAGCAGCAAATGTTAGTGGATTGAAACTACTTAGAACGACTTTGTAAGGCATTTAAGAGACTGTTTTAATTATAAAAAATCTAACGTTTTGGGGCTTACTACTCTGTTCCGCGACGGCGTGTGGCTTGCTTGGCCCGGAACAGTTCGAATACTTAATTCCTGAATACTGTTTTGCTTACTTTCTCGCGCTGTTGTTATCAGCGGGATAAATATATTTTCAATATTATGGTAGCGTTTTCGCCTTCTGCTTAATGTAAAAAGTCTTAAGAGGCAACGCTACCTACCTTGGCTTGGGAGCCATCGTGCTAGGGTCACCTTTTGCAGCCCGTGGGCGCATTGTTAGGCGGAGCACTTGTCGATTACGCCAGCAATATCTGCTTTGTGGTCCTCGATTCAATATCCCATGGTCTTTAAGGGCTATCTCTGACCGCGGAATATAACAGTAAAAATTAACAGACTCAATCGAGTAACTCATTTCATTCTAAAAAAATCGAAATAAAAACAAGCGATTGGCGCACTTCGAGTAGGGATTAAGGCGGCATACTCATAGTGCCGGCTATCTTGTTCGCGGACTTGATTAAAAAAAAGTCACGGGGTTACAATGGTCGGCCACGTGGCTTTGCCATCGCGCAGACACATTCAGGGCATAATGGCGCCTTATTTGTAGCAAGCCGCTGATGGCTCGGGGTGATTAGCAACAACAATAGAGTGAGTTAACTCAAGCAGCTAAACACCGCAACAGGGTTACATGGGAACGAGTTTCACTGCTGAGCTTTGTCGATGGTGTAGTCGACGGGCAGCACAGAAGCCGCATTAGCGGACTAAACAGCAGTGGTGGGTGCTTCGCTTTGGTGAAGCGCGGGGTGTGTAGGTACGGGGACAAACAATGACAATTTATTCCTATTGTAGAACGTCAGAATTAGAGGCAGCCATGGACCAAAATGAGCTTGCCGCTATATTAGAGCCAGAAATGCTGGCGATGCAGACTTACTGTTTGCAGCAACAATGGTATATGACCGAATCGCTGCGGGACGAGGACTGCAATTGGGGCCTTGAGTTTCACAAGAGGCTGCAGGGTAAGCGGCTCATAAACAATGTCAGAGCTGGCGATGTTATTCTTTGCAGTAAGTTAGAGCGCATTGTGAGCTCTGGCAGTGAAGCGGTAGACCTAATCCGCCGTTTAAAAGAAAAAGGCGTTGGTTTGCACGTTGCTGAACTGCGCGGCGATATCACCATGAAGGAGTTTTTGGTGAATTTCGAGAAAGTTGCTGATGTGTTTGCCGCTTTAGAGAGACGCAAATCCGCAGAGCGAATTAAAGGGGTTAAGCAGAAACAGCGTCAGCAAGGTCGCTATTTAGGCGGTAGCCGACCTTTTGGTTACATGATTCACGAAAACGGCAGGCTAATTGAAAACCCAATGGAACAGCGGGTGCTCAGGCGCATTATGGATCTTAAGAAGCAGGGCAAGTCGCTGCGGGCCATCTCGGGTGAAGTGTCTACGCCGGTAATGCCTATTAGTTTCAAGACTGTCCAGCGCCTCCTGCAGCGACACGCGACAGAACTTTAAAATGCAGTGAGTTTTGGTGCTAGAGATCACTCTAGCGCTAAGGCTTATTGCGGTAATCCTAACTGAGATCCTGCGCGGTCTCCTCGGTCAATTTATGGCTTCACCGCTATCGTTTTGGGTGGCCTTGCGCTTCACCTTAGCGCGCAAACACAGCCTAATACTTTCCTTTGTTTCTTTGATTTCTATGCTCGGTATTAGCCTTGGGGTGCTTATTCTTATTGTCGCCCTGTCGGTGATCAATGGCTCTATTGCAACCTTAAGGGGCGAGGCGCTAAAGTCTGTACCCCACGTCACTGCTGGCGGCGCGGCAATTTCTCAGAACTGGCAGGCGATTCGTTTAGCGGTCAACCAGCATCCTCAGGTGGAGGCCGTTGCCCCATTTATCGTGGGAGATGCCACCCTAAGTTACCAAGGTAAAACTGCCTTCGTTCAGCTGCGGGGGGTTGACGCGCTGATGGAAGCTGACGTGGTGGATAACTCCAGCGAAGCCTATGGGCGCTTGCTGGAGACGCTGCAGCATACTGATAACGGCATCATTCTTGGCACTCAATTAGCCAGTCAACTGGGTCTTTTCACGGCGGGCGATCTGAGAGCCACGTCGCTGCATAGCTTGCTTACTCGCTCGCTGCGCGACGCCCAAGGTTTTCGGGTTGTTGGCTTTGCTGACTTTGGCATTTATGGCAGAAACAATTTGGCCTTGGTGAATTTAGAGCAGGCGCAGGCGCTGTTTGCCACTGATGCGGGAGCGCAGATCCAGCTGCGCTTAAAAGTTAATGATTTATTTGCTGCCAAGCAGATCGCCGCTGCCGCCTTTGCAGAAATACCGAGCACTCAACCCATTCAGTTTGAAAGCTGGGATGAGGCCCAGGCGAGTCTTTTTGCGGCATTAACCATGGAAAAATACCTAACCGGGTTTATGCTGCTGATGATTGTGATGATTGGCGCGGTTAACATTGTGAGCACCCTCGTGATGGTGGTTTCCGACAAAAGCGCCGATATTGCTATTCTGCGCACTATGGGAGCCAGTAAAGGATTGATCACCCGCATTTTTATCTGCCAAGGCATGATTGCCGGGGTAATAGGTACGGCTCTGGGGGTAGTGCTGGGCGTGACTCTAGCGCTGACTATTACTGACCTCAGTTTGGCGTTAGAGCGCTTAATCAACAGCCTTTTCCCCGCTGCCAACGTGTATCTTATTTCCCATCTGCAAACATCCCTGCAGTGGAGTGAGCTATTAGTGATTGCAGGGGCCGCGCTGCTTATTAGTTTTTTGGCGACAATCTATCCGGCCTTTCGAGCTGGCCGAGTGCAGCCAGCAGAGGTACTGCGTTATGAATAGTTCAACAGCCGTGCTGCGCTGCGTCAATCTTCAGAAGAGCTATCTCGAAGGGCCGCAGCCGGTCCAGGTGCTGAAGAATGTGACTATGGAGATAAAGGCTGGCGAGCAGGTAGCCATTGTTGGCGCCTCTGGGTCCGGCAAAACCACGCTGCTGAACTTACTGGGGGGGCTCGATTTGCCCAGTGAAGGGGAGATATTCGTGGCGGGCAAGAATATTGCCCAACTGGATGAAGTTGAGCGGGGTTTATTGCGTAATCGGTATCTGGGTTTTGTATACCAGTTCCACCACCTACTAAAAGAATTTACGGCCTTGGAAAACGTCTGCATGCCGCTACTGATCGGTGGCGCTAAAGGCCTAGAGGCGAAAGCCAGCTCCCAGCAGATGCTCGAGCGGGTTGGTTTAGGCCATCGAGTTGATCACAAACCCGCCGAGTTATCCGGCGGCGAACGACAGCGAGTAGCTATTGCCCGCGCCTTAGTCACCAATCCTAGCTGCGTCCTGCTAGACGAGCCAACCGGCAACTTGGATAAAAACACCGCCCGCGAAATACACGCTCTGATGCTAGATCTGAATAAAACCCTTAACACCAGTTTTGTGATTGTGACCCATGATGAGAATCTCGCTGATTCTTTAGATCGCCGCTTAACGCTAGAGGATGGGGCAATTGTCTAAAGCCAGTGGCATCGGTTCAGGTCAAATAGCCATTCCGCGCTTCATCGCTACGCGCTATGTCAGCGTGGGCAAACGCAGTCATTTAGTCTCCTTTATGTCGCTTATTTCAATTATTGGCCTGGCATTTGGCATTGCTGTGCTCATCACCGTGCTCTCGGTTATGAATGGCTTTGATGAAGAGATGCGCGAGAATATTCTTGGTATCGTGCCCCATATTACGGTGCGCTCAGAAGTAAACCTAAGCCAAACCCAGTGGCAAAATGTAATCGATACCATTACGCAAAACCCAAACATCAGGGCTATCGCGCCGGTAGTCGATGTGACCGGGGTGGCCGCCACTCAAACCAGTAGCCGGGGCATCTTGATCAACGGCATTGATGCTGAGTTAGAGGCCGGTGTGTCAGCCATAAACCGCTTTATTTTCTCAGGCAGCCTTGCTGACTTGGCAGCCACTAAATGGGGGGTCGTCATTGGCGAGCCATTGGCGGAGCAGTTAAAGGTGACTATTGGCGATAAAATTGACCTATTCTCCACCGCCATCAATATTAATCCCATAACGCCATTGCCAACGTACCGCAGCTTCACCGTGGTGGGATTGTTCAAGGTGGGTTCGCAAAATTTAGACGAAAATCTGGTGCTGACCAATTTGGACGCCGCTCGTGCCCTGTTCAAGCTGCGCACTCCTTACAACGGTCTGCGCCTTCGCACTGGAGATGTCTTGCGAGCGGATGAAATTCGCCGCGAGCTCTATGATAGCGTGCCTTATGGCGTGACCATTGGCAGCTGGACCAGCCAATTTGGCGCCATCTATCAAAACATCCAATTTTCACGCAGCATTATTGGTTTCATGCTGTGGCTTTTAATTGGGGTTGCCGCCTTTAACTTGGTGGTGAGTATGATAATGATTGTGCGTGATAAAACCGGCGACATCGCAATTCTGCGTACGCTGGGCGCTAGCCCAAAAATGATTGGCCGTATTTTTATGTGGCAGGGGCTGTTCATCGGCGGCATTGCCATTGCCATTGGCGTTAGTCTTGGGGTGTTGGGCTCGCTATACATCTCCGATATCGCGCTGGCCATTGAGTCTGGTTTCGGCATACAGCTGCTTAATGCCGACGTATACCCCATCGATTTTTTGCCATCGAGACTTAATCTGGCCGACGTTGTCTGGGTTGTCGGCGGGGTAGTTGTGTTGAGCCTGCTGGCTACTGTTTACCCCGCACGCAGGGCGGCGGCAATCCATCCTGCCGCGGCCCTGCGACTGGAGTAAAACCCTTTCTGTGTTTGCCCCGAACTAAGCAAGTTAGCTGGATTTTACTAAGGTAAAGAGTTCCCCTTACTCTTTGGCCAGCATTCACAATGATTCGTTTTATCTTGCTGGCCTATTGCTTTGGTATAGGGCTCGTAGCCTGCCTCCCCTCATTAGCGCACTGGCCCTACCTAGTGGTTGCTCCAATTCTCGTTTTGGCGCTGTCTTTAAGGCAACGCCAATTCTGGCCGTTGCTGCCTTTGCTAGTGTGTGGGTTTGTGCTGGGGAGTGTTTGGCATTTGCATTGGGCAAGTCAGCGTTTAGGAGAACGTCTCGCTAAACCATTAGAAGGGGTAGACCTGGTAATCTCAGGCCAAGTTGCCTCCTTGCCTATCAGGTTTGACTTAATTCAGCAGTTTGGTTTCCACATCTCTAGGGGCGAGCAGGGCGTCGCGGGCAGTGTGAGGCTTAACTACTACGGCGATGAGCCTATTGAGTTTGGTGACCAGCTGGAGATTGTGGTTAGGCTAAACCGGCCCCACGGCCTTGTTAACCCCGGCTCGTTTGATCGAGAAGCCCATATGCTGCGCCAGGGCATTGTTGCCAGTGGCTATGTGCGCGAGGTGCTCAGCCGCGATAGAAGGGTTGCCTTCTCCCTCATTAGCGTGAGAGCAGAAATTGCTAGACGGCTAAAGCTCAGCAGCCGTGACTCAGTCTACGGCGGCGTAATTTTAGCCTTAGTACTTGGAGAGAAAGCAGGAATTAGCACGAATCAAAACGAGCTATTTGCCGAGACTGGAACCTCTCATTTGTTTGTGATTTCTGGTTTGCATATAGGGTTGGTAGCTGGGGTGTTTTACTGGCTGGTGTCATTGCTGGCCGCCGCCTGCCCGCCACTGCTGCGCTACTTGCCCCGTCAAAAAATTGCGGGCATTGCCAGCTTGGCCGCGGCGATTGGCTATTCAGCCTTAGCCGGTTTTACCCTGCCAACACAGCGCGCTGTTGTGATGCTAGGGGTGTTTCTTGTAAGCAGTTTGTTGGCGCGAGAAACAGCGTCATCTTTAAGACTGCTATTTGCCTTGGCCTTGGTTCTGACCTTGGACCCTCTCGCAACAACCTCTGCCGGTTTTTGGTTTTCATTTTTAGCCGTAGCTGGATTGATGTACAGCATGAGCTTTTCACCCCACTGGCTTGCCTCGAACACGCCACAGCTGGAGTTTGAAAGTTATAGGCGAAGGCTGGCAAGGTATATCGCAGCCGCAATAAAACCTCAGCTCACTATCTTCATAGTGCTGTTGGTTCCACTGCTTTTTTTCGGCGGTGCTCCCTCTATTTTGTCGCCTTTAATTAACACCTTAGCAATACCGCTTGTGGGCCTAGTCATCGTGCCGCTGTGTTTGTTGCTCGCGCTTTTTACGTTTATTGCCGTTGATTTCACGCCGGTTTTATTTTCGCTTATCCAGTGGTTGTTTTACTGCCTTTTTACTGCTCTGGAGTGGTTTTCACAGCAGCAATATTTAGTATTTGGCGAGCCAAAATCACAGCTAACAAATGTCGGGCTGTGGGCTTGGTTTTGCGCAGTTATTGGGGTTGTTTTGGGATTAGCGCCGTTTACAAAAACCCTAAAGCTGCTGGCACTGCCTTTGCTGCTGCCGCTGTTCTGGCCCGCCCGCGGGGCCAATAACTTTGAGCTAGCTGTGCATGTATTAGACGTAGGGCAGGGGCTTGCCATCCTACTGCAAACGGCGAATCATGCTGTGCTGTATGACACCGGCTTCGGCATTGCCGATGGTTACAGTGCAGGGCAAATGGTGGTGGTGCCAGCGCTGCAAAGCCTCGGGGTTCGGCAGCTTGATGCACTGGTGATAAGCCACGGCGATAACGACCATATCGGCGGCTTGGTGGGTGTGTTGGAGGCTTTTCCAGGCACTGAACTGATAACTACCCCTGCAGTCATAGCAAGCCTCGGGACCTCAGCGCAAAACTGTAAGACTGCACCGGCTTGGCAATGGGACGGGGTATTGTTTCAATTTTTGAGCGTTGACGATTCGGCCCTGTCATCAAATAACCAATCCTGTGTGCTAAGGGTGTCTACTTCAAGCGCTAGTGTATTGCTGCCAGGGGATATCGAGCGCGATACGGAGCTGCTGCTGGCAACCCAATTTAGTAATAAGCTTGCCAGTGATCTATTAATATCTCCCCATCATGGCAGCAAGTCTTCCTCTAGTTATCCGTTTCTCAAGCTGGCAAAGCCACAGCTGGCTATAGTTTCGGCGGGCTACAACAACCGCTTTGGTCACCCGTCCCAAGCAATCACCCAACGCTATAACACCTTAGATATAGACTATCGGGTAACCCATGAAGAGGGCATGATCAGTGTGTTTTACCCGTTGCCAGCCACCGATGCCACAACCCCGATAAGTTATCGAAAATCCGCGCCTAGATACTGGCGCTGAGCGCCAACTTGCCGATAGCATTACAACTGGAGCGCGCCTTTATGGTAATCTAACGCGCTGATTTATCGGAGAAAAGTAGTGATAGAAATAGTTAGGGCTGGCGGCTGGTTCATGGTGCCTATCATTGGCTGCTCAATTGTCGCCATTGCCATTGTAATTGAGCGATTTTGGACCCTGAATAGCAATAAAATTACCCCCAAGTATGTTCTCGCTCAGGTCTGGACCTGGCTTAAAAATAACCAGCTGGATTCTGCCAAGCTGCGGGAGTTAAGACTGTCATCGCCCCTAGGCCAAATTTTGGCGGCTGGGCTGTTGACGTCTAAATATGGCCGCGGGGCGATGATAGAGAGCATTGAACAAACTGCCGCTCAGGTTATTCACGATCTGGAGCGCTATTTAAACACCTTGGGCACCATCGCCGCGATCACACCGCTGTTGGGATTGCTGGGCACGGTAGTGGGAATGATTCGGGTGTTTAGTGAAATCATGCTGCAGGGCACGGGCAATGCCAATGCCTTGGCGGGTGGGATTTCTGAGGCGCTCATTACCACCGCCGCAGGACTTTCGGTAGCCATTCCCACCTTTATGGCCCATCGCTTTTTTGCCCGCAAGGTAGACTCTCTGGTATTGGGCCTAGAACAAGAGTCGATGAAGTTGGTAGATGCGCTGCACAGCGATCGCAAAGTGGAAGTTAAATAGTGAACAGGGCAATGTTTCGAGGCGGTCTTTAGGTGAAATTCAAACGCGCTGTAAGAGAAGAGCTTGCTATTAATATCACACCACTGATTGACGTGGTGTTTCTGCTGCTGATTTTTTTTATGGTAACCACTACCTTCAGCAAAGAAACCCGGCTGTTGGTTAATTTGCCTGAAGCTAATGCTGAAACAACCGAGTCTGAGCCCGCCAGCATTGAAGTTATTGTGGCCATCGACGGCAGCTACACAATAAATGGTAAACCTCTTATAAACACCCAGCTTGAAACTTTAATGCGGGGGCTTGAGTTGGAGTCCGGCGGCGATGTCAATCTGCCAGTGCTGCTGCTTGCTGATGCCGAGGCGAAGCACCAAGCAGTGGTCACTGCTATGGATGCGATTGGCCAATCTGGTTTTACACGCTTGAATATTGCAACCCAGCGCCCAGTAGATGCCGCCACCGACACGGCAAACAACTAGATCTTATGGCTATCCAGCACACAGACACCCCTCAGAAAAAAACAGAAAGTGCCAGTTGGCCCTTATATAAACGGCTGTTAAGTTATGTGAGCTCCCAGCATTTGGCTATTGCTGCCAGCATTATTGGGTTCATCGTATTTGCAGCAACGGCTCCGGCAGCAAATGCCTGGCTAGGCTGGACTGTTGATGCGATTGAATCGGAAAACTACACGGACATGCGTGTTCTCAGTCCGCTGGTCCTCATTGCTATTGTCATCGTGCGCGGGATTGGTGGTTTTTTTGGTAGCTACTCCATGGCCTTTTTAGCCAACCATGTGATGCATAGCCTGCGCAGTGAATTGATTAAAATTTTGGTCAGGCTGCCAGCTACTTATTTTGATCGCAATAGTTCAGGCAAGTTGGTCTCAAAACTCACCTACGACGTCAGTCAGGTTGCAGCGGCGGCAAGCGACGCGGTGGCGGTTATTTTCCGTGAAGGGCTTACTGTAATTGGCCTGCTGGCATATATGCTTTACCTAGATTGGCAGCTAACGCTGGCCTTTATTCTGGTGGCGCCATTGGTGGCGCAAATTGTCAGCTATACCTCCCGCAAGTTCCGTAAATACAGCACAAAAATCCAAGATTCTATGGGCGAGGTTACTCAAATAAGTGCCGAATCTATCAAAGGTCATCGAGTAATTCGCACCTTCAATGGCCACGATTTTGTCTCCGACAAGCTCATCAATGCCAGCAGCAGAAACCGAATTCAAAATATGAAGCTAGAGCTAATTCGCACTGTGAGTGCGCCGGTGGTGCAGCTTATTGTGGGGATGGCGTTAGCCTTCTTAGTTTGGCTGGCGATGTCGCCCAATTTCTTTCAGGGCAAATCGGCGGGGCAGTTCGTCGCCTTCATCGGCGCTGCTGCTCAATTGGCAAAACCTATAAGACAGTTAACTCAGATAAACTCAGTGATCCAGCGAGGCCTGTCGGCTTCTTTCAGTATCTTTAGTCTAATTGATGAAACTAGCGAGACTGACAACGGCGACTACTCTGTGGACAAAGCCCACGGAAAGTTTGAATTCGAGGATGTCCACTTTAGCTATAACACCACTAGTAAGGCCTTAGAAGGCGTCTCTTTTACTGTGGAGCCAGGACAAAGTATTGCTTTAGTTGGCAGGTCGGGAAGCGGTAAATCCAGTTTGGTGAGCTTGATCCCTAGGTTTTATGATTATGATTACGATTGCGGGCACATAAAACTCGACGGTGTGCCCATTGAAAATTACCGGCTGGCCAACTTGAGAAAGCATATCTCATTGGTAACCCAGGATGTCGTGCTGTTCAACGGCACTATTGCCGAGAACATCGCCTACGGCGACAGTGACGTGCCAGAAGATAAAATCATTGAGGCTGCCACCAATGCTCACGCTATGGAATTCATTAATGAGCTGCCCAATGGCCTCGCCACGGAAGTAGGAGACGATGCCAAACTGCTCTCAGGCGGCCAGCGTCAGCGCATAGCGATTGCCAGAGCCCTGCTTAAGAATGCGCCGATCCTGATTATGGACGAGGCCACCTCAGCGCTTGATTCAGAATCGGAGCAGTATATTCAAGCAGCCTTGGATACCCTCATGAAGGGGCGAACCACCTTTGTTATAGCCCATCGGCTATCTACGATCGAAAATGCAGATTTAATTCTGGTAATGGAGAAGGGGCGCATCGCCGAAGCTGGCAGTCACCATGAGCTATTAGCCCGCAACGGGCGGTATGCTAAACTGCATCGAATTCAATTTGTCGACAGTGGCGAAGACTAAACCCTATGACCTTCTTAGAGCGAGCATGGTATAAAAATTCGACCTGGCTCTATTTGCTGAGCCCCTTGTCTTTTCTGTTTACTGTGCTGGCTAGACGCCGCCGGGCCGCTCAGCAGGCAACAACAAAAATTAAGCCTGATGTGCCGGTTATCGTTGTCGGCAACATTGCAGCTGGAGGCACTGGTAAGACACCTGTCGTTATTGCTCTGGTTAATGCGCTCAAAAGCAAAGGCTTTAATCCAGCCGTGGTGAGCCGCGGCTATGGGGGTAAAGCGCCCCAATACCCCTTGACTGTGACCGTCAAAACCGATGTTGCCTATAGCGGCGATGAGGCAAAGTTAATTGCCACTAAAACCGGAGCGCCTGTGGTTGTGGACCCAGACCGGCCTGCAGCGGTGGACTACGCCATCACCCAGCACAACGCTGATGTGATTATTAGTGACGATGGGCTACAGCACTACCTAATGGCTAGAACTATTGAAATCGCAGTAGTTGATGGGCAGCGCCTATTTGGCAATGGCCAGGTGTTTCCGGCTGGGCCACTGCGTGAGCCCATAGCTCGTTTAGATGAAGTGGACTACATTTTGCTTAACGGTGAGAAAAACCAGATTCAGCAACAGCAGCTGCTAAGCCCTCATGCACTGGCCATAATCGATAAAGCCATTGAGTTGACAATCGTGCCAAGCTTTTTCGTTAATCTAAGCTCAGGCGAGCGTAAACCTTATTTTGGCGCCCCGTTTAATATGGGCTCGAAGCTTCAAGCTGTCACCGGAATTGGTAATCCAGAGCGGTTTTTTGCACTGCTCGATGCGTTGCCCTACGCTATGAAGCGCTATCCTTTTGCTGATCACTATCAATTTCAAGGCTCCGATTTTGAAAGCTTAGCAAAGGATGACATGCATCCAATAGTCATGACCGAAAAAGACGCGGTAAAATGCGCAGGCTTTGCAGGCAAAAACTTCTGGTCACTGCGCATTGAGTTAAAACTGCCCGAAAGCCTTATCGACGGGATTATGAGCCGACTACCCAAGCCTAAAAAGCCCAAAAAAACTCAACCCAAGTCTGCCCCAGTGCAGATCCAAAAGTGAATGTAATTTATGATTGATACGAAGCTACTGAGCATCTTGGTGTGTCCTCTGTGTAAAGGGGAGCTGGTGTATAAAAAACCCGAAGGTGAACTCATCTGTAAATTCGACCGCTTGGCGTTTCCAATTCGTGACGACATGCCTGTGATGCTGACTAACGAGGCTAGAGAAATCAGCAGTGATGAGCGAGACAAACTTTAATGGCATTTACGGTGATTATTCCAGCCCGTTATGCTGCCAGTCGCTTGCCGGGCAAGCCACTGCTTGATATTGCCGGTAAACCGATGCTGCAGCATACCTTCGAACGGGCTCAACAAAGCGACGCCGCCGCCGTTCATATTGCCACTGACGATCAGCGTATCTATGACGCAGCCACTGGTTTTGGTGCGTCAGTGCTAATGACATCGCAGTCACATCGCTCAGGCACCGATCGGCTCCATGAGGCGGCTATGGCATTAGGCCTTGCCGATGATGCTGTGGTGGTAAACGTACAGGGGGACGAGCCGCTAATTCCGCCTGCGGTGATTAATCAGGTTGCAGCCAATCTACTCAGTCACCAAGACCTTGGCATTGCGACTCTGTGTGAAGTGATTTCCAATCAAGCGGAGATAGATGATCCTAACTCAGTTAAAGTGGTATTTGATAAAGCAGGGCGGGCCCTGTATTTTTCTCGCTCAACCATCCCTCACAGCGCCAGCGCGTCAGCAACCAATTGCTATCGCCATATTGGTATCTATGGCTATCGAGTGTCTGTGTTAAAGCAGTTTGTAAGTTGGCCAGCTGCTGAGCTTGAGTTAAGTGAAAAGCTAGAACAATTGCGGGCCCTGTACAACGGGGTAGGCATTCACGTTGCCGTAAGCCAACAGACAATTCCACCTGGTGTAGACAGCCAGCGCGACTTAGATCTAGTGCGCGCCTTCATCGGAGCTGTTTAGTCATCATGCCTGAACTGAGTAAGGACGTAGACGCGCCGGTGCGTATTCTTATGGTATGCCTTGGCAATATTTGCCGGTCACCAACAGCGCACGGCGTGCTGGAGAAACTTGTCAGGGATCGGGGGCTAAGTGATAGGGTTTCGGTAGATTCTGCCGGCACCGCAGATTTCCATGTGGGTAAGCAGCCCGATAGCCGTGCCTGCACCGCGGCTGCCCTGAGAGGCTACGATTTGAATCATCTACGGGCCCGCCAGGTTGATGAGTCTGACTTCGACAATTTCGATTTTATATTCGCCATGGACCGTCAGAATTTACGAAATTTGGAGAATTTACAGCCCATCGAGAGCAAGGCTCAGCTCAAATTATTTCTTCAATACACAGCAGTAGATGCCGACGCCTATGCGGTGCCTGATCCTTATTATAGTGGTGATGACGGCTTTGAGCTGGTTCTGGATCTTGTTGAAGACGCCTGTAATAAGCTGCTTGATGGTCTAGCTTTAAGCGCCAGCGAGGCGGCGCAAGATAAACGCAAAACCCCAATAAAAGCGCCTTCTTATGGAAATTAGCACCGAGGTAGACCTGGCTCCTTTTAACACCTTTGGAGTACATGCGATTGCCAACTATTTTTGTAAAGTGGCAAACCTAAGTGAATTAAGGCAGGCTTTGGATTTTGCTAAGGATAAAAACCTACCGGTCAAAATTATCGGCGGCGGCAGCAATATCCTCATAACCGGAGACTATCCAGGAATAATCGTTCAGCTGGCTTTGCTCAGCATCGAATGGCTTAACGACGAAGGCTTGGTGCGAGTGGGGGCCGGGGAGAACTGGCATGAGTTTGTTGAGCATTGCTTGAATAAAGGTGCCCATGGTCTTGAAAACCTCGCGTTAATTCCCGGCACCGTTGGTGCTGCACCGATACAAAACATTGGTGCTTATGGAGTTGAGTGTGAGCAGTTCATCGTCTCGGTGCAAGTGTATGACCAGCAGCAGCAATCCGTGGTGGAATTTACCCGCGACATGTGTGAGTTTTCCTACCGCGACAGTGTTTTTAAATACGCAGGGGCCAGACACTTTGTGGTGTTAGCGGTGACCTTTGCGCTGCACAGCCACTGGCCGGTAAATATCAGTTACGGCGCCTTAGCCCAAGAGCTAGCCGGGCGCGAGAACGTATCCCACCGCGATGTATTTGATGCGGTATGTAAGATTCGCCGGGCAAAGTTACCGGACCCTCAAGTAATCGGCAACGCCGGCAGCTTTTTTAAAAACCCGCTTATCTCTTTAGAAAAATTTAACGCGATTAAAGCCCAGTATCCACAAATACCCGGCTATCCAGTGGCAGAGCCGGGGCTGATTAAAACATCCGCCGCTTGGCTGCTCGATCAAGCGGGCTGGAAAGGCAAGCGGCGCGGCGGAGCGGGAGTGCACAGTGAGCACGCGTTGGTGATAGTTAATGCCGATGATGCCAGCGGAGATGAATTGCTGCTGCTAGCTCAGGAAATGGCCAGTTCCATTCTGACTAAATATGGGATAGCGTTAGAGACCGAAGTGCAAATCTTGTAATAAAATTCCCACGTTTTACCGCCCGCATTTTTAAATTCTTAAGGGTTAAAAACCCACTCTTTGCAAAACTGTGACCTAGTTCCCGTTTCGTCCATTGAAATTTGTACGACTGTGAACCCTATGCTATCAATTGCCTTGAAACTCTGTTTAAGGCTTATCAATCAAAAGACTAGCCACTTACCATAGGGCAATAAAATTGATACTTAATTCCTTACAGCCGATTACAATTTTAATCGTGGACGACCATAAGCTAGTGCGTAGCGGTTTGTCTCGCATGATCAATGATGAGCGAGATTTGCAGGTTATAGGGGAATCCAGCACCGGTGAGGAGTCTATTGAGTTTTGCGTGCATAAGCGGGTGCCGGATATTGTGCTGATGGATGCACGCATGCCTGGCATAGGGGGCATAGAGGCAACTCTGCGGCTGCTTAAGATTTACCCCAAACTTAGAATCATCGCGATGTCTGCGGTCGCCAACGGCGTGATTCCCTCACAGATGCTGCGCTCCGGCGCGAAAGCATTTATCACTAAAAATATCGAGCTAGACGAAATGCTCAAAGCGATTAGAGTAGTGCACGCAGGCCAGCATTACGTCACCTCTGACGCGGCGATCCGCTTAGCTATCGATCCGTTTAACTTGGCGCAAGATCTTATTTTCGACAAATTGTCGCGGCGGGAAATGCAAATTGCCCAGATGCTGACCGATGGTAAAAAGGTAAGCCAGATCTCAGCCAGCTTGGTGCTCAGCCCAAAAACCGTGTACAGCTACCGTTACCGCATATTTGAGAAGCTAGGCATTCAAAGCGATGTTGAACTCACCATACTGGCTGTTAAATATGGGCTTTCTGAAGAGTTTAGTGACTTCGGCGAAAGCTCGTCTGTAGAACGCGCCGCTAGTTGAGCCCCAAGGCCGCTTCCGTTACTCTCCCAGCTTGAATTTATAACCTAACGGGCCGCTAATCGCGGCTTTACTGGCTGGACAATGCCCAAGCAAGACGATCCAAACCTAATTGATACCCCCCAAGCCGAAACTCCCGACCCCGGCTTCGATTCAAAACGCTTTCTAGCAACCCTAAGCTCTCTGCCGGGGGTTTATCGAATGCAGGACGGCGAGGGTAAGGTTATCTATGTGGGCAAGGCCCGCAATCTGAAAAACCGGGTTACCAGCTATTTCCGCGCTTCTGGCTTAGCCAGTAAAACTATGGCCATGGTTGCCAAGATCCGCAGTATCGAAATTACTGTCACCAACAGCAATACCGAGGCGCTGCTGTTAGAACAAAGCCTGATCAAGACGCTGCGCCCGCCCTACAATATTCAGCTGCGAGACGATAAATCTTACCCCTATATCATGCTCTCCGACGGTGACGAGTACCCGAGGCTGTCATTTTACCGGGGCAGCCGTAACCGCAGTGGCCGCTTCTTCGGACCTTATCCCAGCGCCCATGCCACCCGGGAAACCCTACAGATTTTGCAGAAAGTATTTCGGGTAAGGCAGTGTGAAGACAGCTATTTCAGCAACCGCTCGCGACCCTGCTTGCAGTATCAGATCGACCGCTGCACTGGCCCCTGCGTAAATTTAGTCAGCCCTCAGGACTATGCCAAAGATGTGCATTACTCGACCCTGTTTCTGCAGGGTAAAAGTGATGTGTTGACCCGTGAGCTGACCAAAACCATGGAGCAGGCAGCGGCGGCTGAGAACTTTGAGCGAGCGGCGGTGGTGCGCGATCAGATTATGGATTTGCGCCGCATACAAGAGCAGCAGTATGTGGCTAATCAGGGCGGCGATGCCGACATCATCGCGGCTGAGATAGAGCAGCCTTACGTATGCGTCCATGTGATTTATGTGAGGGGCGGCCGCATCATCGGCAGCAAGAGTTTTTATCCCAAGTTTCGTCTGGCGGAGGCCGCTGGAGAAATACTCTCGGCGTTTATTTCGCAAACCTACCTTGGGGACGATAAGGCCGCCAATATTCCCGCTGAAATTATCGTGCCCCAAGTGCTAGAGGATGCCACTGAACTGCAGGACGCCCTGGGCTATATTGCCGCCCGAAAAATCAAGCTGTCAATGCGGGTGCGAGGGCACCGGGCCAAGTGGCTTCTGCTGGCCCACGCCAATGCCAAGCAGGCCCTGTTAGGGCATATCAGCAATAAGAAAAACACCCACCAGCGCTTTGCCCTGCTGCAGGACGCCCTTGGTCTTGAGCAGGCTGTGAGCCGGATCGAGTGTTTCGATATAAGCCATACTTCGGGAGAAAATACCGTGGGCTCCTGCGTGGTATTTGATGAAAACGGCGCAGTTAAAACCGATTACCGCCGCTTTAACATCACTGACATTGAGCTGGGGGATGACTACGCGGCGATGGATCAGGTGTTAAAGCGACGCTTTACCCGATTGGCGAAAGGCGAAGCCAAGATACCGGATATCGTGCTGATTGACGGAGGCAAAGGCCAGCTAACTCAGGCTCACAACGTGTTGGAGCAGTTTCAGCTGCCTGACATGCTGCTATTGGGTATTGCTAAAGGCATTAGCCGGCGAGCAGGGCAGGAAACACTGTTTATTAAACTGGGTTCATTTTACAAAGAGATTGCCATTGCCACCGAGTCGCCGGCGCTGCATTTGCTGCAACAGGTGCGCGATGAAGCCCACCGTTTTGCCATTACTGGCCACCGGGCTCGCCGGGGTAAGGCTCGCACCGTCTCGCCTTTAGAGCAAATAGCCGGCTTAGGCCCGAAACGGCGCCGCGAACTATTGAAGCACTTTGGCGGCCAGCAAGGGTTAAACAATGCCAGCGAGGCAGAAATCGCTAAAGTCACTGGGATAAGCCGCAAGCTGGCCGAAAACATCTATGGGCACCTGCACAATACCTAGTACTATTGGGCCATGGGCTGAATAACCCCGCGTATGAACGAGTATGAATAGGATTCAGCTAAAAATAACACAGTGACTTGTGGTTAGCCGTTAATCACAAGCAAGAAAGACACCGCCGTTTATGAATGTTGCCAATCTAGCCACCTTGTCGCGTATCGCGCTTATTCCCGTGGTTATTGTGATTTATTACGCCGACTGGCGCTACGCTAACCTGCTAGCCGCGGTTGCGTTTGCCATTGCCAGCCTAACCGATTGGCTGGACGGCTACTTGGCCCGCAAACTCAACCTCACCTCCGAGTTTGGCGCGTTTTTAGACCCGGTTGCCGACAAGCTGTTGGTGGTAGGGGTGTTAGTGATGCTGGCCAGTGAATACCCACTGATACTCACCGCCACCATAGTTATCATTGCCAGAGAGATTTTAGTCTCGGCGCTGCGAGAGTGGATGGCGGCAATTGGTAAACGTGAGCAGGTGGCCGTGGCCTTTAGCGGCAAGCTCAAGACTACCGTGCAGATGATTGCCATTTGCGCGCTGCTGTTATTTCACGATGACTTTCCGGTTTGGATCTTGCAGGTGGGTTATGTTACTACCTATGTGGCTGCCGGCTTAAGCCTTTGGTCTATGGGTGAATACTTTCAAAATGCATGGGATGTGCTGTTTCCGGAAGAATAGGCCAGCGGGTTTAACTTCTTGAGGCTAAACCATCACTTACAGCCAAAACTTGCTATAAATCGTGCAGCTTCTTGTTGACTTAAAAGTTCTAGTCATTAGAATACACGCCTCTCTTGATTCACCTCGAATCAAGTACCAAGAAGCATGCTCCGGCAGTTGTTAAAAACTGCACAGGGAACAGGATTGACGATTGCATCCGCCCCTTGAAACGCAGCATAATACGGCTTCATGACGCGGGAATAGCTCAGTTGGTAGAGCACGACCTTGCCAAGGTCGGGGTCGCGAGTTCGAGTCTCGTTTCCCGCTCCATTTCTTCTAGAATTTCGTTACCACAGCTAACACCTAGCCGAGCAACAACTCCGCGACGAAACGCCTGCGGCTAAGACAATGTTGCCGCTGAGGCGGCTTTGCCAAGGAGACTTTGTTTGAGCAATTTATCCCCCCATATCGACAACAACGACTGCGACAACGAACCCTGTGACGGCATAGAGCTGGTGATACGCCCCGGTAAAAAAGACCTAGGCGGATTTTCCGTGCGGCGCTCGCTGCCGTTTCCTAGCAGACGCATGGTTGGGCCTTGGATCTTCTTCGATCACGCTGGACCAGCCAAATTCGGCCCCGGCGATGGTATCGATGTGCGGCCACACCCCCACATCAATCTCGCCACCGTCACCTACATGTTCGAAGGCTCGTTTCAGCACAAAGATTCACTGGGCAACGATGTGGAAGTAAAACCTGGCGATATAAACCTCATGGTAGCCGGCAAAGGCATCGTGCATAGCGAGCGCACCCCAGATTACCTGCGCGCCAGCGGCTCAGTGCTGCATGCGCTGCAGCTGTGGCTGGCTTTGCCTGAGGCAGATGAAGAGATTGATCCTGCGTTTTATCATTACGACGAATGGGACATTCCCACCACGCAGGTGAATGACGTGGCCGTGAGAGTAATGATGGGCAGCGCCTATGGCCTTATCTCACCGGTAAAGACCTTCGCCGAGACCCTCTATCTAGAGGCTCACCTAAAAACCGGCCAGCAGCTAACCCTGCCCAACACCGAAGACCGCGCAATCTATGTTGCTGCAGGAGGCATCACAGTCAACGGCACCGCCATTAAAGAATTCTCCATGGCTGTGCTGCACTCAGGCGCCGAGATCACCCTAGAGGCCACCGCAGACTCCCGCATCGCCTTAATCGGCGGCGAGAAGATGAGCCCAAGGCATATCCACTGGAATTTTGTCTCCAGCCGCAAAGAGCGCATAGAGCAGGCCAAAGCCGACTGGAAGGCCGGTAAATTCCCCAAAGTGCCTGGCGACGAAGAAGAATTCATCCCATTACCGGAATAAACCCAAACAAAGCCCCCTAGAGGCCAATTCCAATTTGCCTCCAGCGCCCGCATCCTCTATCATTCGCGTCGCTTGTGGCTAACCGGTAATATAGCGTCAAGCAAAGCGATATTTAGCTAAAAGCTAGAGCAAAACAAAGGCAACAAGAGTAGAAAAAGAACAGAAAAACGATTAATGGCTGGGTGGCAGAGTGGTCATGCAGCGGACTGCAACTCCGTTAACGCCGGTTCGATTCCGACCTCAGCCTCCATTATTCCTTGCACGACAGCTCACCGGTTTTGATAGGTGAGCCCAGAAAGACCACCTTTCTTATTGCCCGGGTGGCGAAATTGGTAGACGCAAGGGACTTAAAATCCCTCGCCTGAAAGG
>CAYGSO010000054.1:3905-20464 GCA_964352445.1 uncultured Pseudohongiella sp. | reverse complement strand
CGCAGGCAGTGCCGCTGTGGTGAAGGTGTGGCCCAGCGTTACTTAAGTAAGTTATCTGGCCCCTTTCTTGACCGCTTCGATATTGTGATCGAGCTGCAGGGTTTGAGTCAGTCTGAGCTATTGGTGCAAAAGCCTATCCAGCGCAGCCCAACCCTTGAACGGCAAACTATTGTGGACTGCCGAAATCGACAATACTCCCGGGCGGCTAAACTCAACAATCAGTTAGCGGCTTCGGAGCTAGAATCGGCGTGCAAACTCAGCCAAACCCAAAAAGTGAACTTGGCCCAACAGATTGAAGCTATTGGCATGTCGTCAAGAGCCACCCATCGCGTGCTCAAAGTGGCTAGAACTTTGGCAGATTTAGATTGCAGTGACATGCTACAGACGGCCCATCTACAGAAGGCGCTGCTGCTTAGGCGCAGCAGTCTGATCTGCCAAGCGGTGGAGTTAGATTGAGAGGGGTGGGGTTGCAGGTTGTAGTGGGGGCGGATTGCGGTAGCAGCAGATTGTAGCAGCCGACTAAAGCACCCCACTACGGCAGCCAAATAAAGCAGCTCACCACAGGAGCAAACTGAAACAGATGATCACAGACGGCAAATAGAACAGCTCACTGCAGGGGCCAACTAGAACAGTTCACTAAAGCAGCCGACCAAATCAGCTTACTAAAATAGTTAACTCCAGCAGCTAACTCTGATGGCCAGTGGTGGGTGTTTGGATTGAGAAGTGGCTGTTAGGCTTTGCCATTGGCCTTAAGCTGCTCTTCAAGCTTAACCAAAGTGGCTTCTAGCTCATCTATCCTCGCTTCGGCTTTTGCTAAGGCCGTTGCCTGCGCCGCAAATTCCTCCCGGGTGAGAATATCCATGTCTGCCATGGCATGTTTTATGGCGCTATCAATCTTAGCTTTTATCTCGTGGCTAGCATTTTCAGCCATTGGTAAAATAGAGCCCAAGCGCTGACTGATTTCTTCAAAAAGTGTGTTTTTATCCATAGCTAGAAAATACCATGGCAGGGGTTTCAGCACACCTAGTTTGTTTTTGACCAGCTCCCGCCTGATGATGGGAATCGTCGAATTACGCCCTGTAAGGGTGCATTAATGCCAATTGTGCGCGTTAGTGGCACAAAAATCCTTATCACTTGGGGTGAATCACCCCAAAAAACCCCGATTTAGTGCGAATTATGAAGGCGAAAGTTACTAATCGTCAACTGGCACGAGCCGTGCATGGCACACCGGTTAGGTGTCCTAATTCGAACGGAAAAACCGCTACAAACAACTGAGGAGCGACGCATGAAGTTAGTTACGGCGATAGTAAAGCCATTTAAATTGGATGATGTGCGAGAAGCACTGTCCGAGATCGGGGTGCAGGGGATTACAGTAACCGAAGTTAAAGGTTTCGGCCGCCAAAAAGGGCACACAGAACTTTACCGAGGCGCAGAATACGTGGTCGATTTTCTGCCGAAGGTAAAGCTTGAAGTTGCTATTGTAGCAAGCCTGTTAGATCAAACTCTCGAAGCCATTACCAAAGCCGCCAACACCGGCAAAATTGGCGACGGTAAAATATTCGTTACCGAGTTAGATCAGGTCATTCGTATTCGTACGGGCGAGACCGGCGAAGAAGCGGTATAAGCTACAAACCAATAATTAAGTAAAAGAGGTCAAGATTCAGACCGTATTGGAGGCACGAAGTGGAAAACCAAATATTTGAATTGCAGTATGCAATGGATACGTTTTATTTCTTGGTGTGCGGAGCTCTCGTCATGTGGATGGCGGCGGGTTTTGCGATGCTGGAAGCCGGATTAGTTCGATCGAAAAATACCACAGAAATTTTGACCAAGAACGTCTCTCTGTTTGCGATTTCTTGCATCATGTATTTGATGTGCGGATACATGATTATGTACGACGGCGCGTTTATGCTTTCAGGAATCTCTGGAGGTGATACGGCAGTCGCTGATGCACTAGCTGCATCTGTAGACCAAGGTTTCGGCGGCGATGCCGTGTATTCAGATGCGTCCGATTTCTTCTTTCAAGTGGTTTTCGTCGCCACCGCAATGTCGATTGTGTCCGGTGCTGTAGCTGAAAGAATGAAGCTATGGACGTTTCTAATATTCGCCGTGTTTATGACAGGCTTCATCTATCCAATGGAAGGCTCATGGACTTGGAACGAGGCCGATGTGTTTGGCATCTATAACTTAAAAGCGCTTGGCTTCTCTGACTTCGCTGGATCGGGCATTGTGCACCTGGCCGGAGCTGCTGCAGCACTTTCAGGTGTATTGCTGCTAGGTGCTCGCCATGGCAAATATGCTGCAGACGGTTCAGTTCGAGCTATCCCGGGGGCCAACCTGCCGTTAGCGACCCTCGGCACTTTCATTCTCTGGATGGGCTGGTTTGGCTTTAACGGCGGTTCAGTGCTTAAGTTGGGCGACATCGCAAGCTCAAACGCAGTGGCAATGGTGTTTTTGAACACTAACGCGGCGGCTGCTGGCGGTTTAGTTGCAGCGCTTATCTTGGCGCGAATTTTGTTCGGCAAGGCCGACTTAACTATGGCGCTCAACGGCGCGCTAGCAGGTTTGGTTGCTATTACTGCCGAGCCTTCAACACCAACTCCGGCACTGGCTACGTTGTTCGGTGCGTTTGGCGGCATTCTAGTGGTCTTCAGCATTATTACGCTTGATAAACTTAAGATTGATGACCCGGTTGGCGCGATCTCGGTCCACGGTAGCTGCGGCTTACTAGGACTCTTGTTAGTGCCACTCACAAACGATGGCGTTAGCTTCATCGGTCAAATTATTGGTGCAATCACAATTTTCGGCTGGGTTTTCGTAACCAGCGGTATTGTTTGGTTTGCACTGAATAAGATTATGGGCCTGCGGGTTACCGCGGAAGAAGAAGCCGAAGGCGTGGATCTATCCGAATGCGGAATGGAAGCCTACCCTGAATTTGCTAGCGCGAAGTAAGGATTGAAGTAACTCTCTTATTGCGTATTTTACGTAAAGCGTCTTAGGCAACTAAGGCGCTTTTTTTTGTCTCAAAAATGGGGGCTCGCCTGCGGCGGTCATGTTTTTTAAACGCTCGCCTTGAGAGCTTACGCGGCATACCAATCGATGGTCTTATAATAGTCGTGGCTAAGCGAGTGAACGCTGTCCAGGGCAGACTTAGCCGGAACGGTGCCGGAATTTTTATTTCGGCACTCACTGACCCCGCCGCGCCGTGAATTGGGGTCAGAGTAACTACTTCGGCATCTTCTGAGCCTTGGGCACTATTTTGTGCTTGTCTTGGACTTTGCCTGACCAGGCGCGGCCAAGAATTAATGAGGGAAGTCCCATTTACGTCCAACCACTCGTATTCAGAACCTAGGCTGTATACCAGTTGCCGGCTGTGCGATGAGTGCGACGAGTCTAAAGCAATATAGGCGCTGCCCAGCGCAGACTTAAGACTTGTGATGATGCGCCGTACTGGGGATGCAATGGGCGATCTGCGGCATCAAAAAAATCTAAAAAAATGAAATTTCTCCATGCAGGATTTTAGTTTTGAACTAAGCTGAGTGTTAAATAATAGGAACTTCCCCCTATTGTAAAACAACCTAAAAATTGGAGTTGAGGAATGTCAGATAACATGGAGGCTTCAGCATCTGCTGATTTAGGAGCCTTAGCAAACAGCGATGATTCTGTTGAGCACAGAACCATAGTGTCGAGGATGAAAGTAAGGGATAAGGTTGCTGAAGATATCGCAGCTTACCTGCAAAACGGCGGCACTATTATAGAGGTGGCACCTAACGTCACCGCAGATCCGCCCAGAAAGCCCGAAAGCAACTACGGCGCACGTTCTATTTAAGAGACATCTTGATCAGAATATTCAGGCTGTTAATGCACAAATTTTTCACTTTGTGACAAATCTCACACGCAGCAGCGCAAAGAGCGGCTATTCTTTGTGCTATGCGACACAGTGAACCCCAAGCCCTAACCGACACCATTATTAAGCTTTCCTGCCAAGAGATTCTTATTGGCATGTTTATAGCTGAGATAGACTGTGCTTGGGCCGAAACGCCGTTTCCTATCGGTGGCTTTCATATAAAGCGGTCTGAAGACATTCAGATGCTGGCCAAGTATTGTAAATCGGTTCAGATCGATACCACTCGTGGCGCAGTGCCTGCCAGACTCAAACAAGAAAATCTGACCATACTGAGTTCCGCTCGGAAGGCATCGCCTCAAGCGGCGGGCTTTAAGATCAATAGAAATCTGTATCCCGTCACTTCAAGTATAAAGAAGCAATTAGATTCTAGTAGCGCTCACTATCAAGACTTGCTGAAATCTTTTGCCGCTTTAACTGAGAATGTTCGCCACGGCGAAAAACTCAATTTGTCAGCCCTTGATCCGTCCGTTGACGCACTAATAGATTCGGCAGCAGCCAATACCCAAACCTTAATTTGGATCTTGAATACTGATGCCTCACCCGTGGCGGCCACCGATTATTGCGTTCGCGCTGCAATCTGGGCGACGCTTTGTGCGTGTCACATGGGGCTGCCACGAGCCGAAATTCAAGCCTTATTTGTAGGCACCTTGCTGTGCGATATCGGCATGCACCTTTTGCCTGAACGGCTCGTCAATAAGCGTGTTAAGTTTCGTAAAAAAGAATTCCTTGCCTATAAAAAACACGTGAACTTCAGTTTGGATCTATTGTCGTCCCATCCTGAGTTTGACGAAAAAATTATGCGAATTGTTCGCTGCCACCATGAGCGCAACGACGGACTGGGCTTTCCTAAAGGGCTTAAGGGTGAACAGATACCGGCACTGGCCCGGCTGGCGCATTTAGGTTACAGCTTTGAACGACTCCTGCGGTCACTGTCAAACACCACCAGCGTCTCTCCCGCTAAAGCGATCGCAAGACTGTACAAGCAAAGAGATCTAAAGTTTCCTGAGCAGCTAATAGTTGAGTTTATTCATCTTATGGGCATGTACCCATTAGGGACGCTTGTTGAACTAAACACCGGCGAAATTGCTATTGTATTGGAGCAACATCCTAACGAAAAATTAAACCCTAAAGTGGCGGTACTGACCGGTGTTGATCAGGTAAAGGTGGCAAAACCTGTTGTTGTGCAGCTAGGCGAAGGCGATAGTGGTCGCAGTGTTCTGTCATCTTTAGGACCAAAGCACAAAGGTGTTCAAGCTTCCGACTACCGCTTTAGCTTTGTCGGTAAGCGTCTGGCTATTGGCGGCTTTGGAATGCGATTTTAGTGTCGGTTACCCTAGGTCGCCCATCATAAACTGCAGTATGGCAAGTGCTGCCACGGGCGCAGTTTCGGTTCGTAAAATGCGTTTGCCTAAACCTACCCCTTGAAATTTATTCTGCGCCGCCACTTGTTCTTCCTTTGGGCTGAATCCGCCCTCGGGCCCAACCAATAGCGCGACACTTGCTGAGGGCTTTACGGCCGCGAACCCTAAGTCTGCTCTAGGGCTTAAAATTAACAACGCCTCTTCACTTGCCTGAGTGGTCCAAGCCTCTAGCTGCATTGGGCTGTGCACAGTGGGCACCGATAGCCTGCCACTTTGTTCTGCAGCGCTTATGGCTATCTTTTGCCAGTGGCCGAGTTTTTTATCCTTGCGCTCATCGCTGGTGAACTTAACTTCGCTAAACTCGGTGTACAGGGGGCTAATGCTGGAAACCCCAAGTTCGGTGGCTTTTTGAATCGCAAAATCAAACCTATCGCCTCGGGACAAACCCAGACCAAGGTTAACAATTAGGCTTGACCCGTTCTCGGCAGCAGTTTGCTCGCCAATAAGCAGTGTGGTTTTCTTGCGGTCTGGGGTTTCGATGGTTGCCCCGTGCTCGCCATCGTTTGAGTTAAATGGCCGAACCGTATCGCCTTTTTTGAGGCGAAGAACTTGCGCTAAATAATGGGAGGCCTCTGCAGACAGGGTAATTAGCTGCCCTTGCAGTAACGGCTCAGCAACGTGTATGCGAGGACTGCGCATTGCAACTTAACTCTTTAGCGTGGTTTAGAAAGATCTAGGTTATCCCACAGCTTGCTTACCGTACCAGCAAGGTTCATGGAATAAAAGTGTAGCCCCGGTGCGCCCCCGGCCAGCAGCTGTTCGCACAGCTTAGTTACCACATCCAAACCAAAGGCTCGCAGATCTGGATCATCCTCGGGGTACAAACTTAGGCGTCGGTCTAACCACTGAGGAATTTCTGCGCCGCAGCCTTTGCTAAAACGAATGAGGCTGGCGTAATTGCCTATAGGCATGATGCCAGGCACGATAGGGATGTGAATGCCGCGAGCGCTGCAGTAATCTACAAAATAAAAATAGGCATCAGCATTGTAAAAATACTGAGTGATCGCGGAGTTAGCGCCGGCCTGCACTTTCTGTTTAAAGTAGCGTACGTCGCTTTCATAATCGGTAGAGTCTGGATGAACCTCAGGATAACAGGCAACTTCAATATGGAAGTGATCGCCAAAATTGGTTCGCACAAATTCTACCAACTCACTCGCATAGCGGTGAGCAGAAGCGCCGCCCGCTCCTGAAGGAATATCACCCCTTAAGGCGACCAGCCTATTAATACCGGCTTTCTGATACTCGCTGAGAAGAGTGACAATTTCCTCTTCGCTGGCCCCGCCGAACGATAAGTGGGGAGCCACATTAGAGCCTGCTGCCTTATAACGAAGGACCGTCGCCTTGGTGCCATCTCTGGTGGAGCCGCCGGCGCCGTAAGTGACAGAAAAGAAGTCTGGTTTTAGCGCCGCTAAAGTTGCGTGCACCCCATCGAGTTTTTCCACCCCCGCAGGTGTGCGGGGGGGGAAAAATTCAAACGAGAACTTCTTAGCAGTAGATGACGATCCTTCGTTAGACATAGTTAAGCTCGAAAAAAACAGCGATTAGTATTTGTAACTATCGCTCTTGTATGGGCCTTCAACAGGCACATGGATGTATTTGGCTTGGGTGTCATTGAGTTTGGTTAACACGCCACCAAAGCCTTGCACCATCAACGCCGCAACTTCTTCGTCGAGTTTCTTGGGCAATACTTCTACGTACAGTCCGGCAGTTTTTTCTGCTTCAGGAAGATCGGCAAACTTACGTTCCCACATTAGCATCTGTGCAAGCACTTGGTTGGCGAAAGAGCCGTCCATGATGCGCGACGGGTGGCCAGTTGCGTTACCCAGATTGATCAGGCGGCCTTCGGAAAGAAGCAGTAGGTAGTCGTTCTTGTTCTCTTCACCGGATCGATAGATCTTGTGAACCTGTGGCTTCACTTCTTCCCACTGCCAGTTGTCGCGCATGTACTTAGTGTCAATCTCGTTATCGAAGTGACCGATGTTACAGATCACGGCGCCAGGTTTAACGGCTTGGAGCATGAATTTGTCGCAGACATTGATGTTGCCTGTGGTAGTAACAACAAGATCAGTCTTGCCTAGCAGCACAGTATCAATGCCATCGGCAGTGCCAGTGTTTACGCCGTCGATATAGGGAGAGACGATTTCAAAGCCGTCCATGCAGGCCTGCATGGCGCAAATTGGATCGACTTCAGTGATACGAACAATCATGCCTTCTTGACGCAAACTTTGAGCAGAACCCTTGCCCACATCGCCGTAGCCGATCACAAGAGCCTGCTTGCCAGCTAGCAGCATATCGGTACCGCGCTTGATGCCGTCGTTCAAGCTGTGGCGACAGCCGTACTTATTGTCGTTCTTAGACTTGGTGACTGAGTCGTTGACGTTGATAGCTGGAACTTTCAAAGAACCCTCTTCCAACATTTCTAATAAGCGGTGAACGCCTGTGGTTGTTTCTTCAGTAATGCCATTGATCTTGGCAAGCATTTCTGGGTATTTTTGGTGAACCATTCCAGTTAAGTCGCCGCCGTCATCCAAAATCATGTTGGCGTCCCATGGCGTGCCGTCTTTTAGAATAGTCTGCTCGATACACCATTCGCCTTCTTCTTCGGTCTGGCCTTTCCAGGCATAGACCGCGATGCCCGCTGCAGCGATGCAAGCCGCGGCATGATCCTGAGTTGAAAAGATATTGCATGAAGACCAGCGTACTTCAGCGCCAAGGGCAACTAAAGTCTCAATTAGTACGGCGGTCTGGATAGTCATGTGGATGCAGCCAAGAATTTTGGCACCGGCTAAGGGCTGCTCTGCGCTGTATTTTTCCCGCAGGGACATTAGTGCTGGCATCTCAGACTCAGCAATAGTTACTTCGCGGCGGCCAAAAGCGGCAAGGCTGATGTCTGCAACTTTATAGTCTTCAGTGACAAGGGTTTTTTGCATAGATAAATCGTTCATAGTTTGCTCCAAAATAATTAATTAAAGTCCGGCGTCTGCTTTAAGTGCATCGGCTCTATCGGTTCGCTCCCAGCTCAGATCGATGTCCTCGCGGCCAAAGTGTCCATAGGCAGCAGTCGCGCGATAGATAGGACGAATGAGGTCGAGCATTGCTATCAAACCGCGGGGGCGCAGCTCAAAATGTTGTCTAACTAGTTCGACAATCTTGCTATTAGAAATCTTGCCAGTACCAAAAGTCTCTACGCTAATTGATGTCGGTTCGGCAACACCAATGGCATAGGACAGTTGAATTTCACAGCGCTGGGCGATGCCTGCAGCCACAATGTTTTTTGCGACATAGCGGGCAACGTAAGCAGCTGAGCGGTCGACTTTTGATGGGTCTTTGCCCGAGAATGCGCCACCACCGTGACGCGCCATGCCGCCATAGGTATCGACGATGATCTTGCGGCCGGTTAGGCCGCAGTCGCCATAAGGGCCGCCAATAACAAAGCGTCCGGTTGGGTTGATGAAATACTTCGTGTCTTTGTTCAGCCACTCAACTGGCAGCACGGGCTTCACAATTTCTTCCATTACGGCCTCTTTGAGGTCGCTTAAAGTCACTTCTTCGCGGTGCTGAGTTGAAAGCACCACGGCATCAATAGCAACCGGCTTGCCGTTTTCATAACGGAAGGTGATTTGGCTTTTCGCATCGGGCTGAAGCCATGGCAATGTGCCGTTCTTACGAACCTCCGCTTGACGTTTAACGAGGCGGTGGGAATAGGTGATAGGTGCAGGCATCAGCACCTCAGTTTCGTCAGTGGCATAGCCGAACATAAGGCCCTGGTCGCCAGCACCTTGCTCATGGCCTTCTGATTCGTCAACGCCCATAGCGATATCCGCCGACTGTTGACCGATGGCGTTAAGCACTGCACAGGTTCGGCTGTCGAAACCACTCTCGGGATTGTTATAGCCGATATCGTTAACGACGCTACGCACCAGTTGCTCAACATCAACATAGGCGTTGGTTGTGATTTCGCCGGCGACGATAACCATGCCTGTTTTGACCATGGTTTCACAGGCAACTCGAGCACCTTTGTCCTGCTCTAAAAGAGCATCCAAGATGGCATCGGAGATTTGATCCGCCATTTTGTCTGGGTGGCCTTCCGAGACAGACTCAGAAGTAAACAAGCTAGATTCGGACATAGCGTTTTCCTTTATAATGTTTAATGAGAGACAAGTGATTCCTTCTTGAACACCCGTATTTGAATTTGAAACCCGTTGCGCAGACTTAAAAAAGCACTGTCCGTGGCTGCGAGCTTTGACCGTTCCGCCCAAGCGACCAAGTCGCTGTCTTCGAAGCCCAGCCACAGGTCGCCGCATGATTCTCGGACCCAGTCTTGATCGTGATTGGTTAAATCGGCAATCAATAGATAGCCGCCTTCACAAAGCAAGTCCGCACAGTCTAAAAAAGTTTCGGCCGGCGATGAAATATGATGCAGCACCATGTCAAAGATAATCAGGTCATAGCGATGCTCACTCTTTTTGGCCACTTGTGTGTCGCCAAGAATAAAATGCAGTGAGTTAAAATTTTCTACCAAGGCGGTTGACCTGGCTTTCTCTAGCATTTCACTGGAGTTATCTAGTGCAGTGAGGTTGCTATATTGTTCAGCAAGCTCAACCAGCAGCAGGCCCTCCCCGGGGCCAACCTCCATGACGCTGGCCGAGGAGTCTAAGCCAAGGCTAGCAATGACATCGTGGAGACTCTGGCAATAGTCACTGTGTTTGACAATCAGGCCCTGCTGTTCCCGAAACTGATCGGCGTTTTTGTCGAAAAAGTTCAGGGACAGCTCAGCTCGCTCTCCATGAATTTGCTCAATAATGCTTAGTTGCTGGACCTGCAACTGAATTCGGTCCATGTCTTCGTACACGCATTTTTTGATTTCGCGGAATTCATCATCTTGGGCGATGAACGCGCGGCGGTAGAAGATCGAGTTACCTTCGCGGCGAGTGGACACTAAGCCGGCATTGGCGAGTATTTTAAGGTGATGACTAAGCGCGGATTGGCGAATCTCTAAAATACGGCAAATTTCCAGCACCCCAAAAGAATCATTTTTCAACAAGCGCAAAATTTGCAGGCGCACACTGTCGGCCAGCGCCTTATACAGCGGCAAAGAAACATCGGCTGCCGCCGGCTCATCTGCCAGAGGTAATTGCTGTGAAGCTTTAGAGAGTGCTGCTTGAGCCAAGTAAGTATCCTAAAAGTCAGTACTGGCCGCTGCCAGTAACCAAAGTGCGCAACTTTAACAGCATGCTTTTAGGATTTCAAACCTATATCAAAATATTTTGATATAGATAACCAAACCTCCATCAAAGGGGTCAGAGTAACTTGCTCATCAAAGGTGCCAGAATAACTTGATACCTGACTGCCAGGACCAAAAGGGTCAGAGCAACTTGAAATGTTACTGCCATCAAATTTAGGTCAATGATCAAGGCCGCAGGGGAGCCGAGGGCAGATTAAGATATCGGCGCGATTACATTCCATACGGCGTTTATTCTAGTTAGCAGGATAATTAGCCTTCAATTTTTTTGCCCAAGAAGCCCGCAAGCCCCTGAAGTTAGTCCTTAGATTGAGTAGCAGGCGAGTTTCTCCAACGGCTTTTATACCTTTGATTTTGAGCAAGTTACTCTGACCCCTTTGATGAGCAAGTTACTCTGACCCCTTTGATCGGGGTTGGAATGCTGTGGTGGGGCAGTTAATTGAACTATTCGAGCGGTTATGGCTGCCAGCTGTGGCATATTCGTGGCAGGTGCGGGAAAATACGTCGCCTTATGCTTAGCCGCGACTGGTTTTGCGGGTTGGAAAACGAATTATCGACGTTCCGTTGATTGCAATGGATTCAGGAGAAACACCGAATGGCGGATAACGCTGGGTTGAAGAAACAATGTGCCAATGCAATCCGTGCTCTGAGCATGGATGCTGTCCAAAAAGCCAAGAGCGGGCACCCCGGCGCCCCCATGGGCATGGCGGATATCGCCGAAGTGCTGTGGCGGGAGTACATGGTCCACAATCCATCAAATCCCCAGTGGTTCAACCGTGACCGTTTTGTGCTTTCCAACGGCCACGGCTCCATGCTTATTTACTCACTGCTGCATCTCAGCGGTTACGATCTTAGCCTGGACGATCTGCAGCAATTTCGCCAGCTGCACTCGAAAACCCCCGGCCACCCTGAATTTGGCTACACCCCAGGGGTCGAGACCACGACCGGGCCTCTCGGTCAAGGGCTTGCTAACGCCGTAGGTATGGCAATCGCTGAAAAGACGTTGGGGGCCCAGTTCAATAAAGAAGGCCATGAGCTAGTTGACCATTTTACCTACGTTTTCGCCGGAGATGGTTGCTTAATGGAGGGTATTTCCCACGAAGTGTGCTCGTTGGCAGGTACTTTGAACCTCGGTAAGCTGATTGTTTTCTATGATGACAACGGTATCTCTATAGATGGTGAAGTTGAAGAGTGGTTCGCCGACGATACCCCCAAGCGCTTTGAAGCCTACGGCTGGCAAGTGCTCGCAGCCGATGGCCACAATCCAGATGAGATTCGCGCCGCGATAGATGCGGCTCGGGGCGAGACCAACAAGCCAACTCTAATTAGCTGCAAGACTATTATTGGCTATGGTTCGCCGAACAAAGAAGGCACAGCCGCAACCCACGGTGCCCCCCTTGGCGACGATGAAATTGCCAACACCCGCGCGAAGCTGGACTGGACATCGCCGCCCTTCGTTATTCCTAAAGAGGTCGCTACAGCCTGGAACGCAACCGAGACGGGCTTTGTCGCTGAAACCGCGTGGAAAGAAAAGCTAGTCATTTACGAAGAAGAATTCCCCGCCATGGCGATGGAACTAGGACGCCGTATTAAAGGTCAGCTGCCGGGCTATTTTGCCGAAAAAGCCGACAAGTTCATCAGCAAATGCCAAGCTAGCGAAGACAATATTCCTAGCCGAAAGGCCTCGCAAAACGCCATCGAAGCATTTTCGGCGCTGCTGCCGGAGCTTATCGGCGGCAGTGCCGACCTTACCGGGTCGAATCTAACTAACTGGTCGGGCTCTACCGCGATCTCAGCGAGCGCCGATGGCAACTACATCTACTACGGCGTGCGCGAGTTTGGCATGACCGCTATCGCCACCGGGATAGCCCTGCATGGCGGCTTTATCCCTTACACCGCCACCTTTCTTATTTTTATGGAATACGCCAGAAACGCGGTGCGCATGGCTGCACTGATGGGCCAGCAAAGTATATTTGTGTATACCCATGATTCTATTGGCCAAGGCGAAGATGGCCCCACCCATCAGCCTATCGAACAGCTGGCTAATTTGCGCAGCACACCCAATATGTCCGTATGGCGTCCTTGCGACAACGTGGAGTCGGCGGTGGCTTGGAAAGCGGGTCTTGAAAACCAAGCTGGTCCAACAGCCTTGGTTTTTTCACGCCAAAATTTGGCCCACCAACAGCGCGATGCCGACCAGCTGCAAAACATTGCCAGAGGCGGCTACATTCTAAAAGACTGCGCTGGCACACCGGCGGTAATCCTTATTGCTACCGGGTCTGAAGTTGAAATTTGCCGAGAGGCAGCCCAAGCACTGCAGGAGCAAGGTATTGCGGCTAGATTAGTCTCAATGCCAAGCGTTGATGCCTTTGAGAAACAAGATGAGCAGTACCGAGAGTCAGTGCTGCCGGCCGCTGTGCGGGCAAGGATTGCGGTAGAGGCTGCGGGTGTCGACTACTGGCACAAATTCGTTGGCCTAGATGGCAAGATTATCGGCATGCGCAGCTTTGGTGAATCAGCACCTGGCGGCGCGCTGATGGAATATTTTGGATTTACGGCCGACCACGTCATCGAAACAGCGAAATCTCTGCTTGCATAACTTAGCAGCTGGCCGCCAAGGAAAATTATTTTGCCATTTCGCTTAGCCATCAATGGGTACGGCCGGATCGGGCGCTGCATTTTGCGTGCCCTGTATGAATCCACAAACTACGCCGACCTCAGCATTGTCGCCCTCAATGATATTGCGGACCCGCGCTCCATTGCCCATCTGACTCGCTATGACAGTACCCATGGTCGGTTTTTAGGCAGGGTCGAGGTGGCCGGCAATGAGCTAGAAATTGAAGGCGACAGGATAAAACTGTTTCGCTCCAGTCAAGTTTGCGATCTACCTTGGCAGGAAAGCCAAGTTGATTTGGTCATGGAGTGCAGCGGCGCGTTCACCGATCGCGCAACCGCTCAGCAACATATCCAGCAAGGCGCGAAACGGGTGCTGTTCTCCCAGCCTGCTGAAAGCGATGTCGATAATACAATTGTGTATGGCATTAACCACGAGACTCTCAGCGCTGCTCAAACTATCGTATCGAATGCCTCCTGCACCACGAACTGCATCGTTCCTGTGCTTCAGGTTTTAGACAAGGAATATGGCATTCAAACCGGGGCGATAACAACCATTCATTCCGCAATGAACGATCAGCCGATCATCGACAGCTACCATGATCAGGATTTACGGAAAACCCGCAGCGCAATGCAGTCTATCATTCCAGTGGAAACCGCGCTGGCCAAAGGCATTGAGAGGATCCTGCCCAATTTGGCAGGCAAATTGACGGCCCAAGCGATTCGAGTACCGACAGTAAACGTCTCGGCCATGGACATTTCAATAAACGTTAAAAGTGCCACGTCGACGGAAGCAGTCATTCAGGCTATCAAAGCGGCGAGCAAGTCTTTGCCAGCTAACATACTTGGGTATACAGATGAGCCTTTGGCCTCCTGTGATTTTAATCACGACCCACGTTCGGCAATTGTCGATTTGAATCAAACTAAAGTAATTGGCGGCCACTTTATCAAAATGTTTGTCTGGTTTGATAATGAGTGGGCCTATGCCAACCGCATGTTGGACGTGGCGCAGCATATGTGCCGGCTACAGCTCAAGTAACCAGCCCAAGTTACATTGGAAGCGGCTGGATAAAAAAGTAATAAAACAGATCAGATTTAAACAGCGAGTAACAAAGCATGAGCTTCACCCGTATCGATCAGCTTAACTTAAAAGGCAAAAGGGTTCTTATTCGAGAAGACCTCAACGTGCCTATCAGTGACGGCAAGATAGTCAACGATGCCCGTATCCAAGCGGCGCTGCCGACGATTCGATTAGTCCTAGAGCAAGGCGGCCAAGCAATAGTAATGTCCCACTTAGGTCGGCCAAGCGAGGGCGTCGCTATTGCAGACCAAGCTGAATTT
This sequence comes from uncultured Pseudohongiella sp., assembly GCA_964352445.1. Taxonomy (GTDB): domain Bacteria; phylum Pseudomonadota; class Gammaproteobacteria; order Pseudomonadales; family Pseudohongiellaceae; genus UBA9145. The sequence goes on along the minus strand of CAYGSO010000054.1, from coordinate 5,940 downwards.
TCTCTCGCCCCGGTGGCCGCACGCCTTCAGACCCAGCTAAAGTCGCCAGTCACGCTAGTAAGCGCTTACTTAGACAACGAGGCCAGCTTCCCCGAGTGGGGTCAGGTCTATTTATTGGAAAATGTTCGCGCCAATGTCGGTGAAGCAAAAAATACCGATGCCTTGGCCAAGCAATATGCCGCCCTATGTGATGTGTTTGTTATGGATGCCTTCGGCACCGCCCACCGCGCTCAAGCCAGCACCCACGGCGTGGCAAAGTTTGCCAAAGAAGTTTGTGCGGGTCCTTTGCTTGCCAGTGAACTAGACGCGCTCGGCAAGTCGTTAGAAAATCCGCAGCGGCCAATGCTCGCTATAGTGGGCGGGGCCAAAGTCTCTAGCAAACTGGCAGTGCTGCAAAGCCTCGCGGCGAAAGTAGATCAGCTTATCGTTGGCGGCGGTATCGCCAATACGTTTTTGGTGGCGGCTGGCTTTAATGTGGGCAAGTCACTCCATGAACCAGAACTGGTTGCGGTGGCTAAGCAGTTAATGGCCACCACCAACATTCCTCTGCCCATCGATGTTGTCTGTGCGAGCGAATTTTCAAATGACGCCGAAGCCACAATAAAACTAGTTTCCCAGGTGGGTGACGATGATATGATTCTGGACATCGGCCCCCAGAGCATTCAAGTGCTGGCAGAGTTAATCGGCTCAATGAAAACCATAATTTGGAACGGGCCGGTGGGCGTATTTGAATTTGAAAAGTTTGCCAATGGCACTCGCGCTATCGCCCAAGCCGTTGCTGCCAACCACGGCTTTTCCATTGCCGGTGGCGGCGAAACCGTAACAGCTATTGACCAGTTCGGCGTAACCGACGCGATCTCCTATATCTCCACCGGCGGCGGCGCGTTTTTGGAGTATGTTCAGGGCGACGAGCTGCCGGCAGTGCAAATACTTTTAGAGCGCGGCGCAAACCCCTAGGCAAGAATTCAAGGTAAGAACTGTTTTATAAACCAAATTCCAAACACTGAGGAACGAACATGGCACTCATTAGTTTACGACAATTACTCGATCATGCGGCAGAACACACCTACGGCGTTCCGGCGTTCAATGTGAATAATTTAGAGCAGGTTCGCGCCATTATGGAAGGTGCTGACAAAACCAACAGCCCAGTTATTTTGCAGGCCTCAGCAGGGGCTCGAAAATACGCGGGTTCAAATTTTCTAAAACATTTGATACTGGGCGCTATTGAAGAGTTTCCCCATATCCCCATCGTCATGCATCAAGACCACGGCGTGTCTCCAGCGATTTGTCAGCGTTCAATTCAACTGGGGTTTTCCTCGGTCATGATGGACGGCTCGCTGGCCGAAGACGGCAAGACCCCCACCGACTATGACTACAACGTCGATGTGACAAAAACTACCGTGGCCATGGCCCATGCCTGCGGCGTCTCGGTTGAAGGCGAGATTGGCTGCCTTGGCTCTTTAGAGACTGGTATGGCCGGCGAAGAAGACGGCATCGGCGCCGAGGGCACTTTGTCCATGGAGCAATTGCTGACCGACCCCCAAGAAGCCTCCGACTTTGTCGCGGCCACCAATGTGGATGCCTTGGCCATTGCCGTTGGCACAAGCCACGGGGCCTACAAGTTTAGCCGGCCACCGACAGGGGACATTCTTGCTATCGGCCGCATCAAAGAGATACACGCAAAAATCCCGAACACCCATTTGGTCATGCACGGTTCTTCTTCTGTACCACAGGAATGGCTTGCCATTATTAACGAGTTTGGCGGCAAAATACCTGAGACCTACGGTGTGCCAGTTGAAGAAATTCAGGAAGGCATTAAGCACGGGGTTCGCAAGGTAAACATAGATACCGATCTTCGGCTTGCCTCTACCGGTGCGGTGCGCAAGTTTCTTGCTGAAAACCCGTCTGAGTTTGACCCCCGCAAATTTTTAATTCCAAGCACAACCGCGATGCGCGATATCGTTATTGCGAGATTGGAAGCCTTTGGCTGTGCCGGGCAAATTTCAAACATCAAGAAAGTCTATACTCTTGAACA
>CAYGSO010000054.1:0-3805 GCA_964352445.1 uncultured Pseudohongiella sp. | reverse complement strand
GCGGCACGGTGTTTTTACTTCACGGCTATTTAGACCACGCCGGCCTGTACAAACACATTATCGACTACTGTCTAACGCGTAATTTCAACGTGGTGATCTTCGACCAAATTGGCCATGGCCTTTCCACCGGCGAGCCAGCCAGTATCGACAGCTTCGATAGCTATGCCCAGGCCCTACGCCAAGTGTTGCAGCATGCACTCAAAGCAGATTTACCCCGGCCTTGGAATGTTGTTGGTCAGAGCACCGGCGGGGCAGTTATCTTAGATTCACTGCAAAAGCATTACCGGGAAATAATCGAAGAGATGGCCAGCTATGTGCTATTGGCGCCCTTGCTGCGGCCTTTCGCGTGGCAGAAATCTCGAGTCTTGTTTGCTATGAGCAAGCCATTTTTGGCCTCAACCAAACGGGCGTTCTCACAAAATAGTCACGATGAGGAGTTTTTGCGTTTTCTCAAGCAGGATGATGTTTTGCAGTCTAAGCGCCTGAAACGGGATTGGATTGTCGCCATGATTCACTATCAGCGGGATTTTATGGCAGCACCGCCGTCCCAGGCACCCCTAAAAATCATTCAAGGCACTGCGGATACCACGGTAGATTGGCAATTCAATACGGGCCAAATTCAGGCGAAGTTTCCTAACGCGGTGATTCATCTGATAGAGCAGGCAAGGCATCATCTTGTGAATGAGAGCCCGCTCTACCGTGACCAAGTCTTCGCGCTTTTAGACAGCTTTTTAATCGAGAGCTAAAACAAAACCCGACAGCGGATTGTGCCAGCAATTTGGTTAAGCTTTTCAATTGCTAAATCGCTGTTCTCTTGATCGATATCCATCACGACGTAGCCCACTTCTTCGTTAGTCTGCAAATACTGAGAGCGGATATTGATTCCGGCGGCGGAAAACAGGGTGTTAATTTCCGCCAGAACACCGGGCACATTTGCATGAATATGCAGGATTCGGTGGTAATTGGGGTGTGCCGGCAGGGTTACCTCTGGAAAGTTTACCGAGGTAAAGCTAGAGCCATTGTCGCTGTATTTTGCCAGTTTCTCACTCACTTCCACGCCAATGTTTTCCTGCGCTTCCATCGTGCTGCCACCCACGTGGGGGGTTAAAATACAGTTCTCGAACTGCCGCAGTGGAGAAACAAACTCTTCGTCATTGGATTTCGGCTCAACCGGAAACACATCAATGGCAGCGCCGGCGATTTCGTTGTTGGCCAGCTTTGCCGCAAGGGCATCGATATCTACCACGGTGCCCCTAGAGGCATTAATTAAAATAGCATTGGGCTTGAGCCAAGCAAGCTGTTCGGCGCCGATCATCTCTTTCGTGGCTGGAGTTTCTGGCACATGCAAACTCACAACATCGCATTCGCTCATGAGCTCTTGCAGAGAGTCCATTTGCACCGCATTGCCAAGGGGCAGCTTGGTGACCACGTCGAACAGAAACACTTTCATGCCCATGCTTTCGGCAAGCACGCTAAGTTGGGAGCCGATATTGCCGTACCCCACGATACCCAGTTTCTTGCCTCGGGTTTCAAACGAGCCTTTTGCGGCTTTGTCCCAAACCCCTTGATGCAGCAGGGCGTTCTTTTTAGGAATGCCGCGCAGTAACAATATAGCTTGGCCGATGACAAGCTCGGCGACACTTCGCGTGTTGGAAAAAGGTGCGTTGAATACCGGTATGCCCCGCACCAAGGCTGCTTTCAAATCCACTTGATTTGTGCCAATGCAAAAGCAGCCTACCGCCATTAGTTTATTTGCCGCCGCGAAAATCTCTTCGGTAAGCTGGGTTCTGGACCGGATTCCTATAAAATGTACCCCGTTAACTTTGGCTTTTAACTCCTCTGGGCCCAAGGATGTCTTTAGACTCTCAATGTTGGTGTATCCAGCCTTTTCCAGTGCCGCGATGGCGCTTGGGTGAACACCTTCCAGCAGGAGGAACTTGATTTTACTTTTTTCAAAAGAGGTCGAAGTCAGCATAGGTCTAAAAATTCACTAAACGGGTTAAAAAAGGCCTGGGGCGATTGTATTTCATGCTCTAAAAACGTGCGCATGGTAACATACTCGCCGTGTTTGATGTGGCGAAATCTAACAACTTATTGCTGTAGAAACCGAATGAATTTGAATCCCGCCCTATAGGAAACCTGCCCCGATGAATTGTTCTGCCGCCGAGCTGATAGCTAAGCTTGAAAAAATTGTAGGAGCCCCTTGGGTTAAAACCAGTGAAGACGATAAACAGCGCTACGGCCGTGACTGGACCCGCGCCTATACCATTGATCCGGTTGCTGTGGTTTTGCCTGACTCGATAGAGGCTGTGCAGGCGATTGTCCGTCTGGCCAACGAAGTTGAGCTTGGCCTAGTGCCCTCGGGCGGGCGCACCGGTTTGAGTGGAGGGGCAGTAGCGTCCAACCAAGAACTGGTAGTGGCGTTCGATCGCATGAATAAGATTTTGGATTTTAGCGCATCAGACCGTCAGGTCATTTGTCAGCCTGGTGTGGTCACCGAGCAGCTGCAGCAGTTTGCCCATGACAAAGGTTTGTACTACCCCGTCGATTTTGCCTCAGCCGGGTCTAGCCAAATTGGAGGCAACATCGCTACCAACGCCGGCGGCATTAAGGTGATTCGCTATGGTATGACCCGAAGCTGGGTTGAAGGCCTAAAAGTTATTACCGGCAACGGTGAACTGTTAGAGCTCAATCGGGGTCTGGCTAAAAATGCCACCGGCTACGATCTAAGGCATTTGTTCATAGGCTCAGAAGGTACCCTAGGTTTTATTGTTGAGGCCACCATTAGCCTGTGCAGCCAACCGCGAGATCCCAGTGTGTTATTGCTTGGGGTGGCAAACATGCAGGCTACAATGCCGGTGTTGGCAAAATTTAGAGATGGCCTGAACTTAACTGCATTCGAATTTTTTTCCAACAAAGCGCTTGCCCATGTAGTGAAAGAAAAAGGACTTACAAAGCCCTTCGACGAAGACTGTCCGTTCTATGTGCTTATCGAGTTTGAAAACTTGGCTGAGCGTGACATGGAAATTGCAATGACACTATTCGAAGAGTGTTTAGAGTCAGGGTGGGTTAGCGATGGAACTATCAGTCAGAATCTGAACCAGGCTAAAAACCTGTGGCGCCTTCGAGAAGATATTTCAGAAACCATTGCCCAGTTCACGCCTTACAAAAATGACATTTCTGTGAAAGTAAGCAAGGTGCCCCAGTTTCTTGAACAGGTGGATGAGCTGGTGGGCAAAGCCTACCCTGATTTTGAGATTATCTGGTTCGGTCATATAGGTGACGGCAACGTGCACTTAAACATCCTTAAGCCTGAGGCGATGGCAGCGGCAGAGTTTTTTGCCGAGTGCGGTAAAGTCTCAAAATGGGTGTTTGAAATTGTCCAAAAACATGGCGGCAGCGTATCTGCCGAACATGGCGTCGGGCTTCTGAAGAAGCCGTATCTGAGTTACTCCCGCAGTGAAACTGAGCTTCAGTTTATGAAAGCAATTAAACAGGTTTTTGATCCAAAGAGGGTTATGAATCCTGGGAAGATCTTTGATCTCGATTAAGCTTACATTTCACAGGGGCAAATGAGAGAAAATTTGTAGGAACCTTCAGGCATAACCGATGATTTAGTTACAATTTGCGACAATAAGTGTTTCCATCTAGATTCTTTAGGGCGTAAACTATTTTTAGGTCAGTTATGGCCGACGAGTCGCTTAGCGGTTCGAACTTTTATCTATAAGCACGAGAGCAATATGTCAGAGTCAGTAGAAGGTACCGTTAAGTGGTTTAACGACGAGAAAGGTTTTGGATTCATCGA
>CAYGSO010000053.1:0-21279 GCA_964352445.1 uncultured Pseudohongiella sp. | reverse complement strand
CACCGCCTTCACCGCGTCCTGCCGCGGCCCGGTCGGGGCCTCAGCCGCGGACGGGCCGGCGCTCGGCGACAGCATGACCTGCAGGCTGCCGCCGCCACCGGCGGCCACTGCGGGTGACGGGTCATTCTGGACGATCCACGCAGCAGCCATAATGTGGAGCCCGAGCGCCACGCCCCCAGCCGCCAGCCAGTGCCTGCCGCCAAGCGTCATTGCACGCCGCCCGGAACGGTCATCAATCGGACCCGCTCCACCCCGGCGGCACGCAAGGTCTCCATGACCCCGACGACCTCCGTCGCCGCCGCCAATGCCACCAAGACCTCCTCCACGACCTCCGATGCCGCCACCTAACCCACCACCAAGACCGCCCTGCCCACCTTGCAGACCGCCTTGGCCTCCGCCATTATTAATCTGCATATTTGAAGTGCCCTGGCGCTGCACATTCAAATAGTCGATAGAGAATTGGCGGGTGCGCAGACCACCGGGACGTACTGTATAGATATTGCCTTTGCGCTCGATGTCCAAGCTGTAAATTTCGGCAACGGTATCCATGGCCTCTTCGATAGTGACGTTGGGTAGGGTCAGATTAATCGTGACATCCACATCTTCGCTCAGCGCAACTCCATAATCAGTGCCGGCTACCAAACTGTTAAAGAAGATATCCGCAGGCATGTTGGGCGCGCTAATGGAGACACGCGGCTCAATGGGTGCCAGTAAATTTTCATCCAAGGAAAGGGATGGTATCAGCTCGTTTAATAGGTCGGTGTCTTCTGCAGACAAATTGTCGCTTGGTGGTGCATTGGCGACAATCGCCTCGTCCATAGTTGCCTGAATCTCAACTAAAATATCTGTGTTGGGCACAGTCGCTGGACGAGTTGCACAGGCAGAAATTAGCAACACGCAGCCTAGCACGGCCAATTTAGGCTTATTAAACATGAACTGAGCTTCTTTAGTGGTAAACAAAAATAGTCTCCAAGCTTAGCGCGAAATAACGGCGCTTTTAACGCTGGTTTTATACAAGTTAATTATTTGTTCTTCGTCATTGATTAACAAAGTCACGCTGTCTCTACCTATGCTGGAAACCGTAGCGCCGCCAATAACGTCGCCAACAGTAACCTGCAGATTATTGATAACCGCAATTGGGTTGTCGCTGCTGGCCCGAATAAAACTGATGTCAAAATTAGCCGGCACTATGTTTCTAAACAGCGACCCCAAATCCGTAGCCGCCGTCGGGCCTTTGGCAAACTCTAATGGCCGAGTTGGATCTACCAGTTCCTCGCCCTCAATAATGTCTGCAAAAGCTGCGCTGCTTATCGCCAGCGCTAGGCCCAGAGCTAAAAGCGAGCTCAAATCAAGCAGCGATTTATGCAGCAGTTTACGCACCTATAAAACCCTCATCAGCACTAAGTGTATGAATCATCAGTGTCACTTTGGCCGTGGGCCATTCGCTTTGACTAAAATTTATGCTGTCCCAGAAAAAACTACCGGTCATGCCTTCCAAAAACCGTAAATAGCGCAGCGTGTTAAAAAAGTCGCCTTCAAACTCGATGGTTAGGCCATGCTCATACACTTGCCCAGAGACATTGCTGGAAACAGCCAAAACTTGATCGGCATCTGCAACGTTTTGCCCTGCATCAGAAACCTGAGCACGCAGTGGTTTCACCGGTTCGTTGTTAAAACTAATCAGCTCAAGCCCAACCTGCCTGGCTAACACATTGGTGAGCAGTTCTGTCATCTGATTGGGGGTGATTAGATCCCCTGCCAAAGCCGAAATTTCAGTAAGCAGCAACTCTTGCTGCTGCTCAACCACAACCAGCCTGTCATTGGCAAACTTGTTCGGATCCTCTTGGCTCTGCTCTAGCTTTTGCGCATAGCTAGTTTGCTGTGACGAAATCTGAGCCCGCACACTGCTAAGCTGACTTCGTGAAGAGGCGATCTCAGCTCTTATGGGATCGTAGAAAACCTCCAAGTAAACCAAGATCAGCCCAACCACCAAAATAGCCATCACCATCAGCTTTTCCGTTTGGCTGCGACCGTCAAGGTTTTTGGTGAAACGCTTGATTTGTCTGTTTAGCTGTTCATTCACTTTGATTACTCAACTCAAATGAAAACACTCGGGCTTCGGCGCCCGCTCGAGAAATTTTTGAACTAAAGCGCTGACTGCGCAGCGAACTTTGCCCAGCCTCAATGTTATCCACAAACCGTGGCACCAGCGCCGAATCCATCACTTCTCCGACAATACTTACTTCGTCGCCGCCGGCGGAAATTTCAAAGTTACTGACTGACAAACCGTCAATTGACGCCCGCGAAATATCTTTAAAGTACTCAGAAAAGCCGGTCACATTGCCCAGCTTTGTCTCGCTCAAAAAATCCCTGATTGATCTACTCGCGGTTAGCCGAGATTCGGCCCGGCGCAATTGATCTATTAATTCTGAATTCTGTGAGCGCCTCGCCAATTGCTCATCGAGCTGACTGGTTTTGCGGGTCTCCTCTACCAGCGATTCTCGCAAACCTCCGAGCTCGTTGCCCAGCTCCCAGCGAGTGAAAATGTCGAAGATAGAGATCACCAGCATAGTCAGCACCACACCGCCCACCACCTGACTAATCAACAGCGTAGAAATAGGATCCTTTTTTACCCTAAATTCAGGCAAGTAAAGATTAATTTGCTGCTTCATTACGCCGCTACCTGCTCGTCATCGGTGGCCTTTACTTGTTTTTTAATGCCCCGCAGCGTAGCGCCGATTACCGGCATAAATATCTGCTGCTGCTCCGGGGTTAGCACTTCTTTGCTATCGAGCACCGCCGCCAGATCGAGCACGCTGACATTGGCTGCCAGCAATTCGTTTAGGCTGGCCGCCATTGCCTCTGAATCGTGCTGCCGTCGGGTCAGGATAATCTTGTTGATAGGACTCTTGCCCATCTGGCTCTCGTAGTAGTCCAGCGAGCGCTGAATTTCCAGCACCAAGCGGTCTTTTAGCATTTCCCAATCTGGCGACTGCATAACATCGGGGTCAAGCTGGGTGTTTATGCGGCGAGTTAGGTACAGCCCGTCGGCCTTGGTAATGTTCATGGTGCTGCCGGTTCGCCGCAGATCCATTAATGCAATGCCGTTTTCGTCATCGATGAAGGCCGAAGAAATGTTCTTCATCACCAGTTCGGGGATATCGATCACAGCCAACTCAAGGCCGCTTTCGGCGACCAAGTCGACTATGGACTTAACCTTAGATTTCATGGCGGCCACCACGTAAAGCATTTCCTTGCCGCGGTAGGCATCTTCAGGCACTTGAAACACGTCAATCGCCGCATCGTCGAGCTTCATGTCCAGCAGATCTTTGATTTTCCAGCGTACCGCTGCACGCAGCTCATCGGGCTCCACATTGGGCGATTCAACCAGCTGCAGACTGTAATCTTTGGGGTTGAGCACCACGCTGCATTGGGTGCCCTCAAGGTTATGATCTTTCACGAGCTTGCCCAGTGCAGCGGCCGCATCTTTGCTAGAGCTCAAGGCCACTTGCTCGACCCCATTGAGAAAAGGAGCCCCGCCACGTGTTTCCATATGAGCAAGCGTCAACAGGTCGGATTGCATCATCAATCCCACTCGACCGGTTGATTTAGGCTTTTTTTTCAAAAACTTCAGCACGCGCGTGTTTCCTATTGCGACCCAGAAAGGTCAAACTCAGTAAATCGATCTTTGACTTCTCACCCCGTTTTCCCGCTATTTTTAATTCACCGGGCAGGAGCAATGAGGCACAACTTGAGAGAAGCCTTTAATTGATATCGTTTAAGTTGTTAAATTCTAAAACAAAATAGAGCACATATCGGGATAAACTAGGGTAAGTTCCCTATTTAAGTCCAAAACCGCACGGGTCTTCACAAGATTACGGGTTAAAGCAGGGAAAAAATCGAATCTTGTGGCAAATCTGGCGCTCGCTTTTCCTTGGCTAGCGACTGCAGCGGACATTACAGCAATCTTTCACTGAGTGGTTAAATTTTGATCAATATCGCCCTTTTTCAGCCCGAAATACCCCCAAACACAGGAAATATCATCCGTTTAGCTGCAAACACAGGTTCACAGCTGCACCTAATTAAGCCACTTGGCTTTGAGTTAGACGACAAACGCATGCGCCGCGCTGGGTTGGATTACCATGAGTTCGCGGGGGTAAAAATTTACGAAAATTGGCGTGAATTTGTGGAAGTTAACAACAAGTCGAGGTTTTTTGGCATCTCTACCAAGGGCAAAAGTCGCTATGACCAAATAGCCTACGCCAAAGACGATTTCTTGATTTTTGGGCCCGAGACCCGGGGATTACCTGAAGATGTGAGGAATGAGCTGGGAGTGCAAAACCTGCTGCGAATTCCTATGCTGCCCAACAGCCGCAGCCTCAATCTGTCGAATGCGGCTGCAGTGATGGTGTTTGAGGCTTGGCGCCAGCTTGATTTTTCAGCCGGCGTGTAAGCCCCAGCCTACTGAGTTGTTTCAGATGCAGGTGCGGCAGCAGCTTCTGCGGCGTTAGCCTGCTTTTGCTGCAAATACAGAGCCTCAAAGTTAATGGGCGCTAACATCAAAGCAGGGAAACTGCCTTTTATCACCAAATTATCTATAGCTTCACGGGCATAAGGGAACAAAATATTGGGGCACACAGTCGCCAACAGCTGTTCTAACTGCTCATTAGCGAAATCTTTCGCAGTGAAGATACCGGCTTGATGCACTTCCACTAAAAACGCCGTGTTTTCCTCTATCTGAGCTTCAGCCGTCAAGACCAACACCACCTCGAAGACGCCTTCTTGAATCTTGCTAGAGCGGGTCTTGATGTCAAAGTTGATCTTAGGGCTCCACTGAGTTTGAAACACTCCAGGGCTGCGCGGCGACTCAAAAGACGAGTCTTTGAGGTAAATTCTTTGCAGCGCAAATTGGGGACCTGCGGGCTGCTCTGCCCCCGGTGTTGGCGTTACTTCTGGAGCTTGCTGATCGTTCTCGGCCATGATTCTTCCTGTTAATTTTCAGATCTTAAATTATAGTGCTTTGCAGTGCAGGCGAAGTGTCGCCGACCGCGCGGCTTCTCGTTGTGTTTTTACTTATTCACCAGCGGCAACGACTGCCCCTTCCATTCAGCCATACCGCCGGAAAGCTTGACCACCTGCTCATAGCCTTCTTCCGTCAATATCTTTGCAGCTTCGCCAGCATGTTGGCCCAGCTTGCAGACGATAATTATTGGTTTAGCTTTGTGCTTCTTAAGCTCAGCTACGCGCTTCTTTAAATTGATCAGCGGGATGTGAATAGCATCAACAATATGCCCGGTTTCAAAATCCTTTTTATCTCGGATATCAACCACCACAGCGTCTTGTCGATTGATCATCATAACCGCGCCTTGGGGGCTTACACCCTTTGAGCCCGTGCGCTGATGATAGAAGAAAATCGCCCCGGCCGTGATCAACCAAAGACTCGCTAAGATCAAATGGTTACCAATAAATTCTACGAATTGTGCCATTTTTAAAACGTGTACCTTACAAATTGGGCCAGTTTCGATGTTGGCCTACTAGGTAAGCGGCGTCAGTGGCCGCCGCCGCAAAAGGCAGGGAGTATACACGCACCGCTTGCGCTAAAGAAGGCACTGGGTGCGATTCGCTCGCTATAAACAACCCTTTAACGGATAATATTGCGGTTCCCAGGACTACCTAGCGTCGACTTAACATCTAGCTAATATTTAATAAATCGTCCAACTATTTACTCATCAATGGAATTAACCCTCTAACTTTGCCGGACTACGACAGCTGATATGAACAAAAAGAAAACTGCCCTTTTGCTTATTCTTGATGGTTGGGGTCATCGCGAAGAAACCATAAGTAACGCTATTGCGGCGGCCAACAGCCCTAATTGGGACACCCTGTGGCAAACCAGGCCTCACACCCTTATAGATACCTCAGGCACATCAGTTGGTCTGCCTGCCGGGCAAATGGGCAATTCTGAAGTGGGTCATATGAATCTTGGTGCCGGCCGAGTGGTCTATCAAAACCTTACACGTATCGAAAAAGACATCGCCGACAAAGGCTTTTACACCAACCGCGTGCTGGTGGATGCAGCCCATAAAGCAGGCGAAAGCGAAACTGCACTGCATATTTTCGGCCTGCTATCCCCCGGCGGCATTCACAGTCATGAAGATCAAATTAATGCCATGATCGAGCTGGCCATTATTCGCGGCGCCCCACAAATTTTCGTTCACGCCTTTCTCGATGGCCGTGACACGCCGCCCCGCAGCGCCATGGCCTCGCTTCAAGCCACTGACAAACTGCTCCGGGATTCCGGCAAAGGCCGCATTGCTTCGATTTGTGGCCGCTTTTACGCCATGGACCGAGACAACCGTTGGGACAGGGTTGAACCGGCCTACAACTTGCTCACCTCAGGTGAGTCTGAGTTTCAGTATGGGACGGCGGAAGCCGCACTGGCGGCGGCCTATTCCCGTGAGGAAGACGATGAGTTTGTCCAGCCCAGTGCTATTGTTGACAGCGAAAACTCCCCCGCCGTCGTCGCAGATGGCGATGTGGTAGTGTTTATGAACTTCCGCTCCGACAGAGCACGGGAGCTAACCCGCGCCTTCGTGGATGATGATTTTGACGGTTTTAATCGCACTAATCGGCCACTACTGGGGGATTTCATCACCCTTACCGAATACGCCGCTGACATCGAAGCAACCGTCGCCTATCCGCCGGCTACTCTGGACAACGTGCTGGGCGAATACCTTGCGGCTCAAAACAAAACTCAGCTACGAATTGCAGAAACCGAAAAATACGCCCACGTGACTTTCTTTTTCAATGGTGGCCGCGAGCAGCCTTTTGCCAATGAAGAGCGGATATTAATTCCCTCGCCCAAAGTTAAAACCTACGACTTAAAACCCGAAATGTCGGCCTTTGAAGTAACCCAGAATCTGGTCGACGCGATTCGCAGCGGGAAATACGACGCGATTATTTGCAACTATGCCAATGGCGACATGGTCGGCCATACCGGCAATTTCGCCGCCTCGGTAAAAGCCGTGGAAGCGGTGGACGCCTGCCTAAAATCAATTGTTGAGGCTATTCTAGAAACCGATGGCGAGCTGCTAATCACCGCAGATCACGGCAATGTGGAGCAAATGTTAGACCCATTAACTAACCAGCCGTTAACGTCCCATACCAATGGCCCGGTGCCCTTGGTGTATGTGGGCAACAGCGGCTATCGTTTTTCCCAAGCGGGCAGCTTAAGTGATATTGCACCGACGCTTTTAACGCTAATGAACCTGCCGGTGCCTGCGCAAATGACTGGCACTGTCTTGGTGACAAAGCTAAGCCCTGCCCCGGACAACGCTATTTAGACGAGCCTAGGAAAGCCAATGTCTTGGAGTGAAAAGTTAGCGGTAGGCCTTATATTTGGCATGCTGTCGGCGCTTGCCACCGCCCAGTCAACTAGCGAAAGCAATGCCGCCGAATCTGAGCTTCAGGCGGTAGGCACTGCCATTGAGGAAATACAGTCTTGGTTGAGCCTGGCAAATCAAACCGCTTCAGCCGAAGAGGCCGCCCTCAAAGAAGCCGCCGCTGCGCTGTCAGCCGTCTCGGCGTCGATCAAAAATTTAACTCTAGATATAGACCAACAAACCCAGCAGCTAACTGAGCTTCGCACCCAAGCCGCCGCGCTTGAACAACAAAAAGCAGTCCAAGCACAAAGCGCCGCCACGGTTATCCGAGCAGTCTACAAGCGCGGCACAGCCAACCCGCTGAAAAGCCTTTTGAGCCAAGACACGCTGAATCGGGATTCGCGCTTAAATTATTACGCCCGCGTCGTTTCAGCCCAGCAGCTAGCCAAGCTTCAAGCGTTTGAAGCCACTTTAGTGGCTATCTCCGAGAACGCAGCTGCAGTTGCCGAAGGGGTAGCTGAACTCAATCAGCAGCAACAGCAGTTGGCCAGCCAGCGCAGCGCCCGGCAGGCTGCGCGGCAGCAGCAAACCGCGGTGGTAGCTCAGCTGCGCAGCCAGATTAAAACTCGTGCTGACGAGCTAGAGCAACTTGAGATGAACCAAGCGGAGCTGCAGCGTTTGATCGAAGAGATTCGACAGGCCATGGCTGGCATTCGCTCATTTGATGACGTGCCATCGTTTCAAGCAGCCAAAGGCAGGCTGCCAATGCCGGTTGCGGGCACCATCACCAGCCGGTTCGGGCAGCAATACGGCGGCGGCAGCCTAGTCCGTCAAGGCATCACCTTAGCGGTCGAGCCCGGCACTTCGGTGCGCGCTATTCATGCCGGCCATGTGGTGTTTGCTGACTGGCTTAGAGGCTCTGGCCTGTTAGTAATTATCGATCACGGCAATGGCTTTATGAGCCTGTACGGCGGCAATGAGTCCCTAGCCGCCGCGCCTGGGGTTTGGGTGGATGTGGGCGATGTGATTGCGACGTCCGGCCAATCTGCCAGCAACAGCGAGCCCGGCCTGTATTTTGAAATTAGACAGCGAGGCCAGCCGCAGAACCCTGGGCCTTGGCTAGATTTAAATTAACAATCCATCTGCCTTGATTCACCGTATTTTTAATTACAGCGCAGGCTATAAGCGGTAGGCATCGCAAGCAGCGGCAGCTTGGCCGTAGATGAGGCCAATGCAATTGCCAACCGCCTGATAACCTGAAACTATACCCCCTGCCGGAAATTATGTTGGTGGGCCGGTCATGAATATAGACACGCGCAGCACAAGCGGCGCCAAGCAGGAACACCCTATGAATTTGCTTCAAACCACGCACAAACAGCTTAAGACTCTCGCAGCTACTGGCACATTAGCCTTGCTGGTTGGGATACCGGCGGCGCAGGGACAAACCCTTTCTCAGCCGTTGCCTCTGCCCATAGAAGAAGTGCGCATGTTCACCGAAGCACTGGATCGCATCAGAGCCTCCTATGTGGAAGAAATAGACGACAGAACGCTGTTAGAGAGCGCTATCAAAGGCATGTTGTCCGGCCTCGACCCCCACTCAGCGTATTTTTCAGGCAGTGACTACGACGTCCTGCAGGAAACCACCACTGGTGAATTTGGTGGATTAGGGGTGGAAGTGAGCCGCGAAAATGGCTACATCAAAGTAGTTAGCCCCATTGATGACACCCCGGCGTCTCGGGCCGGCATCAAGGCCGGCGATCTGATTATCGAGATCAACAACCGCCCGCTGCAGGAGATGCTGCCTGATGAAGCCGCGCAAATGATGCGGGGCGAACCCGGTAGCTCAGTCGTTATCACCATTGCCCGGGAAGGCATGGAGCCGTTTGATCTGACTATAGTGCGCGAGATTATCACCATTGCCAGCGTCCGCAGCCGCATTATCGAGCCCGGCTACGCCTACCTTCGAATCTCTCAATTTCGTGCCAACACCGGATCAGAAACCGAGGCCGAAATCAAAAAACTTTATGCGGAAAATGAAAATCTAAAGGGCATGGTATTGGATTTACGCAACAATCCGGGCGGCGTATTGCAGGCCTCTGTAGGGGTGGTGGATGCGTTTATCGATCAAGGCAGAATTGTCTACACCGAGGGCCGGCTGGATGACGCGGGGATGGAATTTAATGCTACCCGCAATATGGTTGCCGGTGACATCCCTTTAGTTGTGCTGATAAACAACGGCTCCGCCTCAGCCTCTGAAATTGTGGCTGGCGCTCTACAAGACCATGGCCGCGCCATTATCATGGGCACTCGCAGCTTCGGCAAAGGCTCTGTGCAAACCATCCTGCCCCTAGGTGAACAGCGCGCCATCAAACTTACCACGTCTTTGTATTACACCCCTTCCGGACGCTCTATTCAGGCGCAGGGAATTGAGCCTGACATCAAGGTAGAAGAAGCCTTTATAACAAAGCGTTCCAGAAGTGTCGCAGAGTACAGTGAATCTGACCTGCCCGGGCGCTTGGACAACGGCAATGCCGATGCCACCGCGAGCGAGATGGCAGAAGTGCTTATTTCAGCTGAGGAAGTGTTGGTCACTGATTATCCACTGAACGAGGCAATCAATGTGTTAAAAGGCATTAACGCATTCAAGCCGGCGAAGGCGCGTACCAACCCCGGTTCTTTTGCGCAGCGGGCTAACTAATTAGTTTGAGAATTCGGCGGCCACTGTGGTCGCCGTCTACAAAAAAATAAGCAGATTTTTTACAGGCGAACTTCAATTCCGCGCTCTGCCATGTAGGCTTTAGCCTCCCCCACCGTGTATTCACCAAAGTGGAATATACTGGCGGCGAGCACCGCATCAACCTCACCTTCAAGCACCCCATCGACTAAATGCTGAAGATTGCCTACCCCGCCTGAGGCGATGATTGGCACCTGAACCGCACTGCTGACCGCTTTATTAAGCGCCAGGTCGAACCCTATTTTAGTGCCGTCTCGGTCCATGCTGGTAAGGAGTATCTCGCCTGCGCCGTAGTCGACCATGCGCTTGACCCATTCGATTACATCCAGCCCCGTAGCATTGCGCCCACCGTGGGTGAATATTTCCCATTTAAGCGGTTCATTCAGCGCAGAAACTTGCTTTGCATCCACCGCCACAACAATGCACTGGGAACCAAACCGCCCGGCGGCTTCGCGCACGAACGCAGGGTTGGTCACCGCCGCCGTATTAATAGCGACTTTATCTGCCCCAGCATTGAGCATAGTGCGAATATCTTCTAGGGTGCGAATACCGCCGCCCACCGTCAGCGGAATGAAGACTTGGCTGGCAATTGCGCGCACAGTGTCGACCGTCGTTTCGCGGCCCTCATGACTTGCAGTAATATCGAGAAAGGTAATTTCGTCAGCGCCGGCGTCGCAGTATTTTTTGGACACCTCAACAGGATCACCCGCATCGCGGATATCCAAAAATTGAACTCCCTTAACCACCCGGCCATTTTCACAGTCCAGACAGGGGATAATGCGTTTAGCTAAAGCCACGTTGAAATCCTATTCGTCGCAAAGGCGCTGGGCCAGCTCTAAATCAAGGCTGCCTTCGTAAATTGCGCGCCCCGTGATTACACCAACAATTCCAGCGCCATACTCCGATTCGGAGGCTTCCCGCAGCGCCGCCACATCGGCCAGTTTGGAAATACCGCCGGAGGCGATGATAGGAATTGGCGAATCTTCAGCCAGCTCTTTGGTCGCTTCGATATTAACCCCTTTCATCATACCGTCGCGGGCGATATCGGTGTAAACGATGGCAGACACACCAAAATCGGCGAATTTCTCTGCTAAGTCTGTGGCCGTAATTTCAGAGATTTCAGCCCAACCCTCGGTGGCCACTAAGCCATCCATTGCATCTATGCCAACGATTATTTTGCCTGGATAGGCATCGCAGGCCTGCTTAACAAAGTCGGGGTTTTTAACGGCCTGTGTACCAATGATGACGTAACTAACCCCTGCGTCGATGTAAAATTTGACGTCCTCTATGGTTCGGATACCGCCACCAATTTGAATTGGTATCTCGGGGTATTTCTCCACAATAGCCGTTACTATTGCTGCATTTACCGGTGTGCCGGCAAACGCGCCGTTTAGGTCGACAATATGAAGACGCCTGGCGCCTTTAGCAACCCATACCCCAGCAACACTTACCGGGTCGTCGGAAAAAACCGTGCTGTCTTCCATGCGGCCTTGCTTTAAACGCACACACTGGCCGTCCTTTAAATCTATCGCAGGTATTACAATCACAATGTCTTACTCATTTGCTGGAACCATCCCACTGTAAAAAATTTCGGTAGAGAGTCAAACCGGCGGTTTGGCTTTTTTCTGGATGAAATTGAGTTGCAAAAATATTATTGGCGGCCATGCTGGCAACGAACTCTAGCCCATAGTCGGTTATGCCAAATTCAGCGGCGCTGTTGGATGTTGGCACATAGTAACTGTGCACAAAGTAGAAACGGGCGTTGTCTGGAATATCTTGCCAAAGGGGATGGGGCCTAACTTGCTTTACCTGATTCCAACCCATATGGGGCACTTTCAAGCGCTGGCCCTTGGCGTCCCTGTGATTTTCGCCAAAGTATTTCACTTCGCCATCCATTAGACCAAGGCAAGTGACGCCACCGTTTTCTTCGCTGGCGCGCATTAACGCCTGCATGCCCACGCAGATTGCCAGCACCGGTTTGGTTTTCATGGCCTGCTCTACAATCGAGCCCACGTTGAGGCGGTTGATTTCGGCCATACAGTCACGAATTGCGCCCACTCCGGGAAAGATCACTCGGTCGGCATCCGCAATAAGCCTAGCATCTGCTGTGACGATCACTTCTGTGACTTCGCCTGTCTGGGCCTGAATTTCAGCCCCAACATGTTCTACGGCTTTGGCAACAGAGTGCAGGTTGCCCATGCCATAGTCTATGACAGCAACTTTATTCATTAGGGGTTAGGGACAACATTAATTGAATGTCACTCTCGGGGGCGCCTTGTCAGCTACAGCACACCTTTGGTCGAAGGAATGGTATTGGCGGCCCGGGGATCAACTTCCATAGCCATCCGCAGTGCCCTGCCAAAGGCTTTAAAGATAGTTTCAATTTGATGGTGAGAGTTCTTACCCCGCAGGTTATCGATATGCAAAGTCATGAGAGCGTGATTCACAAAGCCTTGAAAGAACTCATGAAACAGATCTACATCAAAATTACCCACCGACCCTTTAACAAACTGAACGTGGTAATCCAGACCTGGGCGGCCTGAGAAATCAATCACAACCCGGGACAGCGCCTCATCAAGAGGCACATAGGCATGGCCATAGCGACGAATTCCGGTTTTATCCAATGCCTTATTGAAAGCCTGCCCCAAGGTGATGCCGATATCTTCAACCGTGTGGTGAGCATCAATCTCAAGATCACCCACTGCTTTAACGGTCAGGTCAATCAGACCGTGCCTGGCGATTTGATCCAACATATGGTCAAGAAACGGCAAACCGGTATCAACATCTAGTTTGCCGCTGCCGTCCAGATTGACCGCAACTGAGATTTGAGTTTCTTTGGTATTGCGCTCAACGCTCGCCGTACGAGCAGCCATGGTTGAATTCGCGCCCTGAGATGAATCGCTCATTGATATCCTTTGCTTGCGTCACCACCGTTTAATGCTAGCGGCGAAGAAAACGCGCATTATAAAGGTCGGCCCCCCGCTTTGAAAGCCAAGGATTAGGCTTAATAGGGAAATTAATTGCCAAGCTGTAGGTCTAAACCAGTGGAATCGCAGCTTAAAACTGCGAACTGGTCATAATGCATGAACACGCCGAATCCGCTACACTTGGCCTTAAGCGAGCATACTCAAAGGCAGTGGCGCAGCTTAACTGGTCGTAAAGCGGCTGCTTTTTAACAGACTCTCACAAAGAATTAGGTTAAATGATTAAGACCCTCATCAAATTTATTGCGTCGCTGATTGCTATCGCCATTGTGTTAGTGGCCGGATTGCTTTTTTTCATCGATACAAACCAATACCGCGCCGCCTTAGAGGCCGCGGTTGCCGATAGCACCGGGTTTGAACTCACCATCGCTGGCGACCTTGAATTAAATTTCTTCCCCGCATTGGGCCTAACCTTGAATGATGTGCGCCTGCGTAACCCCGCCTCATCACAAGAGTTAGCATCCACCTCCGCAATTACCTTGCAGGTAGACCGCGGCTCACTGATCAACGGTGAGATTAAAATCCAGCAGTTCAAAGCCGATGATTTCCATGTCAACTACACGGTCGATGAAGCCGGTAAGAGCCTGTGGCAAATAGAAGGCTTTGAGCCTGCCGTTGAACCCGATGAAGCCGCGAGCAGTGGCACCAACGTGACCGCAAGCTTTGACAATATCGCAATTTCCAATGCCAGCATCGATTACCAGGATTTATCCACCTCCTCGCGTTTTAGTCTGAGCAACGTAGACCTAGAAAGTAAAGGCGCCAATATAGATGGCAGGCCCTTCGGCCTCAATCTCAACTACGACTTTGTCACTTACAGCGCCGACACCGGCCTAGCCTCGCCAGTCCCCATGGGTCTTAGAAGCATAATTAGCGCTAACTTAGACCAAGGTGAGATTGACGTGCGGGAATTTAATTTCACGCTGACCCCAGTGCTATTGCAAGGCCAAGTTAAAATTGAAAACCTGAACACGTCACCCACTATCAGCGGCAATCTAAAATCAGATCAGATAGATATTTTGGCGTTAATGGAAACTTTGAGCCCCAGCGACGCGCCCACCAAGCTATCGACCACAGCGCGCCTTCCGCGCTTATCTTTGACAGCAAGTTTTAACGGTAACGAAAATCAAATCGTCGTTAACCAACTCACCGGAAGACTTGGCGAGACTCAGATCGATGCTGATGCCAGCATTCGCCTAGCCACTGAATTCACGCCGATGAATATTAGCTACAACTTGAGCTCGACAGCATTAGACCTGACGCCTTTTATGGCTGCCGACCAAGCACAAGCGCCGACGCCCGCCTCGCAGAGCCCAAACACCGCCACAGCTGACCAAGCTGCCGACACGGTTTTGCCGATTGAGTTATTGAGCAGCTTTGACTTGATAGGTAGCGTTGCTATTGAGTCGCTTAAGTTTGATGAGTTTTTATTTGAGAGCATCAATGCTTATACCAACATCGAGAGCAGCGTTTTAGACATTGAATTGCAGCCAGTAACCGCATTTGGCGGCACAATCGCCGGCAACCTGCGCGTGGACGGCCGATCTGCCGAAGCGCCGATGATCGCGCAGCTAAACCTCAGTCGGCTTAATTTAGTTGAACTGGCACCTTCTGTGTCGAGATTAAACTCAGCAACTGGCCGCCTGAATTCGGTGTCTAGCTATTCGGCCAATGCGGCTACCGTGAGTACCGTGACTAACACCCTTACTGGTTCAACCCAGTTCGCTATCGCAGAAAACTCTGTCGATATTACCTTGTTGAAACAAATTTTCACGACGATTTCGGCCCTGAGCCCAACCGGCGGTAGCCGCGTTCAAAGTTGGCCTAATACTATTCAGTTCAGAGAATTAGCTGGCAATATAGTAGTCAACAACGGCATTAGCGAAGGCCAACTGCTGAATCTAAAAATGGATAACTTTGTGATGGACGGCACCGGAGGCGTTAATTTAGACGAAGGTTCGTTTGATTATCAGATGGCGTTCACTTTGTTAGGCCCACCCGAGCTGCAAACCTTTCCCATTGGCGATCTTTATCACGGCGTGCAGTGGCCAATCATTTGCTCGTCAACATTTGACGCAACCGTTAGCCAATACTGCAACCCAGACTTCACTCGAGTGCGGGAAATTTTTACCCAGATTGGGGCCAATGCGCTTAGAAACGGACTGCAAGAAAAAATCACCGAGCAAGTACCTGAAGAGCTAAAAGATACAGCCCGAGGCTTGCTCCGTAATATTTTAAACTAAGTTAGCCGCCACTTTGATCCAAGCTAATCGAAAGCGTTTTACCAACCGTGTGCTGTCTTGGTTTGATTGCCACGGCCGTAAGCACCTGCCTTGGCAAATAGACAAAACCCCGTATCGGGTTTGGCTGTCTGAGATCATGCTGCAGCAAACCCAAGTAAGCACCGTCATTGCTTATTTTGCTAATTTCACTGAGCAGTTCCCCACAGTTGCCGACCTTGCCGCGGCTGATATTGATCACGTGCTGCATCTATGGACCGGCCTTGGCTATTACGCTAGGGCTCGAAACCTGCACAAAGCCGCGCAGCAAGTTTGCACTGATTTCAACGGCGAGTTTCCCAGAAGCGTCGCCGAGTTAGAGACTCTGCCGGGCATTGGCCGCTCTACCGCTGGAGCCATCGCTGCCCTATCGATGGACATTACTGCCCCTATCTTGGATGGCAATGTAAAACGCGTGCTAACCCGCTACATGGCCATTCCCGGCTGGCCAGAGCAGACCAAGATTAAGAACCAGCTGTGGGAGGTTGCCGAGGCTCTGCTGCCGGCAAACCGAATCGCCGACTACACCCAAGCCATGATGGATTTAGGGGCTACCGTCTGCCTGAGAAGCTCCCCGCTTTGCCAGCAATGCCCGCTGAGCGACGACTGCCAAGCCCGCAAACAAGACCTAACCAAAGTAATCCCAGGCAAGAAGCCCAAGAAAGCACTGCCTGTGAAAACCGTCACCCTGCTGGTTTTGCAAAACCAAGCCGGCGACGTATTACTAGAAAAGCGCCCACCCAGCGGCATTTGGGGCGGCCTCTACAGCCTGCCCGAGCTGGCATCTCTAAACAGCCATCCGGCGTTTGACACTGTTGAAGCATTAGAGGAATCCACCGTTACTCTGCCAGCTATTAGACACACTTTTTCCCATTACCATTTAGATATCTCATTAGTGAGGTACAATGGCGCATCGAAACCCAACAGAATCGCGGAAGCTGCTGATTGGCTTTGGTATCCACTGGATCAAAGGGCCCAAATTGGCTTAGCCGCACCAATAAAGAAGCTGTTGCTGGGCTTATCAACCCCCTCAGTAGCAAAGAACTCAGAAGAGGAATCAGCATGACTAGAATGGTGAACTGCAAAAAACTTGGCAAAGAGCTCCCCGGATTGGCAACCCCTCCTTATCCAGGCGATAAAGGCCAAGAAATCTATGACAATGTCTCCAAAGAAGCCTGGCTGCAATGGCAGAAGCTCCAAACCATGCTGATAAATGAGAAACAGCTCAACATGTTCGCGGTAGATGATCGAAAATACCTCCAAGAAGAGATGATGAAGTTTCTCAACAACGAAGAACATGCAACAGCCGAAGGATACGTCCCTCCCAGCGAGTAATGGCAGCTTGCAAAGGCAGCAAACCACGCCAAATGAGCCAGCTATCAAATCAACCGAGAGCCTTGACAGATTAAGGCCGTGCAGGTTTAATACGCGGCTCGCGTGAAGTGGCGATATCTCGAAAATTGTTAGAGTTCAGTTTCGCCCTCCTCAAATGAACCATAGGTTTATTGAGAGAAGCGAGCGCAGCAAGTCAAAAAACGCCCAGGTAGCTCAGTCGGTAGAGCAGAGGACTGAAAATCCTCGTGTCGGTGGTTCGATTCCGCCCCTGGGCACCATATACAAAAAGGCCCCGCAAAGCGGGGCTTTTTTGTATATGGAGTTTAGTGGGCCGGATGAGAACCGCCGATGTGGTTCGAAAGCTGCGTCAGCAGCGCAGACGGCGGAACGCCGCCCGCAGGGTGAGGATTTTGATTGAATCAAAATTCGAATCAATAATTGCGCCAGCAATTTTCAACGAGCGCGCCAGCGCGAAGCCCGAAGGGGATAAACAGGCTAAAGCCTGTTTGGATTATTCCGCCCCGAGCAGTCTTCGTTGATGCTAGATGAAATTACTCTGACCGCTTTTATTCCTGAATGAACTTTGCGCCTGCCACAGATTTGAAAATGAATCTTGCCCGTTTTATGGCTTGTTTAATCAACAAATTTATAGACTAAGAAACAGCTACAAAGTCTGCTAGCTCACCCTGTAGAAATTCTTGAAGCGCTGCAACAGGCGCTGCAAACCCGCTTCTTCTGGGCATAATGAGGCTAAGTTTAGCTTGGCCAACATGCCACTCAGGCAACACTCTAACTAACTTCCCAGATGCCAACTCATCGCGGCAAACATAGGCGGGTAACGCGACAACGCCTAAGCCTTCACTCGCTGCTTCTTTTAAAGTAGACATGTCTTCGCTCTTCAATCGAGGCGAAATCCTAATGTTCTCCTTAGCTCCAGATTTGTGCTCCATACTCCAACTACCCTCTGGTGATTGCCAACCCAAGGTGAGCGTCTGCTGCTTGTGAATATCTGCGGGCACTTCTATTGGAGTGTTATCAATCTGGTATTTAGGAGAGGCGAATATATTCCATTCAACGACTGCCAGCGATTTCTGAATCAATGTTGAATCAGGCAGCGGATCTGTATAACCGCGAATAGACATATCAACCCCTGCGGCAACAAGATCAATGTTTTGATTAGTCACTTGTTGTAAAACTGTGACCTGAGGGTTATCTGTCATAAAGCGTGTAATTATTTGCTTCAACGCGAATTGTGCAACGCCTACTGAACAGCTTATGGTGACTTGCCCCACTAGAGCGTGCTTTTTTCGCTTTAGCTCAGCCTCTGCAAGCTCAACTTGGTCAATCGCCTGGCGTGCCCGTTGATAGAAGATCTCACCAAGCTCGGTAACCTTCGACTGACGCGTTGTGCGTTGAATGAGCACAGTATCCAAGCGCTCCTCGAGCTGCACAATGTGTCTGCTAAGACGTGACTTCGGAATTCCAAGTGATTCCGAAGCTCGGCTGAACCCACCTTTCTC
The DNA here is from genome assembly GCA_964352445.1 of uncultured Pseudohongiella sp. Taxonomy (GTDB): domain Bacteria; phylum Pseudomonadota; class Gammaproteobacteria; order Pseudomonadales; family Pseudohongiellaceae; genus UBA9145. The sequence goes on along the minus strand of CAYGSO010000053.1, from coordinate 3,045 downwards.
AACAACATGCACAAAGTAGTAATAGTCATTTAGGTCGATGGATGACATTGCTAGTCTCTCTATTGTTCTATTTTTAGAATTATAAATTCCATTATTGACTATTTTCAAGGTTATTGTCTTATAAATATACTCAATAAAACTCAAACAAACAGGAACTATAGAAAAATGAACGCATTCATTTCATCAGTTAATTCATCGAGTAGCTCCAAACCAGTTCAAGCAACCCGAGTATCTGCGCCAATCAAAGGCGAAGAACTCGCTTTAGGTACAGGCTTCAAGGCGAAGAGCTTTCGCGCACAGGACGTTGGGGAAGTCATGGATCCACTAGTGATGGTTGATCACTATGTCATGACGGAACCCACATTCGGCGAGCATCCTCATGGAGGAATGTCTGCAGTATCTCTGCTATTCGAAGACAGTGAAGGTCTTTTCCACAATCAAGACTCACTAGGAAATGATTTCTATTTGCAACCCGGTGATTTGTATTGGCTGAGCGCAGGCAGCGGTGCGATTCACAATGAATCACCTGAAGCAGATTCGCGCATCCATGGTTTGCAAGTTTTCGTGAATCTTTCGCAAGCGCATCGATTCGAGTCACCCTCCTCTCTTCTCGTGCGATCAAAGGATATGCCCGTGATTCACTCTGATGATTTCTGTGTAAGGGTCGCGTTGGGTGAATCGAATGATACTCGTGGCAAAACATCTCCTTCTACGCCAATGACAATTCTTGACGGCACTATCCAATCCGGCCGCAACTTCTCACATCAATCACTCGACAATCGAGGCCTTTGGATTCACGCGGTGAAAGGCAACTTGGATATCGCTATAGATGGAAAGACTTGGTCTATAAATTCGGGAGAGGCGCTTGCTGGGCTCTTGACCAGAAACTCTGAAATTAAGATCAGTAATCATTCTAGCAAGTCGGCGCACTTCGCATTGTTTGATGGTGCGCAGATCAATGAAAGCTTTATTCAGAAAGGCCCATTCGTCATGGGATCGGAGAAGCAAATAAGCGACATTGAAGCAGCATATAAGGCGGGAAAACTAGGCACTATCGCAAAAAGTAATTGAACAAAACATAACTAACCCAATAGGAGAATATCATGCAAAAGTCTATTAACAATCCAGAAGCACTCACTGCAGACAACGCTGCAGTGATTTTCGTTGACAACCAGGTCGGGCTAATGACTGGCATCCGCGATTATTCTATCGCTGAACTCAAACACAATATCGTGGGCTTGGCCAAGGCAGCACGCGCACTCGGACTTCCAATCGTGACAACGACAACGTCCTCGGAAACGCTATGGGGTCCAGCCATTCCTGAATTACAAGAAGCTCTCCCAGGGCAGAAATTTATTGACCGAACCACTGTAAATGCCTGGGACGACCCGAGAGTGGAAGCCGCTATCCGAGCCACTGGTCGCAACAAGCTAATCTTTGCTGGACTTTCTTTAGAGGTTTGCGCTGCTTTTCCGGCGATGCGCGCAGTCAGAGAGGGATTTGAGGCCTATGTCGCGGTAGACGCAAGCGGGACATTCAACAGCACTAAGCGCGAAACCGGCATCTTTAGATTAACGCAAAGCGGTGTTGTCACCGCAGATGCTTCTAGCCTAATGATTGAGATTCTCGGCGATAACGCATCGGACAAAGCACAAGGAGTCTACACCGCACTTGGAATGGATTGGTCAAATTTGGTTAGCCAAGTCCGTTCAAGTGTAGCTGCATAGATTACATTGCTTTGAATTTCGTCTTTGCAGTGCATTAGAAAACTGAATCCATGGAAGATCAAAAGACTCCAACTACTTAGATTCTACTTGGATTCAATTTGTCAGCATGGGTCAAAGAATTGGCAGCAGTGGTCAATCTCTTCAGCTAATAAGTTCCTAACATAGCTCTCGAAGTCATCATTCATTCAAAGAAAGGAGCAACCATGACAAACCACACAACAGAATTCACGCAAGATCACCCAGTTCTAGTCCTTGGCGGAACAGGTAAGACAGGCAGCCGTATAGTCAGCAAACTGCGGGCTCTTGGCATTCCTACTCGAGTCGGCTCAAGATCTGCCGCACCTTCTTTCGACTGGGACAATGAGTCCACTTGGGCCCCGGCATTGAAATCCGTCAAATCTGTTTACATCAACTTCAGCCCCGATTTAGCGGTTCCAGGTGCCACAGATAGTATTCGCGCACTTGTTGAAGAGGCTGTACAACAGAAGGTTAAGCACCTTGTAATTCTTTCCGGCCGCGGCGAAGCCGAAGCTCAAGCCTGTGAGCGGATTGTGCAAGACAGCGGCATTGACTGGACTGTGATCAGAGCAAGTTGGTTTAACCAAAATTTCTCCGAGGGTGCATTTGTAGACATGGTAAACCATGGCGTCATAGCGCTTCCTGCAGGACAGATAGCTGAGCCATTTGTTGATATAGAAGATATCGCCGATGTGGCAGTCGCCGCTTTAACAGAGCCAGGACACACGGCGAAAGTCTACGAGCTGACGGGACCCAGACTCATGACTTTCTCAGACATTGCTCATGAATTGTCCATGGCAACTGGTCGCGAGATAGGCTTCCACCCATTGACCCATGAAGAATTTGTGGAAGGCGTAAAACAATCTGGCGCTCCAGATATAGTGGTATGGATGATGGATTATCTGTTTGCAACAGTTTTGGATGGTCGCAACAGCCACCTTTGTAATGGTGTGCAAGAGGCATTGGGTAGGGAGCCGAAAGATTTCAAAGACTATGCCTCAGAAGTGGCGGCTTCAGGCCAGTGGAGAAAAGCAGCATGAACAAATTAACCAATGCGTTGCTCCACCTAAATGGTTGGGTCGCTGTCCTTATCGGCGTATTTATCCTCTTGAAACCAATTGCCATGTTAAGCCCTTACGGACTTCAATCTGAGTTATCAAACAGCTTGCTTTCGGAACTAAAAGCCCCAGGCAGTTTGCTGCTTGTTTGCGGGCTAGCAATTGTGCATAGCGCCATGATGCCCAATTTGAGAGAACGAGGGCTCCACCTCTCAATCATGGTCTATGGCAGTTATGCCGCT
>CAYGSO010000052.1:19953-24136 GCA_964352445.1 uncultured Pseudohongiella sp. | reverse complement strand
AAGTTGAAGAGGGACACTCATCAGATAACCAGTTAACTCAAAAGCCACACTAGAACTTCGAACTAGCTTCATAGTTGGCAGAGAATAATCGTTATTTTGCTATCTGATAAGGGTCCCTCATTCCTCAGTCTACTTCAAACTTGTATGGCTGTGCCGCTTTACCGGATTGTAGAACATCTCGATAAAATTGAATATCTCCGGTTAAGCTGTTCTAGGAATTAAAGTGCCGCAAAGTTTTAGACTGACTTGCTTGTAGCGATATAGAAGTTGTAGTGCAGTGTTTTTCTCAATTTAAGGTGTTATCTTATTAACGTTAAATACGAGATATTTTAGCGCTGGAGCAAAATGATGAATATTGCACTTAATCAGCTGAAAAATGTAATCTGCGTAGTTTTATCTACAGCCTTTCTTCAAAGTTGTGTCTGCGTTGATCATATAGACACCAAAGAGTCGGTATTATCTCCAACATCCGAAAACACAGGGGCTTTCGGCCCGAGGCCTGCGGTAATAAGCTCAGATGAGATTCATCAACTCACTGCAGCACAGACTGAGGATTTCCTCACTTTTATGGCCAGCCCCAGGAATGCCCACCTCGAACCACATCGCCGCCTGTATTCTTATTTCGAAAAAATTACTTCCGGGTTCAACTATCTAAAAACAACCTACACTGCAGCACAGGCAATAGAGTTAAACAGCGGTAACTGTTTGACCTTAGCGATCATGACAACTGCGTTAGCGAAAGCGGCAAATCTGGAAATTGATTATCAGTTGATGAATGATGTACCAGTTTTTGAACTAAACACCAAAATAATAGAAAAAGGCGTGCATATACGCACCCTCCTTTATGATCCCGCGTGGGTGGAAAGTGATAATTTAGTGACCTTATCTCGTCCCGGAATCGAAATTGACTATTTTCCGACCGGTAGACAACGCTTCATTACCAACCTGAATGAGAATGATTACCTAGCCATGTATTACCAAAATGAAGCAGTAGAAGCTCTGGCACAAAATGATCTAAATGCTGTTTATTGGTTTAGTGTTGAGATGCTGAAATATGTTCCAAATAATGCCCAGGCCATCAATATGCTTGCCATCATTAATCGTCGCGCTGGCAATCTTGAAATAGCTGAAAAGCTTTATCTTTTCGGTATTGAATTCGCTGATGAGAATTTAAGCTTATTGAAAAACTATCATCTGCTGTTGTCGTCTGCCGGACGAACCGAAGAAGCAGAGCGCATCGAAATACAACTGAACTCAATGGATGATCCAAGCCCATTCAATTGGGTTCAACTGGCAGTGCAGGCTTACGATGAAGGTGATTTCATAAAAGCCATTGATTACTACAACAAAGCCATCGAGTTGGCACCTTATCTTCATGAAGCCTATCTAGGTATCGCTCAATCGAACTATCAGGTAGGCAAACTGCAGAGCGCTGAAAATGCACTAAAGCGAGCGCTGGATAACGTCTATAAAGTCAGCACACGTAATTTGTATCAGGCTAAGCTGGTTTCATTGCGCAAAGAAATCTAGGGACACTCATCAGATAACAAATTAACCAAAAGTTGGTGTTTTGCTCTGGGTGGACTACCTTGTTTGAATGCCAAGAAGAGGACGACTTCACATACCTGGCGGGTGCTACCATGTTATTGGGCGTGGCTTGGAGCGGCGCTACATCTTCGATGCAGCAGAAGATAAAAAGAATTTCTTAGCTCGATTAGGATCTTTAGTAACTCGCTGCGATGTTCAGTGCTTGGCCTGGGCGCTGATGTCAAATCACTATCACTTTTTACTTCAGGTCGGACAAAAGCCCCTTTCCAAACTCATGGCACCCTTGCTCGGTGGTTATGGGGGCTACTACAATCGGAAATATGGGCGTAGCGGCTACGTATTTCAAAACCGTTACCAGTCAATACTGTGCGATGCTGACTCCTATCTGCGCGAATTAGTTTGTTACATTCATCTCAATCCTGTCAAAGCAGGAATGATAGAAGATTCTTACCATTTAGAGCGGTATCGGTGGACGGGACACGCGGCAGCTGTTGGAAGATATCGCCAACCTTGGCATGATGTTCAAGCAATGCTGACGCATTTTGGAAACTCCAAACAAGCGGCTAGGGATAACTATAGACAATTTGTTTTGCAAGGATCTTTAAAACCTTCGTCTAGGAACTTATCAGGTGGAGGGCTTATTCGGAGTTCTGGTGGATGGGAAGCGATAAGTAGATTTCGTCAGGAGCACATCACTTGCATTGGTGATGAGCGCATTCTTGGTGATACCAATTTTATAGAACAAGCACTAAAGCAAGACAATTTGAATATTGAGCGTCGTGATTCTCTAGCACTGAACGGGTTGAATTTAAATAAGCTTATTGAAAAAGTATGCACATTTTGTGAGGCTAAAGAACAGCATCTTCTCTACAAAAGCCGTAACGGAAATGCCTCTACAGCCAAATCTTTAATATGTTTTTGGGCTACAGAAAAACTCAACATACCTAGAATAGAGATAGCCTCGCGACTCAAACTGAGCCAGTCTGCAGTATCCTATAGAACGTCAAAGGGTCGTGAGTACTGCAAGGCCAATGAATTTGATTTTGATGATTTTTTGCAAAAGCTTAACTGGCAATCTGATCAGTGTCCCCACCAAGCTGGCCCAACTGCCCCACAAACTCATCCTCCTCCGCCGGCTGCAAACAGCGCAGATCAAAAATAAGCGCCCCATCATGAATTCTGCCAACCACCGGCACCGGCAGCCCTCTAAAGCTTTCACTGAGCCCGGTAATAAACCCATCCTTGCCCACCATGTCGGGGTCTGCGGTAATCACCAGCGCCCTGCTCTCAAGCAGGTCTAACGGCAACGCGCCGCTGCCTATCTGGCTGCGGCATGGGGCGATGCTAATGTCGGCATGGGCCGGCAGCACTTGCCGCAGTTGAGGCAATAGGCGCTGAGCCTGCTGGTCTACTTCAGCCACCGGCCGAGTCAAGTCTCTGAGAATTGGCAGACGCGTATGAAGGCGCCGGGGGTCTTTATACAGGCGAATCACTTCAACCAAACCTGCCAGCGTCATTTTGTCCACCCTGAACGCGCGCTTGAGGGGGTTGCGTTTAATGCGCTCGATTAGTGCTTTCTTGCCAACGATAATGCCAGCCTGCGGCCCGCCCAACAGCTTGTCACCGCTGAAGGTCACCAAATCAGCGCCCAAGGCTAAGGTTTCCTGCACCGTGGGCTCGTGGGGCAGCCCGTACTGGGACAGCTCCACCAAGGTGCCGCTGCCCAAATCTGATACATAAGGCACCCCGTGCTCGGTGCACAGAGCGCTTAACTGATCTTCAGGGACGCTGTGAGTGAAGCCTTTAATTTCGTAGTTGCTGGTGTGAACCTTCATCACCGCGCCGGTGTCAGGGCCTAGCGCCTCGGCAAAGTCTCTCAGGTGGGTACGGTTGGTGGTGCCCACTTCTTTGAGCAGCGCATTGGCCGAGCGCATAACATCGGGGATGCGAAACGCCCCGCCGATTTCTACCAGTTCACCCCGAGAGATCAGCACTTCTTTTTGCAGGGCTAAGGTATTGAGCACCAACACCACGGCGGCCGCGTTGTTATTCACCACCGTCGCCGCTTCTGCGCCGGTAATCTCGCACAGCATTTGCTCTAAGTGACTGTCGCGGTCGCCGCGCTTGCCGGTGGCCAGATCAAACTCTAGGTTTGAGGCCCGGGCGGCGACGGTGGCAATGGCATTCACCGCTTCTATGGGCAGCTTGGCGCGGCCAAGATTCGTGTGTATCACTGTGCCGGTAAGGTTAAACACCGCGACCAGGCTTGAGCCATCGGCAGCTTCAAAAACGGCGCTGATCTGTTGGCAGACATCGGCAAACAGCGCCGGGCTTGCCAGCGGCGCAGTGGCTGCATCGGCTGCAGAGATTTGCCGGCGGACAGTCTCCAGCACCTCTTTTGCCACCCGCTTCAGCTCATCATGCCCCACCTGATCCAGCACTGCCTCCAGCGCGGGCGCCTGCAGCAGCTGGTCTATGGATGGCAGCGCTTTAAATGCCTGTTGTTTGGAGTTCATGCCGGTGCCGGTAGTCAATAAAAGATCGCCTCAATCTACGGAATATGCCCCCCATTGGCAAGCCCGAACAGGCCTGCTATTAACTGGCTAACAACCAGCTAGCAACCGGCAAACAACCG
>CAYGSO010000052.1:0-19853 GCA_964352445.1 uncultured Pseudohongiella sp. | reverse complement strand
CGAACAGGCCTGCTATTAACTGGCTAACAACCAGCTAGCAACCGGCAAACAACCGCCAACTTGCCATGGCGATTGCCCAGCGATTACACTCTAAATTCAATTCTTGCCCTAGCCCACTGCCATGACAGAAAAACCCCAGGTTCTAATTGTTAATGAGTTTCACCCGGAAACTATTGCCAAACTGGACGCCAGCTACCGCACCCACCACCTGTGGAAACTTGACCCCCAGCAGAAGCAGCAGCTGATCGACTCCCTGCAAGGCCAGTGCAAAATAGCGGCAACGGCGTCGTGGAACTGCGACAAAATAGTCTATCAATTGACCGGCCTTGAGCTTATCGCCTGCTTCGGGGTGGGGGTAGACGGCATTGATTTTGAGCAGGCAAAAAACCTTAACCTGAAAATCGCCAACACCCCCGATGTCTTGAACGATGCCGTGGCAGACCTGGCCATGGCGATGCTATTGGCCATCACCCGCAACCTGATCAACGCCCACGACTATGTGGTGAGCGGCCAGTGGGCCACCAAGGGTGCTTTTGCCTTTGGCGATGGCCTGCAGGGCAAACAGCTCGGCATTTTAGGCATGGGCCGCATTGGCGAGGCTATCGCCCGCCGCGCCGAACCCTTTGGCCTGCGCATTGCCTACCACAACCGCAGCCCCAAGCCAGTGGACTACCCCTATTTCGACACCCCGGGCGAGCTGGCCGAAAATTCCGACATACTCCTGTGCGTGCTGCCCGGGGGCGAGCCAACCCGGCATATTGTTGACCTGGCGCTGTTAAAGGCGCTTGGCCCTCAAGGCTATTTCATCAATGTTGGCCGCGGCTCCTCGGTCAACGAGGCCCATTTGGCCAGCGCGCTAAGCGGCGGCCTAATCGCCGGCGCCGCGCTGGACGTATACGAACAAGAGCCCCTGATCAACACCGAGCTGCTTAACCCGGCGCTGCTTAGCCAGAACAAACTTATTTTGCTGCCCCATATTGGCAGCGCCACAGCACAAACCCGCCGCGCCATGGGCGAGCGGGTGATGCAAAACATCGACGCGGCGCTCAATCAACGCCCATTAACTTCGGAGTATGACTACAGATGATATTGCAAGACTCTATCGAATCTTACTGCCCTTACTGTGGAGAAAGAATTGAGCTATTAGTCGACGGCTCGGTTGAGGAACAAACCTACATTGAAGACTGCCAAGTGTGCTGCCGGCCCATCCTGATTACCGCCACCACCGACGCCCAAGGCGAGGTGTCAATCACGGTGCGCAGCGAAGACGAGTAGCGCCATTACTCCAAGATATGGAAGTAGATAAACTTGGCATCGTTGTCGTACATCATGTGAAAATTGTTTTGGGTCAGCTCTTCCCCGTGCAGATCGATCTCCACAAACAGGTCGCGGTAAGAGGGGCTCAAGGAGTTATACACCACCTCCTGCACGATCAAAATATGAAAATCTTTAAACCCCAGCTCCGCCGCATGGCGGGTAAAAATATTCCACAGCACCGGCTGCTTGCGCAGCTCTTCGTATTTAGAGGCCTGAATTAACGCCTCGCCAAACAGATCATAGGAGCGAATACCACCACTTTGGAAGGTGCCCTGCACCGAGTTGTAGGCCAGCCCCATGGCCGCCTTGATCGGCCGCGAATAGTTAAACTTATCAACCTCCACGTTAAACGCCTCAAACATGGTCAGCGCCGTGGCCACCGCGCTGTCGGCCAAAGACCGCGAATCCACCGGCAAGAACGGGTAGCCCACCGCACTAATAAAGCCATCGCCGGTCTCTTTCAGGCGAAACGCCTGGGAACGCAGCGGGTTGTGCTCATAGCCCTTCATACAAATCTGCAGGAACGACTGAAACACCCCCATAAAGAATTCTTGGGTGCGCTCATGCCGAATCTCGCTAGACTTCTGCACATCAAACACATTGATAATGCCCTTACCCTCTTTCAACGGCATGGTGTTCTCAAGCTCATCACCCAGCTTGATGCGCTCTAACTGATGAGGATAAACCAGTTTCGATAGCTGGTTGTAGAGATGCTGCCGCGTGTCGGCGTCTGTGGATTTTAGGTAGAATCTGGCTCGAATCGCATCATGAAAAACCCAACTAATCATGGTGCCCATGAAAAAGCCTTCTAGGATAATCAAATTTGCAACAAAGAAATCGATATTAATATACCAAAGCCAAAACCCGGCCAATAGTGTAAATAATAAGTTTCTAGCTAGAGTGATGTAAAAAGTCGAGTGAAATGCAAACGCAGAGGAAAAAGCTAATACGATGGCTATTTGGCCTTGGAGCACAGCGGTTACTTCGGTCAGTTGCTCTTGAGAGTTTGCTCCTTCAGTTATAATAAATAAATTAACACAAAAGCCCAGTAACCCGAAAACGCATAGAAAATCCAAAAAGAGTGGGCTGTATTTGCTTATGGTTGAGAAAAGTAAAGAAACAAATGGATAAAAAACCACAAGCGCAATAGGGATAGAGTAGGAAAAAAGCGAATATGTAGCGAGCGGGTTCTCTCTAAAAACACTTGCATCCCAATAAGTAATCAATGTCGCGATAACTAAAAGAACTGCAGTAGTTCTTCCTGGCCAACTAATTAACGCCAAATTCGCTTCATCACGAAGCAAATTTCGAAATTCGCCGCTATGCGACCTGCAATACTCAGCATAGCTTTCACTTTTCAGCCCTTCTCGTACCATAAATACTTCCACAACCGAGCGTCAAAGGCCGCAACCCCAAAATGGGTCATCATTTGCGATTTCTTGTGATTCGCGACAACAAACAACTTCTACTCCTTGAACAGGATAGAACCTATGTTAAAACGGCTAAGCCGCTGATTTCTTTAGCACAAATGGAGAGTAACAAGTCTCCCACAAATTTGGCCGGCCTTAAAAACTGAATAACTGCTACGCGAAGAAACTAGTATTTAGCTGGGAAAGTTGCAGATCATATCTCCACGAGAACTAAATCTACCACCTCACTTTTTCCGATTTGAAGTGCGAAGGGTCCTGCCATTGATACAAAAAACAACACCCTAACTGAATAATTCTTCACATTGGAATGAAACCTCAAAAACTTTCGGTAATAGATTCCTATTTGTATAAAAGCTGCATTACACTAGATCGCAGCAACATTTCCAAAAATTTACCAAAGAGTAAATAAGAGATTAAGTCACTGCGTGTAGGAAAAAAGCCATACACTTTAAAAAATTATTTCTTTACTGAGGATAACACTATGAATAAGCTAAATTTCGAAGTTTTAAAAGATACGAAAGCTATTGAGAATGTTTTAGATAAAATCGAAAACTATTCTGGGGTTAGGCTGCCTTTGGAGTACGCTGAAAAAAATAAGGTTGTAGGTGTTTTCTTACACAAACAACTAGTAGCTGGTTACATCATTGTAACAAACCCAGAGTTTCGTAGCTTAATGTTTGTTCCTAAACAAGCTTTATCCTATAGTAAGCTTGCTACAACGGACAGCTACGACGTCATGGAAGTTAACGGACTTTGGATAGGCCCGTCTGTAAAAACCCCAATGATGCAAGCCAAGGTCTGGCTTCACTTAATCAAAGACATTTTTATGAGCAAGAAAAAATACGTACTTTTAATGCGAGACAGCAGAAATAGAAACATGGAACGTTTTTTTGGCATGGCCAACCCAGTCGCTCTGTATGATGGCCCCCCATTACTAATGGCAGGTGAAAAGAGCCACAAAAATATCCAAGTTAGCTTTACAACTAGATGGAGTATAGTTTTGAACTGTTATAAATATGTAGGCGAAATAAATAGTCGCATAAAGAGAGCGGAAAGATTCGAAAAGTCTCATCGATATAACAATCAAACCGAGACCTCCAAAGCTAGCCTAGTCTAACCTTAGCTTAGATTATATTTTTATCTTTACATCCAAAAAATCTTAAATACAAACTTCAGTATCTATACCGAGCACGGGGTGGGTACTGAAGTGAGTATAATTTTTGGAAAACTTTTACATCAGAGACTAATCGAAATTTTCTTTTCTTTTTCACAGATGGATAGCGCAAGCACTACACAATCTACACTTAATTTAAATTTTTTGTTTTGGCGATCAAGCGAAATTAAAAATTGTCGTTTGAACATTGTTAGGCTTTGCTGCTCACAAACCGACTTTAGTAGATCAGATATGGCTTCAAGAAATTATTTATATGACTACAAACCCAACACCCTCGGCACAAACATCCCAGTCCTCACCCGATAAGCCTGATACTCCGCACCAAGCTCGCCTGCCAAAATACCGGCCTCCTCTTCTCTCGCGGAGTGCACATACATAGCAATAAGCACCACACAGGAAGCCCACAGGAAAAGTGAGCCAAGCAGGGCGGAGCTTGCGATCCATACCATCATGTACGACACATAGAACGGGTGTCTTACCAAGCCGAAGGCGCCGCTTGAGACAATCTGGCCTTTCACATCCCCTGCGGCGAAATGCAGGCCTTTGGCGGTTTTGATGGCCCACCAAAATAGCGCCAGGGCCAAGCTGTATACCGCCACTACGGCGATAGTCGCGCTGGTCGAGATTTGCGGGGCCTGCCACAGCAGCCCATAGGTGAAGGCTAGCTGCACGAACACGGCGGGGTCGTTGAGATAGCTAACCAGCTTCGACTTTTTTGAGGTGATTTTGAAAAACCGCAGCCTTGCCCAAATAAGGCTTAAGATAATTGCGCTGTACACAATCCCGATAATTAACTGGTTGATAATAGCTGTCTCCGTCTTGCAGCACTGGGTGGCTGCGCGTTCATCCTGCCTTTAAAGTGCAGGGTGTCTTGTTTGTATTGCTGCATACAGCGCTGCCGGCGGCGCTGTTTAGTGTCTAGGCAATTGCCTTGGTAATTGCGCCGCTCGCGGGCTGGCCTATTGCACTGCCGATTGCTTTATCTGCCACCCGTCAATCTCCTAGCAAATTGGCGTAGCCTAGCGATAGTACTAGAGCTTAGGGTGCGCCTCAAATTTATGTTCCATGGGGCGCTGGGCTGTGGCTGACGCCCTCAATTGTGGCAGGCCCGCGCCGCTATGGCCTATCTGGCTTAAGCTAATTTAGCGGCTGCAGTTTTTAAGCTGCAGCCTCACCCATTGCAGCCACTGCGCTGCCCAACGCGTTTAGCCAAGGTTCGGCTTCCAAGCCCTTGTTTGAGCGCCCCATAGGGCCACAAACACCCCACTCAAGGCTGGATTTCCGCGCTAATGTGCTTTATTCTGCCCGTCCCTCGCGTGCTGGGTTTTTACACCTTTTTACGCCCGCGCCGAGTTGCCCCAGATGCCATTGAAAGCCTTAGTGTTTTCGCCTTCTGCTGGGGGATAAGAATAAATAAAACTGTCTTTAACCGGCTAAGACACAGCTTAAAACTCGAGGGTATAACGAAGTTATGACAGCTTCTGCGAAGAAAAAAACCGCCACACGCAAAAAACCAGCAACCAAAAGCGCGAAGAAGTATGTGTTTGCGTTTGGCAAGCAAACCGACGGCAACGCCACCATGCGCGATCTGCTGGGCGGCAAGGGCGCCAACCTTGCTGAAATGGCGTCCATAGGCTTGCCCGTCCCGCCTGGGTTTACCATCAGCACCGAGGTCTGCGGCTACTACTATGACCACGAGCGCCAATACCCAAAAACCTTGCTCAATACGGTAAAAGCCTCCATTCGCGAGATCGAAAACCAGCTTGGCAAGAAGTTCGGCGGCAAGGCTAATCCGCTGCTGGTTTCAGTGCGCTCCGGCGCGCGGGATTCCATGCCCGGCATGATGGACACTATTTTAAACCTCGGCCTCAATGACGAAACCGTCGAGGGCTTGGCCAAGATATCGGGCAACCCGCGCTTCGCCTGGGATTGCTACCGCCGCTTTATTCAAATGTACGGCGATGTGGTGATGGGGGTTGAGGCCGCCAGCGAGTCCGAAGAAGACCCGTTCCACAAAGTGTTAGAGGCGGTTAAAACCAACCGCGGCGTGAAGCTCGATTCAGATCTGCAAACCGAAGACCTGCAAGAGCTGGTGAAACGCTACAAGCAGCTGATCGCTAAGAAAACCAAAAGCGCGTTTCCACAGGATGTCATGGAGCAGCTGTGGGGCGCAGTTGGCGCCGTGTTTGGCTCGTGGAAGAACGAGCGCGCCATTCTCTACCGTCAGCAATACGCCATTCCTTCGGAATGGGGCACGGCGGTGAATGTGCAGGCCATGGTGTTTGGCAATGCCGGCAACGACAGTGCCACCGGAGTTGCCTTCACCCGCGATCCGGCCAACGGCAAAAAAGTGTTTTACGGCGAATACCTGATCAACGCCCAAGGCGAAGACGTGGTGGCGGGTGTGCGCACCCCCAATGCCATCGCCGACATGCAGCGAGAAATGCCCAAAAGCTATAAGGCCTTGGAAAAAGTAAGAACTCGCCTAGAAAAACATTTTAAAGACATGCAGGATTTCGAGTTCACCATCGAAAAAGGCCGCCTGTTTATGCTGCAAACCCGCAACGGCAAGCGCACCGGTTTAGCCGCTGTGCGGATTGCGGTAGAGATGCAAAAAGAACGCCTGATAAGCCAGCAAGATGCGCTTTTGAAAATTCCCGCCGAGTCTATCGATTCGCTGCTGGTGCCGGTGTTCGATACTAAATCGCTCAAGGCCGCCAGCAAGATTGCCCAAGGCCTGCCCGCCGGCCCTGGCGCCGCCACCGGCCGTATCGCCTTCACGGCGGCCAAAGCCGAGATGGAAACCAAGAAAGGCAACAAGGTAGTGCTATGCCGCACCGAAACCTCGCCCGATGATTTGAAAGGCATGCTGCATTCCCAAGGCATACTCACCTCCCGCGGCGGAGTGTCGTCCCACGCGGCGTTAGTCGCCCGCCAGTTGGGCAAGGTGTGTGTCTGCGGCGCCGGTGATATCAAGATCAACTATGAAAAAGGCACGCTAACCGCGGGCCGCACGGTGCTCAACGAGGGCGACTATATTTCCATTGATGGCAGCACCGGCAGCATCTACAAAGGCATGATCGAAAGCGCCGACTCTGAAGTTAAGCGCGTGCTGGAGGGCGGGGTTAAGCCCACCAACAGCTATACCTTCGAGCTTTTCCAAACCGTTATGAACTGGTCGGATAAGTTCCGCACCATGAAAATTCGCACCAACGCCGACACCCCAAACATGGCCAAGCAGGCGGTGGCCTTTGGCGCCGAAGGCATTGGGCTGTGCCGCACGGAACACATGTTCTTCGACGGCGATCGCATCGACTACATGCGGCAAATGATTTTGGCGGTGGACGAAGTGCAGCGCCGCTCGGCCCTGCGCAAATTATTGCCATTCCAGAAAAAAGACTTTTTAGGCCTGTTTAAAGCCATGAACGGCCGGCCGGTGACTATTCGCCTGCTAGACCCGCCACTGCATGAGTTCTTGCCCCACGACGACGTGGTAAGACGTCAGCTGGCAGAAAAGCTGAACGTGCCGCTGGATTTTGTGATCGAGCGCATTAAGGCCCTGCATGAAGAAAACCCCATGCTAGGCTGTCGCGGCTGCCGCCTTGGCATCCTCCACCCAGAAATCACCGAGATGCAAACCCGGGCTATTTTTGAGGCGGCGGCGCAGCTGCTCAAGGGCAAGAAGAAGATCAAGGTGAAGCCAGAGATCATGATCCCCCTGGTGGGCTTTAGAGAAGAGTTAGCAGACCAGCTGCAGATTGTGCACCGGGTTGCCGACGAAGTGATGAAGGCCCGCAAGGTAAAAATCGAATATTTGGTTGGCACCATGATTGAGGTGCCCCGCGCCGCCATCACCGCCGATGAGATCGCTAAAGAAGCCGACTTCTTCAGCTTTGGCACCAACGATTTAACCCAAACCACCTTAGGCCTTAGCCGCGATGACATGGGTTTGTTCTACGACGAGTATCAGCGCAAAGAGATCTACAACCAGAACCCGTTTGCCAGCCTCGACCAAACCGGCGTCGGCAAACTCATCGAACTGGCGGTAGCCAAGGGCCGCAGCTCCAAGCCCAACTTGAAGCTAGGCATTTGTGGCGAGCACGCCGGCGACCCAGCCTCGATCGAGTTCTGCCAGCGCGCAGGCCTAGACTACGTTAGCTGTTCGCCGCCGCGGGTGCCCATTGCCCGGCTGTCAGCCGCCCAAGCCAAGCTTAGAAACGGCTAAGCGGCTTACAGGGCCAGTGGCGGCATCGGGCAATCAATGGTTGCCGCCACGGCTCGCAGCAGTTCAGATTCAATCGGCGCAATGGTGCCATCGGCAGTTATGATGGCAGCACAGGCTTTGAGAAACTTCGGTTTTTGCAGCGGTTTCAGCTCGGCCAGTTTGGTGGCGGCCTCGTTCAGCAAAGCAATACTAATCGCCCCCAGCGGGATCAGCTCAACCTTCTCCTCCAGCGCCTCGCGGCCAGCGCTAAACACCTGACTAGGGCTCATGTCTTGTTGGGGGTCACAGTAGGTAATGATCGACATCACCACCCCGGCCGCTTCCGTGGCTGCCGCTAAATCCAAGCGCCCCAAGCTGGCAGAGGCTTGGGCCAACAGCACCGCATCTAAATTTTTAGTCACGGTTTTTTGCAGCGCCCATTCAAACAAACTCACCTTGCCGTCCAAACTCACCAAATGATCCAGGTTGGTTTTAAAACGCAGATACTGCGGTTTCGACAGCTGACGCAGGCTAGAGGTGGCGATGGTGGCGATAGCAAACCGGCTGTCTCTCTCGATGGCGGCCCCGCCAGCCAGCAGGCGCTGCAGCTCGCCGTGGACGCCGTCGTCAGCGCAGGTGGCTAAGTAATCAAGCTGGGCTTGGCGAACGGCCGCCTCGCTGTGCAGCAGCAAATAGTAAATCACCGCCCGCGCCCCCGAAGGCTCGCGGGCGGCGTTTAAAAACAGCGCCGGAAAGCCTTCCACCATGGCGTGGGCTGTGGCTAAGTTGGCAGCCGTGGGGTTGCCAATCTGGCTAATCATGCCGCCGGCAATAACCCCGCCGCCAGCCCCAGCTAAAATAGCCACGGTGCGCAGCTTTTCGGCCTGGGTCTTTTCATTGTCCTTTTCATTGGCCTTGTCACCAGCCATCTCGCTGGCCTGCGCCGAAGCAGGCTCAGCCGGCTGCTTCAACAAATCATAGCTGCCGTCCCAGCGCGGCAAAATGGCTTTTATTCTTTCGTTCAATGGCGGGTGGGTGGCATAAAGCCCGCTCATAAACGCAGGCGCGGCCTCTTCAAACAAGGCGTGAGAGATTTCCGAACTGGCAGGGTGTTTTAAATAGGAATGACTGCTGCTGCGAGCGATCTGCATCAGGGCCCCGCCGATACCTTCGGGGTTTCGAGTAAACTGCACCGCCGAGGCATCGGCGAGGTATTCACGCTGCCGGCTAACCGCCGCCTTGATTAGGTTGCCAAAAAACACCCCCACATAGCCGATCGCCAACAGCCCTAAACCAATGGCCACTTGGCCACCGTTGCCCTTAGAGCGGTTAGACAAGCGCTGGGTATACAAAAGGTGCCGCCCGACAATGCCCAGAATTAAAATCCCGTACAGCACCCCGATAAGCCGAATATTGATGCGCATATCGCCGTGCAAAATATGGCTAAACTCATGGGCGATAACGCCCTGCAGCTGATCCCGGCTTAAGGTGTTCACTGCCCCCCGAGAAATACCAATCACCGCATCGTCGGGATTGTAGCCGGCGGCAAACGCATTGATGCCCTCTTCTTCCAACAGGTATACCGGCGGCACCGCCGTGCCCGAGGCGATTGCCATTTCCTCCACCACATTCAAGACCTGACGTTCTTTAAAGTCGTCGCTGCCGGCCTGCAGCAGTTTGCCGTCGAGCATTTCAGCCACCCGGGCGCCGCCGGCTGACAGGCTATTAATTTTGTACAGGCTGCCAACCAGCACCACCGCTGTCACTGCAAAACTTATCACTAAAAATAGGTCCCAGTTAATACTGAAGGACTCGGCGGCGGCCATGCTGGTCATTTCGCTGGAGGCGAAACCCAGCACCACCAAAAACAGTAAGTTAGTGATTATGATGAGCGAGATAACCGCCAAAGCGAACAGCAAATACAGCCGCCCGGTGTTACGTTTGGCTGATTCTTGAGATTCAAAAAAATTCATTTACAGTGATCTTATTGAGTGCCCGCAGTGGGTGAAGAGAATTAGAACGAGACTTTAGGTGCGGCCTGAATCTCGGCGCTGTCGGCAAACTCTAACAGGCTGGCGTCTGAACTATGGCCAAACATGCCGGCAAACACCACCGGCGGAAAAGACTGTCGGTAGGTGTTGTAAGACATCACCTGGTCATTAAATGCCTGCCGTGCAAAGGCCACTTTGTTCTCGGTGGCGGTTAGCTCTTCGCTCACCTGCATCATGTTCTGATTGGCCTTCAAATCGGGGTAGGCTTCCATCACCACGTTCAAGCGGCCAAGGGCGCCGGTTAATGCGCCCTCTTGGCTGGCTAACTGTTTTATTGCTGTGGCGCTGCCGGGGTCGGCCGCGGCGGCGGCAAGGCCACCGGCTGCGGCGTTACGGGCCGAGATAACCGCCTCCAGGGTTTCACGCTCGTGGCTAAGATAGGCTTTGGCGGTTTCCACCAAGTTAGGAATCAGGTCATAGCGCCGCTTCAGCTGCACCTCTATCTGAGCAAACGCATTTTGATAACGGTTCTTCAAGCTCACTAGCTGGTTGTAGATTCCCACGGCGTAGAAAAACAGCACCGCCACCACCACCAACAGCACAATTGTTGTTGTACCCATAAACCTAACTCCTTTATTTTTGTTCGAGCATTCGCCATTAAATTCTAAGACTCTAAGGGCATTATTCCACTTAAAGCCGGGCTTGTCGTTAAAACCTCCCTCGGCGCTAGGAAAACCTTAACCCCCCAGGTTTATGTCCTAGTTAAGAATCTGCTAAGCTGCGCTGTCGCTCACACACAAAGAAGAAAAACACTATGAGCCCTATCGCCTTAGCCGCACTGTCTCTGCTGCCTATTATCACCGTGGTCATCTTTTTAGTGGTGCTGCGCTGGCCTGCCAGCCGCGCCATGCCCATCGCCTATATCACCGCCTCGGCGCTAGCGCTGCTGGTGTGGCAGCTGCCCCTGACCAAAGTGCTGGCAGCCACCATGAACGGGCTGATCGTCGCCGGCACCCTGATCTACATTATTTTTGGGGCCATACTGCTGCTTAACACCCTGCAGCAAAGCGGCGCTATTCACGCCATTCGCCGAGGCTTTTCTGATATCACCCCCGACCGCCGCATTCAGGTGATCATCATTGCTTGGCTGTTTGGCTCCTTTATCGAAGGCTCAGCCGGCTTTGGCACCCCCGCCGCGGTGGCTGTGCCGCTGATGGTTGGGCTTGGTTTTCCCGCCATGGCCGCCGTGGTTGCCGGCATGATTATCCAAAGCACCCCGGTGTCCTTTGGCGCCATGGGCACGCCCATATTAGTGGGAGTGAGTACCGGCCTAGCCGCCGACCCCGAAATGGCAAGTTACGCCCAGAGCCTGGGCTATACCGATTGGGAAGAGTTTTTAGGGTTTATCGGTGCCAAGGTGGCGCTGATTCACGCCATTGCCGGAACCTTTATCCCGCTGTTTGTCGCCGCCATCATGACCCGCTATTTTGGCGCCGCCCGGTCATTCGCCGACGGCTTTAAAATCTGGAAGTTCGCCCTGTTTGCGGCGTTTTCTATGACTATCCCCTACTACCTTGTAGCCACAACCCTAGGCCCCGAATTTCCCTCCATGTTTGGCGGCATGATCGGCCTAGCCATAGTGGTAAGCGCAGCCAAGGCCGGCTTTTTAATGCCCAAAGCTGAAGAAGTGTGGGATTTTGAGCCAAGGGCCAAGTGGGATCTCGACTGGACCGGCCGCCTGCAGCCCGGCGCTGCCGACCCCAACCAAGCTGCCGCTGCCCCAACTATGGGCCTGCTAAAAGCCTGGTCGCCCTACCTGTTTGTTGCTGGGCTGTTAGTGATGACAAGGCTGCGCTCACTGAACTTGGAGAGCTTCCTGCGGGACTCCAACCCCTTTATCACTTGGTCTTGGCCGCAAATCTTTGGCAGCGATATCTCGGCCTCATTTCAACCCCTGTGGTCGCCGGGCAGCATTTTTATTCTCGTGTCTTTAATCACCCTGTTTGTGCACGGCCTAAAAATAGCCCAGTATCGCAGCGCTTTTAGCAGCTCGGTCAAAACCTTGATCCCAGCCTCGGCGGCGCTGGTGTTTACCGTGCCCATGGTGCAGGTGTTTATCAACTCTAGCGGCGGCGCTGCCGGGTTTGAACAAATGCCCATCGCCTTGGCCGAAGGCGTGGCCAGCTTAACCGGCTCGGCCTGGCCTTTTTTCTCCACCTTCATCGGCGGCCTCGGCGCGTTTGTGGCGGGCAGCAACACCGTTAGCAACATGATGTTCAGCCTGTTTCAGTTTGGCGTAGGCGAACGTATTCTCGTAGACCCCACTTGGATTGTTGCCCTGCAGGCCGTGGGCGGCGCCGCGGGCAATGTCATTTGTGTGCACAATGTTGTGGCCGCCTCGGCGGTGGCTGGGTTGGCAGGCAAAGAAGGCGATGTGATTCGCAAAACCTTGTTGCCGTTCACCTACTACGCCCTGTTAACCGGCGCCATCGGCTACGGCATCGTCAATCTAAGCTCGGGGATTTTCAATCTTGGGTTTATCATTGCCGCCGCCATTTTTGCTACCATGGCCTACTTCATCATTAAATTTAATCGCCCAGAGCCAACCTAAGTATGCCGCTGATTTTTGAATCCCTTACGATTCTTGCCGCAGCAGTTGGCTGGGCAGGCCGTACCCAAGTATGAGCAATAAACTCACCGCACCTGAATCCCAAACTCTGATTATCGCCACGGCGGGCCATGTGGACCACGGCAAAACCTCGTTGGTGAAACTGCTAACGGGTACCGACACCGATACCTTGGCCGATGAAAAGGCCCGTGGCCTGACCATCAATTTGGGCTATGCCTACCACCATTTCATGGATCAATCCTCCGGCGAAGGCATCGCCACCACCTTGGGGTTTGTCGATGTCCCAGGCCATACCGATTTCATCAACAATATGCTGGCGGGGGTTGGCGGCGTCGATTGTGCGCTGCTTATAGTAGCCGCCGACGACGGCATTATGCCCCAGACCAAAGAGCACCTAGCGGTGTTAGACCTTTTAGGCATTGCAACCGGGGTAGTGGTTCTCACTAAAATAGACAAAGCAGACGGCCCCCAGCTAGAGCAGGTAAAACGCGACGTGCTGGCGCTAATCGAGCCAACAACGCTTGCGGCCAGCCCGGTGTTTGCCGTCTCTAGCATCACCCACACCGGCATAGATGAATTAAAGGCTTACCTGGAAAGCCTGCCGGCCCAGTGCGTGGAGGATCCAGCGGAGCTTGAAAAACACCGGGCGCGCTACTTGATCGACCGCAGCTTTAGCGCCAAAGGCATTGGCACCGTGGTCACCGGCATCCTCAAAGCCGGAACCATTGCCGTAGGGGATTCATTATTGAATACCCAGTCTAATGAACTCACTCGGTTGAAGTCTTTGCGCTTGGATACCACCGATGTGCCCCGCGCCGTCAAAGGCCAACGTGTCGCGGCCAACCTAAGCGCAGACCTGAACACGGTCAGCCGCGGGGCGTGGCTTATCGACCCAAGCCTTGCCAACCCTGCGCTTCGTATCGATGTAAAACTAAAGTTTTTAGACAGCACAAGCGCCCTTCGCAGCAGCGCCCAGTATCATCTGCATATTGGCGCCTCCCACCGGCTAGTGACGATTCATTGCTTGGACAAGGCCGCTCAGCTGTATCAGCTAAAACTAAACGCGCCGCTGTTTTGCCACTACGGCGACCGGTTTGTCATCCGCGACCCAGCCTCAGCCCACACCATCGGTGGCGGTTTGGTGCTAGACACCTTTGTGCCCCGCCGCCAGCGCGCCGGTGAGGAACGCATAGCCATGCTGCAGGCATTAGACGCCCCCGATTCGGCTGCGCTCACAAGCCTGGTAAACAGCCAAAGCCGCGGCGTTGATATGCGCCAGTTCGCCTTAGCTAGAAACCTCTCGACTGACTACGTCACTCATTTAATCAAAGACCTCGCCGCCAGCGTCGAGATACTCAAGGCCAGTGATAGCGACCATCAATTTCCGATTGTTTTGGGCAGCACCTTTTTTGGCGTCTATCGGGCCACGGTGATTAACGCAGTGAATAAATTTCAGCAGGCCAACCCAAGCCAGCAAGGCATCAGCGAGCCCGCCCTGAGCAGCAGCTGCAACCTACCCGGCGACTTCCGCCTGTTTCAGCGCTTGGTCACTAAGCTCATAAGCAATAACGAGCTGCACCGCAGCGGCACCCTACTGCACACCCCCGGCCACACCACCGCCCTTAGCCGCGAGGAGCAGGAGTTTTTAGCCAAGGTGCAGCCTATCCTCAGCAAACACGGCAAGGTGCCACCTCGCACGCGAGAGCTAGTAGAACTTACCGGCATCGCCCTGGGCCCATTGGAGCGGATTTTGAAACAAACCACCAAGGCGGGAAATTTAATTCAGGTAGCCGACAACAGACACTACCTGCCCGAGACGATTTTAGAGCTCGCCGAGCTGACCGAGCGCCTGAGCAATGAAGCCGAAGGCGACGACGGCTTTTCAGTAATCGAGTTCAGAGACCTATCCGGCATTGGCCGCAACCTGTGCATCGAGATTCTCGAGTATTTTGATGGAGTAGGTTTCACCCGCCGCGACGGCAACAGCCGCATAGTGAGAACGCTGAAAGAGAATGTTTTTAATGGTCCGAGCTATGAGCTAGTTAAATAGATTTAATTGAGCTGGAGTAGGTTGGTGTATTAGGCCGGCAATGGGTTAAAAATTCAGAGTGGAGGTGAATGTTTGTTGTTCTGCTTTGTGCTGATAGCGGACGGATGTTAGCCCCGTTCTTGACTGAATTACTTGTGAGGTGATTTTCGCCTCGCACTAGCAAGATTGGCCCAACTCGGAAGAATTATCCACAACGAGAGCATCCCAAAAGTGAAAATTATCACCAATGCTGGATAAAGAATTGTGCTGTAGTAGCCTTCAACGTCTTCTTCTAGAGCTCCGTATGCAAATTCAAGAACAGCGACTGCTGCCACAAAAATTAACACGACAAATCTCATAACTCCGAAACTAAAATTTATAATCAATTCCCAAAATTCTGTTTCCATAGATTGTTTCATATAAGGAGCAAGGAAAACTATGGATGTCGCAATAATGAATGCATACATGGTCAGAAATACGACCATATAGGATTTCGCATAGAAAAACGAAATACTCGATATACCAATTCCGATCGCTGCGCTGATAAGTAATTTGACTCCATCCAGCATGAGATTTGTGGCTCGCAAAAACTCAAAGAAGGCGGCTATAACTATAATAAGAACTGTGCTTTGCAAATTCGAGAAAGGAACACGTACAGGAGAATCACTGCCACCAGCTAAAAACGTCGCGAAGGCTTTACCGTGCACAATCATGTGTCCGAGAACCACTAAACAAAACACAAATAAAACTCTATCGATTATTACATCGAGATTGTCCTTTGCATGATAAAAGTTTGGACGATTCATAATAATTCTTCAACGCGCTGGATGATAAACGGGGCGTCAGCCTCACCTTAATTGATCTTTGCTTACGATTCTACATTGTTTAGGGAACAGGATAGAGAGGTCGATTATTAGCCACACCATCTGCCTCAATAAAGCCATCAATAAACTTGCGCATTCGTGTACTGAAAACAGATCGATTGCTTCGCCAGAATTTTTCCCCTCCAGGGCAATTTAATGCTGCCTCAATAACGCTCCCATAACCCGTTTCGTAAATCGGTTTCAGAACCCATCGCCGTAACATCGAATTATCGGAATCATAATATTGCACTAGTCCGAACAAATGCAGATGGTACCGGAATAATTCAACTTCTGTAGCATCAACCGGATCTCTTCGCATCTTCAAAATGAGTTCGGTAATAGATTTATCTCTTGCTAGCTGCTGATTCAAATCAGCAGCCATTGTCAGATATGTAGTCCTATTCCTAATAATAACTACTGACAAGCTTATTAATATTGATGCCAGTGAAATGGCTACAGCAACTATCGGTAAATACTCATTCATATCTTTATCCCTTAAGCTCGAACGTATACAGTACAGCGCAATATTGAGATGGTCTCAATATCCGCAAAATAGAATGCGATCGTTCGCTTTTATGCCGTCCCATTGTAGCTTCGTGTACTCCCCTGGGGCTATCTGGATCCACAGTTTGTTTCGAGCCTCGAATATAACCTTGACCACTCTTAGTCAATTCAGCGAGTCGTTTTGCCTTTTGGAATCGGTCATCATTGCTCATGATTGGCACCAAGACACATAACATTTATATATTGAGAAAACTCGCTTTGTGACTAGAAGCAAGCACGCTCGACTGTTTTCGAGTCCCTATCAGTATCTCACTGATTTGGCGGGGGTTCTACTTTGATTCGCTTGAAAAGCGAGGCTGATGCGGGAGTCTGCCTTGGGTCGATATTTAACGGTCGATTCTGTGCCAGAAGCACACGTACAAATATGCCCAGAACTGACTACTCGAGCGCCAAATTTACCTACCTTCAAAAACAAAAGACAGACCTTCTGTGTAGGCTGATCTTACTACGCTCATATGGCTTTCGCCTTCAAAAAGCATCAATTCTAATTTGGCCATTAAAAGTGACACTTGTACTCACTATGACAAAGCTATACTTTGTGCTTATTAAATTGACTATTGGTATGGCGGCGAAGAACTAGTGTCAGCACTGCAAGAATATCTTCTAGTAATTGGTGGCTTTCAAGGCTGCTTGCTCTTCGCTTTATTGGCATTTGACTCCCGCTTAAGCACCGCTAGCCGAGTTCTTGGCGTACAGTGCCTTCTAATGGCATCAGTGTTTATACTGCCATTTCTACTGCGCTCTGAGTCATTGCCTTTGCTGTGGATTGCCGGCTGGGTGTTTTATTTCCCTGCGTCGTCTGGCGCTCTGGCGTATCTTTATTGCCGCACTGCTCTCTTAGACAAAACGCTCTCGCTGCGTGACGCCGCATTCTTTATACCTTTTGTCAGCTGCTATTTACTCACCGCCGATGTGTTTCTACTTGACCCCGCCGAAATGGCAGCGTGGATTTCCGGCGGTGCGCCCAACACTTGGCGCTTACAGGCAAGCGAGTACCTAATGTTTGCGCAGGCGTTTATCTATGCCTGTTTCACTGCATCGATGATCTGGAAGTATCGCAAGCAAGCAAACGCTACCCTCGCAAACTTCAATCCTTCTATATTTAGGTGGTTTCTAGTACTGCAAGTTTTCACCATTGCAATTTGGGTCTTAAACGCCTTCCCCGCGCTATCCTCAGCACCCTACACCTTGATTCAAACTGCAAACGCGCTCATGGTCATTCTTGTTTACTTAATTGCCATTACTCAGTGGCGCACCCCTCAGCTTTTTACCATCCCCAGCCTTGCCGATGAGCAGGCGTCCGGCGCCTCTTTACCAGTCAACGAAAACAGGCTCACTGAAGTCGGAGAGTTAGACCAAACAATGCGGGCCAGCCTTTTTGCCGTGATAGAGGCAGAGTTAACTAACAAGAAACTCTATCTCGATAGCAGCCTCACTCTTTCCGGCCTGGCCGAGGCGACAGGTATTAGCAGACATCAGGTGTCCGAAGTGCTTAATAGACATGCGGGCAAAAACTTTTATGAGTATATTAATGGCTATCGAATTGCTGCGGTGCGTAAGCGTTTAGAAGAAAACGACTCAGAGAAGGTGCTCAACATTGCCTTAGATGCCGGCTTTTCTTCCAAGAGTACGTTCAACGCCATCTTCAAGCAGTTTACCGGCAAAACCCCCACCCAATACCGCCAAGAGCTGGCGCAGCGGGAGGCATGAAAAGACTTGCCGGGCGTCCGATTCGAACGGTTCGGGCGTCAATGAGCATTTAATTCGCTGAAATAGCGTCACCCAAATAACTCAAGCTACAGGTGACCCTATGAACAAGCAAAATTTAAAACAAGCGAACCGAGGCGTGATTACTCCAATAGTCATCGCTTCGCTGTTAGCACTGTCATTAGTCAAAATCCACATCCACCGAATCTACGGCGGCCTAGTCGAGCGTGTGGATCACACTCAGTTTCAAGCCGAAACTCAGCTGATTGCCATAAAAGATGTAAGCGTTCTATCGCCGAACGGTGAAGAAATGCTTGAAGGCCGCACTGTGGTTATCGACGAAGGCAAGATCCTTGAAATATCTGATGGTGAAGCTCCTGCTGGTGCACGCATCATCAACGGTGAGGGTAAGTTCCTTATCCCAGGTTTAATCGACTCCCATGTCCATCTGCGCAGACAGCCCAATGACTTGCTGCTTTATATCGCCAATGGTGTGACCCAAGTTCGTGACTTAGCCGGCTCCAAAGAAGACATAGCCTTGCGAAGAGAAATAGAGAATGGTCGCATCGGCCCTAAGATTTATGTCGCGTCACCGCTGCTATTCACAGCCAGCAAGATTGAGGGCTGGGGTAACCAACTCATTGGCCCACGCTTAAATGTTGGCAATGCCAAGCGGGCTGAGAAAGTAGTGGCAGGTCTGGTGGATGATGGCTACGACGCACTGAAGACTTATGCCAACATGGACGTTGATACTTACAGAGCTGTGAATAAAGCAGCAGCAGAAATCGGCATCCACACTGTCGGACACTTACCTTTCGATTTAACACTGGACGAGCTTGCCATCACCCAGCAGCAAGAGCTCGCTCATATAGAGGAAATAATTAAGCCTTTGCAGGGCGAATACGCGGCGCTGGGTGTTGATAACTATAACGAAGAATTCCCCGAGTTCGTCTCCAGACGCGCAGATGCCATCATCGATGATCTGCTGGCTAACGACATTACTGTCAACAGCACTCTTTGGCTGTCAGAAGTGATTGGCGAGCAGGCATTTGATCTTGAAAGCTGGCTCACAAAGCTCCCTCTGGAATATGCCAACCCGGCAATGGTAGAAGGCAGTCCGTATGTAAAAGTAGGCTGGCTACCGGGCCGCAATCAATTCGAGCAGCCGCGGGACACCCCCGCCGCCGAGCGAGAGGATATCGAGGGGGCTTGGTTGGCGCGGGCTGAAGCCCACAGGGTGCTATATAAAAAAATGGTCGAGCGCGGCGTGCGGATTATTGCCGGCACTGATGCTACCACCCATCTCATGATCGCCGGCTTTTCACTACATGAGGAATTAGAGTCTCTAACCCGCAACGGAATGACGCCGGCACAGGCTATTCGCGCTGCCACCGCAACCCCAGCCAAGCTGATGAAACGAAATTCAGGTGTTATTGACGCTGGCCGTCCGGCCGATCTTGTTCTGCTCTCGGCCAATCCTTTAGAAGATATCAACAATACCAGAAACATAGACGCCGTATTTCAAAACGGTCGCCTGATGGATCGAGTACTGCTGGATCAAATGCTTGAAGCCGTGAAAGACGCGCACGCATCAAGCCGCAAGTTTGATTTACGAGTTTATCAATAGCCGGACAATTATCTGAGGACGGGACATTTGTAAAATAATAAGATTACGATACCGGACCATCAGTCTCAGACCCTAGGTTATGGCTAGCGCGTTGCAAATGAGAGACACTTATCAGATAGCAAAACAACGATTATTCTCGGTCAACTATGAAGCAAGTTCGAAGTTCTAGTGTGACTGTTGAGTCAACTGGTTATCTGATGAGTGTCCCTGTAAAACTCTCAGTGTCCCTGTAAAACTCTCGCTGCTGTTTCTTCTCGGTCAGCACTGGCAATCTGGCCCAGATACCGCTCAATGCTCTCATCAATCTGTTGTAGCCGT
>CAYGSO010000051.1:3355-24530 GCA_964352445.1 uncultured Pseudohongiella sp. | reverse complement strand
GGTATTATTAGAAACACCGCAATGCTGCGCTCGTTTGAGTGTCGGGATTTTTTTGTCTGTCTGGAAAGGCTGTCAGTGACCGGTCATAGTTACTCTCATTAATTACTCACCTCTTCGTGGCAGCGCTAGCGCTGTCCAAATTGCTCGCGCAATTAGTGGGTCTTTTTTACGTGCATTACTTTAATAACTGCTATCAAGCATACACCGGAGGCAAGGAACAGAAGCGCCATTAAAAGTCGCGTAACGATTGCGAGCACGCTCGCAACTCTGGGTATGGTTAAAACCGCTTCTCGAGGAGTAAACATAGAACGCTCTGCGCCGCCTTAATAGTCTTTAGAGTTGATTGAACTCCGTCGAATTCATTAATTTTGATCTACACTTGATGAATACCCAATTGTGAATGGATTAATGGATTAATGACGAATCGCACCCTTCCTATTTTCCTTTGCTTGCTGCCTCTCATTAGCGGTGTTTCGACGGCTGTTGCAGGCATACTTGAGTTTACTGTAGCCAGTTACTCTATAGCAGAGAACGGTTCCAGTTTTGAAGTGTCGGTGTCCAGATCGGGTGATACAAGTGCTTCGGCAGCAGCCACAGTGAGCTCTGTTGCTGGGACAGCCACCGGTGGTGAGGATTTTACTACTACGTCGCAGGTTCTGACTTGGAATGCCGGCGACATTGCTGATAAAACGGTGACTGTTTCTATTCTAGATGACAGGGCTATCGAAAGTACCGAAACATTCACCTTGGTACTGCAGAACCTCGTAGGGGATACTACAGGCGCCAATGCTGTCTTGGCGGTATCGGTTACTGATTATGAAGAAGGAGAGTTGTCCTTTGCTGTCGACAGCTATTCATTTACAGAATTCAGTGAGAGTGCGGAGGTGAATATTCTTAGGCAGTCAGGCCAGAGCGGCGATGTAACGGTAACATTAACAGCCGTCGCGGGCACAGCGGTGATTGGCGATGATTTTGAAAAGACTAAGGTAGTCGTAGAAATACTCGACGGAGAATCCGCCAAATCTGTCGCTGTTTCGCTAACTAATGATTCAATCGCCGAATTCGATGAAACCTTTGAGATCAGTTTGAGCGTCCCTACCGGCGGCGCCACGCTGGGCGATATCGCTACCACTACCGTGACTATAACCGATAGCGATATAGACTTTACCCCTGTCCTTACCTTTATAGACAATACGAGTGATGAAATAGCGCAGCCAGCATTAATCAATCTGGCGCAGCCGTCGCCGTATGATTCTACTCTCTCGTTACTGGAAACAATAAACTTAATAGATGTTGTAAAGTCCACCGATTTGAGTTTTGCCCAAGGCTCTGATGGGCTAATCGAGATCGCTATCGGCGATGAAATTATTTATCTGAGTCCAATAGCCGCGACAAGAACTTCGCTAGCTGCAGATACAGCGATCATTATTCGCGATGACGAAAGCGGCCGTTTAGTAACTGATCAGGGTGTAGGTATCGAATTTCAACCGGGCCTCAAAGGTCTTTCGGTTCTGCAGAGCGAACTAGCCGCCGTCGCTATGCCTGAACTTACCGTAACAGCTGGGGGTAATATCACTGTGCAAGTCAATCAGGGGACGCCGCCGTTGGAAAGAAAAGACAATGGCGTGGTGGTGATTAACAATCGCTACTGGGATAGATTTAATTTGCGTCCTTCGCTAGTAAGTTTTCTAAGTCCAGCCAAAGAGCAAGGAATTCAGCTTGTCCCTAATCAAAGCCTGCTCAATGAAAGCTCCTTGCTAGTGTTTTACAAAATAGGCTCGGTGTTCAGACAGCAGTTGTTGGAGGTTGCCCCGCTGGACTATGATGAACTCTCAAGCTATGTCGAGCAGGCAGGTTCCATAAGCAGTGTTCGACTGCTAAGTAATGGCCTCGTAGAATTAGCCACAGACAGTTCTACAAGTGCTTATTTCTCGGACTATGTTATTCGCAGAGTTGTTAACTTTCAGGTCAACCAGGTAGGAATCTTCGAAACCGAAGACGTTAATGACGATGGACTGACCGATTATAACGTGGTGTATTCAAGCGGGGATGAACAGTACTTGCTGTCCATTTCGCCCTAGTTGAATAGAAACTCCCTACCAGCGTTGCTAGTGTTCTTATTCGCTTCGAAATGTTTTGACAGCTTTAGTTGCCGCGAATTAAAGGGGTCGGAGAGATTTATTTTCCAAACTCTTGCTGGACGGCTTCTACTAACTAGCTTACTCCTGTTATCAGACATCAAAATAGGAAAACCCCTGCACTCGTTTGAGAAAAAGAACAAAGGGGACGGGAATAATCTTTGATTAATCTGGTTTGTGTGTGCGCTGTGGCTTGTCGGTGGACTTTGGTTATCGACGCTCGCTATTCGTTACGTCGAGCACCTACTGGCCGAGCGGGCTGCGACTGTCAGCTATGAGGCTATTCGCCTTGAGGATACTAGGGATATTGAAGTATCTTATCCAAACTGCACAAGACGAGCTTCGACCTGACTTTGTTTTCGGCCTCTCTAATGGACAGCCAATTAATGTGATTTTTTTGCAATTCTAGCAAGCGGGTTAACAGTACCTTGCGTCATCACAATTGGAGTTAGCTTCATCGAATGACCAACTGATGGCGCCATTGCCAGGTATACCTGTAAGTTGATAGGTCCTGCTGTCAAGAGCTGCCGTTGCTGTTACATTAATGCCAATTTGAGCGGCGCCGTAGACCACTACATCAATAGTGTCTACTAACGGTGTGTTTATGGCGCCGTTCCTTACGCTAGCCACTGGAGGGCTGGTTTGGCTTCCGTTACCCGTGGTTCCATCATCACATGCCAACATCGTTTGTCCGTTTAACTGAAAGCAAAGATCTATTGAGGTTTTTAAGCTATTGGTTGCAATTATTACTTCGCTAAATCTGGCTCGATTGGTGTAGGTGCTGTAAGCAGGTAATGCGACTGCTGCCAAAATGCCTACAATCGCGACGACAATAATTAATTCAATTAAGGTGAATCCTTGCTGTTCCTTGTCAAACTTCATTTGCTGCTCGCTTTGCCAGAAAGCGGCACTCTATAACAAGCTCTAATCAATGAGCAAACGGAAAATCAGGAAATAGAAGCGTAAAAAGAAAAGAGTAAAAATACAGTAGTTAGGTCTCTAGGGGCGTTTATAGCAGTGAGTTTAGAGTGGCGGAACACGAAGGACTGCCGTATAAAACGGGTCCAGAAATACTTGATTCAGGCTATTGGCTCAACCTCACGTTGTTATCGAGCCGAGGACTTTATTTTGGGAAAATTTTGCAGTGAGCGCTTTAAGTTTTTTTGCTATATATTTCAACGATTCTGACCTGAAATAATTTGAATTTACTGCCATGAACAACGGGCCTGACAATTTGTTTCATCAGTGCCCTTTGGATACTTGAAATAAATTAAAAGGTCGAAGGGACTAATTCTTGTTTAGCTAGTAAGTTAACGGGATCAATGGCTCGCACCTTATCGCATTTTAAATGCTGCTTTTTGTCTGACCCAACTCGTAAGCCATTTTTTACTTATGTGAGCCACCCCACAGAATTAGCGGTTGGAGCATGCATAATTGCTAAATATTATGCCCCCTAACTTCACGATTGAGATCATGAGAATGCAAATATGAAAAATTTCGCTGTGCCAATAGTCTTTTTTCTTTTCAGTTTCTGTTCCTCACAGTTACTTGGTGCCACTGCAACTACTGGTCAAATCTATCTGCAAGCCGATGCTACTAGTTTCGTCGGGAGAGGAATAGGCGCGCCAAGTGTATTGTGGAGCCATGGAGAGGAAGGGGTGCTCTCTCTTTCAACCAACAATTCCGGAGGCGCTGCCTTACGGTTTGACGACGGCAATAACTGGTCCTTTACCTTTGTAGCGCCAACGTTTAATCCTCAAACTAACAGCGAAACAGGTAATCTACTGCAAGTCCGTGTTTATGAAAACGCGACTCGGTTCCCATTCAACTCCCCAACTAGGCCTGGGATGAACTTCAGTGGCGGTGGTAAAGGTAATAACAAATTGGGGGGCTGGTTTCAGGTTCATGAAGTGGAGTATGACGGTAGTTCTATACAAAAGTTGGCGATAGATTTTCGGCAGTTTGATGAAAGCGAAGAGCAAGCAGGCCCGAGCACCTTTGGTTCTATTCGATTTAATTCTCTATTTCCAATCAATACCAGCGGCGACAAATTGAGCGTAGTAGATATTCCCGGAATGCAGGGATTAAGTGCGACTCCAAGCTATGACATTTTTACACGGGTGCTTACGATACCTAGGATGCAAGTATTAGAAGACTTTTATGAACTTCGGTTGGTTGTCGAAGAAATTGAAGGAGAGATCTATTTTGCTATCGATAGCATTAACACGACTAACTGATTTGAGGAGAGATATCGTCAACATGTTACGGATGCTTCTTGGCTTTGCAGTTGGTGGTTAAATTAGTTCGGCGCTTTTAAGGCCAGCGGCTAGCTAATTACGAGGCTAATTGTCATTGCAAGTGCTCTAATTTCGTTTATTTTTACTAAGAGTAGTCGCCGCACTTTCCCAAACTCGATCTTCCACATTGTCCACGAACAACTGTAAGTGCGGAAACGGGATTTCAATCCCAGCAGAATCAAGTGCTTTTTTCGCCGCTTCAGTTAATGCGAAGTAAGTCTTTTTATTGTCTTCAGCATTATCGACCCAAACTCTTATTTTAAGATTCACACTCGAATCCCCCAGTGCATACACGATAACATCAGGCTTCGGTTCTGGCAGCGCGGAATCACATGAGTTTGCAGCTTTCAAAAGTGCGGCTCTTGCTTTGTCTATGTCTTCTTTGTAAGCAATTCCAACAGGCACTTCAACCCTGAATTCACCGTGCTTACTGTAGTTTTCTAATACTTCGTCAATAATGCGCTTATTGGGAATTACTATGTAGGTATTTTTAGGTGTTCTTATGCGGGTAGTTCGCAGGGTTATGTTAGTAACTTTGCCGTATTGACCCTCGGTCTCAATCCAGTCTCCGACAATGAAAGGTTTGTCCCAGAAGATTAGAATGCCAGCGATAAAATTGGCAACAGTGTCCTGAGCTGCGAAACCTATGGCAATACCTGCAACACCTAGTCCTGCCAGTGCGGCGGTTATATTAACGCCTAACTGACCCAACGCCATGATAACGCCGAAAGTCAATACTAAGTAAAAATAGGCGTTATCGACAAGAAGGGCAATTAGGACTCGGTCAAACCTGGCTTTTAACAAGGCCTTCTTCAACCAATTCCGAGTCAGTTTCAGAAATAGGATAGTCAAGACTACAATAGCTATAGCTATAAAAAGACGTGGCAGAAATTCCGCGAGTTGTGTAGCAAGCTGCTGTAAATTGACCGCTTCTATTAAGTCTTGGAACATTATTTTTACTCTATAAAATTACTCAACAGGTCTAGTAACGTCTAATAAATCAGTTTCTGAAACAGCCTTTCTTTCCTGATCGACTATGCGCTCTATATGCATGTCAGGTATCACATCCAGACTGCCAGTATTGTCTTTAGGTTCTTGTTGTCGTCGGGTGTCCTCACTACTCTTCATTGTACGCTTGTCAAAATTAGCCGGTGCATCCGCAATGGCGCCAGGTAGTTGGTCAAAGCGCAGGCGGTAAATAGGCTCCGGTAAAGTAAACCCGCACTCTTCTAACGCAATCTTCGCGGTTCGTATGGCAAGGCTACGCGCCTTATTAAAATCAGTCTGCTCTTGGTTTACCCAGCCAAAAAATGAGATCAGAATGTTTGAGTCGCCGACTGCATTGATTACGGCATCCGATTTAGGCGCGCTCAGGACAAATTCGAGCTTGTTTATTGCCGCCAAACCGGTTTCTATGGCTAATAGTGGGTCGTCTTGGGCATCGACACCGAGTTCAAATTGAAAGCGACGCTGTGGATTGCGAGAATAGTTCAGTATGACCGCTTTAAAAACCTGTGCGTTGGGAATGCGTAAATGATTACCGTCTAAAGTCATTAGTACAGTTGCCCGCGATGTTAGTCTCACTACTAGTCCTTCTAAGTCATTGATAACCACATGTTCGTTGGCCCTGAATGGTTGTCTTAGGCTGAGCATAATGCTTGAAATGTAGTTTTCTACTGTGTCGCGAACAGCAAAACCTACAGTAAGGCCGATGACTCCCGCACCACCAAGGATGGTCCCCATCAATGTGGTAGCCCCGAGAAGATTCAGTGCAACAACAAGCCCCATCACAATCGCTGTCACTCGAATGGCTTGAGTAACGATCTCCGAAAGGAATGGATTGGGTGTCACCTTTTGCCAAAGTGCCGCCCATTTAGCGAGCAAGTGCCCTGTGAAAGCGATTACAAAAAAGACCCCAATCGCAAGAACAAGCAATGGTAGCGCGCGTATCCAGCGATCAATGTCTAGCCTGAATTGATCAACCAAGGGAGCCACGTTGCCTTCCACATCGAGTATACGTTCGATGCTGTCTTCAACGGTAACCACCCCTTCAACACGGCGTGCAAGGGCAATGGCCCTATCAGCTTGGGCCTCATTAGAAACGTTGCCTGTGAGTGTCACAACACCCGCAACAACGTTTACTTTGATTTCAATTAGTTGACTAAGCTGTGAGTAGATGTTGGAAATTCGCTCTAAAATCAACTGATCAGTTGGGCCATCCAGTGTGACGGCTATGGTCTGGTTGAGCGAGGCATTACTGTCTTGCGCTATCGCTGGCTTAAAATTCGTACAAACCAAAATGGCGCTGCAGAAAATTGCTGTCGCTACCGGTGCCACAGGCAATCTACGATGCAGCTGACCTGCAGAGCGCCTTAGTAGTCTTAAAGACGCACGGACACCGGTCCAGCCAGTTGAAAGATAGTTAGGCATTGCACTTGATTCTTCTCGTTATTTAGAGGACTAGCGTAGCGCAATTTCCATGAAAAAGGTATTGCTCTCAAATCCCTTGGTAGGAGCACTGATGGAATAATAAGTTAACTATAGCTAGGGTTATTTTATTCTCATATTAGTGCTCCTAGGTCCCGGTCGATTATATCAAGGGGCAAACCACGGTCATTTTCTTGGCTGAACCGGTAACTCGTATCTTAGAAGTGAGGAGGGACCCTATAGTCTTACCCTGATTTGAAGCACATTCCATATTGCCCATTGGACGGCGTACAGCCTGCAAATCATCTAGCTGGACAAGGTTACGATTTAGAGATAGCTTTTGTCACTTTATTTACAATTACTTTATAGTCGGGTCGCTACACACATGAGAGATCTACTAAAAATCAGGTCTATTTGGACCAAAGTCTTCGGCCTGACGGCGGTGCTTGTGACAGTAATGTTAATTGCTGCCAGCGTGTCATTTGTCATCTCTTATTTTAAAGTCAATGACGTGCGGCTCAGGGTGTCGCATCTCGCCCACGTTGTGGTTCCTTTGAACCGAGTGGCAGCAAATATTGATGCTTTTTCTTTGCAAGAAGAAATTCGCATTGAGCGAGTACTTCGTAAAAACGCAGCAGGGCCGAATTCATCAGTAAGCTACCAGTCTGATCTCAATGAGTTTTTATCGTTTGAGAGTGATGTCCGCAATGAGCTTATAAAGGCTGACACTATATTGAAGGACACTCTATCGGAGCCACAGTGGTTAAGCCCAAAAGATGCCCTTGAGTTTGGCCGCATCACACTACGAATTGAAAATATTGAAAAAGAGCATAGAGAGTTCTTTCTCCACGCTAAAGCTATCATCGAGACCTTGGCCGGTGGAGATTCTCAGTACACAGAACAGCAGGTGTTCGATCTTGAAGCAGAGGCTGACCAGCTGGATTCGGAGTTGTTCGCCCTGCTAAGCAGTTTAGAAGAGCTTAATTCAACGCAGGCTCTTGAGATCGAGTCGGCCGAAGCCATGATCATGGGGATATACCGTCAAAACTTTTTCCTAACTTTTGCTGTTTTTGTCATTGGAATCGTTTTCTCGTCAATAGTTACGACTCGCTTGGTCAATCCTGTCCGAGATCTCAAACTAAAGACTGACGA
Source organism: uncultured Pseudohongiella sp. (assembly GCA_964352445.1). Classification (GTDB taxonomy): domain Bacteria; phylum Pseudomonadota; class Gammaproteobacteria; order Pseudomonadales; family Pseudohongiellaceae; genus UBA9145. Next base: position 16,516 of record CAYGSO010000051.1, on the reverse strand, counting down.
AATAAGCAGGGGCAATTTAGACACTGAAGCCATCGTCCAGTCTCAGGATGAAGTAGGGCAATTGGCTCTTTCCTTTAACCTCATGGCAAAGGAATTAAGAGCTAACAGCAGGGTTAAAGAATTATTTGGCAAGTATGTCGACCCTAGAATTGTCGATACATTGCTACTAGAAAACCCCGATGGGCTGAGCGTAACTGGCAACAAACAGGAAATGTCGATATTTTTTTCTGACGTCAAAGGCTTCAGCAGCATGTCTGAACTTCTGACCTCGGCGGGCTTGGTGCGGTTGATTAATCGCTATTTCAATACCATGGCGGAACCTATCGTCGCCGGGAAAGGGGTAATTGATAAATATGTAGGCGACAGCATTATGGCATTCTGGGGGCCTCCGTTCACTGCGCAGGAGGAGCATGCTGTCCTAGCTTGTCGTGCTGCCCTGGCTCAGTTTGAGCAACTCCAAAAGCTGAATGCCGCATTGCCCGAAATATTGGGGTTTAAAAATGGCATCCCTGATTTTCAGATTAGAATTGGTTTGGCCACTGGTGAAGTTCTGTCAGGGAACATCGGATCTGAAAATGCCAAATCCTACACAGTAATGGGCGATACGGTAAATATAGCGTCTCGATTGGAAAGCCTTAATAAGAAATATGGCACTCGCATTCTAATAGATGAGTTGACGAGAATAAGAATAGGAGATCAGTTCGTGGTACGAGAGGTTGATCGGGTCACTGTCGCCGGGAAATCTGAACCGACCCAGATCTATGAGCTTTTCGCAGTTAGTGGAAGCGCCGAGCCGCAGCTACAACAGCTATTTCATACCTACGAAAACGCACTCAAGGCCTACCGGGAAATGGATTGGGACGTGGCGGATGAAAAACTGTCAGACTGCCTCAAACTTAATCCCGATGACGGCCCAACGCTCCTACTAAAGAAACGAATAGCCAAACTCAGAATTAGCCCGCCACCTAGTGATTGGGAAGGAGTATGGCGATTCACCCTGAAGTAGTTTTCAAATGCCGTATTCTGACTTCAATCAACAAGAGCTGCTGGGTGCAGATAGTGCGGCTAAATAAGGCTGGATAGAGAGGCAACGAAAGCCGGCCAATACTGTTAACATATTATCAGTCATCGCATGTTGTTCGCCTTTATTCTTTGTTTGTACAGAGTCAGCGCGCTGATCTCAAAGATCAGAATTAAAGGCGACTCTATCTTCTTTTCTCCTTATCAGTATTATGAGACGCTGTCACGCTCGCGGTTAACAGTTTGAGGACCTTGAATGAAATCTTACACTATCGGATATTTAGCCTCGCTGCTCATGGCAATCCCTGGCATAGGTATAGCCCAGTCGGAACCTTTTGTGCCGGCAGACTTCGTAGTTCCTACTTTGCTTGAAAACCAATACTTCAGGATAAGAACACTTACCATTAATGACGTTGTCAAAGACTACGATGCGGTAATGACTAGCAGGGAACATCTACTGGGAGTATTTGGTCCGAATGACACTTGGCCTGAAGCAGACCTTACCTTTGAACAAGATCTGATCGACCTTGGTTGGCATCAAAAAGAATTTCAAATACGTTCATCGTTTGCCTTCACCGTGGTTTCTCTCGATGAACAGCGGGTGCTTGGCTGTATTTATATTTCCCCATCGAGTGCCAGTGGCTTTGACGCAGAGATCATCATGTGGGTGCGCTCAGATATTATAGACGACGGTTACGATACTATTCTGTTTGACACGGTAACTAATTGGGTAAAACAAGACTGGCCCTTCAAGAACCCTGGCTATCCCGGCAGAACAATTGACTGGCAACAGTGGCTGTCGTTGTAAAGCGGCTTTGCCGAGCTGTAAAGCCAATAGGGTTACTTAAAACACAACAAAACGAGTCATAAAAACCGACTGGCACTAACCAAATTCGCCTTATCATTGACGACTAGGTGAGCGGCAACATACAGGTAGTTGTTGCTAGCGCCTTCCGGTTCGTCTGAGATATGCAAGCACTTGCTGTGGATGATCCGTTTGAATGATGCTGGCACCCTGGGCCAATAGAGGTTCTAGGGCTTCTCCATATTGGCCAGAAAGAATCATCGCATCGCTCGCTCCTAACGCATTGATCCAGACCCTGCTGCCGCTAAATCGCGCAGCCTCTATCGTGGAATTGTTGTTGAAGCTTGAATCAATGTGAATAATCACAGGCGAGAAAGCGGTAGCAAGCTGTTTCGTAGAAACTAAGTCTCTTGCCCGCGGCATAATTAACAAGGAGCTACTCATCTTAAGGGCTTGCTGCAAAGTCTCTGTGTTGCCGCTGAAGAACAAAGCCGAATTGATGGTACTGGTCTCTACCACGCGGCTTACAATGCTCTCGATAGGGCCACTCTTAATGTCGAGATCGAGTACCGCACGGCCTTTTGCCTGAACTAACACCTCAGTTAGAGTTGGAACGCGTTGTTCAGTCACTTCGCCGGCCTTGTTTAAAAGACGTAGGTGCCGAACCTCTTCAAAGGTCATGTTCGCGATTTGCCCACTCCCAGTTGTGGTTCGATCAAGTGTCTGGTCATGGAGCAACACAGGCACGCCGTCTTTGGTGGAGCGAATATCAATTTCGATAATATCAACTCCCATGGCAATTGCGTCTTCAATAGCTTTGGCCGAGTTTTCAGGCGCTGCGCCGTGAGCTCCTCGATGGGCAACCACGAGAACACATGGGCTGAGCTCGTCTGCTAGTTCAACAAACACACTGCGAAAATTACAGCTTTGCGCAGCAGCAATGGGGGGTAGAAGGCTAGTTAGCAATAGGGCAAATATTTTTGATCGTGAATACAGCATGTTTCAGCCTCCATTAAAATGTAGTGAATCAGTAAATTTGGTCATCACGGCGCTAGGGCCTATGATGAGGGAAACTATGTGACGAGAGTATGACGAAGTGTTTGAACGCAGGGGCTAAAACTGGAAGAGTGCAAAGCGCTTTTTAAGCGCCGTGTTTTGTTCACTAGTATGCTAACCGCTGGAAACGAAAACATAGCTTGGACATGGGCTGCACAATTCTTTAGGGATATTGATAAAACTAAGCAGTAAGGCTGGCTGTAGAAATAACCCAGGTTTTTTTGACTTGTCAGTGTTCTCTTCTTTTCTATGCGCCGTTGACAAGTTTACTCGTCTTTTTTCTTAGACCCTGCAGTCGTATGAGCCGAGGTAAAAGGCATCCATAAGAGACGCTTTAACTTCTGTGCCTTTGTCTCGACTTCATTTCGTAGACTCTTTATAGTAGATTGTGAATCAAGTATAACGCCGCCGATAGGAAAAAGGCCTAATTTCATTGCGCGCTGTTCGATGCCACCACACAGATAAACCGTATAAGGAAAAGAACGATGTCAGATGCACAGTATGCAGTAGAGCCTTTCTCTAAAAGTAACAGTACACGAGAGTTTTTGCTTACCTTGCCACAGCCTTTAGCAGTTTTCGGTGCTGGCTTTTTAGTCGCGTCTGCCGCGGTTTACGGCTGGATGGACACGGCAGCTTTAGTCTCGATAATTCTGTTGGTGCGTATTCCAGTGCTTTTGCTTTTCGAATTAATTGCGCCCAAGCGCCAAGACTGGCGACTAAGTTGGCGCGATTTTGCTATTGATATGTTCTGGGTCTTCAGCGTGTTACTCATTTGGGTGCCACTGTTTGACAGCTATTACGACACGCCCATTAGTGATGCCTTCGCTTGGCTAAGAGAAGCATCTGCATTTCCAGTGTCGCTCCATGCCGAATCTATGTTTGGTTTAGTTGGTGTCGCTGTGGTTGCTATGATTGTGAAAGAATTTATTTATTATTGGATTCATCGCCTGCAGCACCGTTACATGCTGATGTGGCGCATGCATGCGACTCATCACCATATCACCAAGATGAGCGCCGCCCGGGCTGACCGCACCCACCCCTTAGAGTTTCTGCTATTGAATATCGGCTCGGTAATCGTGTTGAGTTTTCTGCAGGCAAGCTCTGAAGTGGTCGCCGTCTATATCGTTATGGTGTTAGTTAATGCCTATATGGCCCACACTAATTTGCCGCTGCGCTCTGGTATTTTTGGGTTGCTGTTCACAACGGCGGAATGGCATCACTCGCACCATTCATTGGATCGAAATGAGAGCGACAGAAATTTCGGCTGCACCATAATTTTTTGGGACAGAGTGTTTGGCACATTTAATGGCACGCCCAATGTTGAGCGCGTTGGCAATGGCACTGGCGAATCGTTGTCCCTATACACACAGTTCACGATGCCGTTTCGCTCCGATAAGACACTGCGCGAGCTCTAGTCAATTCTGTGGCTGGAGAAATTGACCCAGCACCTTTTGCTCTTCTATTGGGGTTTGTGCAATGAAAATTACCTACTACTGCGCAATGAGCAAAGACGGATTTATCGCGGCTCTAGACGGTGATGTTTCTTGGCTCGATGATTTGGACGGGGATGAATCGGGGTCGAGTTACGAAGAGTTCTTTGCAAGTGTAGATGGTCTGGTTATGGGTAGGGGTACCTATGATTTTGTTTTTCATTACGGCTCCTGGCCCTATGGTGAGGTGCCAACCTGGGTTGTTACAAGCAAGAAACTTGAGCCACTGCCGGGAGCGAATTTGAATGTCGTTGAAACAATCGATGAGTTTCTGCTGCAATCAACCGATAAAAATCCCAATCACATCTGGTTAGTAGGTGGAGGCAAGCTAGCTTCTTCGTTTCTAGAACGAGACCTACTAACCCAGTTAAGCATAACCGAAGCACCGACAACCCTTGGCTGTGGTATCCCTCTTTTTGCACACCATAAACTAGAGGACTTTGATCCAACGAGGGTTCAATCAGTTCAGAAAAAAGGTTGTAGGCAGATTCATATCGCTTTGAATGATAAATAGTCACCAGTATGCGAATAGTTCACCTAACAGATAAAGGACACTTTGTTTTCAATTTTGCTTTTTAGTGCCGCTTTGCTATCTCAATTTTACTAAATAGTGGAGCGGTCTTGGAAGCCTTGCCGAGAGCAGATCTATTTGTCAGTATTAGTAGCGAGGTTTGTTGGGTTGCACACGCTCAATCGCTTAAAAGCCTTTAAGCCATCGGACTTTATGCATTGCCTCGCAGCGGCAGCAGCTCCTTGCTGATTCTGCCCGCACCGATGCGGATTCTGTTACCAACAAGTAACATTCCGCAGCTATGACTTTAGTGAGTGTGGCAAAGAATGGCCCGGGCTGTGCGCTAGCACAAGGGCAAGCCATCTTTAACCAATCATGTCCACGCGCCGCAAGGTTGGGGAAGACTGGCCAGTCTAGCAACATTTCGCAGGCGCTCAACGCTGCACCTAGTCAGTGCGCTGGCGATGCTGGACAATACTTCGCTTCAGATATACTGTTTACTATTTCCAAGTAGCGTTGACCAATCGAGTCTATTGCCAATTTTCCAATAGCTGTTGCTTTCCCAGACTTGCCTATTAACGATTCGCTATTCAGCGATAAACCGTACTGGCAGTGAATGCCTTGCGTCAGCGCAATCAATGCTTGATTGGTTGGCCGCGACAGAGTTAGAGAGATGCTGATATGAACAATGCTCAATTGATCGCTTGCTATGAGTGCGATTTACTAATTGAGCTGCCTGAAATCAAGCTAAAGGCAGCTCAGCAATTGCGTTGCCCCAGATGCCATCACGGAATTTCGGCGGGGCACGACAGCCCATTAGACACGGTCATTGCTCTTTGTATCACCGCTGTATTTACCTTAGTTATCGCCTGCAACTACCCGTTTATTTCCTTCAGTGCCCAAGGCCAGTCGCGCGCAGTCACGCTTGTGCAAACTGCAAGCGAGCTGTATAGCTTTGGCTTTCCTGTATTGGCGTTTTTAGTGTTTAGTTTTATTCTGCTGTTGCCATTTCTGTATTTACTTTTGCTTTTGTCAGTTCTAGTTCCCATCAAACTTAATATTCGACGTTCTTCCCCAGTACTAGTCGGAAAACTGATTAGCTGGCTTTTGCCGTGGGCTATGTCAGAAGTGTTTTTGATCGGCGTGCTGGTGGCATTGATCAAAGTAGTGGCAATGGCGGAGATTTCTCTCGGAGTTTCTTTTTGGGCCTATGTGGCTTTTGTGCCAATGTTTATCTACGTCAGTTCAATAGTAGATAGGCATCGCCTTTGGCACTGGGTTGAATATGGCAAGTAAGGTGCATTCTGAGTCATACCCGCCTCTAAGTGCGGCTCACCATGGCCTCGCGAATTGCGCGCTATGCCATAAGCTTTCAAAAGCCACTCAAACAACCTGCGCCCGGTGTGGCGAGCGCTTGCACATCCGCACACCCTATAGCACACAGCAAGCTCTGGCTTTTGTAGTTACTGCAGTCATGTTTTACATACCCGCCAATTTGTTTCCGATTATGAGTACTGAGGTTTTGGGAAATCAGAGCCCGAGCACCATTATTGGCGGAATCATACTGTTTCTCGAACATGGCTCTTACTTCATTGCAGCCGTTATTTTTGTGGCGAGCGTTATTGTGCCCATTGCAAAAATGGCCGCTATCTCTTGGCTTTGTTATTCAACCAATAAGCTTGGCAAGCTTAACCATTATGAACTCACACGCCTATACAGGATGACCGAGTTTGTGGGCAAGTGGTCGATGATTGACGTTTACGTGGTAGCGATACTCGTGGCGCTCATTCAAATTGCAGGCCTGATGTCTATTCAACCTGGTATCGCGGCAAGTGCATTTGCTGCCATGGTTATACTGACTATGTTTGGAGCGCAAAAATTTGATGTTCGGCTTATCTGGGACAAACTGGAGCACACATGAGCAAGCAATATAATGCAGATGCCGAGCATCCCTCTGACAATTCCCAAGCCCGCAGTGGTGAATCAGTAACCGTGAGTTCTGCTGAAATAGCCGATAAGACGACGTTCTCAAGTATATGGTTCTTGCCTGTCATCGCTGTTCTAATCGGCGCTTGGATGGTTTTCTCAGACTGGCAAAATCGTGGTGTTCAGGTCCAAATAACATTCGATACGGCGGAAGGTCTCATAGCTGAGAAAACTTTGCTAAAAAATCGCAACGTGGATATCGGCCTCGTGACGGCGGTTGGCTTTAACGACGACAAATCGAAGATTCTGGTGGAGCTAGAAGTAGACAGAGCCATGGAGGAATTTCTTCAGCAAGACAGCCAATTCTGGGTTGTTCGCCCAAGAATAGATGTCGAAGGAGTTTCTGGCCTGAGTACATTGCTAACTGGCGCGTTCATCGAAGTAGCACCTGGAAACTCCGGTATCTTTAGCGATCGGTTCATCGGCCTTGAGCGCCCCCCGGTTACCGCTGACGATGCTCCAGGCCTGCATTTAAGGCTAGTATCCAAAGGCGGCAAACAGCTGCGGATAGGCGATCCGGTAATTTTTAGCGGCTTTGAAGTGGGGCGAGTAGAATCTTTCGAATTTGACTCGCAGCTAAGACAAGCCAGTTATGGGGTGTTCGTCGAAGCGCCTTATGATGAGCTTATTACCGACAATACTTTCTTCTGGAATGTCAGCGGGGTGACACTAGAAACTTCTGCAGACGGCATAAGCATTGATATAGGTTCGTTAGATACATTTATCCGTGGCGGGGTTCAGTTCGACATATCAGAGGGTGCCACGCCAGGTAACTCTGTGGCTGAGCTCAGTACTTACGAGTTGTTCGATTCCAAACAGAGCATCGCCGAGCAGCGCAGTTATCGCTTCCTTGAGTATCTTGTCCTTGTAGATGATTCTGTCGGCGGGCTCTACCGGGGTGCCCCAGTAGAGTACCGCGGCATTCGCCTTGGTACTGTGCAAAGTCAATCGCTAGGCTTTGACCAAGCCGCGGAGATAAGAAATGTCCAAACAGAAACCAGCATTCCTGTCCTTATACGAATTGAGCCAGGGCGATTGTCAGAAGAATACGAACAAGCCTTAGATAGGTTTCAGGCGTTGTTCGAAGGCTGGATAAAAGAGGGTATGACTGCCTATATAGACACGGGCAATCTGCTAACAGGCAGCTCTAAAATTTCCTTGCTGCCAAATGGCGCTCCAGTCGAACGCGTAGAGCAAGTGGGTCCTTATAGAGTGATTCCATCGGCCAAAGGGCGGATTGCAAGCATTATTGATCAAGTCGATGCTGTGCTTACTAAAATAGAGGGTCTGCCAATAGAGGAACTGCTGATTAAGTTTGAACAGCTACCCATTGAAGGGTTGATCGATAACCTTAGCGCCGCAGTTGATACCGCAGATGGAACTCTTGTCGTTCTCGAAGCAACACTAAAAGAATTAGGTGAGACGCTTGATGGGCTGGAACCAAATTCCTCGGCTTATCTGTCCTTGGAAAAAACACTGCAGTCCCTGCAAACCACGCTCAACAGTGCTCAGCCATTGATTCAGGAGCTTAGCAATAAGCCTAACTCGCTGATTTTTGGCGGCACTAAACAGCCCGATTTGCTTCCCCGATCATCTCCTGCAGTTGAGGACTAAGCCATGCTTCGATTTATTCTACTTACAACGGCGTTGATTGCCGTGTCGTCGTGCTCATCAACCACAGACGATCAATCCATTAGCTACTACCTGCTTGATCCCCTGCCAGTTCAGGTTCAGCGTCGACCTGGTGCTGAATCTATCCAATTATTGCCTATCAATTTGCCCGATTATTTAAGACAGAACCGATTGGTTATTAGAAAAGGAGGCAATCAAATTCAGCAGGCAGGTTTTCACAGTTGGGCTGATGGCCTGAGCGACTCTATTCGGCGGGTGCTGATCAACAACTTAAATGAAGCAAGTGCCGACTACAGTTTTGTCAAAAACTGCGGCAACTGTAAGGGCTTATTAATATCCATTGATCACTTTTATCCAACGGAAGACGGTCAGGTGGTTTTGTCGGGACTGCTAGAAATAGAGGCTGATGAAGAAGCGACGGTTCGAGAGCCATTTTTTTTCTCCAATCGATTGCGAGCAGATGGCTACGATAACTCTGTTAGTCAGATGCGTGAACTTTTAGACGAGCTTGGGCAGCTGAGCTACAATCGGCTGAGCGAACTACAACAATAATCATGTGCTCGTATCGAAATTTACAGTCAGCCGACAATCTTTAGTGACAAGGCTTCACGTCTTACTCATGCCAAGCATTGTTCTTGCCTCGCGCCAATTCATGACGTGCGAGGTGGCTACATATAGTGCTGGGACAAACTCTGATTAGTTCTTGCACACCCGGTTAAAGTCTCATAACTCGAGGTTAGGCATTAATTTTTAGCCTAATTATCACAAGCAAAGTACATTGAACGTCTGGCACTTGTTTTGACAAATCACCCTGCAAAGTTGCCGCACATTCAGACCCTAGCAAAAGCTCTGCTAAAAGCCCTTTGCCTAGGCAGTGAAGCCCAGTAGGTAAATGATATAAATTTTTGGAGGCCATGAACCTTCGTTAAAGCGTGAGCAATTGCCGTTGAAAAGGCTAGCAAAAGCTAGAAACTCAGCGTAATAGCTATTTTTGCTTGAATGTTGAATCGCCCAGCGTTCTCTAGTTGCGACTTGGCTCAATGAAGATTGAGCCAAATATACACTGCGAAGCCAGCAGAGTAACTTGACTGCCGTTTTCCGTCGAGTAAGTTAAATCTGAGGCTCTTTTGCTAGGGGGTTTAACTTTCACGCCTTTTAATCTGATTCATCAATTTGGTTTTTAAAAAGTCGTCTGAATACTTAAGTTCAAGCGCCGATAGCGGCTGCTGCAGGAATCTTGAATAAGCTCAATGTCGCCTGCAATCGTGGTGGTTTCGAATCTCTCGCGATAGCGACAACCGGACGCGCCTAGCGTGTTGTCAGATTCTAGCCTGAACACCCAATCATCAAACCAAATTTTTTGCACGAATAAATCAACAGAGCGCCTCCGGTCATTGCGCGTACGGGTGATGATGTCAACATCATACAAGCCGCCCCATATAGAATGGTTGTATTCGATGCCGTAGCTGAGGTTAAACGACGTGATGTCATGACGAAAGTCAATATTGCCGAAACCGCGACCGCCGGTGCGAATCTCTTGGTTAATAAAAGGATTGAGTATTTCTGAGTCGAATAAACCCAGTCTGAAGGACACGATGGCATTGGGCAAATTGAGCCAACTGAGTCGCAGACTCGCTTCGGTAAACCAGCCATATTCCTTGGCCGGACCGACGTTGCCAGTAGCTGACTGCGGACTCTCTGGGTCGACGGTGGCGTTAATTCGCCCGATGCGATTATCGACATCGGAGTAAAAGAGTCTGCTAGAAATAACCCCTGCGTCATTGGGCAAGCGGTATTCTAGTTCGCCCTCGTAGCTCCAACTGGTCTGTGGTTCTAATTCTGGATTGCCGGCGAAGCCATCAATATCCCGATCATCGTTATTAGTTGTGGCAGCAAAGGAAGAGAAGCTAAGTTGAGAAACATTGCGCCTTACCGTGCCACGAAAGCGGAAGTTGTCAGCAAAATTATAGCGGTAATCAAACGAGGGCCGCCAAAATTGGAAATCTCGTGCCTTGTTGACGGCGCCAGATTGAGTGATTTCTGAGGTTTCGTAGACTACGCTGCTCTCCAAAGAGCTTTTGTCGCTTAATGTCCAGTTATGGAACGCGAAGCCCTCAAGTCTGACTTCTTCCACTTGTGTGCCAGAATTAGAGGAAGATTCATTGAGAGATAGGCCGCCAAATTGTTCAGACGGGGGTAGAGTATCTGAGCGGTTAGCAATAAACAGTGCAGAGTCCAATTCAGTTATAGCGCGTTCAAAGCCAACTCGAAGTGATTGGTCTTTGGCCAGAGTGAAGTTGTAGTTAGTCTGAACGATGAGTTCTTTGCGTTCGCTACGGGAATCGATAAAGAGGTTTTTGTCTAAGGGCTCGTTGGCTGGATTAGCAACAAAGCGCTCTCGCACTGAATTACGAATCTCATCGTTAGCCAGAAATAGGATGGCAAGACGTGAACTGTTTTTAAAACTGTACTCATAATCTCCGCCAATTTCCCAGTTGCTTTCTTCATTGTCGATTTGTTCTTGCTCGACGCTGTTTACCGCCAATTCATCAATGATGTCTACAAAGTCGCGGCTAATCGCGCGGGGGAAGTCGCCTGCGCTTAGCTGCCCATTGAGCTGCATACGGTGTGGCCCGAAGCCGTAACTGATGTTGCTGCTAAGGCTTTGCACATCTTGATCGCGTATATTCTCTTCAAACAGAGTGCCCAAAAGCGCGCCGGCGGGCGTAATGCGCACCTCGCGATTGTCGCGGTTTTCATAGTTGGGGCGGTTTTCAATATTTATGAGGGTCTGAAAGTTGCCAACCTGAGCAGACCATCCAATATTGCCGCCGATCTCATAGGTGTCGTCGTGGTTTAGGCGCTGAATTAGTTCTACTTGGGTGCTAGAGCGTGAAGGCACTGCGATGAGTATTATGTTGATCACCTCGCCAGAACCGCGCACGTTTAGCGCGCCTGAGGTGTCACGAATGATCTCGATTCGTTCAACTTCAGCAGCAGTGATTCTACCCAATTGATCACCGGCAGAGTTGCCCTTGCCGGCAATTCGCTGCCCGTTGATGAGCAGGTTGCCACCGGTCCCCAGCCCGCGCCCGCCATTATTGCCACCATTGACGTTTACCCCCGGTATGCGATCAAGCATATCGCTGGCGGTGATAGGATTGAACTGGGCAAAAAATTCCGCTTCATAAACGACTGTTGAATCAGTGGCGCCAGGGTCAACGTTGCGAACTCCATTTGCTGTGCCAGCTTGGTTATTGCTGTTGTCCGCAGTGGCATTTTCAACTTCTTTACTAGCCGGGTCTATTTGGGCGACTGCTAAGCCGGGCACTAGCAAAAGACAGCTAACCAAGCTAAGCCAACGAAGGTGCATCCCAGAGACCGAGGGAGCAGTGAGAACGGCGATGTATCGCAAAAATCCCGTGCGCAATGAGTTAGAAGCGGTTGCAGAGTAGAGCATTGTCTCGCCAGTAGTTATAGGAGCTTTCACGCCGCGAATGTATCTGGCAGATCTAGCCTTATTATTTCTCAATCTAACAGATCGCCATTTCGAATGGTAATTTGCCTCTTTTTAGGGGAATTGCCAAAGTAAAAGTCTTGTTGTATTCACTCCACGGATAGCTAGAAAATACCTTAGGCTCAATAAGCCGCCCTGAAACGAACCTTGGCAACCTGATTTCTAACGAGGGTTTATTGATTAGTAAGTGTTTTATCTTAGCAGCACGGGCATTTTTGCCTCTAAGTAGCGTCTTCGCGCAGTCTTCACAGTATTCTGGGCAAGAAACACGAGCTATACAGTCGCTCAGCTGCGGAAGTTGACGGTTATCGCAATCGAGACGCTATGGGGCTCGTCAAGCCAGGTGAACTTAACGGATATCCCAGTCCGAAGCATGTTCTCGAATTGTCTGCAGAGCTGGCACTGACCGTTGAGTAAGTCTCTCAAACCAACGTGCTGTTCAGCACCATGCGACGCGAAGCTCAAGTGCTGAGCAACAAGCCGGGCGAGCTAGAGATTGCGTTGTATCGCATGTTGGCAAGCGAGTCTGTAAATTCAGAAGCTCTCAAAACAACGCTTGCCGCCAGCGGTGAAGTCACGGCGAGGCTTAGGTATTCTCAGCTAAATTCACACCTAGAACATTAAAGAGTCTAACCCAGCATCAAACCCCTTTATATAATCAGCACAGAGGCTACGCCGACGGGCAAAACAGCAGCGATCACTCGGCTCATCATTGAGAACTAAATAGGTAATTTAACTCCTTAACCGCCATCGAAACACGCACGCCAATTTTCGCCGCGAGCTAGCTAGACTCAATTTACCTCCTGAGCGCAATTAGAACGGTGGATTGATTTTTTTAGGGGCAGTGGCTGGCTCTGACTAAAACGAACTTCTCGCTGCCAAGGTTGACTTCACCAGCAAATAAAAGACTTAGCCCGCTTAGAACAAATCCTAGAAAGCCAAAATGGCAGGGCGTTAAAAAATCACTCTGGGCGAGAGAAGTAAGAGCGTTACATGGGACCTTAATTTTCTTTGCAGCACGGTTTGCGATGATTATCACGACTTACGCTTTAAGCACAAAACCAGCGTGGTTGCTTAAGGCAGCGCTTGAGTCAGGCTTAGCTGCTTTCAACTAACTCCGTAACCGCGCGATACGCTTCATTGA
>CAYGSO010000051.1:0-3255 GCA_964352445.1 uncultured Pseudohongiella sp. | reverse complement strand
AGTCAGGCTTAGCTGCTTTCAACTAACTCCGTAACCGCGCGATACGCTTCATTGATTGCGCCATCAGTGTGCGGACTTGCAGAGGCATCGGCGTTGGCAATGGCAATGCGGCCTACCCGTTGCCGCCCGACCACACAGGGGCGATTGGCTGTGGTGGAATAGGCCCACTCAGCAGGGTCTGACAAGGGGTTGTAGGAGTAGGTATAACCATGAGGCCACCGATTCACAGTGATGCCTAGAATATCGCGTTCGTCATCAAAGCCAGCTGCCCCAAGCACGCGGCTTAACTGATCGCGTATATGATATTCAAAGGTATCAAAAGAGGTGTTTAGCATTTCGTTTCTGCCTGCTAGATGCTGCTGTCGCCGCGAAAGGTTTTGTCCGGGCGCATCAAAATAGGCAGAAAGACGCACAACAATGGGATCGCGGGGATCGCGTGCTGTTTTGTAGTCCCCCATCTCTACAGACGCTTGCAGGCCGAAGCTGGAAAAGTATCCACCAGGTGCTGACACGCGAGAGATTCCTGTGTCGACGAAAGACTGCCAATTCGATAAAAGGACGCCGCTGTAGACTAATGGTGATTTAATGCCATAGGCAAGAGCCTCCTTTTGGGTGGCGGAAATATCCGGGCAGATGTAAGGAATGATCGTGTTCCAACAAGCGAGAACAACAGCATCACTGGATATTGAATAAGCATTACCGTTTAACAAGTAACTAGTCTTCACTCGTTTGTCGTTCTCATGACGCACATCGACCACCATGCTATTCAAGCGAATCCGCGTATCACTACTTGGGCGATCGAGTAGACTGTAATCCACCGCTGCGGAGACTATGTCCTCGTTGTTTGAGCCCGTCACTGCCCCTGGAATAAGCGATCGCACTAATAATCGGGTAATTGTGGCATTGCCATCTGGAAAATACATGTCCGGATCACCCTCGCTTGCCCGCTTGGAGTTTTCGCGGCCGTGTTGACCACCGGGCTCATTCGCCAAAAGATTACGGGGCAGGTCTTCCAGATTAAGCCCCGCAAACCCCGGGTAACCTGAGTCGCGATAATAAATCGCTGGGATCGCGTCCGGGCCGACAACGAAAGAGCTGTGCAAAGAAGAGCGAAACAATTTGACGACATCGGCGTGGCACTTAACTACGTCAAGCAAGTAGTCTTGATAACTCATGCGGCCTAGCCGTAACCTTGTTTCTTCAGCGCTAAGCCCAACAAAGTAGTCTTCACGGGTTTCATAAAGGCGGATAGCATCTTGCTCTGCAACACCATTCAAAGGAGACTGGGCGATGGCTTCGCGGTGGGGCATTTCGTTATAGCCAACTACTAGCTTGTCAGCGCCAAAGTTTTCCTTATCAAAAAAAGTGCTGCCTTTAAGTCCCATATCGCTATAGATGGAGAACATGTCGCGGTTTTTTGCAAAGTAGGCCGTTTTGTCAATGCCGAGTTCCCACAGTAGACCAGCGGCAATCGTGCTGTATTGAGACGGCGCTTCGACATTGAGCGTGCCACCATTGACTAAATGCATACGGCCTTCATGCCAAAATTCATTGCGCTTAGCATGGCCGCCAAAATCGTCATGGTTATCTAGAATTAAAATTTTGGCATCGGGGCCATGCTGTTTGCGGTAAAAATGGGCGGCCGCCAAACCGCTAATGCCACCCCCAACAACAACTAGGTCGTAATGACCGTCGCTCGCCGCCGTGGCCTGCCATCGGCGGCCGTCACGCATTGCATGCCCCAGCTCAAAAGAGCCTGCATGGCTGCCTCGCATTCCCTGCAGCGTTGGCGGGTAGTAGTCCGGTGATAAAGCTTCGGCGCCTAATGTTCCCTGGGCGATGGCATCTAATGGCGATAGGGTGCTACCGGCAACCACACCCAAGGCGCAGCCATTCAAAAAATCTCGCCGACTTAAGGAAGTTTTTGACTTTCGTTTGCTAGGCATCGTTGCAGCCTCGAATTGGATGAGCTGGCTTAGTCGGTTTAGAATAATTGGGGTAAGGCTAAAAAGTACAGCTTTTTAAGCGGTTGGATGGCGCAGGTCTTGGAAATTAAATCTGCTCTCACTCATTATCTGACCCCACTCATTAGTCGCCCGCCCCGATACCAAGCTACTGCAGCACGACAAGATTTCCGTTAGCGCCCAGATCATCACTTCTGAATAGATAGTCAACTACAACGACTGAGGCTTCTACTTTGCCACTACGCAGCACGGGTCGGAAGCTCAGGGCTTTCATGCGGTTTGTAGTGCTTCGCAAATCTAAGCCGTTAATCTGGGTGTCGTCGATAACATCGATTTGTTTGCTGGTGATAAAGCTTTTAACGCGATAACCGCCGCTGCGAACTGTTTTTCGCTTACTGGGGTCTAGCATTACTTTGGCTCTCACTGCAGCCCAACTACGGCCTATTTCGTTTTCCGTTTCTAAGCCCACCACGTGATTGCCATAGCCGGGCAGGTTCTGATTAAGCTCTGCCACCTGCACGCTCGAGGCGGTTGTTAAGGGCATAGGTGAGGTCGCTGAATTTTGATGGTGAAATTCCAGCTGCAAACTCATCATTGGCAGAACTCGGTTTGAGGCAAACAGCTGGTCAATATCTTTTGTGGGTGCATTGGCCTTGACGAATTGGGCATAGATTCTCTCGTAGTCTGCGCTAATGTCTTCTGAGTGATTAAACAACGCCTTCCAATCGGTAATGGTTAGTTCAGAAAATGCCAAGGTTAAAGGGTTTTCCGCTAGGGCCTTAATCATCATGAGCTTATCCAAACCAGCTTGGTACCTTTTTTCGATTGCCTCTGCGCGAGTGTCCACCAAGTTCGAGCCTTGGTTAGTCACCCGCAGCCGATGACTGGTGCTGCCCCCTGCAATGATTGCTGTGGTTTCAAGATAGTACTGATTTGCTAAAGCATGCAATAGCTGAGGATAAAGCGCGGTTCTCGTAAGCCTTGCTTGTTGAGCAAGCACAACCATAGACTCATGAAGAATTGTCCCGTTGATAATGTGCAGCGCTAGCCGGTCTTCGCTGTCTTCTCTCATCGCTAGCTGTCGAATATTCGATGCCCACTGCAGTTCGTTGATCACCTGGGTTGGATCAAGATTGGTCTGCGCTGAAACAAGAGACAGTAGATTGATCAAATTCTTCTCCACTGCATTCCAATCCGATTGCCTAGCGTCAATCTCAATCAGCAGCTTCTGCAGCGGCAGTTGCTCAGAGGAATACAAACCGCTGCTGATTCGGCTGTTGCGAATGGCGTT